>NZ_OZ245358.1:2733148-3351297 GCF_965226395.1 Bacterioplanoides sp. | reverse complement strand
CGCCTTCTCCAATGCCAGCGATTACGCCGCTAACGTTGAGCTGGCCGAAGCACTGGCACCAGCCGGTGAACGAGCGCCAGCCACGGAAGACATGCACGAAGTGGACACGCCCAACGCCAAAACCATCAGTGATCTGGTTGAGCAACACGGCCTGGCCATCGAAAAAACCATCAAAACCTTAATCGTGCGTGGTGAAGCTGACGAAGACGGCAACTACGAGTTAGTCGCCCTGCTGGTGCGTGGCGATCACGAATTAAACGAAATCAAAGCCGAAAAACTGGACGGTGTTGCCAGCCCATTACAGTTTGCCACGGAAGAAGAAATTCGCCCGATTGTTGGCGCAGGACCGGGGTCATTAGGCCCGGTTGGCATGACCATTCGTATTGTTGTTGATCGCGCGGTGGCACATTGCTCTGACTTCGGCGCCGGTGCCAACATTGATGGCAAGCACCTGTTTGGCATCAACTGGGAACGTGATTTACCGCTGCCGGAAGTAGCCGATCTGCGTAATGTTGTCGCAGGTGACCCAAGCCCTTGTGGTAACGGCACACTGGAGATCAAACGTGGTATCGAAGTGGGTCATATCTTCCAGCTGGGTACCAAGTATTCCGAAGCTCTGAAAGCCACAGTACTGAACGAAAACGGCAAAGATCAGACCATGATTATGGGTTGTTATGGCATTGGCGTTAGCCGTGTTGTGGCTGCGGCCATCGAACAGAACAACGATGACAACGGCATTATCTGGCCGGATGCTATTGCTCCCTTCCACGTTGGCATTGTACCGATGAACCTGCATCGCTCTGAAGCGGTTCAGCAAGCAACAGAGAAGCTGTACAACGAGCTGACCGAGGCTGGCTTTGAGGTGTATCTGGACGACCGCGATAAGAAAACCAGCCCTGGGGTGAAATTCGCCGATATGGAGCTGATGGGTATTCCACATCGTATCGTGATCTCAGACCGTGGCTTAGAAGCCGGAACACTGGAATACAAAGCGCGTCGCTCTGACGATAAGCAGGATATTGAAGCGGGTTCGGTTGTTGAGTTCCTGAAAGAGAATATCAAGCTGTAAGCCACTTTCAGCCTGTTGCTGCGATAATCAGCCTGTTGCTGCGATAAAGAGAAGCACTGATGAAACCCACCATATACAATGCTGTTCCTGTAAAACCAGTGTCAGCCATTTCGGTTTTATCAGTGCTTTTTTTTGCCCTGCTCTTTATAAGCGCACCATCTTTCGCGCAATCCGGTGAGAAACCGGCCATTGATAACGAGCTGCGCAGTGCCCTGCTGAATGCCGTAAACGACGCCACCTCTTTTGAAGATCAGTTTGCCGCTCAGGTATGGCTGGTTGATATGTCTACCCGCTTAAAGCGTTATATGAAAGACGATAAAAAGCGGCTGGATTTTTTGCGCATGGTGCATCAGGAAGCCACGCGTGCCGATTTATCACCAGAATTAGTGATGGCGCTGATTCATGTGGAAAGTGGTTTCCAGCGTTTTGCCATTTCGGTTGTGGGTGCGCGGGGCTATATGCAGATTATGCCGTTCTGGAAAAAAGAAATTGGTCGCGCCGACGACAATCTTATGGATACCCGCACCAACCTGCGTTATGGCTGTACCATTCTCAAGCACTATTTAAAACGTGAAAAAGGGGATTGGACCCGGGCCTTAGCACGCTACAACGGCAGCCTGGGCCGCACTAAGTACCCGGAGAAAGTGATGACCTTCTGGGAGAAATACTGGTTTATTGATCATCGCTGATAGTATTAAACAGCTCTTAATTTTTAAGCTGTTCGCGAATCATCTCAACCCGGTCACGATTCACACCAAAATCCGAGTGACCCAATCTTGAAGCTGAGCGAACATGAATCAGCACCTCCGCTGATTGTTCAGCCGGAAAATAAAACTCCACGTCATCAACAAAGCGCATTAAGTTCGAAGTAAATGCAGCGCGAACATAACTCTCGGTGACTTCAACGACTTCGGCATTGTCGGTTTTTTCCAGAACGGCTAATAAACGCTTTTTCGCCTCAGCCTGAGTGGCGGATACCCTAATAGGATCAATAAAATGATCATTGTCCTTTGCCTGGCTACTAACGCAGTTAGGTTTATCCGGGCATGGTTCAAGCTGGCCAGCCTCAACACCCAGTTTAGGCATGGTTCCACTGCACCCTGCTAACGCCAGCAAGCTTGTCAGCGTCGTTATTTTTATCGCTTGTCTTGTGATCATTTTTTGTACTTCCCTTATTGTTTATCGTGAATAATCGATTAATTGAACAACACCATAATAATCATTTTAACGGCCAGAAGTGTTAACAGCCCCTTAATGATTGTTATCAGTTGCTGATTATTGGCTTTAAGCCGAAGCTTGGTGCCAAGAAAAGAACCCAGCACTGAGCCGACAATCATAAAGGTTAACAGCCCGATTTCATCCAGCATATTAAACGCCAGCGCACCATAAACCGGAATTTTTGCCAGATGGCTGATACTCATAAACAATGAACTGGTGGCGATAATTTCGTCTTTAGAATTCAGCTGCTTGGTTAACACGGATAATGACAACGGCCCGGTAGCCCCCACTACCAAGCCAAGCCCGGTTTGTAAAAAACCAATCAGGTAATAGTTTTCAAAGCGACTGATAAATCGCGAAAACGGTTTACTCCATAAATTCAGTAATAAATACAAACCAATGGCGGCAGGCACATAATCCATCGGCAGGTTAAATAACACATAACCAACCAGTACCATACCGAGCACTGAACCCACTAAAAAGCGGGGTAAAAACTCCCAGCGAACGTAACTCAGAGAGAACACCATACGTGAGGCGTTACTGGCGAGCTGCGTCAGCCCATGCACCGGAATAATGATACTGGCAGGCAAAAATACCGGCATAATAGCGATCAGCAGCATGCCACCGCCAAAGCCAACCACACCGGCAATAGTGGAAGTGATCAAGGCTATAATGCCAAGCAGTATCTCAGTCAAAAACAACTCCTTAAAAACAGTTCCTTAAAAAGTGTCCGTCAAACAAGTAGTTTCTTTTATATCAGATCGTCGCCATTAACGAGCAATAAAAAACCCCACTCTGTTACCAGAGCAGGGTTTCTTTTAATCGCTATTGCTTAACAGCAAGAAGCCAGGAATTAAATAATTCCTTTCTCCTGCAGATCAGCAATCAAGCTATCCAGCGAGTCTTGATCCGCTGCCAGGCTAACGTCTGCACCGTCTGCACCACCAGCAACCAGAGCCACCAGGCCAGCCGCTTTCAGCAGCTCAGCATTTTCGGCGGTTGCAATGGCGGATACACGACCCATTTCAAACAGGCGACGATCCAGTTGCAGTGCAACTTTTTCAGCATCAACCGCATTAATAGCAACAACGGCTGGCTTCTGGCCAAAACGTGCGGCTTTTTCTTCTGCCGTTAATGGGCTGGCATCACCTTCGCCATCCTGCGCTTCACCAACGATCATACCTGCACCAACGGTCACGTTGGTTAAGCGATCAATGACGATAAAAGCACCGGTAGCACGGTTCTTCTGGTAAGCATCAAACGCAACCGGCTTGGTTAAAGTGACTTCACACAGGCCAATTTCGTTCAGGTTAATCTGCTCAGCATCGTGCTGTTCCATGGTGTTCACATCCACACGGTGGTGAACTTTAGAAACCGCACCCTGCGACATTTGTGACGCAAACTTAATGTCGTACGCCTTACCCGGTACTAGCGCATCTTCTGCCATCCATACGATGTCTGCATTGATCTTGCTGGTTACAACCGGTACGTCGTCGATGTTAACCAGCATATCACCGCGGGAAACGTCGATTTCGTCTTCCAGCGTGATAGTAACGGCCTGATCGATAAAGGCTTCTTCGTGCTCACCTTCATAGGTCACTATCGACGCAACCGTGCTGGTTTTACGTGAAGGCAGCGCCATCACGCTGTCGCCTTTACGCACAACACCCGAAGCGACAGTGCCGCAGAAACCACGGAAGTCCAGGTTTGGACGGTTAACGTACTGAACCGGGAAGCGGAAGTTATCGACGTTTTTATCGGCCGAAATCTCAGCAGTTTCCAGAATTTCCATCAGCGTTTTATCGGTGTACCAGTTAGAACGCTCGGTACGATTAACAATGTTGTCACCGTCGAGGGCAGAAATAGGCACACACTTGATGTCGCTCAGGTTCAGGTTTTCAGCAAACTTCAGGTAATCGGCTTTGATCTCTTCGAAGCGCTCTTCGGAGAAATCCAGCAGATCCATTTTGTTCACCGCAACCACAACGTGCTTAATACCCAGCAGAGAGGCAATGTACGAGTGACGCTTGGTCTGAGTCTGAACGCCGTAACGGGCATCAATCAGGATGATCGCCAGATCACAGGTCGAGGCACCTGTCGCCATGTTACGGGTGTACTGCTCGTGCCCTGGGGTGTCAGCGATGATGAACTTACGCTTCTCGGTAGAGAAATAACGGTAAGCCACGTCAATGGTAATACCCTGCTCACGCTCAGCCGCCAGACCATCTACCAGCAATGCCAGATCGATCTGGTCACCCTGAGTACCGGACTTGGCAGAATCATTTTCAATCGCAGCCAGCTGATCTTCAAAGATCATCTTGGAATCGTATAACAAACGGCCAATCAGTGTGGATTTACCGTCATCAACGTTACCGCAGGTCAGGAAACGCAGCAGTTCTTTGTTTTCGTGTTGCTTCAGATAACCCAGGATATCTTCTGCAATCAGGTTAGATTGGTGTGACATCAGAAGTACCCCTCTTGTTTTTTCTTCTCCATAGACGCCGACGAGTCGTGGTCAATTGCACGGCCCTGACGTTCCGACGTAGTGGTCAGCAACATTTCCTGAATAATTTCAGGCAAGGTGTTGGCTGTGGATTCCACTGCACCGGTTAATGGATAACAACCCAGAGTACGGAAACGCACCATCTTATTCTCAGGCACTTCGCCTTCTTCTAACGGCATACGCTCGTCGTCAACCATGATCAGCATGCCATCACGCTCAACCACAGGACGTTCTTCTGCCAGATACAGACCCGGAATATCAATGTTTTCCAGATAGATGTACTGCCAGATATCGAGTTCCGTCCAGTTAGACAGAGGGAATACACGAATGGATTCACCTTTGTTTACTTTGCCGTTGTAGATATTCCACAGTTCAGGACGCTGGTTTTTCGGGTCCCAACGGTGGTTTTCATCACGGAAAGAGTACACACGCTCTTTGGCACGGGATTTTTCTTCATCACGACGTGCACCACCAAACGCAGCATCAAAACCCCACTTATCTAACGCCTGCTTTAGCGCCTGGGTTTTCATAATATCGGTGTGCTTGGAAGAACCGTGCGTGAACGGGCCAACACCCGCCGCTAAACCTTCAGGATTGGTATGAACCAGCAGTTCCATACCAATTTCTTCAGCCATTTTGTCGCGGAACTCAATCATTTCCTTAAACTTCCACGTGGTATCAACGTGCATCAGAGGAAATGGTGGTTTACCCGGATAAAAAGCTTTACGTGCCAGGTGCAGCATTACCGCGGAGTCTTTACCCACAGAATACAGCATTACCGGATTATCAAATTCAGCAGCTACTTCACGGATAATATGAATACTCTCCGCTTCCAACTGCTTTAAATGCGTCAGGTTATAGTCAGTCATGGTTGCTCTTCTACTTTCCAGACATCCCGAGGGATGAAAGTCAGATTTACTGTTAGCCTAATTTAGATGGGCCGGACTATACCAAGAGGCATGATATATAAGAAGGTACTTTCAATAACATTTTGCTATAAAGATATGAGAGCCTGTCAGCTTTTATTCCACGGCATACGCGCCAACACCATACCCATGGCACAGGAGTCCGTTATTCCGGCAAACATCAGTCCAGCGCCAACAAATGCCGACAAACCATACCCATAGGGCGAAACCGTTGCGCCCAGCACCACCCCGGTAACCACCAACAGCCCTGCCGCAATACGCACCTGGCGCTCCAAGCTGATGATATTGGAATCTCCACGTACCAATGCCATGCCCGCTTGCTCCATGGCCTGAATGCCACCTTCAATCACATAGATGGAGTGGTCCAGCCAGTCGGTGATTTGTTCTGCCGCCATCGCGGCACGCTTGCCCGAACCGCACAATACATAGACAGCGCCATCGTGCTGGTCGCAGGCAGCACACACCTGTTCTTTTGTTAAGGCCTGCAATGGCAGGTGTGTACTTCCGGCATAGCCCAACGACTGCACCTCGGCGGCCGTGCGCACATCAATCACCAGCGCCTCCGGGTTCGATGCCAACTGTTGCAAACTAATATGCTGAATTTTGCTCATGGTGTTTCTCCTCCTTAGTTAGTAACGCATCATAATCATCACAAGCATTAAATTCAAATATAGTTATATAGATATTTAAAATACTATTGAGACTCCTATTGAGACTGGGCCGACAGGTCGCTACAGTGCCGCCTATGTCAGCATATCCAGCTGACACCTGATAAAACGAGAGAATTATGCCAGCAGAACAGCCCATCACCCTGCCGGGAACCGCCGGAACACTGGAAGCCCGATTGCTAGATCAACAAACACCGGTTGGTTTTCTGATGTGCCATCCACACCCTCTGTTTGATGGCACCATGGATAACAAAGTGGTGACAACAGCCACCCGCACGGCTGCACGACTTGGATTGTCGACTCTGCGCTTTAACTTTCGGGGTGTTGGCTCAAGCGAAGGTGAGCATGACCATGGCCGCGGCGAAGTCGAGGATGTATTAACAGCATTACGCTACGCCAGAGAAGAGTTAGGCTGGCAGAAAATCTTTCTCGGCGGCTTCTCGTTTGGTGCTGGCATGGCTTGCCTGGCTGCTGGCGAACAACCGGAATGGCTGGCGGGTTTATTTCTTGTCGCACCAGCGGTACACCACTTTGATGCACCAAACACCCTGCCTTATGAGTTTGAAACCCACGTTTATATGGGTGATGCCGATGAAGTGGTGCCTTTTGACGAAGTCGATGACTGGGTTGCCCGGGTCGTTCCCCAACCTCACTGGCACGTGTTTTCCGACGGCGGGCATTTCTTTCATGGGCGCTTAACCGACCTCCAGAAGTCTTTGAAACACGACATTGAAGCCCTGCTGTAAACATCCTCCCTCTACAAATAGGCGCCATTTTAAGGTAAATTGCGCCCCCATTTTGTTGTATTGATCCAATCAACCACTGATATCTGGAGTGTGCTGTGTCTACCCCCTGGGAACTCTATCAAGAAGACTTAAAACGTGATGACTTCTCTTACGATGCAGCGCAGGAAATGGCCGTTAAGCATCTGCAGCGCCTGTACGATGATTTGGTCGCCGATTATGAAGCCAATAAAAGCAAAGGCTTTATGTCGAAGCTGTTCAGCAAAAAGAAGCAGAAAGAACCCATTAAAGGTCTGTACTTTTGGGGTGGCGTTGGCCGTGGTAAAACCTATCTGGTGGATACCTTTTACGATGCACTGCCATTTGAACGTAAAATGCGCACTCACTTCCACCGCTTTATGCAGCGCGTTCATGGTGATTTAACCAAACTGACCGGCGCGAAAAACCCACTGGAAACCGTTGCCGATCAGATTGCTGAAGAAGCCGTTGTGATCTGTTTCGATGAGTTTTTTGTCTCTGACATCGGTGATGCCATGATTCTTGGCGGCCTGATGCAGGAATTATTCGCCCGTGGCGTCACGCTGGTCTCCACCTCTAACATCGTTCCAGACGGTTTATACAAAGACGGCTTACAACGTGATCGTTTTATTCCGGCAATTAAACTGCTGAATAAATACACCGAAGTGGTTAACGTCGATAGTGGCGTGGATTACCGCTTACGGACACTGGAGCAAGCCGAGCTGTACCACTATCCGCTGGATGAAACCGCAGAAGCCAGCCTGAAAAAAAGCTTCGATAGCTTAGTGCCAGACGCTAAACACGTTGAAAACAACGTGAATGTCGAAATTCTGGGACGTAATATTCCAGCTAAAGCAATCTGTGATGACGTGGCCTGGTTTGAATTTGAAGGCTTATGTGATGGCCCACGCTCACAAAATGATTACATCGAACTGGGCAAACTGTTCCACGCTATTCTGATTTCTAACGTGCCGGTAATGGGCACCAAAAACGACGATCTCGCACGCCGTTATATCAACCTGATTGATGAATTCTACGATCGTGGCGTTAAAGTGATTATGTCTGCCGATGCGCCGATTCACGAAATTTACGGCACCGGTAAATTGGAATTTGAATTCCAGCGCACCACGTCCCGTATGTTAGAAATGCAGTCTCACGACTATTTAGCGCGTGAGCATAAAGCCGATTAATTGCTAGCCGTCAGGAATTCAGTCGCAAGAAACACACGACAAGGAACGATCAGAGCGCATGACACCCTATAAAATTTCTGCTGTAAAAAGGATGTTTGGTCAGCAGTTTCGCTTTGTTTTAATGATTGCTGCCGCACTGGCAGTAATCGAGCTGATTAACCTGCTGACATTGCGCGGCCTTAATGTACTGGCTTTGATTCCCCGTGAAATAACCCGCCTGCCGTTGATCATAACGGCGCCAGTGCTACACAAGGACACCTGGCACTTCGCCTCGAATATTATTCCGTTTACGATTCTGTCTTTTCTGGCAATGCAATACGGTAAAAAAACCTACCTGACCGTACTGCTGAGCAGCACGCTTGCTACCGGCCTTGGTGTCTGGCTGTTTGCCCGGGGTATCCCACATATGGGCCTTAACGGTTTAGTTTATGCGCTGTTTGGCTTTTTATTGGTCAGCGGCATTCGTACCCGTCAGGTCAAACACCTGGCAATCTCACTGATTACCTTATTGGGCTGGGGTGGATTGGTATTTGGGTTATTACCGATTAATGCCTACATTTCCTGGGAGAGTAATATTTTCGGCGTGTTAAGTGGAATTGCCTGCGCCATGATATTGCAGAAAATACCGGTTAAAAATGTGACCGTTGAGATGTAAAAAAGCAGCTCAATTGAGCTGCTATTGAGGGAATTAAATTTTCAGTAGTCACAACAATTAATGAGCGTAATCCTTCACCTCAGTTATTTTAATATCAAAGCCTTCAACGATAAGAGTTAGCAACCCTTGCGTACGTTTTTTGAAGCGACTCCCCTCAACTGTCATCCATAGTGTTTCATCAGTAGCGACAATTGCTTTATCACTAAGAATCTGAATATCTTTTATTTTCAAATCAGAAACATATTCATATTCAGGCTGATGTAGCTTTTTCATCACAGCAACCAGCTGTGAGCTAGAAATATTCGTTGTTTTTACAGAATCCGCATTGCCGCGTCGTATCGATACCTTAACAGTATCAGTGAACATCTCTTCTACGCGAGAATAGTCTTTCATCTGTTCAGCTATCTGCATATCATCCATAAACCGCCTTACTGACTCATCAGTCAATTTAGGGAGATAAAGCTGATATAAAGAACCAGCAACAACAGCAATAACTAATAAATACTTCATAAAACCATCCTTGTTTTGATACAGCCTGAAATCTAATATTGATTTCAGGCATATACAATCGCCTTTTATTTCGGTTTGCGCTTTTCTGCCGATTGACGCACCTTCTGGCGTTTTTGCTGACGCACAAACTGCTCTTTTTCTTTACCAATTAAGCGCTTGGTGCGTTTGCGCTCCAGACCAACCAGATCGGCAAGGTCATTTACTTCGCGCTGTTTTAACTCTACCCAGGTGCCAACCGGAATATTCGCCGGCATAAAAATACAGCCATAACGCACGCGTTTTAAGCGGCTGACTTCCACACCCTGGCTTTCCCATAAACGACGTACTTCACGGTTACGGCCTTCCATCACCACCACGTGGTACCACTTGTTGGCGCCTTCACCATCAAAGAACTGCACATCGGTAAAGCGTGCCGGGCCATCTTCCAGCATCACGCCTTCTTTCAGCCGCTCAATCATGGCTTCGTCTACGTCACCACGCACACGCACGGCGTATTCGCGATCCACTTCTGAAGACGGATGCATTAATTTATTGGCCAAATCGCCATCAGTGGTAAACAACAACAAACCGCTGGTATTAATATCCAGACGGCCAACATTGATCCAGCGCTCGTTTTTGGTTTTCGGTAAATGATCAAATACGGTTGGACGACCATCCGGATCATTGCGTGAGCACACTTCACCCACGGGTTTGTTATAAGCCAGCACCCGACGGGTACGACCCGCTTCTTCGAGCTTAACCGGACGGCCATTAACACGCACATCATCTAAACGGTGTGCACGGTCGCCCAATTTCACCTTATCGCCGTTTACGGTAACCCGACCTTCGGCAATTAAACGCTCGGCTTCACGACGTGAGGCAACACCCGCCAGGGCTAATAATTTTTGTACTCGTTCTCTCATAACATCTCTTCTTCTGAATTCGGTTGTCAGCTCTTATCCAAATAGACTAGGGCCAGACGGCGATGACGAGTCTGAGTCATCATCGCTTTGTTCGTTTTCCTGAGCTTGCTGTTCAGCTACCTCTTCTGCCGCCTGCTCTTCAGCTAACAGGGCTTTTTCAGCTTCAATTTCCTGCTGAATCAATAACTCTTCCGCTTCGGATTCTAAGCGCTGTTGTTCTTGCTCAAGCTGCTCTCGCTCAAGCTGTTCCTGTTCGGCTTTTTCCTGCTCAAGCCGCTCTTGCTCCAGTTGCAGCTCTTCAAGCAATTCGCGCTCGGCCTGTTCTTCTGCTGCATCCCTACTATCAGCATAATCGTCAGACTCGACTACTTCAGGTTCAACTATCTCAGACTCGACCATTTCAGGCTCAAGCACCTCAGACTCTGCACCGGCACTGGCGGCCGCCTGCTCTGCGGCAATTTCCTGCATAATGCGATCTTTAATAGCCTGCTGCTCGGCTAATAAACGTGCACGCTGAGCATCTTCCAGCGTCTTCGGCGTGTCGGCTGCGGCTTCTGATAGAGGGGTTTCCGGAGCGCTAGTTTCAGAAGCAATAGCCTGCTCCATATTCGCTTCGGCTGCGCTGCTCTCTTGCGTAGCGCTGTTCTCTTCAGAGTCACTACTCACTGTAGCAGCATCCATGTCAGCTACTGACTCTGACATCGCAGCTTCCTGCTGCGCCATCAAATCTTCTTGCTGAGCAACCAAATCGGATAAATCCCGATCTTTTTCGACGTTTTCCAAGCGCTCCAGTAACTCACCAATATCACGTGGTTTTTCAGAGGCTGCTTCATCCTCATCGTCCGGGCGGGCAAATACATTGGCTTCAACACGTTCAACCAGCGCCGCCGCTTTTGCCAGATCTTCTTCGGTAGCATCCAGCACACTGGCACCACGCTCTTCAACATCCTCATCCGACGCAAAGTCGTATTCTTTTGGTGTTTCTTTGCGGGCTTCAGCATCATCACCAAATTCCAGCTTACGATTGGTGTCTTCCAGCTCGCGGATTTCCATCAAGCTTGGCAAGTCTTCCAGGCTTTTTAAACCAAAATAATCGAGGAATTCTTTAGTCGTGGCATACATTGCCGGACGGCCCGGCACATCGCGATACCCCACAATACGCACCCAGTCGCGTTCGATCAGGGTTTTCATCATTTGTGAGCTCACCACCACACCACGCACATCTTCAATATCGCCCCGGGTAATGGGTTGGCGATAAGCAATCAGCGCCAGTGTTTCCAGCAAGGCGCGAGAATAGCGTTGTGGGCGTTCATCCCACAAGCGGCCAACCCAGGGAGCTACTTCGCTACGCACTTGTAAACGATAGCCACTGGCGACTTCGATCAATTCAATACCACGGCCTAACAGGTCGTGTTTGATGTCCGTCAGAGCTTGTTTCAGCTCGGTGCTTTTGGGTTGTTCGTGATGATCAAACAAGGTCTGCATACGTTCCAGCGACAGCGGCCCACCGGCAGCCATCAACGCAGCTTCAAGAATATTTTTTAATGCGGGCCTGCTCATAACAAAGCGTCCATAAAGAGTGTCTCACGACGGTCTTATTTAACGGTTGGCAAACGATGGTCTACCAAGCAAACAATCAACTAAGCAATTAAAGAGTCAATTAACCGGCTGCGTCGTCTGCTTCATCCCGGATCTGGCGGTGTGGACTGATGGCTTCCCGGGTTTTTACATGAATGGTGCCAAACGTATCCTGCTGCACGATATCAATCAGGGATTCTTTCACCAGCTCCAGAATCGCCAGAAACGTAACAACAACGCCCAGTTTACCTTCTTTTGGCTCAAACAGAGAGCGAAAAGTGGTAAAGCTGCCGCCTTTTAAACGCTCCAGCACATCCGTCATCCGCTCCCGGGTCGATAATTGCTCGCGCTGAATTTCATGATGTTCAAAACGCTCAGCTCGGCGTAATACCGCAGCAAACGCCAGCATGATTTCTTTCATTTCCACTTCCGGGTGAATACGCTCCTGAATCCGCTCCGGTGCATCCACTTCCGGCAGCCAGGTATCGCGCTCCAGACGCGGTAACTCATCCAGGTTTTCCGCCGCCGTTTTAAAGCGTTCGTATTCCTGCAAGCGACGAATCAGTTCCGCTCGCGGATCTTCTTCTTCCTCATCACCGTTTTCGTTATTGCGCGGTAATAACATGCGGCTTTTGATTTCGGCCAGCATCGCGGCCATCACCAGGTATTCTCCGGCGACTTCCAGCTGCATGGCTTTCATCATGTCGATGTATTCCAGATATTGCTCAACAATATCCGCGACGTTGATTTCAAGAATATCGAGGTTTTGTTTGCGAATCAGATACAGCAATAAATCCAGCGGCCCTTCGAACTGCTCCAGAATAACTTCTAACGCATCCGGCGGAATATACAGATCGAGCGGCAGCTGAGTCATGGGCTCGCCCTGCACCAGAGCAAACGGCATTTCCTGCTGGCCTCGTTTTTGAGTGCCTGCTTGGCTGTCAGCAGTCACTTCGCTTGACTCCGACGAATCCGCCTCTGTTACGCTCTGGTCGCTCATAATCTGATATTAATTCCTCTACAAATAGTCCAGGCCCATGGCTTCACGCACAATTTCCAGCGTGTCGCGCACTTCTTCCCGGGCCTTATCGGTGCCTTCAGCCATAATACTACGCACCAGATCACGATTGCTTTCGTATTGCTGAGCGCGCTCGCGAATCGGTTGTTGCTCGGTAATCACCGCATCAATAATAGGCTGTTTGCATTCCAGACAACCCCAGCCAGCACTGCGACACTGTTGTTGTACCCGCTCCTGAGTCGCATCATCCGAGTACGTCAGGTGGAACTGCCAGACCGGGCATTTATCCGGATCACCGGCATCGGTCAGGCGAATACGCGCCGGATCGGTAGGCATGGTACGGACTTTTTTCTCAATCTCGTCTGGCTCAGCCCGCAATGGAATCAGGTTGTCGTGAGATTTCGACATCTTCTGCCCATCCAGCCCCGGCAAACGAGAGACATCGGATAACATTTCCAGCGGTTCAGGCAGGATGGTTTTGCCCGTGCCTTCGAGATAACCCAACAGTCGCTCACGGTCCGCCAGGGTTAAATTATTCTGTTCTTTGACCAGTGCCTGAGCGGTCGCTAATGCTTCACCATCACCATGGCTCAGATAGGTGCTGCGCAACTGGGAATATAAACCTGATACTTTTTTGCCCAGCTTTTTGATCGCCAGTTCGGCGTTGGCTTCAAATCCGGCTTCACGGCCATACAAATGATTAAACCGGCGAGACACTTCGCGCGCCAGTTCAATATGGGCCACCTGATCGGCGCCCACGGGTACTTGCCCGGCACGAAACGCCAACATATCAGCACTTTGTAATAACGGATAAGCGAGAAAACCCAGCGTGCTGTTTTCACTGTCGCGCAGTTTTTCTTTCAGGTCTTTATAACTCGGCACCCGCTCCAGCCAGGCCTGGGGCGTGATCATCGACAACAGCAGGTGCAGCTCAGCCAGTTCAGGAATACGGCTCTGCACAAATAAGGTGGTTGTGCCCGGGTTAACGCCCGCCGCCAGCCAATCAATGATCATATCCAGAGAATGACCGGCAATGTCATTGCTGCTTTCGTAACGGCTGCTGAGTGCGTGCCAGTCTGCGGCAAAGAAGAAACAATCGTACTCGTGTTGCAACTTTACCCAGTTTTTCAGAACACCATGATAATGGCCTAGATGGAGACGACCGGTTGGTCGCATTCCGGATAACACCCGCCTCTGCGGGTCAACAGAACTCAATGCCTGTTCCTCATCGTTATAAACATGGCGCTAGTTTACCTTGCCACTGGTGGCGATCATAGTATTCGATTCATCAACGCTTCATTGACTTGCCATCAACGGCCAACAACCGTTATGGTACAAAAGTACAAAATAAAAAGTATAACTCAATGAATGAACTCTATTTTCAGGCACTGAATAGCAGCCTCAAGCAGGCAGGCATTCATTATCCATCGCTGATTATTGATAAACAGCGGCTGGATCAGAATATCGACCACCTGCTGCAAATCATTAATCAGGGATACCATTATCGCATTGTCGCCAAGTCGCTGCCGTCTATTCCTCTGATTCGTTACATCATGCGCCGCACCGGCAGCAATCGTCTGATGAGTTTTCATTTACCCTTTCTGATTGGCTTAATTCAGCAGATTCCTGAGGCGGATATTTTACTGGGCAAGCCGATGCCAATCAGCGCGGTTCAGGCTTTTTATCATTGGAAGCAAAATACCCTCAGTAGCTTCGATGATCGCCAACAACTGCAATGGTTGGTCGACTCATTCGAGCGTTTGCAGGAATATCAGGACTTTGCTCAGCGCCATGGATTACGTTTACAGATTAACCTGGAAATTAATGTCGGGCTCAACCGCGGTGGTTTTTCTGACCCAGAGGCATTTAAACAAGCGCTGTTATTACTGCAAAACAGCGATCATTTAACATTCAGTGGTCTGATGGGCTATGAAGCACACATCACCAAAATGCCGGCGTTTCTCGGTGGTTCTGAAAAAGCCTTTCGTCATGCGATGTATTGTTATCAGCAACGACTGGATCAGGTTAAAGCCGTTTTTGGTGAAGCCAGGCTGCAACACCTCTGCCTGAATGGCGCAGGTAGCTCGACCTATCCGCTGTACGATAAGCAAACAAAATACGACAAAAACACATCGCCCGTTATTAATGAGATTGCCAGCGCTTCTGCCCTGGTGAAACCAACGGATTTTGATGCCTTTACGCTGACACACCACACTCCGGCCTGCTTTATTGCCGCACCGGTATTAAAAGACGTCAGCGCTCCGGAAATCCCGTTAGCACCCAGACTGACACGTGCTCTGCAATTTTTTGGCAAAGCGCCGAAACAAGGTGTCTTTATTTATGGTGGCAACTGGCTGGCTCAGCCTTGTTATCCACCCGGCTGTTACCAATCCAGTTTATTTGGTCATTCCAGTAACCAGGAATTTTATGAGGTACCCGCTAACAGCCTGATTCAGCGCGATGACTTTTTATTTTTCCGACCACACCAGAGTGAAGCGGTTTTCCTGCAGTTTGGCGATTTATTACTGTTAGACGATGGTCAGATTAAACACCGTTGGCCGGTGTTCCAGTATCCGACTGACTACCTACCAGAAGCTGCATCTTTGCCAGAAACAAGCGCTCAACTTATATCCAATATTAAACCGTCTCAAAAAGTACAATAAAAAGGAATATCACCGTGTCTGTTATTGTTGCAGCAATTATGTATCTATCCATTCCTGCTCTGCTGGTATTTCTTTGTCAGCGATTTCCTCTACTGGATAAAATCGGCGTGGTGGTTTTATCGTTTGGTTTCGGGATATTGCTCAGTGCTTCGCTGGATTTTTCTGTCTGGATTGACCCTCAATCACTTACCAACCTGCAAACCAATATTTCCGAAATTGCGATTGCGTTGGCGTTACCTATGCTGGTTTTTTCCATTGATGTCCGCCATTCATTAACCATGGCGGGCGATACCATGAAAAGCATGGCGGTTGCTTTAATATCCGTAATGTTAATCAGCTTTATTGGTGCTTGGTTATTTCATGGGCAGCTCAATCATATCTGGCAAATTGCTGGTATGTCGGTTGGTGCTTATACCGGCGGCGGCCCCAATATGGCGGCGATTAAGACCGCCATCAAAGCAGATCAGTCTGTTTTTATTACCATGACCAGCTACGATATTTTGCTCTCCGCACTGTACCTGATTTTTGTGATGACACTGGCCAAACCCTTATTCAGCCTGTTTTTACGTTCTTTTCAAGCCAGCGAAACACAACAATCATCAGATAAAGGTCAAAACCATTTCTCACACTTAGCCGATGAAACCGCCAACAGCTATAAAGTGCTGACCCAGATTAAAACCCTGCCTCAAACCTTACAGGTATTATTAATCTCAGCCGGTTGTGTGGGTGGCGCGGTTGGCATCTCAGCATTGTTCCCGCCATCCATGTCGTCAGCAGTGACTATTATTGCCATTACCAGCCTTGGTCTTGGCACCTCGTTTATTCCCTATATCCGCCAGCTAGCTAACAGCTTTCAACTGGGCATGTATCTGATTCTGGTGTTTTGTTTCACCATGGGCACCATGACCGACACCAGCATTCTGACCAACCTGAATCTCGATCTGTTTGCCTATATTGGTTTTATTCTGCTGGGATCATTAGTGCTACAGGCAATGATCTGCAAACTGATGGATATTGATACCGATACGTTTCTGATTACTTCATCGGCTGCCATTATGTCGGTTCCTTTTATCCCGGTGATTGCCGGCGCATTAAAAAATCGTGAAATTATCATTCCCGGTTTTGCGGCGGCGATTCTGGGTTATGTGATTGGTAATTATCTTGGCATCGCGGTGGCCTATGCCACGCGCTCCATGCTGGGGGGTTAAGCCTCAAAAAAATCGCTGCGCAGATTTGGTATACTCGGTTTTTTAGTCAGCTAAATATACCGGTATGAGTGTATCCCCATGAGTGAGACGATAAGTGAAACAGCGTCAACCTTTGAATCGTTACAGGTTTTAATTCATGAGCCAGATGTTAACGCTGACAGCTGCATTATCTGGCTGCACGGTCTGGGGGCGAGTGCGTATGATTTTGCGCCGATTACCGGCTTTATTCGCCAGCACAGCCAGCAACTTGGCCTGAAAATGTTGTATCCGCAAGCGCCCTCTCTGGCCGTCACCATTAACGGTGGCATGATGATGCCTGCCTGGTACGATATTTTTTCAGCGTCACCACGACGCACAATCAACAACCATCAGTATCAGGCTGCTATCAGCGCTATACACTCTCTGATTCAGCAACAGGTTGAACAGGGAATTAGTGCTGAGCGTATTCTGATTGCTGGTTTTTCTCAGGGCGGCGCGATTGCTTACCAGGCTACGTGTGGTTTTCCGCAACGCCTGGCCGGAGCCATTTGTTTATCCACCTATCTGGCAGAGCCACTGAAGATAAAACCCTGCAATGCGCAGTTGCCGATGTTTATTGGTCACGGTTCACACGATACCGTAGTGCCGAAAATGTTGGGTCAGGAAGCTTTAGAGTGGTTAAGGGAGAATAATTTCAGCCCGGTCTGGAAAGAATACCCACTTCAGCATGAAGTGAGTGAAGACGAGCTGCAAGACGTGGCTGAGTTTATCGGCCAGCTGCTGTCAGCTCGTTAATCGTGATTTATCAGGAGGCCGGTTGCTCATCAATAATAAAGCGATCCGCCTGCTGATTCATTTTCTGCGACAGCTCTCGCTGTTGCTTTGAGGTTTTGCGCATAAACTCTGAGGTTTGCACCGTATGCTCGGCAATATTATGGATCTGACGCATGGAATCACCGAGCTCTTTATTGGTGGCAACCTGCTCTTCGGCCGCCGAGGCAACCTGATCGGATAAATTCTGGATATCACCAATTGCATTGCGAATCACGGCGAGTGCCTGATCCAGCTCACCGGCGGTTGAAACACTTTCTTCCACCGCCGATTGTGACTGCTCCACCGCCGAAAATGCTGCTTCGGATTCCTGCTGAAATTTACCAATAATGCTCTCAATCTCAGAGGTAGATTCCTGAGTACGCTGCGCCAGTGTTCGTACTTCATCCGCCACAACTGCAAAGCCACGCCCCTGCTCTCCGGCACGAGCCGCTTCAATTGCAGCATTTAAAGCCAGCAAATTGGTTTGCTCAGCAATGGATTTAATGACATTCAGAACACCACCAATGGTACTGCTGCTGTTATGCAGCTCACGGATGGTAGAAGAAACATCGGCCATATGATCACTCAGGTTGGCGATGCGCGACACACTGCGCTCCACTACCTGAGTGCTTTGCAGTGCAATCTGGTTGGCCTGATCGGATTGGCTGGCCACTGTCTGAATATTGGACGCAATTTCCCGGGTCGCCTGTTCCAGCTGATGCACGCCTACCACAACCTGCTCTGATTCAGCCTGCTGATTCTGCATACCTTTGGCACTAAGAGAAACCGTACAATGGTTCTGAATGGAGATCAGTTCCACTTCTTTTGAGGTAGCCTCCATCTGCCGTACCAGCTCGGAGATGTTTTCCAGCATCTCATTCAGGGCTTTTGCCGATTCACCCAGCTCGTCATTCATCAATACCGAGCTGCGACTGTTTAAGCGAAACTCTCTGCCTGCTTTATGCATGGTGTCCGACAAGCTCTGAATCTGGCGATACAGCAACATCGATAACCAATAAGCGATTGCCAGTGTTAACGTAATTATCAAAGCAGCGGTTATTAAAGAAGACCAGATTTGTGTCTTTACTGCTTCAGTGGCTTCTTTAGCGTGCAGTATCATGCTCTTTTTGAAGTCGTCTTCCAGTGCTTTGAGTTTATTGATACGTGCCGTCGACGCGGCAAACCATTTCGCCGGATCGACGTTAAACCCGCCGGTGATCGATTTTTTATTGGCTATAGCGCGGAATTCCTGAACCCGCTTCTCTTCGGCACTTTGCTTAAACTCCCTGAAATGCTGTAACTCTTCTTGATTGGCAAATAGCTGGTAATTCGAGAAATAATTATTCTGACCGGAAACCAGATCAATAAATCGGGCATATAAACCGGGGGCAAACTGATCTTTAGCGAAAGTATTACTCAATACCGCCCGTTCAATACCAGAGCGCTCTTTACCCTGCAAAAAATTATAATACGCCTGTAATTCACGGGAAATTTTGCCGTCGTCGGTATAGTCGGTGGCATAGGCTGGCACACTTAATAAATGGCCAATATTGCCGGTATAAAATGCCAATACCTTAGGTAATTCAATTTGCAGCGCGCTGATACGTTGGCGGAAGCCGGTGAGTTGTTGAATACCAGATTCAACATCCTGAATTTCTTTATAAACGCTGGGGTATAAACGGTAGTCATTGTTAGTTAGCCAGCTTTTCCATTCTGACAAACGTTGATCCGTTAGCTGTCGTTGTTTTGGCAAGGCATCAACAAACTTCTTGCCACCGCTACCCAGATAACCGGCCGACATACCGCGCTCTTTTTGCATCTCATGGGCCAGCGCACTGTTTACCACTGCTAATTCAGCAAGCTGAGTAATATGCTCCATCGACTCCAGATCGTTCATCTGCCCTTTCAGCACTGAACTCTGCAAAAACAACACAGCAAGCAAGGGTAAAACCAGTAAAATCAGCAACTTATGCTTAACACTGGCATCTTTCAGAAAATTCATAACCACTCCTTTTACTTCCGTATTACGTTAGTCCGTTTTTACAATTCTGCCAGTTGATAAAAGCTGGAATGGCTAAGATAAGACGAATCCACTAGAAGTGTTATAAGGTTAAATTTCAGTAAAAAATGACCGAAGTCAGAATATTGGAGGGTTCTTAATTTATAACAGAGCTATTCATCACCCCGAGATATGACAAAGTTAACATTTTTTATTTTGTAAATATTTGATCTTTATCGCTACAACTCCATTAGCTGCACCTTAGTACAAGTAATGGAGTTATCAGGGGCTATTTATTGATTTTATATGTTACGATCCGCTCGCAACGAACCTTTATGGCTGGCAACTACCCGGCCACCAACAGCCGGAATGCTTTTACGCTCAACCCGGTTAAAGACATATTTACCAAACCCCGTCGTTGGCTGAACGCCGTTAACAACGGCACTGCGGGAAACTTCTGCTTTGTTAAACGACAGCTGTTGCTTATTAGCGGGCTCAGCAATAGCAGCCAGACTTAATACTGCAGTAGATACAAAAACAGAAACCGATTTAATAACGGATTTTTTAATTGAAGTTTTCATAGAACTTCCTCTTTATGTTGTGTGTGCTTATTAATTAAACTCAAACACCAACATCCTGAGAAATTGAAATTTTCTTCAAGGCTTATTAATTTTTATAACCAGTCAAAACAGCTATACCAACAACCACAAAAAAAGAACTATCTGGGCAATAAATTTTACCGATAACCCCTATTAAATCTTTTGATTGTTCTTATTGAATAGCCACCTCCAATCTATATAAGCAAGCTAAATTCGATATAAACAGCCTGCCAGCACTGATAAAACCATTACATATTCACAATAAGGCACCCATTATATGAATACGTTATTAGCACCCAGCGCCGTGACACTGATTATTTTGTTGTTATACATCAGTAAGATTTGAGTGCATTGCACTAACCACAGCTTTTGAGCTTTTCTTCCTTAAATACTATTGATTCGGATTTTGCATTTAACTCGATCAAATAATACGGATACTCAGCGATAAAAATTGCATTACAGGCAACATCAGGGTCGGTATTCGGGCACTCCTGCTGTAAACGAGGACTTACAACCAAAGACCCATCATCAGATACATAACCATTTACACCTTTATAATTTATTTTCGCGGTGCAAGGGCTTATATCGTTCTCTCCACGCAGGTAAAGAACATAAGTGGAGTTTGCAAAATTGAATGAATGGTTGCTTTGTGTGGATACAGAAGCCAGTACTTCGTCAATTTCAGCCTGAGTTTTTATCACCCTGAACGACTGACCATTCCCTCGACCCGGCAGTGGTAATAGCCCACTCACGACGACTTGTGTATCAACAGTCATTTGATTATCCGGGTCTGAATCCGAATCTGACCCGCAGCCAAACAGCAACGACGACAGGCTTAGTAGCGCAATTGAGAAGCAATTCATCTGATTTCATCCTTGATAATGATAGTAAAGTCACTATAACAAGCTCACTCTGCCATAAACAGCATGCCAAAACCGAATCAAACCTGTTTCAGCCCCCGACAACCTCTAAACACCCTCCCCCACTTCTGCTACCATAGCGCCCGTTTTGCACACAGAAATCCGCATTGTTTTAGAGGATATACGCCTTGATCACCATGTATGGCATTAATAACTGCGACACCATCAAGAAAGCCCGTAAGTGGCTGGAAGAAAACGGGGTTGATTATCAGTTCCATGACTACAAAAAAGACGGTTTAAGCGAAGCTCAGCTGGACAGCTGGCTGGATGAATTAGGCTTCGAGGCTCTGATCAATAAGCGCGGCACCACCTGGCGTAAACTGCCAGACGACATCAAAGACAATATTAACCGCGACAGTGCGCGCGCAGTGATGCTGGAAAACCAGTCCATCATCAAGCGCCCGTTACTGGATACTGGCTCTGCCAAAATACTGGGCTTTAAAGCCGACGAATATCAGCAGCTGTTCAGTTAAGCAACTGACCTGCGAAGAAACGAATTAACACGACACATCTATTTATATTTGAGGATATCCAATGAGCACATTTGCCCTGGCCATCGGCGTTGGTACTAAAAACAGCAAAGGCGAGTGGTTAGAAGTTTTCTACCAGCAACCTCTGTTAAACCCGGCTGCTGAGCTGGTTGCTGCCGCTAAAGAAACACTGGGCTACGAAGGTGGCAATCAGGCAATCGAAGCCGACGGTGGTGAACTGAGCGCATTCGCAGACGCGATTGAAGCAGCTGATGCGGCACAAGCAGCACTGGCACGTGCCTGCACTGAAAGCCAGAAGCCAGTGGTTGTGACCATTCTGGAAACCGACGAGCAATCTTCCACTACGCCAGAAGTGTATCTGAAGCTGCACCTGTTATCGCACCGTCTGGTTAAGCCACACGGCGTTGATCTGTCTGGTATGTTCGGCCTGCTGCCAAACGTTGCCTGGACCAACCTGGGTGCAATTGATCTGGCGGAACTGCCAGAAGCGCAATTACAGGCACGACTGAACGGCGAACTGCTGTCGGTTAACAGCGTTGATAAATTCCCACGCATGACCGACTACGTGGTACCAAGCGGCGTTCGTATCGCACACACCGCACGTGTTCGCTTAGGTGCTTACATCGGTGAAGGCACCACCATCATGCACGAAGGTTTCGTGAACTTTAATGCCGGTACCATGGGCGTTTCTATGATTGAAGGCCGTATCTCTGCCGGTGTTGTGGTTGGTGACGGTTCTGACCTGGGTGGTGGTTGTTCCACCATGGGCACCCTGTCTGGCGGCGGCAACATCATCATTTCCGTTGGCGAGAAGTGCCTGCTGGGCGCTAACGCTGGTATCGGTATTCCTCTGGGCGACCGTTGCACCGTGGAAGCTGGCTTGTACATCACTGCGGGCAGCAAGATTCAGGTACTGGACGACAACAAAGCCGTGGTTGAAACCGTTAAAGCACGTGATCTGGCCGGTAAATCTGACCTGCTGTTCCGTCGCGATTCCATCACCGGTGCTCTGCAGTGTGTGACCAACAAAACTGCGATTGAGTTGAACAACGAGCTGCACGCGAATAACTAATTCGCAGCTCTATTGCCGCACAATGCAAAGCGCCCGACTGGAGTACAATCCAGTTGGGCTTTTTTTGTTAAAACCGACTTCAAGAGAAAGTTAAATACCGTTAAGAGCCAAGCAACTGCTTTTCAGCCAAAGCGCCTAAGGTTTTTAATGCCTGCTCCGTTTGCTCATTCCAGGGAACCGCAGCACTTAAACGAATAAAGTTTGAAAAGTGCTCAGTATTGGAAAATAAATCCCCCGGCGTTACCACAATCGACGCTTGTAAGGCGTCATAATGCAACGCCATGGCATCCACTCCCTGCGGTAACGCCACCCACAAAATAAACCCACCGGCCGGTTCATTAATTTTGGTGCCTGGCGGAAAATAGTCGCGCACCGCCTGAATAAAGCGCTGCATATTGGTGGCCGCCTGAGTGCGGAACTGACGCAAATGACGATCGTAATGGCCGTTCTGCAAATAGGATAACAACGCATATTGCGACAAGCTGGACGCCGAAAACGTAGTAAACGTCTGGTTCTGGATAACCTTGTTTTTCCAACGCCCGGGAATACACCAACCCACTCGTAAACCGGCAGCCACGGTTTTAGAAAACGATGAGCAATACAGCACCCAACCATCTTTATCATAAGTTTTTAATACCGAATTCACCGCCTGCTTCTGGCCACGCAAGGTTGGGAAGCTGATATCGCCATAAATATCATCTTCAATCACCGGCATTTCATATTGCTGCGCCAATGCCACTAACTGCTGCTGGTTTTCTGCGGGAATACTGCAGCCGGTCGGGTTGGAATAACGGCTACTCACTTCAATCGCTTTAATCGGCCACTGCTGCAACGCCAGTTTTAACGCATCAATACTGATACCGGTTTGTGGATCGGTGGGGATCTCAATCACCTTCAGGTTCAGCATTTTGGCAATTTGCAGAAAGCCGTAATAACAAGGCGACTCCACCGCCACCAGATCACCGGGCTGAGTCACAGAACGCAGGCATAGCGTTAATGCTTCGGCACAACCATGGGTAACAACAATATCGTCGCTTAAACAACGCACCCCAACATCACGCATCCGCACCGCAATATGTGAGCGCAACTCCTCGACCCCGGGAGAGAAAGTATAGTTGAGTACATCTGCCGTCTGAAAACGACTGACTTTCTGAATATGAGTCTGTAATGCCCGCTGCGGCAACCAACTGATATGCGGAATGGCCGCGCCCAGGTTCACCGTTGCCGGGCGATTAATACGCGTCAGCATCTGATTAATAAACTCACCCTTAGTCACGTCTCTGGGTTCATCACCTAATGACAGCGGCGGGCGCTCATCGCTATCCGGCGCGATATCCGAACGCACGTAATAGCCTGACTGCGGTCGAGCACTGATCCAGCCCTGATCTTCCAACCAGGCGTAGGCCTGCGTTACTGTCGAAATGCTGACACCGTGCTGCTGCGCCAGCTTACGCACACTCGGCACCTTAGAACCGCTGGCATAAATACCCTCGCGAATATCATCGGCAATATGGTCGGCTAATTGTAAGTACAGCGGCTGTTCGGCCTGGCGTTGTAACATGGGGGCTCATTGGCATCAGCGGGAAAACACGGTGTTATCTTAGCCGTAAAACTGTACTGATACTAAGTACAGTTTTTATATTCAGGGGCAGTACAGTTGACATATCATAAACAACAACCTGTATTAAAAAGCTACATTTGTGGTAAATTGCCACAAACAACAGAAAAGGCATTACATCATGGCGACTTCAAGTGTCAGACTCGATCAAGACCTTATTGATAAGGCAACAATCATGGCGAAGGCGTTAAACCGAACGCCTCCAAAACAAATTGAGCACTGGGCCAAAATTGGCGAAATGATGGAAGATAACCCGGACCTGCCGTATGAATTTGTGAAACAGGCCATTATTGCTCAAGCCGAAAAAGAAGCCGGAAAACTTGAGGAATACGATTTTGGCTAAGCCTAATAAAGGCAAGGTCAAAACCGTTTTACAGACCCCAACGTTTAAAAAAGCCGTCAAAAAACTTAAGCCAAATCAAAAGCAGGATCTTGATGCAGCCGTCAGAGAGTTGCTGGCCGATCCCACTCTGGGTGAGCAGAAGAAAGGAAATCTGAGTTTTTTGCGCGTCTATAAATTTAAAATGGTTAAACAGCTGACCTTGCTGGGTTATAGCTTTGATGATGGCGAGCTGGTGCTGGAGTTAATTGCGCTTGGCTCTCATGAGAACTTTTACCGGGATATTCAGCGCGGTGGTTGAGCTAGCAATTGTATGCTTTGAATCATAGTGATAGTTTAAACACTAAAATATATGTGGTTTATGAGGTAATCAGCGAACCACTATTTGAATCGCGTGTACTCACGATTCTCTGGAAAGGAATGATCTTGCTAAGGAAGGTTTCAGATTGATGGCGGTTATTGCCCCTAATTTTCGAAGAATTCACTCAACCTCGCAAGGCCGCACAATTAAAATATTAGGTGCGCGGATAATAAAATGAAATGTTGTAGAAAAGAACTTGAAAGTCCTGAAATAATTGACGGTACTGCGTATTTCGTTTGCCCTGAATGCGGTGATCTGTACGAGGTCAAAAATTACCGTGTATATTCCACTGATGAGGCTTTCAATTACTTTAAAGAAAAGTACGGATTTAATTTACCTAAAGAGTATATCTCACTTCAAGAAGTAGAGCATGGCTCGACATTTAAACTTCCACCAAGTAACAGTCAATGCATACAATATTATTTCGGCGAAGATTTCTATGTTACTGGTGATATTGCCAAAGTTGACCCTAATGCGGATTATTCTATTTATGACTCTGCAAATTCAGGTTGGGAGTGGGGAGTTCCAGATTACTGCATCGCTATCGAAGGTGACGGACATACATGGTTAGCATTAGATTATAGTGCTTCATCTAAAAGCCCTAGTGTCGTAGTAATTGAAACCGATGATAATAATAGCCTTACTGTCGCCACATCATTTTCTGACTTCGTGTCTGCTTTGCTACCGTATGAAGATGTCTACGATATAGATGGTAACATCATTTACAACAAGAAAAGCACCTAGCAAATCAAAGCATACGAACTTGGTAAAGCTGTCACCTTTATCTCTGGCGCAAAAAGTTACCAACCTCCCCCATGCCCAAACTTTAACACTTGGGCATAGTGAAAAACTTACACATCCTGCAACGCCACCCTGAATCCTTCACCCAGCTCATACAGGTCACCAACAGTGTTAACCCAAACTAAGAGGCTTTCAGTAACAAACCATAAGGCTTGTTACTGAAAAATTAAGAGAGGCTGTTAATTTGAACTTAACGAGCAACTTCGTTAATAATCCACTGAGAATGCTGCTTTTCCGCATCGCCAGTACCGGTTAAGTACAAACGGTCATTCCTGCTTGAATACCACAAAAAGTCGTTCCAGTAGGTATTTTCCAGCGTCCATAAGTTACCAACTGACTGAACCTTATAAGCAGCCTGATCTGCTGAGTTATAAAGTTTGCTTCGACCGCTGTAAGCGAAGCTCAGGAACAGATCGGCATTGTGGCGAGCACGAAAATAAGCGCCCTCAGATTTATCGCCTGCGATAATAAATTCAACAGCATCACCAGATTTAGAATACAGAGAAGCGTTATTAACCAAGCCTTCATCTGTCACAACCGGGTCACCACTCAGTACATTTATTAAGGTAACTTGCTCGCCAGTATCTGCGGTTAACTGTGGAATCGTCCAATCGGCCGGTGGTGTTTGCCACTCGCTGGAAGCCCATGCCCAGTTAAATGGAATCTGCATATAAGGATCATTCAAATCAGCAAAACCATCCGCTGCCTCGATGTTGTACAAGCACATACGGCGATCTTGTTCTAACTGTTGAACACGCTCTTGCTGGCTACCGGATTCAATACCTAAGCCAACCATGCAATCAAACAGACTCATGCCTTTACCAGTTTCTTGTGGCGCTAAAACATAAGTATGATCGCGATGATCTTCTTCATCGTACCAACTCAGCATTTCCTGTTCATCGAATGATAACCAGTTATTAACCAGAGTTTGTGCTTCAGCCAATGCAATTGCACGACGCTGATCATAGGGCGTAGCCATAGAACGAATGAAGGCCGCCCACAAATCTTTACTGGCTTCCAATGCAACCAGCGCAACTGGTTTCATACTGCTGACTTTATAAGTAGACCAGCCGGAATCCAATCGCGTGTTTTCTTTCCAGACAACGTCGCCACTCGAAAAATCAAGAGCTGCAGTGGTTTCGTGAGTATGTTGTTCGGCACCTTCAGAACAAAGGAAAGCTTTTACCTGACGCACTTTTTCGTAATTGTCTTCAGCTAAACGAACTGTATGTTCCGGGCTAAACGAGTCCTGAAAAAGATGAACGGCACGGCCAAACAGAAAATAGTTATGATCTACTTTATACAAAGCAGAATAACCACCACCGTCCCAGGCTTTCATGCTTTTTTCATTTGCCATTGCAGCATTTACGAAGTGATTAATAAAACGCTCTTGCCCTCGTTTGGCTGCATCCACACCACCTTGGCCGCCGATGTCATCATAACGACGCATAAAGTGATCTTGCTGAACATCCGCCGGTTCTTGAGCAACCGCATTAAAACAATTCACCTGCCCCACTGTTGATGTCGCGACGTTGAATCCTGCGGTATCCACCCAGCGCTCACCAATGATAGCGGCATAGACACCTTCATACCGTGGTTCGTAAGTTGTGTTGTTATTGAGGCGGTTTTTAATGCGAGAAACTTCGTCCTGAGCATTGGATAGATCGATGTTTTTTGCCAATCCGTTTGTCCAGGTTATACGAGGGTCGAGAGGATCGGCTTCGATAATGTGCTCTGCTTCAAGGATATCCAGAGCGGAGGTACGTGTCAGCCATTCATGGCCCATTGGCAAGGTACCACCAACACCATATTGGGTGAAGGCTGAGCTGGAAAAGCTAATACCCAAACCGGTAATAACCGCTACTGCAGATTTTAACCGATTAGTTAATTTTTCGTGACGCATATATTAATCCATTTATTAATAGCCAGGTTTATATCAGTATTTAATTACGACGCGCTTTATATCATGTAAGAGGATCTGGAGGTATTAAGAACAAGCTATTTGCTTAATTTGTCATGGATATCTGAATTACTTCGGCATAAATGACAGCTTTAATATTATTTCTTAAGCCGACAATTAAATTATAAAATTATTAATTTTACGAATTTTCTCAATAATAATTAACTTATCAAAATGATACGGTCGGTTAATTTTAAGTATGACGACTTCACTATGTTACTTTATAACATAATAATTAATTCATAAAACTGTACACATACTAAGTGCTTTTATGTATTCTGGCAGTATAGTTTTTCGTGCTTGTTCGCATTCCGCTACGGTGATAGCTTAAACATTAAAATTTATATGTAGTAATAAGATAGTCAGCACACCCTATCCGAGATCGTGAATAGACACGATTCTCTGTAAAGGAATTTTTTTTCTAAGGAAGTGAATTGAAAACGCACATATTAAGAGGTTTTGGAATTCTTGGTATTCTACTATTTCTACCATTATTCCTATTTACATTTGCTGACCCTCAGTTAGTCGAAAAGTCAGGACGGTCATTTATCGAATGGCGAGTAAAGCAAGAAGTCTTTGATAAAATAGACTCTGTCAATCTCCCTAAAAGTTCTTCTCTAGAAAGAATACTCGGAGAACGAGCTACTGCACTTCGTTCGGAAGCAGAGAAGAAATTAGAATATTACAAGCAACAATTGAAGAGCGATGCACCTGCTATTATCGCTGAAAATATAGCTAAAACACGCAACCTGGACTGTGAATGCAGGCAGAAATGGGAAGAAAGACTTACTCAGTCTCTACTCTCGCGAATAGAGTCTGTCGAAGAAGCAAAAAGCAATTTGGTTCAATTTACTCAAACAAAGTACATGGAGGTTATGCACAATCTTACGCTTGATGTAAGAATTTTCCTTGGTACAAATTCTCTGGTTTTTATTCTCTTTTTCTTAGCTTCATTCTTTAAACCAAGAGCCATAAATCATTTATTTTTGCCAAGTTCGTTACTATTCATTTCTACGACAGCTTGCTCTTATTTCTATTTATTTGAGCAGAATTGGCTCTATACGATACTGTATGGTACTTATACAGGCTTAGGGTTTCTTGCCTATTTACTGATTATTTTCGCTATTTTATGCGATATCGTTTTTAATAAAGCCAAAATATCTACCGAAATAATTAACGGCTTATTATCAGCCATTGGGAATGCCAGGGCGCTGGTACCGTGCTAAATGTGCCAGGCATTAATTCTTAAACAATGCACCACCATGCCCAAGTTTAAACCTTGGGCATAGCGGCAAAAATCACATGTCCTGCAACGCAGCCCTTAATCCTTCATCCAGCTCATACGGGTCAACCAGCAGCGCTTCTTCTTTCAGATTCGGGAAAACCACCAACAGAGTTTCATCCTGCTCTAAGCCGGGCGTCCAGCGCTCCAGCCAAACATCCAGAGCAACCGCTTTAGGCTCGCAGTCGCTCCATTCGCCGTTACACCACTCTTTGGCGTAATCAGGGTGTGGCCAGACCGGCAAGCAGTTTTCGCCTTCTTCTGAGCTGATGGTGACCCAGCCTTCGTCATTGGCCAGGCTCCAGATTTCACCGAACTGAGCGGTTTTTTTCAGGAACAAATCATAACGTTTGTTATTAGATAGCTTGAGAGTGGCTTGGTGATCTTTATGACTCAGGGAATAGCTCATTAGGTGCTCATAGTAATTAATCAGTCGATGCGCGATTCTACCGCTTCTCTTAATGCCGCAAAAGAGTCCATTTTGTGCTGCTAACCTTACGACCTACTGTACAGCTACAGAACAAATCACCACCGTTTTAACCAGCACAGTTACCTCCCACCCGCCAACTGTACTCCCTGGAAATCCAAATTGTGCTGCTACTGCCATACAGCAGAAAACCTCAGAATTCATGGCCTCAGACAATATTTTTCCAACGAGGTAATCGACATGAGCGGGACTGAGCTATCGCCCCGAACCAGCCATAACACGGCATCAGCATCTTTTATTCAGGGATCTCTTACTAAGGGCCCTTTTATACAAGGTCTGGCCGCAGTGGTGTTATTTTCGTTAACCGTGCCGATGACTCAACTGGCACTGGCCAATTTTTCAGCCGAGTTTATTGCCGCCACTCGTGGTTTATTGGCGGGTGTGCTGGCCTGGCTGGTGATTCTGAAACAAGGATGGAAGTGGCCAGCCAATAACGCGCTACCCTGGCTGTTAGTGGCTGGCGCGGGTGTGGTACTCGGCTTTCCGTATTTATTAAGCCTCAGCTTGACCCAGGTTCCCGCTGCCGATATGGGCGTGGTATTAGCCGGGTTGCCGCTCACCACGTCACTGTTGGCCGCCTGGATTCATCACGAACGTCACACCGCGCCCTTCTGGTTATTGGCGGCGACCGGCTTTTTATTACTGGCTTTGTACGTGGTGCTTAGCCTCGGGGAATTACCCAGCTTCAGCGTTCAGGATTCATGGCTGTTGTTGGCTACCTTGTTGATGGGAGGCATTGGTTACAGTGCCGGGGCCAAAGCAACCAAACTGATTAATCAGCCGGATGCCGGGTGGCAAACCATCTGCTGGACGTTGGTGCTTTACCTGCCAGTATCCGCATTGTTCTGGGGAATTAGCTGGGGCGAACAGGCACAACAGTTAACCCGCCCAGTCGCTTTGCCTTCATTACTGGCATTAGTGTATCTGGCGTTAATCAGTCAGCTATGGGGATTTAAATTCTGGTATCAGGCACTGGCGTCTGGAAGTGTTGCCCGCACCAGCCAGCTGCAATTATTGCAGCCGTTTTTTACGCTGTTTTTTATCGCGGCATTATTACAACAAGCCATCGGTGGGCTACAGCTCGTATTTTGTTGCCTGGTGGTACTGAATGTTTATGCCAGCATCAAAGTGGCGCGTCGTTAATTCAAAAAAATCAGGCGCTCTTTTTAGCAGCCTGATTATCGATCAGCGCCTTGTCTTCCAGAGCGCTGTCCTTTTTAGCGCTATTCAGGTCAGGATTATCCGAATAAGCACGCTTGGCAACCGACATCTTTTTCCAGTAATCGATATGCTCTGGCAACTCCGGTGGTGCATCTTTGATGCCCAGCAGGGTCACAACTGAGGCTGGAGAAGCGAGTTTCCCCTGCTGTAACAACACGGCTTTTACCAGACCGTACGCGTGGATTTTGCCATCCGCCACAAAGCGCTGTTCCAGATAAAAATATTTTTCATCCCAACCTACATAGCGGGTTTCAACCTCAAAGGTTTTAAATAACCGGATTTCGCGGATATAACCCATCTCAATACCGGCAACAATAAAGTTGAGTTTATTAGCCAGAAAGCTATCCCAGCTGGCAGTTTGCACCGGGTGATCCCAACGACCACGCTCCATAAACACCATATAACGGGCGTTATTAATGTGCATATTAAAGTCGATATCACGTAGCCCCACGCGAAAGCGGCGTTTGGTCGTGGCAAAAAAATCCAGCGGACGAAACGCCGGATTTTTTTTGTTTTTACGATTCAGAAAGGCAGAACGAAGAATTTCAAAGATCATAAATCAAATTTCACTGGTCACTATCAACACGCTGACTGATCACCAGCTTAATCACTTCCGGCTCCTGATTGCTCACCGGGGTTTGCTCTATCTGCCAGTCCCCGGCTTGAGCCACCGGCTGGCCGGATTTCGACACTCGCGCCACCACGGTAACCTGAGCATGAGACGATAAGTTCATGCCCGCCATCATGGCTTGCGCATCGGATAAGGTAACTACTTGAGGCAAATCCGCTACCGTCAACTTCTGCGCCGCTAATGGCATTGGCGGGCCAGTCACGGCTTTTGCCAATACAAATACTGCATCCTGAGGCTGAACCGACGCTTTTGCCTCAGCCGATAATTCAACCAGCACCTTAATTTCAGCACGCTTAAGGAAACTCAGGTCAACGCTTTCACCCTGCTCTGCCAATTTATCCGCCGCACGGCGAATGCCCTGCTCCAGATACGCCGCTTCTTGCCCCGCCGGTAAGCCTGCCCACAGCACACGCCAGTGATCAATCGCCGCCTGATATTTATTCAGCTCAAAAGCAAAAATACCGGCCAGACCCATCGCCTGACGGTTATCCGGCATCAGTGCCAATGCGTCTTTAATCAGCTGGTAGTTGCTTTCATCCGCTTGCTGATCGGCGGCAAAGAAGCGCGCCTGGGCCAGCATCGTCATGGTGGTCGCACGATCCACTTTGGCTTCTTGTGGTAGTGTCACCAGAATATCGGCAAATACATCAGCAGCTTGTTTAAAATCGCCCTCTGCGTTCAGCAATCGGGCACGTAAAAAACGCCATTCAATTTCATTCGGAAATTTATCCGATGCCATGGCTAAGCGTTCCAGCAATTCCTGTTGCTCAGGCACGCTGAGTTGTGCCTGGGCACTTTTGCTTAATAATTCGGTTGCCCGTAATTCATTGCCCGCGCCCCAGTTCTGATACAACAGAAACGTCGCAGCCAGTGCAGCAACAAATAATGACAGCGATAACACCCAACGATTGGCGGCATTTTCTTTTACTGCCGAATCCTGTTCCTGAGCATCGCTGGCAAGGAATTCACGATCCAGTTCCAGCTGCAATCCAGCACGGGTTTCGTCGTCTAAATCCGCTTGCGTTAATTCCTGACAACGCTCCTGATATAAGCGCAGATTCTCTTCACTCTGGCTCACCACATGGGTGTCTGTTTTATAAAATACCGGCTTAATTAATAATGCCAGTAATGGCAATAACAGCAGAATAATTGCCCAGATCATGAATCAGCACCTTCTTTTTTTAACTGTGCCAGTCGTTGTTTTTCAGCGTCGGTTAACGGCGTCATCTGTTTTTTATTACCACCACGGCGCACCATCACCAGCAACACCAGACCCAGAGCAAAAATAATCAGCGGACCAAACCACAATAAAAAGGTATTGGTACGCATTGGCGGGTTGTAGCGCACAAAATCGCCGTAACGATCAACCATATAGCCCACTACTTCATCGTCGCTTTTGCCCTGTTGCATCAGCTCATACACTTTATCGCGCATATCCCGCGCAACCGGAGCATTGGAATCGGCCAGGTTCTGGTTCTGACATTTCGGGCAGCGTAAATCTTCAGCCAGTTGATTAAAGCGCTCGGTATCTCGTTGGTTATCAAACGGGTATTTATGACCTTCAATAACTGCCAGGCTCATCGCAGAAAAGCCGGACAGCAGCAGGAAAAACGACCAACGTAAAAAAACAGAATTCATCAGCGTTTCTCCGGTTATTGCATCGCATCAAACTGGGGTTTTAATTTTTCCCAGACGCGTGGGTTTAAATCACCCACATGTTTGGCGCGAATAATGCCCTGACTATCGACTAAAAACGTCTCCGGTGCGCCATACACACCGAGGTCTAACCCCAGCTTGCCATCCGGGTCAGACACATTAAACTCATACGGATTGCCATAGGCACTGAGCCATTGCTTGGCTTTAAAGTCATCGTCTTTATAGTTGATGCCAATAATACGAATGCCTTCACTGGCGAGGGTATTTAAAAATTCGTGCTCGGCTTTACAGGTTGGACACCAGGTCGCCCAAACATTCACCAGCATCGGCTGACCATCAAGACTGGTGGCCGAAATTTCAGCCCCACTTTCCAGTGCCTTGGTAGCAAATTCCGGGAACGACTTACCAATTAATGGCGACGGCAATACGTCTTTATTTTCTTTGCCCAGGCCGATCCAAAACAGCACTCCCATGGCGAAAAATATCGCCAGGGGAATAAATAATAACGCGCGATTCATACGGTTTGCTCCTGTGGTTGAGCAGGATCCTGTGCCGTTTTGCTTAGGTTTTCTTTACTACGGTTTTCTTTACGGCGGCTATTTTTGCTTCTGTAACGTTTATCCAGCATGGCTAACAAACCACCCAGCGACATAAAGAGAGAACCCAGCCATACCCAGCGCATAAACGGTTTTACCTGCAGGCGCATACCCCAGGCGCCATTCTGTAATGGTTCACCCATGGAAACATACACATCGCGCCACAAATTCACGTCGATTTCTGCTTCGGTCATCACCGTACCACGCGCGGTATAACGGCGTTTTTCTGGTGTCATCACTTCAATCAGATCATCACCGTCATACACATGGAAACGGGTGGCCTGCGAGGTGTAGTTTGGCCCCTGAATCTGACCACTTTCAACAAACTCGAAGCGATAACCACCGAATTCAGCACTCTCACCCGGTGCCAGGCGCACCGACTTTTCGATGCTGTAATTCGCCACCAAAGTGACACCAATAACACTAACCCCAACACCAATATGAGCGATTATCATGCCTAAATAACTGAGGCCCAGTTTCGGAATACGGGCAACCTGACCACGGGACTTCTGCCACACATCCCATAAGCTTGCTGCAATCACCCAGATCGCCACAAACATACCCATCACCACCTGCCAGTTCATGTCATTACCCATCAACAGCGGTGTAGCAAAGGCCAGCAGCACAGCCACCACAAACGCAGCCAGCAATTCTTTACTGAGGCGTTCAACAGCGTCGGCTTTCCAACGTGACATAGCTCCTAAACCAACCAGGAAACTTAATAACACCGACAGAGGTACAAACATGGTGTTAAACCAGGCAGCGCCTACCGAGATTTTGCCCATACCCATAAAGTCGATAATCAGCGGATATAAGGTACCCAGCAAAATCGCAAATGCTGACACCAGCAGCACCAGATTGTTGGCCAACAAGGCGCTTTCACGCGAAACCCATTCATAACGGCCAACAGAAGCCACCGTTGGTGCTTTCAGGGCGTACAGCAATAAAGAGCCGCCGACGCAGATGCCGAGCAAGGCCAGAATAAATACCCCCCGCTCCGGGTCTGAGGCAAACGCATGTACCGAGGTTAATACGCCTGAGCGCACCAGGAAGGTACCCAACAAACTTAATGAGAAGGCAAAAATCGCCAGTAATACCGTCCAGCTTTTAAATAAGCCGCGTTTTTCGGTGACCGCCAGCGAGTGAATTAATGCGGTTGCTACCAGCCAGGGCATTAATGAGGCGTTTTCAACCGGGTCCCAGAACCACCAGCCACCCCAGCCAAGCTCGTAGTACGCCCACCAGCTGCCCAGTGCAATACCTAACGTCAGGAAGATCCAGGCAGCCACCGTCCACGGACGCGACCAACGTGCCCAAGCGGCATCCAAACGGCCACCCATCAGTGCCGCCAGTGCAAAAGCAAACACCACCGATAGCCCGACATAACCCATGTACAGCGTAGGCGGGTGAACGATCAGACCAAAGTCCTGCAATAACGGGTTTAAGTCGCCCCCCTCTCGTGGCGGAGACGGCAGTACCCGCTCAAACGGATTAGAGGTTTCTACGGTAAATAAGATAAAGCCCACAGATACCATGCCCATAATGGACAGCACCCGAGCCACCATGATTAGCGGTAATGACTGGCTGAACCAGGCCACCGCCACGCCCCAACAACCCAGCATCGCCACCCACAGCAGTAATGAACCTTCGTGAGCGCCCCATACCGCACTGATTTTGTACGGAGTTGGCAAGGCAGTGTTGGAGTTGGAGGCCACATAGGCAACCGAGAAGTCGTCAATCACAAAACTGTAGGTCAGAGCGATCAGGCTGATCACCAGAAACAACGCCTGCGCAGTTGCCAACGGGCGAGCATAGGCCATTAACCAGTCACGTCGGGCGGCAACACCGACCAACGGCACCACCACCTGAAACGCGGCCATCACTAACGCCATAATCAGCGCCAGCTGACCTAATTCCGGCACCATTGCTTGAAACTCAGTCATGCTTTACTCCCGCGCCGCATCGATAGCTTGTACACCGTCCGCGTGGGCTTTTTCCAACGCGTCTTTTACTTCGGGTGGCATATAGTTTTCGTCGTGTTTTGCCAACACTTCAGACGCCTGAAAAACACCCTTATTGTCCAGCTGGCCCAGAGCCACAATGCCCTGCCCTTCGCGGAATAAATCCGGCAGGATACCTTCGTAATAAATCGGCACTTCAGCAGCGCCGTCGGTCACTTTAAACAGCACACCTAAACCTTCGGTGTCGCGCTCAACCGAACCATCCACCACCAGGCCTCCGGCACGCATGGTACGGCCTACCGGCGCTTCACCATTGGCGATCTGAGTGGGGGTCATAAACAAATTGATATTCTGACTCAGGGAATACATCAGTAGGCCTACGGCCGTGCCCAGGCCCAGCACCATAAAGATAATCAGGGTTAATCGTTTTTTACGCTGAGGGTGCATCTTCTCTCTCCTGGCTCTTGCGTTCACGGCGTAAACGCTGAGCCTGTTCTTTAATCAAGCGACGGCGGCGGATAACAGGCAGCAAGATATTTAGTAGAATTATTGCGCTGCTCAGGCCATAAGCGAGCCAGACATAAAAGCCGTGGCCGCCCATAGCAAAAAATTCGGTCATACTGTCGAACTGCATCAGGACTCCAGAATCTGTTTTACCCACTTGCGCTTACGTTCGTGCAGCAGGATTTCATTACGGGTACGCAGGATCACCAACAGCGCAAAAAACGCATAGGTGGCCACAATCATAATCAGTAGCGGAATCAGCATTTCGGTCGCCATGCTGGGTTTTTCTGTCAGTTTAAGCGTGGCGGGCTGATGTAAGGTGTTCCACCACTCAACCGAGTATTTGATAATCGGGATATTCACCAGTCCCACTAAAGCCAAAATAGACGCCGCTTTATGACCACTGTCTTCGGATTCCATCGCCTGTTGAATCGCCATCACGCCAAAATACAAAAACAGCAGCAGTAACATGGAAGTTAAACGCGCATCCCAGACCCACCAGGTACCCCATGTAGGCTTACCCCAGATGGCACCGGTTAACAGCGCAATTAAACAAAAGCTGGCACCAATCGGGGCGATGGTTTTCGCCACCCAGGCCGCCATTTTCATGCGCCAGATTAAAAATACCGCACCGGCAACGGCCATCATCATATAAGCGCTTTGTGCCAGAATCGCCGCTGGTACATGGATATAAATAATACGGAAGCTATTACCCTGCTGGTAATCCGCCGGGGCATAAGCCAATCCCCAGACCAACCCAACCACACCAGCAATGGCTGACAGACCAACTAACCAGGGAATCCACTTGCCGGTAATTTCATAAAACCATTTGGGTGATCCCAAACGGTGATACAAACGTACTATCCAATCCCACATAATCGACTAATCCGGTACTTATAATGTTATGGCGCCAGGATCTTTTAACAGGCCCTAGCGCGACAAATTCAGTTTGAGTGCAGCGGCAACCGCAAACGGTGTCAGGCACATAGCTAATGCCAGAATGGCACCTAAAAAACCCAGTTGCCCATTGTAATCCATACCAATACCCGCGCTGTACACGGCACTGGCGGCAAAAATTAATACCGGGATATACAAGGGCAGAATCAACAAACTCAGCAACAAACCACCGCTGCGTACACCAGCCGTCAGCGCAGCACCCACGGCACCCAATAAACTTAACACCGGAGTGCCAACCGCCAGGCTGAGTATCAGCGCGCCATAGGCTTCATCCGGCATATTCAGCATCAACGCCAGCACCGGCGACATCATAGTGAGCGGCAAACCACTGATACACCAGTGTACTAAGGCTTTGCCTAACGCCATGGCATATAGCGATTCGCCCGATGCCAACCATTGTTCCAGCGAGCCATCTTCGACATCGGCTTTAAATAACGCATCCAGCGATAACAACGTAGCCAGCAATGCCGCCACCCAGATCACTCCACCGGCAATTTTACTGAGAAATTTGGGGTCTGGATCAACCGCCAGTGGAAATAACGCCGCCACCATCAAAAAGAACATCAGCGGATTAAGCCATTCGCCAGGGTTACGCGCCGCCAGTAAGAAGTCGCGTTTTACCGTTGCCAGCACCAGACTCATTGCAGCCACCTGCTTTTCATGAGCTAAATTCTCCCCAATTCCAGCTGGCGCAATGCAGCAATGTTTTCCAGGGCATGGTGCGAGGTAATCACCACACTGCCCTGGCTTTCTACATGCTGCTGCAAACGGTTTTCCAGCCAGCTGACACCGGCTTTATCGAGTGCGGTAAAGGGTTCATCCAGAATCCATAACGGTGCCGGGCCGGTACCTTGCTCAGCCAACGCCAGACGCGCCAGGCCTACACGGCGTTGTTGTCCGGCCGATAATTGCATACAGGGAGTTTCTTCATAACCAAACAGCTGTACTTCGTCGAGGGCACGCCAGAGATCGTCTTCGCTGACGCTCCAGGCTGACGTTAACCAGCGCAGGTTTTCGATTGGGGTCAGGGCTTTTTTAACGGCGGATAAATGGCCCATATAAAGGCGTTGCCGAGCATAATCTGCGTAGACATCCAGCAGGTTCTGGCCCTGCCACAACAGCTCGCCGTCGTAATCACGATTTAAACCGGCTAACAAACGCAACAGCGTGGTTTTACCCGCACCGTTCGGGCCAACCAGCTGCAACAGCTCACCGGCCTGTAACTGCAGATCCAGATGTTCAAACAGCACCCGATCGTCGCGCTCGCAATACAACTGGCGTGCCTGCAAATCAATACTGATAGTGCCTGTTACGGCGGTCATAATGACCCCTTACATCTGAAAACAAGATTTTATCCGGGTAACATACACACCCTTGCGGATAAAACCGGCGCATTATATACAAATTCATCCTTTAAGGACGAAGGCGCACAAACTAACATGGGTAAAGATGAGTAAACCTTGGCCGATGTCAAAAATATGCCTGAAACAGTAACCGGAGCTGCCAACAGCAGCCTGCCATTAATCTCTGCCAAGACACTGAAATCGGCCCGTCTGAGCCCCGGTTCGCCCACGGCTGAGCAACGATCACATATTATTCAGGCGGAAGTCATCTCTTCACAGAAACATCCCGACAAAAGCGGACAAAGCCTGATCACAGTCTCCGTTGAAGGACGTCAGCTGCAGCTCAGTAGTGAGCAGCCTCTGAGCAAAGGCAGCCAGCTGACACTGCAATTATTGATTCAGGCAGCGGATGATAATTCTCCGGAAAGTATTCAGCAGATTAAGGTATTGGCGATTAATAGCACCGCCCTGCAGCCCACCCTAGCCAGTGGCAAGCCAACAAATATTGAAGCCGCGTTAAAGCAACTTGCTCAGCAGCTGCAGGCAAACGCTCAAGGTCAAACAAATACTTCAGACTCCAACACAAACCCGCTTACAGCCAATAAACCCTCGCCCGGTGAAGTCCGACAATGGCTGGCGCAAACATTGCCACTGGCGACACTGCGACCTCAGGCTCAAACTTCGGCACTCACTACCTATAGCGCCAGCGCAAGAACCTACAGTGCGGCGCCTCAAGTTTCTGGCACTGGCACAGGCATCAGCAGCCAGCTCCCGAATAATCCGATTACCAACCTGCAACTGGCAGCCCTAGCGCAGAAAGCGCTGAGCAACCCGGAAACACCAGACTCGGTTAAACACACGCTGAATCAGTATCTGACACAATTAACCTCTGCCAACCAATCGGCCGGAGCGAAACAGCAGATTCATAACTCTGGCCTGAATTTTGAGGCCAAACTGGTTAGCCTGCTAACGAGCATCGCTAATCAAGTGAGCTCTAGTGCCAATCAGGTGAGTGCCAACCCGCTGAACACGGAAGCACCTTCTGCAGCCAATGCCAACGTATTTAGAAGCCTGTGGCAAGCAGCCAGTTCAAGCGCTACGACCAGCAGCAACCAAAGTGACACGACCAAAGGTAGCAATGAAGGCCGCAGCATCAGCCAGATTTTGGCAGACACCAAATCTCAGCTCGAAAATTCATTAAGCAAAGCCGTTGCCAGTCTAAATAGCAGCCGCGAGACCACTCAACTGAACAGCCAAACTAATAACGCTTTATCAGCGTTATCGGAACAGCTGAATCAACTGCAATCCAGTGATCTTAAAGCGGTATTAAGTAAAAGCCTGCAACTCTGGCTCAATCAGATTAACGCCCAACGCGCAGGCAGCGGTGAAACACAAGCGACACAACAACTGTCGTCACAGCTCTCATCACAACTGAGCAGCACGTTGCAGGAACGGCTGCCGGAAGGCTTTCGTTTGCTACAGGGAGCACTGGCGAATATTGAGTCAGAACAACTGCAACGCCTGCAACAAAGTAACGACCAATGGCAATTGTCTTTGCCGTTGTTAGTGCGTCAGGATCAGCAACTGAACGACGTCCGGGCGCAATTATTTAAAGACACAGACGACAGCACGGATGCCAATGGCAAGCAGAAAAAAATCCAGTGGCGGGTTCATCTGCATTTTGACCTGGCGCAATTAGGACCGCTGGATGTCGAGGTAAATATGCGAATACCATCACTGTCGGCGACCTTCTGGTCAACACAAGCGTCCACTCTGGCACTGTTGCAACAGCACCTGGCTCCGCTGCGCAGCAAGCTCAGCCAGTTTGGTGTGGAAGTGGAAACCTTAAATGCGCGTCACGGCCAGCTACCCGAACGTCAACGTAACCAGATTCATGGCAATCTGGTGGACATTCACAGTTAACTACCCAGCTAACGTACGGTCTGCTATCGATGAATAAGAAAACTCATATGAAAAACAAGGATCAAACGGCAGGTATTCCGGAATCGCTGTTTCAAGCCAGCGAAGCCTTAGCGCTCAGTTATGACGGGGTATCCGCCCCTAAAGTCAGCGCTAAAGGTGAAGATGAACTGGCACAGGCCATTATCAATCTGGCGCTGCAGCATGAAGTGCCCGTGTATGAAAATGCGTCGTTAATGCGCTGGCTCAGCCAACTGGAACTTGGGGATGAAATTCCGGAAAATATGTATCAGGTGATTGCCGAAATACTGGCGTTTGTTTACCAGCTGGAAGGCAAAACACCACAATAGCGTTGCCTTCTACAGCAAGTCGTTTTCTACCTACCAAATCAATTCGCTTGAGAAGCGGCCTGCTGATACTCCTCCAGCGCCTTCTCCAGCGACACCAACAACCAGCTGATATGGCTGCGAATCATATCCTGCGGAATCAGCTCGACTCCGGCAATCAGATTGGATAAGGACTTATAGCGATAGGAATCAATCAAGCCGTGAATTGAGGCAACAAAATACAATGTCATTTGTTTTTGTTGTGGCTCCGGGCAATCCACCAAGCCGGGCAATGCATCCACCAACAAGGTCGACGCGTGTTGCTGCCACTCATCGACCAGACGTTCAAGATGGTATTTTACTTCCTGATCGGCGGCATCGGATTCTTCCAGTGTCAGGCGTGGCGGTTGAAACATTAACTGATAGTAACCGGGGAAGCGCTGAGCAAACTGAATCAGATCCATAGCGAATTGATACACGCCCTTATCCGGAGAAATGCCACGGCGCAGCTGCTCATTAATATCCAGAAATGCCAACTCAAAACCACGTCGGCGGGTATTCAGGAATAACGACTCTTTATTGGGAAAGTAGTTGTAAATATTACTGGCTGTCATACCCAGCTGAGAGGCCAGCTTACGCATGGACAAATGATGGAATCCCACCTCAGCCATCACACTGGAAGCGCTATCCATAATACGCTGACGCTGGGCGATGATTTCTTCGGATGTGAACGGTTTTTTTGGCATTTTCCCTACCCTTATCCTTACCTTTGTCACAGTTAGGTACAGACAGATACCGAACTACCCAATATTGTAACTGCCTTTACGTTTTGTCATCAAACGACCGTTTTCTAACAAAAGCAAGAAAGTTATCGACCACTGCAGCAAAAAATTGACTATTTTTCTCGAAAAACCCTGAACCCTCTCTAAAATACCGCATTTTAAGCCATTTTTGGCTGAGACCATTCACCATCAGGAAAAACGTAAAACATTATAAAACCTGTATCCAGGCCCTTTGAGCAGGCCTCTATTCTGAACTATCTGACATCTTGATATGGAACAAGGTGCGACACGCTCACTCACCTACACTGCTGCGTAACAAGCCGTCAGAGCTTTATCTCCCTCAGTTGCAGCAGAATCAGAATTGTTATGAGTGAACATCTTCAATGGGACCCCCTGTTAATCCAGCGTTATAACCGCCCGGGGCCACGCTATACCTCTTATCCAACCGCCGTTGAGTTTTTACCGGTAAGCGGCGACAGTTTTGAGCGCGAAGCCTTTGCTAATCGCGATCCGGAAACACCGCTGTCTCTGTATATCCATATACCGTTTTGCGCACACGTCTGTTACTACTGCGGCTGCAACAAAATTGTGACCAAGCGCCGCGAGCAGGCGGAGCCTTATCTTGAACTGTTAAAAAATGAAATTCTGACCAAGAAGCAGCTGCTCGGTAGTAGCCGCCGGGTTGAGCAATTACATTTTGGCGGTGGTACACCAACGTTTTTATCCGATGAACAACTGCAGGATCTGATTGAATTTTTACAGCAACACTTTGATTTCAGCGATGCCGCCAGCGCTGACTATTCAATTGAAATTGATCCTCGGGAATTACGCCCCGGAACACTAAAAATGCTGCGCCAGCATGGTTTTAACCGCATCAGCTTTGGCGTACAGGATCTGGAAGAGCAGGTTCAGATTGCCGTTAACCGGGTACAACCAGAGAGCATGATTCGTGCGGTGATGAAAGAAGCCCGGGAACTGGGTTACGGCTCGATTAATATGGATCTGATTTATGGTCTGCCACACCAGACACTGGAAAGCTTTGACCGCACACTGGATACCATTATTGAACTCAGCCCGGATCGCTTATCGGTGTTTAATTACGCTCACCTGCCAGAGCGCTTTAAGCCACAACGCCGGATTAATGGTGATGACCTGCCTTCGGCTCAGGAAAAACTGGCGATTCTCGGTCACTGCATCGAAAAACTGTCCGGTGCTGATTACCATTATGTGGGGATGGATCACTTTGCCAAACCCGACGACGAGCTGGCGAAAGCTCAGGCCAATGGCGAATTACACCGCAACTTTCAGGGCTACACCACCCATGGCAATTGTGACCTGATTGGCTTTGGCGTTTCCTCCATCAGCCAGATTGGTGACTATTATCTGCAGAATCAGGTCACGGTAGACGCCTACGAACATTGTTTAACCAACAACACGTTACCGACGTTAAAGTATCGTCATGTGACCCACGATGACCGGATCCGTCGTTACATCATTGCTGAGTTACTGTGTCATCTGAACGTGCAATTTGCCGAACTGGATCGCAACTTTCATATCAACAGTCGCGATTATCTGGCCGATAGCCTTACGGAATTACAGCCGATGATTGCCGATGAACTTGTGGTGGTTGATGATGTCGAAATTCGCATCACCGAAAAAGGACGTTTGCTGGTTCGCAATGCCTGCATGGCGTTCGACAGCTACCTGAAACAGCATGAGCAACCCAACCAAGAAAGACGACGATTCTCAAAAGCCATCTGAAGCGGATTTGTCATCGCAAACAAACAGACGCTGGCGCAACCACTTGTTTGAACTTTTAGTGGTTGTGTTGGTGTTTATTGGTCTGAGTCAGTGGTTAAATCGCCATCTGTTACAAGACGGCACTCATATCCCGAACCTGACTCTGCCAACCTTGCAGGGGAATCACTCATCACTCAACTGGCCCGCCGCTCACGATAAAACCCTGATCTATTTTTTTGCTCCCTGGTGCAGCGTTTGTCGCCTGAGTATGCCGGGGTTAAATACCCTGCCCGACAACCCGAATATTCGTATTATTGCCATTGCACTGGATTACGAACAAACCGCTGATGTCAGCCGCTTTATTGATGATATTGGCTTTAACCAGGAGGTATTACTGGGTAACCCGGATATCCGTCAGCGCTTTAATATCACTGGCTATCCCAGTTATTACGTGCTGGATCGTGAAGGAAAAGTGATTCATCAGGACCGAGGAATGAGCACGCCGCCCGGGCTGTGGTTACGCACTCAAATTTAAAAGCTTAAAGGATACCCGGCTTACCATCCCAAAAGGCCCAGCTATCGCCGTCGTATTGCAGATAAACCCGCTTTTCAAACGGCTTTTCGTAAGATTCGCGACTGCGACGCAGGGTACGTGCACCATCAAATGCGGCGTCATGAATCCACTCCTGCTGATCATCGACGTACCACTGAATGTAAGCTTCTACATAGTAGTACTGACCAATCTGATACGGGGTGGATATTTCCATCACTGTTTTCAAGCGGCCATAGCCATAATAAAAACCTTCATCGGTCGGTGTCTGGCCGTCAGCGCCCGGGTAGTTGTAGACCCAGCCAACCTGAACTTTACGGCGCTTTGCGCCATTCACTTCAACCGTGACCATTTTGGTTTCTTTTTTACGCTCCAGCAGCCCATGATCGACCAGTGCCGACAAAAATCGTGAGTCTTTACCCTGTGATGCCCGCTCAACCGCATAAGGCATCGGGAACGGCAGCCACTTCAGATCCTTACGCTGCAGCGCTTGATCAATCAGGCTGGCAGCATGGTTTTCACCGAGAAATGGCTGACCCCAGGCCAATCCACTCAGCAGTAATAAAAATGTAATAATTGGTAGTTTCATCTTATCCCCCTCTCTTTTAGGATAGCGCGCAACAGGCATACAGGCAGGTTTCTGAGTCAGATATTTTAATGAGCAGATCAGCCGCTCCTCTGTAACCCCGCTGTCATAAGTCTGTTTTACTGTCACGCAAAACGGATAAACGAGCATCATTATGCAACAAGCCATCGCCACTCAAGCACAACCGCTGCCGCCCAGTGAATCACCACTGGTTGCCCGTCTGACCACAGACCCGGCAGAAATCCATCAGGCACTGGATTTACGCTACCGGGTCTTCGCTGAAGGTATGGGAGCTAACTTACCAACGGCCGATCAGGGAATTGATAAAGACGAGTTTGATGATCTGTGCCTGCATCTGATTGTTAAAGACGTACACGGCGATCGCGTGGTTGGCTACAGCCGTATTTTAACCAACGAACAGGCAGCACAAGCCGGTGGTTTTTATTCATCAACGGAATTTGATCTGAGCCAGATCATCAAACCAGGCAAGCGCTATATGGAAATTGGCCGCACTTGTGTGGATCCGGATTACCGCAGTGGTGCTGTGATTGGTTTATTGTGGGGCGGCATTGCCCAGTTTATGGCGGCCAACCAGATTGATTACCTGATGGGTTGTGCCAGCATCTCCTTATCCGAAGGCTATTCCCGTGCCATTGCTATTGTCGATTACTTACGCGACAAACACTTCACTGCCGAAGATATGCGCGCCGAGCCGCGTGTTCATATGCCACGCACCGAAGTTGAACTGGATGGCAAAAGCCTGGTACCACCACTGCTGAAAGCGTATCTGCGAATTGGTGTCAAAGTGTGCGGAGAACCTTTCCTTGATAAAGACTTTAACGTCTGTGATGCCCTGATTCTGTTAGGTAAAGATGACATGAATCAGCGTTACCTGCGTCACTTCGTAAAAACCGAGGGTTAACGGCCAGGCAAACCACAAAATGCGTGACTCTCTGCTAACCTTTATGCAGACCGATTGTATTACGGAGAGGTTATGAGTCACATTACCATCAGTCAGGCCAGCGAACTGATCTGGGATTTATTAAAAACACTGGAAGACGCCTATTGGGAAACCAATAGCTGTCAAGATAAGGATGTTATTTTTAATTTGCTGCAAATTCTCAATGGCGAGTATATGGAGTTGGCGAAGGTCAGCATTCAGGACCACCATTACGAATATGAAGTGATCACCACCAGCAAAGAGTTATTGCATCAGACTTTGAGCAAATTCCAGCAGTCCAGCAATGACAGTGTTCATCGCCAGTCGACCGCAACCCGACTGCATAAACTGATCAATCAGCTGAATTCAAATCTCAGCTCGCAATAGCAGGCTAAAGCGGCCGCTATTGCCAATAAAAAACCTCTGAGACCTGACGTCGCAGAGGTTTTCCTTTTTCTGGCTTCAACTACAGACAGTCATGCTCCGCAAGGGAAGCGAGGTATTTGATTAGTTAGTCAGCAACATCCGGATGGATGCCAGATCCACCGCTTCACTCATGCGATTACGCCCTTCTGATTTCGCGGTATACAAGGCTTCATCAGCGGCCGTCAGCAATAACCGGCAATCTTCTCCGGCAGCGGGCTCACACCAGGCCATGCCCATACTGAGCGTCACCATATCACTGGTAACGGAAGCATCGTGTGGCAAACGCAACATCGCTACCGCTTGCTGAATACGCTTAGCAACAACTTCGACTCCTGACAGCTGAATCGACGGCAAAACAACCGCAAATTCCTCCCCTCCATAACGAGCGATTAAATCACAAGGACGCTGCACACAGGATTGCAACGCCCGGGCAACTTCCTGCAAGCACACATCACCAGCAACATGGCCATAGTAATCGTTGTACATTTTAAAGTGATCGAGATCGACCATAATCAGACCGATACTGCTGCTTTCGCGCTGTGCACGACGCCACTCGGACAATAAAAACTGATCCAGATAACGGCGGTTTGCGACTCCGGTCAGGCCATCCGTTGCACTTAATGCTTCAAGCCGGGCAACTTCCTGACGACGCTGCAGTTGCGACTTAAGGCGAGCAAGCGCCAATACCGGGTGTAATGGCTTACGCAGATAATCTACCGCGCCCGCCAGCAATGCCTGTGCTTCATCCTGAGCGGCATCAGGGCCCATCACCACCACATCACATTTGCGCAATAACGGATTAGCACGCCAGCGGAGACAGAATTCAGCCAGATCTTCATCGATAAAATGACGATCCAGCAGTAACAGATCCGGCTTAAGCGTTGGACTGCCCAACCAGTACTGCAGTTGCTCATCCTGAACAGCACTGACAACGGTGGCATCAGCCGCCAGCAAATCCGCCAGTTCAGCCTGAATGGCAAGTGTCTGATCTGCAATAATGATGAGTGGTTGAGTCATAGCTGTTTCTTAATCAACGGTGTCCTGAAACTATCGGCCAGAATACACGAAACTTCTGTTTTATTAATAAAAATACACATTAAACCACTGGTTTTTATTTAAAAGACATTTTAGTGGCGAAATAAAGTAATAATCACAGCGGTGAATTGACATCATTTTTCGATTTTTTGCTTTCTCCGTCGTGCAGACTCTTGGGCCACCGGTCATTTCCGGTATACTCGCGGCCATCTGAATATATGACTGGCTTACACAATAAAACTGAATGGACACTATGCGTAATTCACTTCTGATCAGCGCTCTGGGTATTTCCGGACTGCTTGCGTTCTCATCCGGCATGTATATGTCATGCAACACGACTAATACTCAGACACCCCAAACGGTTCTGACCGACATTGAGTGGGTCAACCCGGATTTACCGGACTTTGCCGCCTATACCGATGTGAAAGCCAAAAAACGGGCATTTTTTTCGTTTCTGGAGCCACTGATCAGTCAGGCCAATCACGCTGTGTTACTGGAACGCCAGCAGATCTTAAACTGGCAGGATAACGCTCAGGAAAACCCACAGGAATTAGCCCGTCTGTTGAAGAAATATCGGGTGAGCGCCAGTGACAAAACACAGCAACTGAACGAGCTGGCAGAAAAAGTACAAACCATCCCACCATCACTGGTGATGGCTCAGGCAGCCAATGAATCTGCCTGGGGTACTTCACGCTTTTCACGCCTTGGCAACAACCTGTTCGGGCAGTGGTGTTTTACCCAAGGCTGCGGCATCGTGCCTTCTTCACGTAACAGCGGAGCCAGCCACGAAGTGGCCAAATTCAGTTCACCGGCCGAATCCGTTGCCAGTTACATTCGTAACCTCAACAGCCATCCAAGCTATGAACCATTGCGCCGCCTGCGTACTCAGGAACTGCAGCAGCAGGGCTACAGCAGTGGTAACACACTGGCAGCCGGTTTATTAAAGTACTCTGAACGTGGTGAAGAATACGTCAAAGAAATCCGCGCCATGATTCGTCATAACCAATTGTCCCGCTTGGATAACGGCGAAAAGTTTGACGCGGGACAAGAAGCAGAGAAAAACCAGGGTTAAAGCACATGTCAGACAGTGAACGTCGCTTCCGGCAGCGTTATGATGCTGCCCCTCTGAAACTTGAGTTGCGTCTCATTAACTTGCTCGGCCGCCCGGGCAAGCGCTATCAGGCGGTCGCCCGGAACTTTTCAACCGGCGGCGTCTCAATTGAAACCCAGATCAAAATGAAGCCGGGTAAACGCGTGTTGTTGTCGATCACCAGTGATGATCACAGCCTGCAGGCAGTACCGGCTATGGTGCTCAGAGCAGACAGCAAGAACGAACTCTACTGCTATGCTTTACAGTTTAATATGGAACAAGTGTCTGAAGCCGCCAGTCGCGGCGCAGACACAGTTTTGCAGCATCTGGAGTTTACCCTCAGAGAATATACGCAAAGGGAGCAAACGATCCCTTTATAACCCGAAAAGGAATCAATGTGAGCCAATCTGTACTTGTTATTAATTGTGGCAGCTCGTCGATTAAATTCGCACTCTACCCTTCCAGCGATTCATCCGCTCCTTCTATCAAAGCCCTGGCTGAACGCCTGGGCGAGCAACAACCGCTCCTGACCATCAAAAGCGCTGATGCTCAAGAAAACAATACAAACACCAATACCGTACTTGAACTCGACCCGGGAGCCGCTCACAAAGAAGCGCTATCGGCTTTTATGGATCAGTGTCAGTCGGCATTATCGCAACTGGCAGGCATTGGCCACCGCATTGTTCACGGTGGTGAGTCCTTCAGTGCCAGCACCCTGCTCGATGACAACAGCATTGCTCAGTTAAAACAGGTGTCGGATCTGGCACCGTTACACAACCCGGTGAACTTATTAGGGGTTGAACTCTGTCAGCAATTACAGCCCGGAGTACCCAATGTTGCGGTATTTGATACCGCCTTCCACCAAACCATCCCTGAATCCACCTATCTGTACGCCGTGCCTTACGACTGGTACCAGAATGCCGGTGTAAGACGTTACGGCTTTCATGGCACCAGCTACCGCTATGTCGCTCAGGAAACCGCACGCCGTTTGCAGCAACCGGCGGATAGCCTGAATCTGCTGATTGCGCATCTGGGCAACGGCTGCAGCGCTTGTGCTATTGCGCAGGGGAAATCCGTTGATACCACCATGGGCTTAACACCACTGGAAGGCATGGTCATGGGGTCACGCAGCGGCGATATTGACCCATCACTAATTGACTACATGGTGAATCACAAAGGCAAAACTCTGGAACAGGTTAGCAACGATTTAATTCGCAACAGCGGTTTAAAAGGATTATCTCAGCTGAGCAATGACATGCGCTCTTTATTAGAAGCTGAGGCCGAAGGACATGAAGGTGCCAAACGCGCCATTGACGTGTTCTGCTTCCGGGTTGCGCGTCAACTGGCGGCTCTGTCAACGTCACTCTCCAGTATTGACGCCATTGTTTTCACCGGCGGCATTGGTGAACACGCCAGCGAAGTCCGGCGCAGGATTCTGGCCAGCTGGCGCAATCTCGGCTGCCGCCTTGATGCCGAGCTGAATCAGCAAAATGGCGATGACACTGGCCGCATCAGCGCCGAAGGCACACAACGCATCATGGTGGTCGCCACCGATGAAGAATTAATGATTGCTCAGGATACTTACCAGCAGGTGACTCATGATTAATATTGTTATTGCCCCAACCGGCATGGAAAGTGGCCTGACAACCATCAGCCTGGGCCTGCTCCGGGCACTGGATGCTCAGGGCCTGAAAGTGGGTTTTGTTAAACCCGTAGCACCGGGCTATGGCGATCATGAGCGCTCCACTCATCTGGTGCGTACCGTATTGCAATTACAAACGCCAAACCCGATGCAATTGCATCAGGTACAACAACGCATCAGTGATGGCATGCTCGATCGGGTACTGGAAGATGCTGTTGCCTTGCACGACTCCATCGCCAAAGATTGTGATGTGGTATTGATTGAAGGCCTGGCACCGGATCGTTCGGAACCCTACACCGCCAAACTCAATGCCGAAATTGCTAAGGCTCTGAATGCAGACGTATTGCTGGTTGCCAATGGCCGTGACCGCTCCGCCAGCCAGATTAAGGCCGATCTCAAACTGCAGCGTGGCATTTATGGTGGCAGCAAAGCGAATCTGTTGGGCACCATTATCAACAAAGTGGGCAGTACCGCAGCACAGCAGCCTTTCCTGCAGGCTGATCAAAGTACCTCTGATCGTGTCTCTCCTGCCAGCGCCCCCACCCTTGAGGAAGAATGCTGGCAACTGGGCAGCAAGCAATGCCCGGTCGTGGGCGTTATTCCCTGGCAGCCGGAGTTAATCAGCCCGCGCGCGATGGATATTGCCCGGTTATTTGACGCAGAAATTGTTAACGAAGGTGAGCTTGATAGCCGCCGGGTATTACGCATTACCTTATGCGCCCGCACCCTGCCCAATATGATTGACACCCTGCGCCCGGGCACCCTGATCGTGACGCCTGGCGACCGGGATGACATTGTGCTGGCCGCCGCAATGGCCGCCAATAACGGCACACCGCTGGCCGGCATTCTCTTCACCGGTGGCCTGCGACCCAATCAGGGGGTCATCGACTTATGCCAAAGTGCTCTAGCTACCGGCATTCCGGTGATGAGAACCCAGCTGGATACCTTTGCCGCCGCTGAAAAGCTGGCCCATATGGATCATCACGTGCCAATGGATGATGTTGATCGGGTGCAGCGTATTATGGAATCCGTCACTGAACATCTGAATTCAGAGTTGCTGATGGAGCGTCTGGGTGCGCCTCATGCCAGCCGTTTGTCACCGGCAGCCTTCCGCTATCAGATTGTGGCTAAAGCCTGCAGCGATAAGCAGCGCATTGTATTGCCTGAAGGTGATGAGCCCAGAACCGTTCAGGCGGCCGCCATTTGTCAGCAACGTGGCATTGCCGATTGCGTTTTACTGGGTGATAAAAGCAAAATTCTGCAGGTTGCTCAGGCCAACGAGATTGAGCTGCCGGAGGATTTACAAATCCTGGACCCGCTGGACATCCGCGAACATTACGTGCCGCCAATGGTGGAGTTGCGTAAACACAAACAACTGACCGACCCAATGGCTCTGGCACAACTGGAAGATAACGTGGTGCTGGGTACCATGATGCTGGCGGAAGACGACGTTGATGGCCTGGTATCTGGTGCGGTACACACCACGGCTAATACCATTCGCCCGGCATTGCAGCTGATTAAAACCGCCCCCGGCGCCAAGCTGGTCTCTTCGGTTTTCTTTATGGGTCTGCCCGATCAGGTACTGGTGTATGGCGACTGCGCCGTTAACCCGGACCCGAATGCCGAGGAGCTGGCGGATATCGCGATTCAGAGTGCCGGTTCTGCTGCGGCAATGGGCATCCCCGCCAGAGTCGCGATGGTGAGCTACAGTACCGGTAAATCTGGTAGCGGAGCTGATGTCGAAAAAGTACGCACCGCGACTGAACAGGTTCAGGATTTACGCCCGGATCTGGTGGTCGATGGCCCGCTGCAATACGACGCCGCTACGACTATGAGTGTTGCCCGTTCCAAAGCGCCGGACAGCGCTGTAGCCGGACAAGCGACTGTGTTAATCTTCCCCGACCTGAATACTGGCAACACCACGTATAAAGCGGTTCAGCGTAGCGCCAATGTGATCAGCATTGGCCCGATGCTACAAGGACTGGCAAAACCGGTTAACGATTTATCACGTGGTGCTCTGGTGGAAGATATTGTTTACACCATTGCATTAACGGCTATTCAGGCACAACAAAGAAAACAACAGCTCACCGAGTAACACGTTTACCGGGGAAAAATTTTTACTATAAAAAAACAAGGACAATTGCTCTCATGCCTGCGCTGATTACCGGCATTATTGCCAGTGTATTATTGCTGACGAATATTCTGTTTTGGGTCACCTTTCTGATGATTCTGACCTTACTCAGTAAAATCATTCCGGTTCCAGCGATACGCAAAGTCATCAGCAAACTGATGATTATGGTGGCTGAGAGCTGGGTGTACTGTAACAGTGGCTGGATCTGGCTGACGCAGAAAATGGCGTGGGACATTCGTCTGCCACAAAACCTCGACCGTAATGGCTGGTATTTTGTCGTGAGCAATCACCAGTCTTGGGTAGACATCCTGTTGCTACAACACACGCTGAAAGGTCGCGCTCCCTTCCTTAAGTTTTTTCTGAAACAGGAATTAATTAAGGTGCCTATTATGGGTGCCGCCTGGTGGGCACTGGATTTTCCGTTTATGAAGCGTTACAGCAAAGCGTATCTGGAAAAACACCCGGAAATGCGTGGTAAAGACTTAGAAACCACTCGTAAGGCCTGTGAAAAATTTAAGGAAATTCCGACCTCGGTGGTGAATTATCTGGAGGGGACACGCTTCACTCAAAGCAAACACGATAAGCAACAGTCTCCGTATCAACATCTGTTAAAGCCCAAGAGTGGTGGAATGGCTTTTGCCATGAGTGCCATGGGAGATCAATTTAAGTCGATCATTGATGTGACGATTGACTACCCCGATGGTATCCCAACCTTCTGGGATTTTTTGCAGGGTAAAATGAAGCGCTGTACGGTGATTGTGGAAGAGAAAGCCATTCCGGAATCCGTTCGTGGTGGTGATTACGAAAATGACGAAGCATTTCGTGCCACTTTCCAACACTGGGTACAGACGCTTTGGCAGGAGAAAGACGCGACATTAGCGCGCCTGAAACACGAGACAGCTTAGAGGGGATTTACCATCTAAGCCCCTTAACCGCTAAGCACTCAACCGCTAAGCCAAACATCTAAACACCTATCCGGGCTCAGGCAAGCAGAGCCCGGTTACGGCCTTCATCTTTAGCACGGTACAGTAAGTCGTCTGCACGGCGGATAAACTCTTCATAAGAATCGGTGATTTCAGGGGTTTGCCCCACCACTCCGGCGCTGCAGGTTACCACCTGATGACGGCTATGAGCATGAGCAATGGCCAGTCCCTGAATATTCGCCAGTACCTTATCCGCCATCTCAAAAGCATCTTGCGCCGTCACTCCCGGCAGTAAAATCACAAACTCCTCACCGCCATAACGGGCGCACAAATCCGCTGAACGATTGCAGCTACGTTTCATCGCTGCCGCCACCTGACGCAAACATTCATCGCCACTGGCATGACCATAGTTATCGTTATATTGCTTAAAATAATCAACATCGAGCAGAATCAGAGAGATGGGCTGTTGTGCTCTCAGGCAACGAAACCATTCTTTCTCCAATGCGTGCTCGAAGTGGCGGCGATTGGATAACTGGGTGAGCTGATCGGTGATCGACAGGTATTCCAGTTTTTTGGTCATCAGTTGCAACAGTTCGGCTTCGAGCACCAGCAAACGATTGCGCATGTAATTATTGCGGCAATCTTCTTCCAGAATAAAGGTCAGGTAACACCCCAACATAATCAGTGACAGCCAAAAGCCGAGATAGTACGACACATAAGACCACATAACCTGTCCCAGCTCCGAGGTGACGGCTCGATCACCGGGCAACACCATCAGGCAAAACAGCGAAAAAATCAGTCCGGAAGAACACACAAAACCACGGAAACTCAGCCGCAAAGACACCATCAGTAAAACCTGAACCGGCAGCATCCCAAGATGAAAGGCATAACGCGCAACACCTTCCAAATAAGAGGTAAAAATAATCAGAGAAATACCACCACCCAGGTTAATCATAAGCAGCACGGTATAAAGATGACGCCGCAGCAGAGGCTTTGGTAAATAATACAGACCGGCCAGAGCGACACCGGCCAACACCAGGCGAAAGCGGAAATAATCAAACCAGGTTTCACCGATCAGAAAATAATCGGCCAGGCCAAACGCTAAATAAATGAGCAAAGCCCCAAGCATCACGTTGCGCTCGGCAAAAAAGAAAGTACGGCTGCGATAGCTCAGATAATTTTTCTCCAGTTCGTCATAAAAGCGCGCAACACCTTTGTGACTTTTCCAACTGGCGGTTAAATGGTTGATCTGCTTTTCAACTGACTTTAAGGTATCTTCTTTAGCAAAACCTGAAGGGGATTCCGGCACTGTGACTTCCCTACCCGAATGTATTTTTAATGGTTAGAAGCGTTTTTTATTCTACCTCAATTAGTTTAGATCATATTTTATACAAGGTGGCAAAATATCATGAAAGTCTATGAGGACATCACTCAATCGATTGGTAATACCCCGCTGGTACGCATCAGCAAACTGACTCAACACCCGAAGGTATATGCCAAGCTTGAGAACCGCAACCCGGCCCATTCGGTAAAATGCCGCATTGGTGCCAATATGATCTGGCAAGCCGAACAAGATGGGTTATTAAAACCCGGTATGGAAATTGTTGAGCCAACCAGCGGTAACACCGGTATTGCGCTGGCATTTGTTGCCGCAGCTCGTGGTTATAAAGTGACCCTGACGATGCCGGAAACCATGAGTATCGAGCGTCGCAAAGTAATGCAGGCACTGGGAGCCAATTTAGTGCTAACCGAAGGTCCAAAAGGTATGCGTGGAGCGGTTGAAAAAGCCGAAGAACTGCTGGCGGAAGCACCGCAACAACGCATCATGCTGCAACAGTTTGAAAACCCGGCCAACCCGGCCATTCATGAAAAAACAACCGGCCCGGAAATCTGGCAGGACACCGATGGTGAAGTCGATGTGGTTGTTGCCGGTGTTGGCACCGGAGGAACAATCTCTGGTATTTCCCGCTATATCAAACAACACAAAGCCATTACCTCAGTAGCGGTTGAGCCGGCAGACTCAGCCATCATCACTCAGGTACGTAACGGTGAAGACATTACACCTGCGCCTCATAAAATTCAGGGCATTGGTGCCAACTTTATTCCCAAAAACCTGGATCTGGAGATGCTCGACCGGGTTGAAACGGTTGGTAATGACGCAGCGATGGACATGGCGCACCGACTGATGGCTGAAGAAGGTATTCTCGCCGGTATTTCTTGTGGTGCAGCAATGCAGGCGGCGTTAAAACTGGCCGAGGAAGAAGAATTTAAAGACAAAACGATTGTGGTGATTCTGCCAGATTCCGGTGAACGTTATCTGACCTCGCCACTGTTTGCCGGTCGCTTTGAAGGATAATCACACCTTTGCCTTTGAGGTAGAGGAAGCTGCCATTCAGGCGCCTAACCTCAACAATCCGCAGCCTCTGTTGGATGGTGACCTGACGCTGTACCCGGATGCATTTGCACCGGGTATAGCGCTGCAACTGTATCAACAACTGCAGCGTGAAATCGCCTGGCGTCAGGAAACCCTAACACTGTACGGCAAACAACACCGTTGCCCGCGTCTGCAATGCTGGATTGGCAACCCCGAGGCCAGTTACCGCTACAGCGGTAAAACCTTCCATCCAGAACCCTGGAGCACCACAACAGCGGCGCTCAACGAGATCATACGTGACAGCCTCGGCCAGCCGTTTAATTCGGTTCTGGCGAACCTCTATCGTGATGGCCAGGATTCCATGGGCTGGCACAGTGATAATGAAGCCGAACTCGGCCCGATGGCGGTAATTGCTTCACTGAGTCTGGGAGCAACACGTGATTTTTCGTTGCGCCGTATTGGAGAGACCCGGCAACACCTCAGCATCGCCCTGCCTTCAGGCAGCTTATTGGTCATGAATGCTGGCATGCAACAGCGTTGGCAGCACGCTCTGCCTAAACGTCGCACCATCAACAGTCCCCGGATCAACCTGACCTTTCGCCAGATTATTGCGAAAACACCGTCTCCAGGCGGAACATAATCACCGGCGTACTTTCGTAATCGGTATCCCGGGTCCAGATAATTTCCGGTGATAACTCGGCAAACACATAATCTTTCCAGATTTGCCGACGGTAGCGTACTCCTGCGGCATAGGCATCAAAGGTTGCACCAAATTCTGTGTCGCCATTTGCATTGGCCACAAAACCGATGGCCGATCGGGTGCTTAAACGGTGGTATAAACCCGCTCCGTAACCCAGCTCAAAAAAACCATCATTAAGCAGATAATCAGCTCGGGTGCTGACGCGAAATTGCTTGGTAATATTAATCGGATAATTCATCTGCAGATCAGACTCCGATTCCCAACCATCACTGGTAAAATACGAAAAGCGCTGGGTCGCTTTTAATTCCCATTCGGAAAAATAAGCATAACGACGAGCCCGCAGGCGAACAAACGGATCGGGTGGCAACCCCCAGCGAATGCCACCATCAATATTGGTTTTCCATTTATCCGTTTCATTAATAATAAAACGCAGCGCGGCGGTGTATTCAACATTTTCGACACTTTCAATCGGATCACCTTCACGCAAGGCATCTTCATCTTCCGATTCAACCAATAACTTCAGTCGCTCATTGGTATTAGGCAGTGCCACTTTGACACTGAGTCCAAATTTATAATCAACCGGTTCGCCTAATTCGCGGCGCGTATAAAACGAAAGTTTTGCGCGGCTGCCTTTTACATCGTCGGAAACAATTTCTTCACTGAAAAAGGTATCGATAAAAAAGGAATCAATATTGCCGGAAAGACTATTCAGATATTCCACCAGCCAATCCCGGGAGCGATCCATCACATCTTTATCAACCTGGGTTTCACCACGATAGGCTTGTGAGGTTGGCAGCGATTGAGATTGCGTACCAGGCGGCACTGCTGGCAAATCAAATTCAAATGACTCTGGCTGATAAACCGGCGTTGTAAAAGCACCGGCATTGAGACAAAAACAGCACAGCACCAGACCGGTGTACAGATTAAATCGGGTCATGGTGGATCAGAATCTCGGCCTGTGGAAATTGCTTAATAATGGCCCGCTCAACCCGGCTGCCTAATGCATGAGCTTGTCGCAGGGATTGCTCAGCATTCAGCTCCAGGTGAAACTGGATAAACTGCACACTACCAGCCTGACGGGTTTTCAGATCATGACATCCCAATACGCCAGGCTGCTGTTGGATCAAGGCCAGAATCTGCGCTTCAGTTTCCGGTTCCAGAGCCTGATCCATCAGCACGCTCAGTGCCAGTGTCACAATATCCCAGACACTTTTGATCAGAATAACCACCACCAGCAAAGCCACCGCCGGGTCCATCCATAACCAGTTAAATGAAACCCCGACCAGTGCAATCACCACGGCAATATTCATCAGAATATCACTGACATAATGCGCCGAATCCGCTTTTACGGCCAAAGATTGTGTGCGCCGATAAACCCAACGCTGAAATAACACCAGACAAAGTGTTAGCAAAGTTGAAAATACCATCACCCCAATACTTTCATTAATCGCATTCAGTGCCTGAGGGTGAAGCAAACGATCAACCACCTGCAACAAGACCATAATCAATGAGCCACTGATAAACGCGGCTTGTATCAAGGCAGCAATGCCTTCGGCTTTGGCATGACCAAACGGATGATTTTTATCGGCCGGTAATAAGGCATAACGAATGGCAAAAAAATTCACCAGCGACGCCAAAATATCAGCCATAGAATCCAACAAAGAAGACAGAACACTGGTGGAATCACTCCACGACCAGACCATGGCTTTAGACACCAACAACACCCCGGCGACCAGCACAGAGGCATAAGCAGTCAACATCATTAAGCGCGATGTTCCCGGATCTGTCATGCAATCTTCCTGTTACCTGTCATTATTATCAAAGATATGACTATAGCTGAAAGCCGGAGCGGCGAGTAGCAATCGTGTTCTTAAAAGTCGCTTGACCCATTGCTGACAAATTGATTTTATAAGTCGGTATTCAGGGGAGAGCCGAGGGCAAAATGCCAGTAAAAAATGCGTTGGTAGTTGATGATTCAAAGTCTGCACGGATGATGTTGCAACGGTTACTTACCAGAATGAATGTTGAATCAGAAGCCGTAGAGAGCGCTGAAGCGGCTCTGCTGTTTCTTGATAAAACCCAACCCGATGTTATTTTTATGGATCATATGATGCCGGGTATGAATGGCCTTGAAGCCACCCAGCTGATTAAAAACAATCCGAAAACAGCGACAATTCCAACCATTATGTACACCTCAAAAGAAGGTGATGAATACTTCGATATGGCGAAGTCTCACGGTGCGGAAGGTGTGCTGGCAAAACCCGCTAATCAGGAAGCCGTAATGGCCGTAATCCAGTCACTGGATGAACCGGCTGCCAATGATGAACCTGTTATCAATCTTAACCCCGGTAGCGGGAATGAAGCTGCGGAACAAAGCAATATCCCATTAATTGAAATTGATAAACTGATTCAGAAACACCTCAAGCTGGCACTGACACAAGCCAAAGGTGAAATGGCCGCAGGCCTCGACAGTGCGACACAACAATTACAAAATGCTCAGGCACACGAATTAAAGTTAATTGAACGTAACTGGCAGCAACAATACGAAGGGCTGCAACAGGATGTTCAACAATCGCTGCAACCCAAAACACTGTTTCAGCAAACCCGGGGGTTAAACCAGAAACTCGCGACTCTGGTTTCAGAAAAAGCGGTCAAAGCTGCCTGCTCTGAGTTACTGGATCAGACCCATTCTAATCTGAATGATACGGCCACTTCGTTATCGACCGAGATTCAGCAGCTGCAACAGGAACTACAGCAAGAGATACAACGAACCCGCAAGCGAGCCACCACCAGTGGCATTATTTTTGGCCTGATCAGTGGTGCAGCCACCGCGGCAACGCTGCAATTTCTGCTCTGACTCCCCCTCCTCTGGCGCGTTATGGAAAGGGCCAACTGGCCCGTACGCACCTTTCTATTCATGTTACACATCGTTACAATTTACGATTATTTTAACGCCTGCTACAGGCTCTGCTAATCATTAACAATGCGATCAGGGAAGCAATCAATGATCAGAATTTTTATACTGCTGACGACCATAGCAGTACTGGGCGGATGTGCCGCCGCCACACCTATTCTGCTGGTTGAAGGAGCGGGCCACGGTATTGTGCGTCACGATGAAGATATTAAGGTACGTGCCGCCGCAGCCTTACAGGAAGAACCGGATCTGCTGACATTCTCGGTACAATCCATTTCACGCGGCAAAACCGAAACTGCGGTTGCTACCTACCTGAAAGGTTATTCTGACCCGGATTACAGCCAGAATATTAAATCACTGGCGCTGTACCAGATTGGCCTGATCTATATGAATCGTTATAACGATGATCGTGATGACATCAAAGCTCGCGCTTATTTTAATCAGCACAATATTGAATTCCCGGACTCCCGGGTAAAAGAACGTGTTAACAAGCGCTTAGCCATTCTTGATAAACGCCAGAGCAAATCCGTACAACTGAATGCCAGACAGCTGCTGAATCAGGTAAACCGGGCGCAGTTATTAACCACCAACGACACACCCTTTGATGCCGAGTTAACTCCCATGAGTGAGCGGGCTATCACTGATGAACGAGTAGCCGATGCCGAAAGCGTGTATTTGATTCTGTACGACAATCAATCATCCTCAGATGAAATGCGAGCCAAAGCACTGTACCAGCTAGGACTGATTTATATGAGTCCTTATAACCGCCACGGCGACAACCGCAAAGCACTGGCCTACTTCCGCAAAATTACGGCGGAATTCCCACAAACATCGGTAGCGCGCGGCGCTTCACAAAAGGCGAGTCAGTTGATTAATCGTCAGAATTAACATCGTCCTTAGCCATCGCCTTCCAGCCGATGCACTTTACTCCTTTCAATAGCCCCGGCCTCCATGCCGGGGTTTTCTGTTCAGCCATAACAAACCGATGATACTTCCCATACTGACATGAGGTAACTTCATCATATCTTGAATTTAAATCGTTTTTACTCATAGTCATATCCACGTATAAATCACAGTTAACAAAACACTTAAGATTTATCTCTGTTCCTGGATACCAATTATGAGCAATAAGCCCAGCACTGTAGACAGCTTTCACTACACGGTTAAAACCATTCGTTTTGATGAAGACTATCAACCATCAGATGCAACCCGTATCACCACTAACTTCGCCAACCTGGCACGGGGAGAAAGCCGTCAGGAGAATCTGCGTAATGCGTTACGCATGGTCGATCGTCGTTTTAACGCACTGGCCCCCTGGGATAACCCCAAAGGTGATCGTTATTCCGTTGAGCTGGATATTATTTCGGTGGATATTGATATTGCAGGCAATGGCAATACGTTTCCGACCATTGAAATTCTGAAAATCCAGATCACCGACCACAAAACCAACAAACGCATTGAAGGAATTGTCGGTAATAACTTCTCGTCCTACGTCCGTGACTATGACTTCAGTGTACTTCTGCTGGATCATAATAAAGACAGCAGTCGGTTCAGCGTCCCCGATAATTTTGGTGATTTACACGGCAAATTATTTAAAGACTTTGTCCACTCCTCGGTTTATCAACAACACTTCAATAAATTACCTGTGATTTGCCTGAGTGTTTCCGACAACAAAATTTATCAACGAAGCCATAATCAACATCCTCTATTAGGGATTGAGTACCTGCCAAACGAGTCTTCTTTAACCGAACAGTATTTTAAAAAAATGGGGCTACAGGTGCGTTATTTTATGCCACCCAACAGTGTTGCTCCGCTGGCGTTTTATTTTTTCGGCGACTTATTAAACGATTACAGCAACCTGGAATTAATCAGTACCATCAGCACCATGGAAACCTTCCAGAAAATTTATCGCCCGGAGATTTATAACGCCAATGCGGTAGCCGGAACCCGCTACCAGCCGGACCTGAAACACACAGATCATTCATTAACTCAGATTATTTACGATCGGGTTGAACGCAGTCAGTTAGCGATTAAACAAGGAAAATTTGCCGAAGAGCATTTTATTAAACCGTTTCAGAATGAACTGAAACAGTGGTCCGACAATTACGCGATATAAGCTACAAGGCATCAGCATCGTTATGAAAAAGCTATTACCCACATCAACCGCTGGCAGTTTGCCAAAACCGTCATGGCTGGCCGAGCCGGAAACACTCTGGTCACCCTGGAAGCTGGAAGGCACTGAGTTAGCATCAGCCAAAAAAGATGCGTTGCGTATCACTCTGCAGGAACAACAAAATGCAGGGATTGATATCGTCAGCGATGGCGAACAAACCCGCCAGCATTTTGTGACCACATTTATTGAACACTTGAATGGCGTCGACTGGCAAAACAAGAAAACCGTATTCATACGCAATCGTTACCATGCCGAAGTACCGGGTATTATTGGCCCGGTCTCACGCCAGCAACCGGTATTTGTTAAAGACGCGGCTTTTTTACGTTCACAAACCGATCTCCCCATCAAATGGGCCCTGCCCGGGCCTATGACCATGGCAGATACCCTGTACGATGATTACTATCAGGATCGCAAAACTCTGGCTTTTGAATTTGCTAAAGCACTGAACCAGGAGGCCAGAGAATTAGAAGCCGCCGGGGTTGATATTATTCAGTTTGATGAGCCGGCGTTTAATGTTTTTTTAGAGGATGTGGTTGACTGGGGGATTGAAGCTCTGGAAAAATCCATCGAAGGTTTATCGTGCGAAACGGCGGTGCATATTTGCTATGGCTATGGCATTAAAGCCAATACTAACTGGAAAAAAACACTGGGAAATGAGTGGCGCCATTACGAAAAAACCTTCCCGGCGCTGCAACAATCGTCGCTCGATATTATTTCACTGGAGTGCCATAACGGTCGTGTTCCCTTTGAAGTACTGGAACTGATACGAGGCAAAAAAGTGATGGTGGGCGCCATCGACGTTGCCACTGATACCATAGAAACACCGGAAGAGGTGGCCGCAACACTACGCCAGGCACTGAAGTATGTTGATGCCGACAAGCTCTACCCATGTACCAATTGTGGCATGGCACCGTTAAAGCGCGATATCGCCCGGGAAAAACTAAGCGCTCTGCACGCCGGTGCAGAGCTTGTCAGAAAAGAATTAGCTACAAAAAAACCTGAGCCAGCATTCTTAATCCGGTAATCAACAACACGAGCGCAAATATTTTCTTCAGTCGGGCGGCGTCCAGTTTAGCCGCCAGTGACGCCCCGATCGGAGCAAATTTAACGGTTAATGGCACAATACAAATAAAGCCTATCAGATTAACCAAACCAAACGTTCCGGCCGGAGCATCCGCTGGGGTATCACCTATGATCAGCATAGTCAGAGCAGCAGGCAATGAAATAATCAAACCAATGGCGGCGGCTGTCCCCACGGCTTTATGTGCCGGGTAGTTGTACAAGGTTAATAACGGCACCGATAGGGTGCCACCACCAATACCCACCATCGAGCTGAAAAAACCGATGGATGTGGCCATAACACCCTGCCCGCCACGTCCGGGCAGCTGTTGAAATAACGCCGACTTCCCCGTTCGGAACAACATATTCAACGCTGATAACATTGCAATCACACCAAACAACAGCGTTAACCAGGCCCCGTCCACCCGAGTCACTAACCAACTGCCGAGCAACACACCAGCCAAAATAAACAGTGCCCAATGGGTTAATAAATCCGTATCAACATTCCCTTTTGCCTGATGAGAGCGGATTGAGCTAATGGATGTCGGAATAATAGTCGCCAGAGACGTGGCGGTGGCAATCAACATGGCGGATTCCGCTGACACACCAAACCCCTGAAATAAGAAAAACAGCACAGGGACAATAACAATACCGCCTCCCACACCTAATAAACCGGCCAGAATACCGGCAAAAATACCCGTGGTAGCCAGGGCCAGAACGGTAGCAATATTATTCAGGAAAAATTCAATCATAACGGCAGAGCAGCTTGCAGTGAGTCAGGCGGCTATCATACAGAGTTCCCCCTTGGGGAATAATGAAATGAATTCACCCGATAATGAAGGCACCTCATAATGAGACTGTTTTCTGCGCCGAAAAAAAACCGACGCAGAACGTCGGTTTTTTATTATTAGCAATCGCCGTTGTTATACGACTCGATTACTCTTTTGGCTTACGCTTTTTAAAGCCCGGCTTATCATTACGGCGCTCACCACGCTCATAACCTTTACCGCCCTGCCCGGATTTATTACCGCCACCTGGCTTACCACGGTGCGGTTTTTTAGGGCCCCGATCCGGGCGATCAGCGCGCTTACGGCCATCACCTTTAGGAATATCCGAGGTTTTATACTCTTTCATATCCAGAGAGCGACCACACACTTTGGCTTTTTTCAGTACAGACAGAGTGGCCGGTGGCATACCGTTAGGTAAATCGATAACGGAGAAATTCTCCAGAATTTCGATATGGCCAATAAATTTACTTTCCAGCTCAGCTTCGTTAGCAACCGCACCCACCAGGTTACCCGGGCGTAAACCGTCGTTGTAACCCACGGCAACCATATAACGCTGCATATCAACTTCTGGCTGGCCTTTTAATGCCTTAGCCTGCTCTTCCGGCATCGCTTTACTGCGCGGTCCACGCTCCTGACGATCACCACGACGGTCATCACGATCACGGCGGTTATCACGCTCTTCACGACGGTCACGTGAATTACGCTCCATCATCCGCGCGTCGGCTTTTTCATCCAGGAATAACGGTTTGTTACCCTGCACTAATTTTGCCAGTGCTGCCGCCAGATCCAGTGTATCAATTGGGTTTTCAACCAGCAGCTGCTCAATAATCTCGCGGAAAACCTGGTTCTTTTCACTGTGTACCGCGTCCAGAATCTGAGCCTGGAAACGCTCTTTGCGCTTGGCATTCACATCTTTTGCCGTTGGTAACGGCATTTCTTCGATGGTCTGACGAGTGGCTTTTTCGATGTCACGCAGCATACGTTTTTCACGGCCACGAACAAACACAATTGCTTCGCCTTCACGGCCAGCACGACCGGTACGGCCAATACGGTGAACGTAAGACTCGGTATCCTGGGGAATGTCGTAGTTAATTACGTGACTGATACGCTCAACGTCTAAGCCACGTGCAGCAACATCGGTAGCCACCAGAATATCCAGCTTGCCGGCTTTTAATTTTTCAACCGCTTTTTCACGTAATTGCTGCGGAATATCACCATTTAATGGCGCACACTTAAAGCCGTTAGCCTGCATAAAGTCAGCAACTTCTTCGGTGGCCTGCTTGGTGCGTACAAACACCATCATGGCGTCAAAGTCTTCCACTTCACAAATACGCAGCAAGGCGTCATTTTTATGCGCGCCGCCAACAAACCAGTAGCGCTGACGAATTTTATCGTTGGTGGTGGTTTTGGCTTTGATTTTTACCTGTACCGGATCATTCAGGTGTTTTTCCGCAACCGCCTGAATTTCTCTTGGCATGGTAGCCGAGAATAATGCTACCTGACGCTGTTTCGGTGCCTGCTCCAGAATCCAGTTAACATCGTCAATAAAGCCCATGCGTAACATTTCATCGGCTTCATCCAGCACCACGGCTTTGATGTCTGACAGGTTTAACGTGCCACGACGCAGGTGATCCATCACACGACCCGGAGTACCTACAATCCACTGTGGGCCACGCTTTAATTCACGCAGCTGCGTACCATAATCGGTACCACCATAAATGGCTGACACATTAATGCCCGGCAGATATTTGGAGTAGCTTTTAACCGCTTCAGCAACCTGTTGAGCCAGCTCACGGGTCGGCGCTAATACCAGCACCTGTGGAGCGTTCAGTTCAGCTTGTGTACGTGCCAGAATCGGCAGCGAGAATGCTGCGGTTTTACCGGTACCGGTTTGTGCCATACCCAGCACATCACGTCCTTCTAATAAAGACGGAATACTGGACGCCTGAATTGGCGATGGTTCTTCGTAGCCCAGCTCTTCCAGTGTGCGAAGAATAGAAAAGGGCAGACCCAGGCTGGCGAAGCCTGTAGGCGTTGATTCACTCATTAGTGTACCTGTGTATCAGAAAGCTGGGCGTAGGCCGTATTCACTCTCACACAAGTACCCGAACGCTGCTTACCGGCATAGCGGTATGCAACCATTTGAAAGGGATAAAGACTTGCCAACAGGACGGCGATGCCCGACTAGGGGTTTAAAAGGGCGGCGATTATACACAAAACACCGGGGCCGTGCTCTTACTTTCTGCGATAAATCTGTAGCTAATTGTATCTGCCCTGGCATTCCGTCGTCGCACACTACAGACAGTCGCCGGAAAAAGCTGCTAGGCTGGTGTGAGATCAACGGAGACCAACATCGTTCATGAGTATTAAATCACGCCTGTTATGCGCCATTATTATTCTGCAACTGATTGGTTTTGCGGTATTGGTTTTCCGTTTCAGTGATGACATCAGTGACTCACTGTTACAACACGGCCAGGTACAGGTTCAGGCAACACTGCAGGCGCAACTCAATCATTTTGATGCGCTGGCAAGTGAGATGGAACGCGGCGCCCGGGCATTAGCGCTTTCCGGTGAGCTGATTCACGCTCAGAATTTTGATTTGCCTGAGTCTGAGCGGGCTTTTTCAGAGCTGTTATTAAAAACCTTCCGCCCTTTCCCACAAGCTCTGGGTGGCGGCATCTGGTTTGAGCCATACCGCTACAACCCACAACAACGCCTGATGGGCCCTTATGCTTATCGCACCCCACAAGGGGTGGTGTTCAGCTGGGAATTAAACACACCACAATACAATTACCCGCAACAACCCTGGTATGAACTGGCCATCCCCCACGACTGGCCACGCCACGTCACGCCGGATGTGCAGATTTACTGGACCCCTCCCTACCGTGACGAAGCTGGCAGCGAGTCTCTGATGATGACGGTTGACGCGCTGATGTTTGATCAACAGCAACATATTTTAGGAATGGCCACCATTGATTGGTCAATGGAAGCTGTGCTGACTTACCTCAACCAATCCACCTTTACCCGTAACAGCCAACCGTTTTTATTTCATCCGGATAACCCTCAATCACTGCTGAATCATCCATTATCCAGCAGCACAAGCGAGCAGCTGACTAAAGCCTTTCATGCCCGCCAACATCCGACAGATAATGCAGATCACGATCCGATTGTGTCCATCAGCGATCAGAATGGTCAGCAACTTTATGCCGGTAAAACGCGCTCCGGGTTGATTCTGGGCGTTATTGTACCGGATGCCGACTTTGCCCAACTGATCGAACAGCAACGTGCCGATACGCTAACCAGCGGCGTATTGATTGCCCTGGTGTTTATCGCCATTGTGGCACTGATGCTGGAGGTGTTATTTAAACCGTTCGAACATATCCTTGGACTGTTAACCTCTACCGTTGATGCCAACCGCAACAAACAGACAAGCCGCATTCAGCCCATTTTTTATGAAGGTAATAATGAGTTCACCCCTATTATTTCAACCTTTAATATTCTGGCGGAACAAATTGAAACCTTCACTCAACGCTTGTCTGACAGCAACCGCGAATTACAGCACAGCCAGACTGAAATTGCCGAACTGAATTTCCGCCTCGAAGAAAAAGTTGAAGAACGCACCCGCGAATTACACGCCAAAAAAGAAGAAGCCATCAACGCACTGCAGCAACTAAAAATCACTCAGAGTCAGCTGATTAATATGGAAAAATACGCGGCTATGGGGGAGCTAGTGGCAGGTCTGGCGCACGAGGTGAATACACCACTGAGCATCAGTATGACATCGATGGAAGCGTTACAGGATCAGCTGGATGCTGTGCCTGACATTCACTCTTCAGGCACCACACCAGCAGATACAGGCATATCCGGCTCAGCTATCAATGAATTACTGCAATCGCTGCATGAAAACATCAGTATTACCATCGCCAACCTGAATCAGGCCAGCGATATGATCAGTCGTTTTAAGCAGGTCACGGTCGACCAGGCCAGCGACCAGTTACGGGATTTCGAACTGGGTGATTACCTCACCAGCATTATCAGCTCCCTGCGCCCTAATTATAAATACCGGCCGATTCAGGTTGATCTCGATTGCCCGGAAACCATTTACCTTTCCAGCCATCCCGGGGCTATCTCACAGATCATTACTAATCTAATGATGAACTCGCTGATTCATGCGTTTGAAGAAGGTCAAAGCGGCCATATCCAGATCAGCGCCACACAGACTGCGGAACAACTACAGATCAGTTATCGCGACGATGGCAAAGGCATGAGCCCGGAGGTGGTGGAGCAGCTGTTTGAACCCTTCTTCACCACTCGCCGAGAACAGGGTGGCAGCGGCATGGGAACTCATGTGGTACACCAGTTAGTCACCCAGGCATTACAAGGTGAGATCAGTGTGAGCAGCACGCCGGAGCTGGGCACCCGGTATACCATCACTCTTCCCCGTCAGCCCATCGCAAAGCGCGGGACAGATGCGCTCTGAAGCCGTATACTGCGTTCCCTTTTAATTTATCAGGAGTACGTAACGTGCTGAAAGTTAACGAATATTTTGATGGCAACGTAAAATCCATTGGCCTGCAAACAGCCACTCTGCCAGCAACGGTTGGTGTCATGGTCGCCGGTGATTACGAATTTGGCACCAGCCAGAAAGAAGTGATGACCGTGGTATCCGGCAGCATGGATGTTAAATTACCGGGCGCTGACGCTTTCCAGACCTTTGCTCAGGGTGAATCCTTTAACGTCGACGCTAACGTTAAGTTCCAGGTAAAAGTAGCGGCTGATACCGCTTACTTCTGCACTTACGAATAATCGTCAGGCTACATCGTTTTGGGTTTTCCTTGTATTGACGATGTAGCCTTTCCTTTTAGCTCGGCACCTTCGCCATCAGCGCTTCCATTTTATCGACCGGTAATGGCTGACTGAATAAAAATCCCTGGTAGGTTTCACACTGATTCTGACGTAAGAACTCCAGCTGCTGCTCGGTTTCCACCCCTTCGGCCAGAACATCCAGCCCCAAACCTTTGGCCATATGAATAATGGTGGTGGTAATCACCCGCCCTTCATCCTGATCTTCAATGGAATTGACAAAGCTACGGTCAATTTTCAGCTTATCTACCCGATAACGATGCAAATACGCCAGTGATGAATACCCTGTACCAAAATCATCCACCGCCAGAGCCACACCCAGCTCTTTCAAACCCGCAATGGTGTCGAGCACCTGAGGGGTAGGCTCAAGCAGAGCACCTTCGGTAATTTCCAGTTCAAGCCAGCCCGGGGCAATCTGATATTGCTGCAACAGCTTCTGCAGCAATTCCACCAGACCGCCCGCGACAAAGGTCGGTTGGGTAATATTCACCGCAACCTGAATGGTGCGACGTTGTTCGGCCTGCCAGCGACTGATGGTGCGACACGCGGAACGCAGAACCCAGGCATCCAGCTCCGGCATCAGGCCATTATCTTCTGCGACCGGCAGAAAACGCCCGGGAGCAATGACACCCTCGCTGGTATGGTGCCAGCGAATTAAAGCTTCAGCACCAATGATCTTGCCCGTGTTAACACACACCTGAGGCTGATAATACAGCTGTAACTCATCGTCACGCTGCAACGCTTTACGCAGCTGATTGCCCAGTTCCAGGCGATCCGAAGCCGCCTGCGTCATATCATTGCTATAAAACCGATAGCCATTACGCCCCTGTTTTTTGGCCCGGAACATGGCCACATCGGCATTACTTAATAACTGCGTTACAGAACTGCCATGATCCGGGTATAACGTCACCCCCATGGAGACACTGATAAACAACTCCTGACCAACACCGGCATCAAAAGGAGAAGTCAGCAACCCCTGAATAATGTTGACCACGGTTTGTACCTGCTCGACGCTGTTCACGTCTTCCAGCACCACCATAAAATCATCACCACCAAGGCGTGCCACAGTATCACTGTCACGTAAACGTTTACGCACACGATGAGAAAAGGCCTGTAATAAACGATCACCAACCGGGTGTCCAAGGCTGTCATTAATGTGCTTAAAATGATCCAGGTCGATGGCGATCAGTGCCACTTTACGCTGACTGCCATGGGCTTTTTCCAGGGCATTTTCGAGACGATTCAACAGCAACGTTCGATTAGGCAGGTTGGTTAACGAGTCATAGAAGGATAAATGCTCCAGTTGCTGCTCAGACTCTTTGATCTGAGACATGTCGGAAAAAACACCAACATAATGGCTGATGCGCTGATTACCATCACGCACCGCGGTAATGGTTAACCACTCCGGAAATAATTCACCACTTTTTTTGCGATTCCAGATCTCTCCGCGCCAGTAACCGTGGTTATCAATCGCGTCGTACATATTGTGGTAAAAATCACGGCCGTACTGGCCCGACTTCAGCACCGATATCGGGCGTCCAATAATTTCCTGTTCACTGTAACCGGTGATGGCGCTGAACGCTGGGTTAACGGCTTCAACACTGGCGTTAGCATCGGTAATTACAATGCCTTCCATGGTGGACTCAAACACCACAGAGGCCTGGTGCAAACGTCTCTCTTTCGCCTGTTGTTCGGTAATGTCCTGAATGGAGCCACTTCGGGCAATGGTTATGCCCTGTTCATTCTGGATCGTCTCACCCAAACCGTGGATGTATTTTTCATTACCGGAGGGCAATAACACCCGATAAATCATTTCGGTGGCATCGCCGGTTTCATAACTGCGTTTCAGAGTGGTCGAAAAGCGCTCACGATCTTCCGGATGCACAAAAGCGATATAACGTGCCAGCTGGATTGACTGCGTATCCTCCGGCAATTCAAGAATTTCTGCCGCCTGTGGGGTCAGGTTAATACGGTCGTTAACAATATCGTCGCGCCAGCTGCCAATATTAGCCAGACGCTCAGTGCGAAATAACAGCTGCTCACGCCGTTGCAGATGATCTACCACCCGAATGCGATCAATCACCAGATAACACAACTGGGCAAAGGTTGATAATAAGGAGGCTTCGGCATCTGACAAGGATTTCTTAGTGGAGAATGAGAACAGCAGACAACCGGCCTCCGGCTGCCGTCCAACCACTGGAATAATCAACAAACTTTCGCCTTGCAGAGCCTGCCACAGGCATTGCTCAGCCGCACTCAGATCGTCGCCTTGGTGAATGACACGGACAGACTGATCAACAATGGCTGCGCGCCAATCAGGCAGGTTTCTGGCCAGTAACCGGGCATTGTATTCAGGCTGAAGATGAGCCGCGGATTCTGTCACCGAGGACTCCACCACATAAGGGTCGGCATAATTTTCATCAGGATTGATAATAAATAAAGCGCGATCTGCTGTTAGCTGTATACACATCTGCGCCAGTGTTGCGCTCAGGTCTGTGTCCAGCACTTCAGAACGTGTCGTCAGAAAGACTTTAATACAACGTTCAATCAACAAATCTAACGGCAACAATGAATCATCACGGCTGACAACCGACCGTAATGAATGTCGCCTGCTTTCCTTCCCCGGATCTTTCAAACTACTACTCCGTACCAGCGACTTTTTCTGTTCAGATCAATGAGCTCAGGTATTTAAATGGGTTAGCACATAAGCGTGGAGTGTGATCCGGTCAGAATCACTCATTTCCACAAACTGTACACCCACAGCCACCTGAGTTTCTTCCGGTGTGACCGAACGCACAATGGCGCCCACTTTAATAATCCGATCCACTCCGCTGACCGATACCTGCGCGGTCAGGGTTAATGAATCCCCTTCTGTCACCGCCAGCTGGCGCGCCTGTAAACGGGCACCACCCAGACTGAGGTCCGTTATTTTGGCGGATACTTTATGCTGCAACTCGGTGCCATAAATCACCGAGCAAATCAGGTTTACCCGGGCACGAACCGAGCCGCGCACTTCACCCAGTACTAATTCCTGCGGCATGGCCAGATGAATATGCGCAAAAGGAATCCGGGAAACATGAATCACTTCGGATTTAAACGCACAGGCACTGTTCCATTGGGCCGCAAAAAAACGAACCGCCAATGGCATCCCGTTTTTCAGCGATAACGGGGAACCATTTTTAATTGGCGTTGACACAATAATCGAACGCCCTGGCATATAGCCCACTAAACTGCTGCGATCCCGTTCGTTGGAATAACCATCGAACTCCAACTGGATTGCTTGCCCGGGTAACAGCTTTAACTCTTCAAACCGTTTGGGCTTGCCACTTTCCGCGACCAATGTATCACCTGATTACTGTTTCAATAACGACTGATAGAATGTTGCTTAGTGTAGACCAGCCAGTGGCTTTTTCCTGTTCTGGCAAGCAATCACAACAAAAACCGGACAATTTGGTCAAATAACCAACAATTTTTGATAAGCATTTGAAAACTATAGAATATCTCACCGGCACTGCTGACAGACACGGGCTCAGACATGTTTAATAAACAAGACTTGGTAGCACTGATTACCACCACCATGCCTTACGGCAAATTTCAGGGCCGGGTGCTGATTGATATCCCGGAAGAATATCTGTTGTGGATGAACAAACAGGGCATGCCAAACGGTCGCCTGGGCTTTTTATTAAGTCTGGCACTGGAGATTCGCATCAATGGTCTGGAACAAATTCTGGAACCGCTGAGAAACGATCCGGCAGTACAGAAAATGGTTCAGGCATCGCGCACCCCCACTTCAGGCGAGTATCATTGATGCCTGCCTGAACATTGGCGCTTGCTCAGCTATAACCGCTTTAACCGCGACAACGGCCATAACTGCCCTGACAAACAGCAACAAGGACCCATCAATGATTCGCTTAGGCATCCTGGAAACCGACACCCTCTACGATGATCTGCTCGACGATTATCAGTCGTACGGCACCATGTTTGAGCAATTTTTCAGCCGCCTCGGCGGCAGGTTGAGTGTGCGTTTTTACGACGTACAAAATGGCGAGTTACCCAACAGCGGAGACTGCGATGCCTATCTGATAACCGGTTCCAAAGCCGGTGTTTACGACACCCATCCCTGGATCAGCGCGTTATCCGAATGGATCCGTCAGGCGTTCTCTCAGCACGAAAAAATCGCTGGCATTTGTTTTGGTCATCAGATACTGGCGCACAGCCTGGGAGGATTTGCCGGGAAAAGTGACAAAGGCTGGGGCATTGGTGTTCATACCACACAAATCATTAAACACCCGGGCTGGCTCAATGACGATGCCTCACATATCCGTCTGATATACAGTCATCAGGATCAGGTGGAGCGTTTACCGCCACAGGCTAAACGCCTGACGCAAAGCGACTTTTGTGAAAATGCCGCCTTTTTTATTGATCAGCGTGTTTTGTCCTTTCAGGGTCACCCTGAGTTCACCCCGGAATATTTATCGCGCTTGCTGCCACGCCGTATCGCCGCCATCGGAGAAGAACGTTACCAGCAAGGCATGAATACCTTAAACCAGCCCACCGATGCTGATCGTATCGGGCGCTGGTTACTGGAGTTTATGCAGCTTTAGCTTACTGAATCCTGTGAGCGTCCAGCTCCAGCTGTTCGACACGGCGACCAGCCAGGTGAATATGACCGGTGTAACGTTCATCACCGGTCGATGAAAAATCAAACCGGTAACAACGAATCAGACGCCAGCCAGCTCCACGTTTGCGCAGTCTTAAAGCATCCAGTAACAGGGTATCGTCCAGCAGTTGCAAATTCTGTTGCTCACAGTGTTTGCGCACAACCTGCAGCGCCAGCACTCTGGCCTGCTGTTGTTTATTCCAAAACAGATACAACACCGCCACCAGCGCAAAAAAGAAAATCCAGCCCAACATAGTTATTCCCGAGTCATCAGTTCTGAGTTGCCATTTCTGATACCTGATATGCTGCCGGTATCAGAAAAAACAAGTCATCAGGATTCCGGGCGTTCCAGAATCGCAACCGCACCCTGGCCTCCGGCGGCACAAATAGAAATTAACCCTCGCCCGGAACCTTTCTCCTCCAGCATTTTTGCTAATGACGACACAATCCGCCCGCCAGTGGCTGCAAAGGGATGGCCGGTGGCAATAGACGAGCCGCGTACGTTTAATTTACTGCGATCAATGCTGCCCAGTGGTTGCTCAAGGCCCAGTTTTTCTTTGCAGAAGGTTTCGTCTTCCCAGGCTTTTAATGTGGCGGCTACTACCCCGGCAAAGGCTTCGTGAATTTCGTAAAAATCAAAATCCTGCAGGGTTAAACCAGCACGCTGCAACATACTAGCAACCGCATAAGCCGGTGCCATTAATAAACCTTCGGCGTCTTTGCCAACAAAATTGACCGCCGAGGTTTCATAAAAGCTCAGGTAAGCACGAATGGGCAGACCACGCTCTTTGGCCCACTCTTCCGAAGCCATCAGCACCACCGATGCACCATCCGTTAAAGCGGAAGAATTGGCGGCGGTTAAGCTGCCCTGACCACTGCGCTTATCAAACGCCGGTTTCAGCGTTGCCATTTTATTCAGGTCGGGCTGACGCGCAGAGTTGTCTTTTTCCAGCCCCAGGTACGGCGTAATCAAATCGTCGAAAAAACCGTCTTCATAGGCTTGCAGTAAATTGGTGTGAGAGTTAAAGGCGATCTGATCCTGTTCATCCTGAGTAATGCCCCAGTTTTTTACCGTCACTTCCGTATGCTCCCCCATCGACATATTGGTACGCGGTTCACTGTTGCGGGGAATTAACGGCGCCAGATGTTTGGGGCGGATTTTTGCCAGTAACTTCAGGCGTTCACCCGCCGTTTTTGCACGATTCAGATCCAGCAAAATTTTGCGTAACCCTTCCGACACACCAATCGGTGCATCCGATGTAGTATCCGCGCCACCGGCAATACCAACGTCAATCTGACCCAGTGCAATTTTGTTGGCAACCTGCATACAGGCCTGCAAACCGGTGGCACACGCTTGCTGAATATCCGTTGCGGGTGACATCGGATTCAGGGATGTACTCAGCAGGGTTTCACGGGCCAGATTGAAATCACGACTGTGTTTTATCACCGAACCCGCAACAAACTCACCTATTTTTTCACCCTGCAAGTTGTAGCGATTGACCAGGCCATTCAGTGCCGCGGTTAACATGTCCTGGTTAGAGGCGTGGGAATAAAGGGTATTGGAGCGGGCAAAAGGAATACGGTTACCGCCAATAATGGCAACACGGCGAACAATCTGAGTCATATCGGAATCCATACAAAATTAAAGATAAGAAGGTGTCATTATTATTTTCGGATAATACAAGCTAAAGAATTACCTGATAGTGGGCATTGGCTGAGTTGACGCAACAACCGCCTCAGTCAGACAATCCAACGGCAATCACTTGCGTTACTATACTCCCACCAAAAACGCTGCCAACAAAAACGTTATCAACAAAAACAAGCCTGACAAATAATAAGCACCACAAGAATAAGCATCAGACAGACGTATTCATCACGCATTGAAAAGAGTTAACGGAAACCATCATGGGAAACTTTTACGAGTCACTACTCAATAACAACATCGGCCGTAACCTGTTAAAAACCGTAGGATTACCAACGCCCATCGAATTAAAGCGCTACAACGCCGGGCAAGCCCATTATTTTTCCGGCCGTGTGCTGATCGGAACCAGTAAGCAGGGTGAATTATTAAATGACATTATGCGCAACCTCAAAGCGGCAGATGCCCGGGTCTGTTTTCCGGCTAATGCTCATACCGCTGCCGAGATCATTGAGGCTGCTAATGCCCATCAGCTTAGCATTCATGCCATTGAAGCCAGCCAGCTGAGCTCAGAGAAATTCGACGCACTGGTGTTTGATGCCTCCGGCTTTCAGCACGCTACCGATCTGGATCAGCTCTACACCTTTTTTCATCCAGCATTGCGCCAGTTAAGTAACAACGGCCGGGTTATCACCCTCGGTCGTCCGCCGTTAAAAGCCAGCCATGGTGAACAGGCCGCAGCGATGCGGGCACTGGAGGGCTTCAGTCGCTCGGTTGCCAAAGAAGTAGGGAAGAAAAGTGCCACCTCACAAGCAATCTATGTCGATGCGGATGCCGGACATAACCTGGATGCAGCCTTTCGTTTTGTGATGTCGGCCAAATCCGCTTATGTCGATGGTCAGGTCATTAGCGTACAACAGGCTGAAACCGTCGAGTACCCGGACTGGCACCAACCATTATCCGGCAAAACCGCACTGGTAACCGGCGCTTCACGCGGCATTGGTGAGTCGATTGCGCGCACGCTGGCACGCGATGGCGCTCGGGTCATCGGCCTCGACATTCCGGCGGCAGAAGCCGATCTGGGGCGTGTAATGACCGATATTGGTGGCGAAGTTTTGCTGGCCGATATTGCCTCGACTCAGGCCCCACAGATTATTTCCGATACCCTGAAACAGCATGGTGGTGCGGATATTCTGGTTCATAATGCCGGCATTACCCGCGATAAAACGCTGGCTAATATGCCGCAACACTGGTGGCAGATGACCATTGATATCAACCTGGCTGCGGAAGAACGAATCAACCAAACGCTGTTCGAACAAAAAACCATTAATCCCGGTGGTCGTATTGTTTGTGTATCGTCAATGAATGGCATCGCCGGCCAGGTTGGCCAAACCAACTATGCCACCTCAAAAGCCGGGGTGATTGGTTATGTGCAGTATATGGCGGCAGAACTGGCACAACAGAACATCACCATTAATGCCGTTGCGCCCGGTTTTATCGAAACTGCCATGACCGACGCCATTCCACTGATGACACGGGAGGTCGGTCGGCGCCTGAATTCGCTGTCTCAGGGTGGCCAGCCGGTTGACGTGGCCGAGACCATCGCCTTCTTTGCCAATCCGGCCTCATCCGGTATTAATGGCAATGTCATTCGGGTGTGTGGCCAGTCTCTGGTCGGCGCCTGAGCGCCACTACTTTCCTTTATTCCCATATATTTGAGCAGGTTAGAGCAAAAAACTACTGATTTTGAAAATTCACGGCTAAACTGGTGCTAATAATGAACGTTGGCTCAGTATATGTCCGTAAATTCTACCAACCCGGAAAACTCAAATCCGGTTGTATCGCTCAGTCGTTACAGCCATTTGCTGGAACTGATGGTATCCGGACATTCTCTGCATACCTTGCTGGAAGAGCTGTGTTATCTGATTCAGGAGCGTCAGCCCGGTTGCATTGCCTCGGTGCTGCTGCTCAGTGAAGACGGCTTACGCCTGACTCACGGCGCAGCTCCTTCTCTGCCGCAGGCGTATATTGATGGCATCAACGGCGTTGAAATTGGCCATGGTGTCGGTAGCTGTGGCACCGCTGCATTCAACAAAGAACTGGTTATTGTTGAAGACATCGACAACCACCCTTTTTGGGGCCCCTATAAAGAACTGGCCGCCATTGGCAACCTGAAAGCCTGCTGGTCGCAGCCCATCTTTGGTGCCAACAATCAGGTGCTGGGCACCTTTGCCATGTATTACAACGAGCCCAGGAAGCCGTCGGTCAACGATATTGTATTGATTCTCGAAGCTTCACGGCTGGCGCGTTTTGGTATTGAGCACAGCCGTGCTCAGACCCAGGGCAAACTCAGCACTCTGATTGCCCAGAACTTACCCATGGGCATGATCACCACCGATGAAAATTTCCTGATCTCCGGGGTGAATCCGGCCTTTACCCAGATCACCGGATTCTCGGCCAAAGACGTGATTGGCAAAAGACCCCAGGCTCTGGTCAATACCCCGGGGCAACTTGAGCAATTCAAAGAAATCATTGCCAAACTGCCACCGTCGCGCAGCTGGACATCGGAGATACAGGGCAAACGAAAAAATCAGGAAACCTTTACCGCAGAAATCTGCTTTTCGGCCATTCATGATCAACACGGCAAAATGATTAAAAGTGTTGCGCTGATCAGCGATATTTCCGAGCGTAAACGTTCGGAAGAGACCATTCATTATCTTGCCAATTACGATGTCCTGACCAACTTGCCCAACCGTAATTTATTTTACGAACACATGACCTGGGCCATCGAAAAAGGCAGTCACAATAATGCGCTGACTTTCAGCGTGGTAATTCTGGATCTGGATTATTTTAAAGAAGTGAATGACAACCACGGCCACGACGCCGGGGATGAGTTATTAATTCAGGCCGCCAACCGGTTAAAAAACTGCCTTGATGAAGGCGATACCATTGCCCGTTTGGGTGGTGATGAATTCGGCATTATCATCAGTGATGCTGACAACACCGAAAAGCTGGCAAACATCAGCCAGCGTTGTCTCTCTCAACTCAGCAAACCGTTTAAATTGCGTCAGGTTAAAGAGTGCCGTATCTCTGGCAGCCTTGGTATTGCCCGCTTTCCAGAAGACGGGGCCACCATTGCTCAGCTAATGAAAGCCGCCGATCAGGCACTGTACGCCGCCAAAGCCGCTGGCCGTAATACCTGCAAACATTTTACCCAGGCAATGCAGCAGGAAGCAGTAAATCAGGCATTAATGCATCAGGATTTGCGCCATGCGGTCGAGCGCAATGAGCTGGAGCTGCATTATCAGCCGATTATGGATATCAACTCCGATACTGATACCGCAACCATCACGCAATTAGAAGCACTGGTGCGCTGGAATCACCCGGAACGTGGTTTAGTTCGTCCGGATATTTTTATTCCGCTGGCTGAAAAAACCGGCATTATTCGTGAAATTGGTGACTGGGTCAGAAGTGCGGCACTGCAACAAATTAAGCATTTTGAACAACAAGGGCTGAATTTGTGTATTGCCGTTAATTTGTCGACCGCTGAATTTTTTGACAACAATTTAGCCGACCATATTCTTGAGCAGGTTCAGCAAGCGGGAGTTCACCCCAGTAAGCTAACCATTGAAATTACCGAGAGTCTGTTTATTCAGAATCAGGCCGACACCCGGGATTTTCTGCAGCGCTTAAAAAACAACCAGATCAAAATTGCACTGGACGATTTTGGTACTGGTTTTTCATCCTTGTCATATTTGTCTGCATTCCCGGTTGATAAGCTGAAGATTGATAAAAGCTTTATTGATGATATGACCCGGGATTCAAGAAAACAGGCATTGGTCGATAGTATTATTAATCTCGGCCACAGTTTGGATATGCAGGTTATTGCTGAAGGTATCGAAGAGCAGGAACAGTTAGCTGAGCTTAAAAACAAAGGCTGCGACAGTATTCAGGGGTATTATTTATCGCGCCCGCTGGGGGCTCTGGCGATTGAGCATTTTGTACTGGAGCATCAAGCCAAAATTAATTCTTCAAGTGATACATAATCTAAGCACCATTTAAATTAATAAGAAGCCATCAGCGCTTTTTCTTGGCTTTCTTTTTCTTCAGAAAATCTTTTACCGGGGTTTTCTTTTCTGGCAGCGCTTTTTCAAAACGCTGGCGAATGTCATTGACCTGAGCTTCTTTACGCTGATGCTCATTATCTTCCCGGCGACGCTGACTGGCCCGGGCAAAATCAACCACATTTGATGATGACGAGTTGTTGCTCATGGTTTTATCTCTGTTCGTTTTGTCTCTGTTCGTTTTGTCTCTGTTCGGCATCTTAACAACACGATAAACTGGAGGCTGTTAACAGGCCTTAGCATACCGCCTTTATAACGTCTCGCTCAATTATTCTGCCGACATCCGATTATGACCCACCCCGCTTTTCCCATCGACGCCATTTTACCCGAGCTGCAAACCCAGCTGGCCGACCACCTCAATGTGGTACTGGTTGCCGCTCCCGGAGCCGGTAAAACCACCCGTGTGCCACTGGCGCTGATGGATGCACCTTGGCTACAGGAAAAGAAAATTCTGATGCTGGAACCACGCCGTATTGCCACCCGCAATGCAGCACGTTTTATGGCACAACAACTGGAAGAAAATTGCGGTAATCGCGTTGGTTACCGGATGCGCTCGGAAACTGCAGTCAGCAATCACACCCGGATCGAAGTCATTACCGAAGGGCTGTTAACCCGCATGCTGTTACAAGACCCGGAACTGTCTGAGGTCGGCCTGATTATTTTTGACGAATTTCATGAGCGTAATCTGCAGTCCGATCTCGGGCTGGCCTTAGCGCATAATTGTCAGCAACTGTTGCGTGATGATCTGCGTATTCTGGTGATGTCAGCCACGCTGGATGAACAGGCTCTGGCGCAGAAACTGGATGCCCCCGTGGTACGCAGTGATGGCCGCAGCTTTGAAGTACACACTCACTATCGCCCCCCGAGCCAACCGCTGACCCGGCATAAAACCGAGTTGGCCAAACACTGCAAACAGGTACTGGCTGAAGCCTTGCAACAGCCGCTTCCAGACACTGTTTCAGGCAACCTATCAAATCACGATATTTTAGTGTTTCTTCCTGGTGTGGCCGAAATTGAAGCGCTGTTGGCGATCTGTGATTTTCCCGGGTGCCATGTATTGCCGTTACATGGGCGTTTATCCGATCAGGCCCAAAAACAAGCACTGAAACCTGCCAGCGACGGCCTGCGCAAAATTATTCTGGCAACCAATATCGCCGAAAGCTCAGTCACCATTGATGGCGTGGGAATTGTGATCGACAGCGGGCTGGAGCGTGTTCAGCAATTTGATGTCCGCAGCGGACTAGAGCGTCTGGAAAGCAATCCAATTTCCCGGGCATCCGCCGACCAGCGCCGAGGTCGGGCCGGTCGCCAGAGTAGCGGTCATTGCTACCGCTTATGGTCAGAAAGCAGCCATGCTACCCGTCTTGCTCACCTGAGTGCAGAGATTGAACGCAGCGATTTATCGTCATTACTGATGTCCCTGTACGCCTGGGGTATCGCCGCCGATGAGGCCACCTGGCTGACACCGCCAGATACGGCCGCTTTGTCACGAGGGCAGCAATTACTTCAACAACTGGATGTACTGGCACCGCCTGCCTCACATCAGACCAAGCATCAGGCTACCAGCCTCAATGAACAGGGTCAGCAGATTGCTCTGAGTGGTCTGGAACCGCGCTGGGGGCACGCCCTGCTCAGTGCTGATCAACTTGGTTATGGCCAGGCGGCAGCACGCTTTGTTGCTCGCTTACAAGCCAGCGAACGGTTACCACAAGCGCCCGATGATATTGAGCTGGCCCTGCGTCGACTATCTGCGGCTCAGCAACAACAAACACAACACCAGGCCAACCAGTGGATTAAAACATTAGGGCTAGCACCGGATCAGTCTCCACTGAACCCGGCGTTACTGGTGGCGCTGGCCTACCCTGACCGGGTGGCGCGGCAGCGTTCACAACAACAACGTTCACAACAACAGGGCCCGCACAAACAGGGCCAGCAAAGTAATGCGTATTTATTGGCATCCGGTTCCGGGGTCACACTAACCGAACACTCCGGCCTGCAAGGTCACGAGTGGCTGGCCGTTGCTGCTATTCAGGGCAAGCAACCGGTTATTCGCCAGGCACTATCATTAGCGGCCGACGACCTTGAGCAGCTAGCGCAATATTGCCCGGGCCTGCTCTCTGAAAATATTCTGATTGAGTGGCAGGACAGCGGTCATCTGCAGGCCCGGAAACAGAAAAAACTAGGACAAATTGTCTGGCGTTCTCAAACACTAACCACCTTAACCGAAGCCGATTGGCAAAGCGCCTGGCGGGATTACTTTCAACAGCATGGGCTTAAAGACCTTCCCTGGGATCAGGCCAGTAAAGACTTATGCCAGCGTTGCCATTATCTGCGTTCAGAATTTCCCGAAATAGCGCCGATGGACGAGGCCTCTCTGCTGCGTGAACTGGATGTCTGGCTGCTGCCCTACCTGAGCAATTGCCGCCATTTACGCGACCTGAAAAAGCTCGACCTGAAAGCGGCCTTACTGACCCGACTGGAATGGTCACAACAGCAACAACTGGATCAACTTTTGCCCACTCACTGGCAAGTCAGTAGTGGTTCACGGATTGCCATTGATTATCAGCAATCGCCGCCGGTATTGGCCGTTAAACTGCAGGAGATGTTTGGTACCCCCCAGCAACCGGCGGTGTTACAGGGGCGGCTTTCTTTGATTATTCACTTATTGTCTCCCGCCCGCCGTCCACTTGCTGTCACGCAGGATCTGGCCAGCTTCTGGCAAAATGCATATCCCGATGTGCGCAAAGAAATGCGTGGCCGTTATCCCAAGCACCCCTGGCCGGAAGATCCGCTCAGTGCCGAAGCAACCCGTTTTACCAAGCGCAAAATGTGAACTTACGCAGAGAAATACACTCTGATACTAAATTGCGCAGGTATAAACCGGTATCAGAGCTAGACTAGTCTTTTGAGATATCTGCTTTGTGGACTGAAAGGGCTTTACTGTGACAAAGTCAAAAATACTATTATGTTGTCTGATTATATTGGCGGCACTGTTCGCCCTGGTCACGGGTGTAAATTCGGCAAAAAAACTCGTTATTATTGATGAGCCGCAGCCAGCACAAAACAAAGCAACAGCAACGCATAGCACCTCGACGTCAGCGGTATCACCGCAGCAACCATCCAATTCCTATGTTCACCCCCCAAAGCTCGACACTCACAGCAAAAACCCGGGTGAATACCATACTCAACAGCGCCATCACGACCATGATCATAGCGATCAGAGCATTCAGATTCCTGTTGAAATTAATGCTTATATCGAAAGTAAGCGCATTCCGAAGCAACAACTCAAACCGGTAAAAAACCCGGATGGAAGCTATTCACTAAACCCACAGGGTCAGTTTGAAACCGTTTCTATTGCCGTCATCGGAGAAGACGGCAAAGTTCACATCACGGAGAGACAGATTCAGCCACGCGCTGATTCAAGCGAAAAAGAATAAAAGAGGTCCGATAGTATGTCTCTCCACCCCATTGTTCAGAAAGCCCTGATTGCATTTTTGCTATTAACTCCAGTGTCATCTCAGGCAGCTGTCACCATCGTTAATAATGATGCTGGAGGGGAAGGTTTTAACGACACCACGCCGGTAACTGCAGTGGGTGGAAATCCAGGAACAACTCTCGGGCAGCAGCGCCTTAATGTATTTAATAAAGCCGCAGACATACTCAATACCGTATTTGATATTCAACAACCGGTACAAGTGAATGCTCAGTTTAACCCGTTAACCTGCACCCCTGGTTCAGCGACGTTAGGTCAGGCAGGTCCGGCAAGCTACACATTTATTGATCAAGGCGGTGGTGATTTCATTCTCTACCCGGATGCACTTTATAACCAGCTGTCAGGCTCAGACTTCGATTCGTCAGAGCTGGAAATAAATGCAACCTTTAACTCCACGCTGGACGAAGGTACTGGCTGCTTAGGGGGTACTAGCTGGTACTACGGCTTTAACGATAATCCTGCGGCTGGCAGTGCGCTATTACCCGTGGTTTTGCATGAAATTATGCATGGCATGGGCTTTTTAAGTTTATTAGATTCGCAGGGCGAGTCTGGTGCTACATTTAATAACCAGCAGGTTTTTGATATATACACACGTCAGTTAAAACGTCAGAGCAGCGGCGTTTTATTGAAGGACATGAGTCAAAGCGAGCGAGCTTCAGCATTGATCAGCAATGGTGATCTGGTTTGGTCTGGCGCAAACGTAACGGCCCGCTCTGGTGATTTCACAACTGGCATCAACAACGGCAGCGTGCAAATGTTTGCCCCAACCTCCTATAAGCCGGGTTCATCTGTGGGCCATTTTGATTCTGCCTTGTCTCCTAATGAAATCATGGAGCCTCAGTATACGGAGTTTCTTGATGATCCCGGATTGGCAACCCAATTACTGGTTGATATTGGCTGGACACTGGCATCCCCGCCGCCCGCTAATTCAGCTCCGGTGATCACGGCTATCAGCAATCAAAGTCTGGATGAAGACAGCGACACAAACATCTCTCTATCGGCCACCGATGCCGACGGTGACAGTCTGAGCTTTTCTATAACCAGTGCATCAAGCCAGTTAAATGCCAGTATTTCCGGAACCACACTGACACTGGATCCTATCGCTGACTTTAATGGCAATGGCTCAGTCACGGTCAGGGTCAGTGATGGCTCACTGGAGGATTCCACCAGCTTTAATGTCACTGTTAATGCGGTGAACGATGCCCCGGTGTTTAATGCCCAGAGCGATATTAATCTGGTCAACACCAATACCGCTGTCATTACGCTGTCAGCCACAGATATTGATTCTGCCAGCAATAGCCTGGTGTATTCCGTCACCAGTTTTAACAGTGCTCAGTTAACAACCGCTGTCAGTGGTAATCAGCTCACTATTACTCCCCAGACGAATGCCACCGGTAGCAGTAACATTACCGTACAGGTCAGCGATGGCGATAAAACCGATCAGCAAACATTTGCCGTTAACCTGAGTAATCCACCCACTCCACCAACACCGAGCAATCAGGCACCGGTCTTATCCGCTATTAGCGATCCGGTATTACTTGCCGGTGATAGTTTAACGATTAATCTGACTGCAACGGATGCGGATAATGACTCTCTTACCTATGGAGTATCAGGATCCATCGCAGGTATTCAGGCCAGTATCAGCGGCAACTCATTGACCATTACCGCAGCGGATAACGTAACTAGCAACGGCAATCTGACCATTTCTGTGAACGACGGCCAGGACAGTGACTCGCAAATAATCGGTGTGACTGTGTATCCGGCTTTTGCACTCTCAGATGGTAATAATCAGATTCGTAATGGCGAAACTCTTAATGCCGGATTAGCAACCGCCGATCTGCAATTTTCCGGCGGTAATAACCAGCTGACATTGACGGTTTTCTTTAATGGTACGCAGCAGAATAATTTACTGACCCTCAGCAACAGCGGTTATCAGCTAGCACTGCCAGACTCCGGAGCTTTTGCCGGTATTTACCGCATTGATGTCAGCGACAGTAACAATCTGACCAGCCGCTTTTTTATAGAACGTCCACTGCGCCTGCTGACCAGCGCAACACCACTGTTCGATCTGGGAAAACAGCAGCTCTGGATTGAAGGGGCTCCGGCGGGTGCCAGTATCACGCTGGACAGTGATACCGGAGAACTGACATTCCGCGATGCTCAGAATCAGGTAATTACCGATATCACAGCACCGGATAATGCCAGCGCCTTTAACCGGGCCAGCGTGGATTTAGCGCTAACCGCTGGTAACCTGCCGCAGCAAATTACCTTTACTGCAACCAGCCCTAATATTCCCAACAGCACCCTGAACCGCGAGACTCTGGCTGGCCGTAATCTAACCATCACGGTAACCGATACACGCGACAATCCGCTGGCTAATGCTGAAATCCGCTCGGCAGACAACCGTCTCAGCGACTGGCAGCTGCCGACTTCCGCTACAACAAACAGCAACGGCAACAGTGACTTTATTTTGCCTCAAGAAAATACGCAGTTGGCCATTTCAGCCACCGGCTTTATCAATCAGGAAGTTGATGTAGATGCACAACAGACTCAACTAACTGTGACGCTGGAGCGCATGATATCGCCCTTTACGTTAACTGGATCAATCACCGCACAAGGGTTCAACTTTGCCACAGAGCGTCCGCGGGTAACGTTAATACTGAACGATAACCGCGAATTGAACCTCAGCCCGACGATTAACAGCCAGAACACGGTTGCCCGGTTTGAATCTCAACTGGATCTGAACAACACGGAACCCAGCTCTCTGACGATTCGCCACAGCCAGGCATCCACTGTCACACAGCCGGTTTCCACTCAGACAGAGGAACTAAACCTGGATGTTCTGTTACTGGCGCTGCCGGTAAGCACTGACGACACGCTGGATACTGGCTCCTCCGGAGGTGGTAATGCTTTTTTACTGTTTTTTGTTGCATTTTTAACAACAATAAAACGAAAGCCATTCACAGCCTGAGGGTTTACCCACTATACTTCTGAGCATCAATAACCTCAGTCATCACGGCCATAGCAATGACTCTATGGCCTATTTAAGCTCAGGAACTTCTGCTTACCCATGGTTAATCCGCTTGTCTGTCTGAAACCAGTCTTGCTAAGGCCAGTCCTGCTAACACCAGTTCTGCTGATGCTGTTTATGATGGCAACATCCGTTCGTGCTCATCTGGTTGAAGGCGATACCGAGCAGTGGCTGACCCTGACCGAAGAGCAGGCCAAAGTTTCAACCGACAAAGCCCTGTATGTACTGCAGGATCCGCTCTCTCAGCTGTCGTTGTCATATCTGAAAAAACACAATCTGCTGTTTTCTCCCTACCCTAAAAAAGTGTTTAACGAAGGCTTCACCAAATCGGGGTACTGGCTCAAATTCCACGTCCGTAATCAGGCTCAGGAGCATACCCAATGGTTGCTGGAGGTCGGTTACCCGTTATTAGACCGGCTGGATATTTTTGTCGAAGATAATCAGGGACAGCGCCTGGCCTTGTGGCAACTCGGCGATTTACAGCCCTTTGCTGAACGCCCGATTGACCATCGTAATTTTGTGATACCGCTGGATTTCTCCGAGCATAAAGAACAGGTCGTGTATCTCAATATTCACAGTAGCAGCTCGGTTCAGGCCCCTATCACGTTATGGCAAAGCGAATCCTTTATCGAAGAGCACTCAACCGAACAATACGCCTTGGGTGTGTACTACGGCATGATGGCCGCGATGTTTTTATACAACCTGTTTTTATGGGTCAGTATTCGCGATAAAAGTTATTTGCTGTATATCGCGTACATTGCGTCGTTTGCATCCCTGCAATTATCGACCAGTGGTATTGGTTACCAGTTTATCTGGCATTTCTCACCGGCGATCGAACAGTTGGCAGTGCCCTTAACCATTGCTCTGGTGGGAATCTTTGGCTCGGCCTTTACCCGCAGCTTCCTGCACACAGATGTGAATTCGAAAAACGCCGACCGAGCATTGCTGGCTTGTATTGTTATGAGCGCTATTACCGGTTTGTTATCCTTTGTTGCTTCAACCGAAATGGTGATGGCGATTGCTGCACCGGTGGTACTGGCCTTTTTACTGGTTATTTTATTTGCCTCGGTCACCACCTTATTAAAAGGTAAACGCGAGGCGCGGTTTTTCCTCGCCGCCTGGGTAGCCTTTATTATTGGTGGCCTGGTGACCATCATCACAATTTATGGTGCTTTACCCAGCAATGTCTGGACCATTCATGCCAGCAAAATTGGCAGTGTTTTTGAAATCGTACTGCTGTCGTTTGCCCTGGCAGACCGGATTAATATTCTGCAACGCGAAAAAGAACAGGCCGAGCAACGCATCAAGGTTGAGCTGGAACAGAAAGCCGAAAGTCTGATGGAGTCTAACCGTCTGAAGAATGACTTTCTGGCCACCATCAGCCATGAATTCCGTACCCCGTTAAACGGCATTCTGGGATCACTGGAACTGGCCAAAGACAGCAATCCGGCGGATACCACACTGGCGTTAAATGATGCCCGCATCAGTGCCCATGAAATGCTGGAGCTGGTTGATAACGTACTGACTTATACCGAATTACAGTCTGGCACCCGTACTGTCAGCCCGGAAAATGTTGAATTGAAACCAATTTTCACTGCTTTCTGCGACAGTATCCGCAACCGCTGCAAACATAAAAACCTGACGTTTGAATGTATTCTCGACAGTACCTTGCCTGAGCGTGTGTATATCGACATTAAATGCGTTCGCCATGCACTGAAAGCCATCGTCGATAACGCCATTAAATTTACTCACTCAGGCAATATCCGCCTGACCTTCTCCTATGCCTCAATGGAGCATTTTGACTGCCTCGACATTCAGATTCAGGACACCGGCATTGGTATGAAAGCCGATGAAGTGGAGCGCTTGTCTGGTTTTATGTCACAGGCAGATTCCTCCTATCAGCGACGCTATCAGGGATTAGGGATCGGATTATCGCTGGTGCGAGCGGTGTGTCAGTGCCTGAAAGGGGATATTCATATTTCCTCAGAGCAGAATCAGGGAACCACCGTATTGCTGCAGTTCCCGACCCGTAAAGCATCGCGGGAATCGTCACCACGGCTGGCGTCACTCTCTTCCTTTAACACTCAGGCCACGGATCAGAATGCACTGGGCCATGTTCTGGTGGTTGAAGACAACACCATCAATCAGAAAGTATTGAAAAGCATGCTCGCGCGCTTACAGCTTAAAGTGGATATTGCCGATAACGGCGAGCAGGCGCTGGAACTGATTAAACGGCCTAAAAATCATGCATACGATCTGATTTTTATGGACTGTCAGATGCCGGTCATGGATGGCTTTGAAGCGACCCGGCAAATTCGTGCCAGTCAGCTTAGCGAAAGCCGGACTCCCATTATTGCGGTAACGGCCAACGCCATGTCTGGCGATGAAAAGTTATGTCTGGAAGCGGGCATGAACGATTATCTCAGCAAACCGATCAATCTCGATCAGGTGCGGGCGGCAGTTTATAAGTGGGTGCCTTCAACACACTGATCACGCTTCCTTATTGGCTAAACAGCAATTAGCCAATCAACAATTTGATGCCCACTAATAAAGTCACCAGCTCGTACACCCGTTTAATGGTCAGGTTACCGGCCAGAATGGAGGTATGAGCGCCCAGGTAGCCGCCCACCAGCGAACCGCCAATCAGTGCCGGAATCCAGCTCCATTGCACCTCAGCCACACTGCCCATGGTAATCGCACCGGCGCCATTCCAGCCCAAACCAACCGCGACCAGTGTTTGTGCCACCGCCACCTTGTATTCCAGACCAAACCAGTACACCAACCATAAGGTCACAAACAGGCCACTGCCCGCTGACAATGACCCATTAATGAAACCAATCAGCAATAAAACGACACCACCAATAAAAAATCCGAACCAATCACGATGTTTAGGGTCAGACTTCAGTCCCAGTTGTGGTTTGAACCAGGAATACAGCGCCAGTGTCAGGGTTAATACACCCAGCGCAATCTCAGCTAATCGATCCGGTATGTTGAGAATAAAGAACACTCCGGCAACCACACCCGGTACACCGGTGAGCAGAATCAGCGCCAGAATAATCCGATCCAGATGATTTTCGCGCAGGTGACGTAACGTGGCCCCCACCCCAAGCGCAACTGTGGCAATTTTATGAGTCGCCAGCGCCAACGGGAATGGCAGCCCCATAAAGATTAAAATTGGCAACTGAATCAGGCCGGCACCACCACCGGCCAGCGCCGAAAACCAGTTGGCAACAACAGCTATCAGAAATAACAGGATTTGTTCGCTATAATCCATACACACTCAATTTTCAGGAGTTTTTATGCAATATGCTTTGTACTACTACGACATGTGTCCATTCTGTCAGCGGGTTCTGCGTGCCCTGCCTAACGTCAATGTCAAAGTAGAAAAACGCAATGTTTTAAAAGATCAGCAACATCGCAAACACCAGCAAAAAGAAACCGGTCGTACCACCGTACCTTGCCTGCTGGTTAAAGATGACAACGGCAAAGAAAACTGGATGTTTGAATCGGCCGATATTATTCAGTATCTGAAATCGCAGTAATACGTCATGTGGGTGCTACAGGTGGATTACTCCGCCTGTAGCAGCTTTTTCAAGCCTTCCTGATCGCCGATTAACCGACGTACGGTATCCACCACCGCCTGGGTCTGGGCATCCACTTCCAGGTTGATCCGATCACCTGCCTGAATCTCACCAAACACAGTTACATCCAGTGTCTCCGGAATCAGGTGCACCGCAAAACGCTGCTCCTCCACCTCAGCAATAGTCAGACTACAGCCGTTTAACGCCACAAAGCCTTTGTCTAACAGGTACGGCGCTAAGGTTTCCGGCCGTTCCATCCACACCACCCGGTTATTGGCGCTATCAATCACATCCGTTACCGCCACCTGATCCATCACATGGCCAGAAACCACATGACCACCAATTTCGTCGCCATAACGCGCGGCCCGCTCAATATTAACCACAGAACCTGGCTGCAACTGGCCGAGATTGGTCACCTTCAGTGTTTGTGCAATGGCATCAAAACTCACCCGGTTATTATCAATGGTACGAACCGTCAGGCAGGTGCCGTTAATCGCCACCGAAGCACCAATTTCCAGTCCGGCCAACAAATGTGGTGAAAATTCAAACGTAAACGTGGTTAACCCTTGCGCCTGATGCACATCCGCCAGCGCCAGCTTGGTTTGCACAATTCCGGTAAACATTAAAAACTCCCGTTAAGATCATGCCTGAATAACATGGGCGGCATTATGCACTAAAATAGTAATGACGCATCAGTAACGGTGGACAGAACTTTGCAGCAATCAGCGAACACCAGTTTAAAAACAGCCAGCGATCCAGAAACAGGCAGCTACCAGAAAACCGGCCTGATCTTATCCGGAGGTGGAGCCCGGGCGGCTTATCAGGTGGGTGTGTTAAAAGCAGTTCATAAGATCCTGCCACGTGGTGACTACAACCCGTTTGATATTATTTCCGGTACGTCTGCGGGTGCGATCAACGGTATTGCACTGGCCAGTTACGCGGATAATTATCGCATTGGTATTCGTCATCTGGAGCGTATCTGGTCTCATTTTGACTGTAATCAGATTTACCGCACCGACTTTAAAGGCGTCTCCCGTACTCTGTTGAAGCTGGTTCGTAGCCTGGTGGTTGGTCGTGGTTATAAACACGACCCGGTGTCGCTGCTCAACAATGCGCCGTTGCGTAAGCTGCTGTCGGAAGTGATTCGCTTCGATAATATTCAGCCCGCTATTGATAAAGGGGCGTTGCACGCCATTGCCATAAACTGCTCAGGCCTGGAATCCGGAGAGTCGGTCAGCTTCTTTCAGGGTCATAACAGCATCAACAACTGGCAGCGTGAGCGCCGTATTGGTGCCCGCACTCAGCTGAATGTTGATCATTTAATGGCCTCATCCGCCATTCCGATGATTTTTCCGGCGATGAAAATTAACCGCGAATATTTTGCCGACGGTGCGGTGCGCCAGTTAGCTCCGATCAGTCCGGCATTACACCTCGGGGCCGATAAAATCATGGTAATTGGTGTCAGTGGTGTGGCCCATAAGCGCAAAGAACGCCGCCAGCAAGCCGCCTACCCAACACCAGCCAAACTGATGGGCCATATGTTAAACGCCGCCTTTCTCGATTCGATGGAATCGGACGTCGAACGTTTATGCCGCATCAACCGCACTGTTGAGAGAATTCCACCGCATATCCGCCAGCAGGAAGGTATGGAATTACGCAAAATTGATTTACTGGAAATTAACCCCAGTCAGTCACTGGACGATATCGCCGGTGAGCATGCTGATGAAATTCCCAGAGCGTTAAAAATGGCCTTAGGTGGCAGTGGTAATACCAGTCGTAACGGTTCCGGCATTCTCAGTTATTTATTATTTTCCCGCGGTTTTTGCCAGAACTTAATTGATCTGGGCTACAACGATGCAATGACACGTGCCGATGAAATACGCGACTTCTTCTCAGATCACTTTGAAGGTCGTGCGGTAAATCGCGCCAATGATTAGGTGCAAATTCAGAACAACAGGTTGCAGAATCGGCTGCTGATCAAATGCCCCTAATTTCACCTACAATACAGGCTATCCTTTATAAACCCTTCAATTCATCAGCTTAATTCTTCAGGACCCTTTCATATGCGTTATGCCTTTTTATTGTTGCTAGCTCTGGCAACCACGGCCTGTGACCAGACGGTCGAGGAACAACAGGAAGTACAGATTCGTCCGGTTAAGATTTATCAGGTGCCTCAGGCAAATGAAGTGTTTCTGCGTAAATTCCCGGCTCAGGTTCAGGCCGCAGAACAATCGGCTCTGGCATTCCGCCTCTCCGGTGAACTACTGGAATTACCCGTCCATGCCGGACAAGACGTCAAACGTGGTGATTTGTTAGCACGTCTGGATCCGGTTAACTATCAGATTGCTGTCGATGACCGTCAGGCCCGTTTTGATCTGGCCACCCTGAACTTTAAGCGTATTAAAGATTTATACCGTCAGAAGCAGATTTCAGAATCTCAGTATGATCGTGCTAAAGCCGAACTCGATATTGCCAAAGCCGCTTTAGAAGCCGCCCAGACCGATCTGCAATACACCGCCTTAAAAGCGCCGTTTACCGGCGTTATTGGTGATGTTTATGTCGACAATCACCAGCCGATCGCTGCGGGTTCCCCGGTAGCCATGTTGCAAATACAAAACCAGCTGGAAGTGCGTCTGCAATTACCAGAAAACCTGATGGCCAATATCGCGCCTAACGTTGACGGTGTGACCAATACTCAGGATTTGTATCAGCCGGAAGTTGAGTTTGAAGCTCTGCCAGGCAATCGTTACCTGGCCAGCTACAAAGAACACACCGCACAAGCCGACAAAGCCACAGGCTCATTCACCGTGACTCTGACACTGCCGCGCCCACCATCACTGAACCTGCTGCCCGGTATGTCGGCCAGTGTTCATGTGGATTTAAACCAGGTGCTGAGCAACGCACATACTCAGATTCTGATTCCGGCCGGTGCGGTTTTTCAGCATCAGGATCAGTCCATTGGCAGCAATGAAGCCAGTGTCTGGGTGGTTCAGGCGGATATGACGCTGACTCGCCGGGCAATCGAAATGGGTGAACTGACTCAACAAGGCATGGAAGTTATGTCTGGCTTACAGACCGGCGAACAGATTCTGGCAGCAGGCGTGCATCACGCCTCTGAAGGTATGCGTGTTCGCCCATGGGTGCAGGAGCGAGGCCTGTAATCATGAGCACGCAAACAAACTCAAGTTCAAACGCTTCCCCGGAGGCGGGAAATGCCGCCACCTACTTTATTAAACATGGCACCACCAGCTGGATGGTGTTATTGATTCTGCTGTTTGGCGGCCTGATCAGCTACTTCGGCCTTGGCCGTCTGGAAGATCCGGAATTCACCATTAAAGAAGCGCTGGTGGTGACCTATTACCCGGGGGGTAATGCCCTGCAGGTCGAAGAAGAAATTACCGCCCCGCTGGAAAGTGCCATTCAATCACTGGCTTATATTGATGTGGTCGATTCCATCTCAAAAGCCGGTGCCTCCACCATTCATCTGGAGATCAAACCTAAATACAAGTCCCATCAGCTACCGCAGATCTGGGATGAGTTGCGCCGTAAAGTGCGTGATGAGCAATCTTCTCTGCCGCCCGGTGCGATCCAACCGATTGTACTGGACGACTTTGGTGATGTGTTTGGGGTGCTGCTGGCGGTGACCGGTGATAACTTCAGCTATCAGGAACTGAAAGATCACGCCGATTATCTGAAGCGTGAGCTATCGGTGATTCCCGGTGTTGCCAAAGTTAATTTAGCCGGCTTACAGAAAGAACAGGTCTTTATTGATATTTCCCGGGAAAAAATGGCCAACCTTGGCATTCCAATGGCGCGTCTTTACAGCCTGCTGAATACCCAGAATACCGTTCAGGATGCCGGTCATGTACGTTACAACGGTGACTATATCCGTATTCACCCAACCGGTGAGTTCACTTCCATTCAGGAAATGGGTGACCTGCTGGTTAGTACACCGGGCTCAGAAAAACTGATTTATTTGCGTGATATCGCCACAATTTCAGCCGGTGTTGCCGAAACGCCAACCCATCTGGTGAATTATCAGGCGCTCGACTCCATCCATATTGGTGTCTCTTTTAACTCAGGCGTGAATGTGGTGGAAGTGGGTAAACAGCTGCGTCAGCGTCTGGCCCAGCTGGAACAGAACCAGCCGTTGGGTATCGAATTACACACCCTGTACGACCAACCGGCCGAAGTGGAAGCTTCCGCTACCGGGTTTATTGTCAACTTGCTGGTTTCAGTATTGATTGTGATTGTGGTGCTGCTGGTATTTATGGGCGCCAAAGCCGGTTTTATTATTGGCAGCATTTTACTGCTCACCATTCTCGGTACCTTTATTGTCATGAAAGTGATTGATATTGAGCTGCACCGGGTCTCTCTCGGTGCCCTGATCATCGCACTGGGGATGTTGGTGGATAACGCGCTGGTTGTCACCGAAGGCATTATGATTGGCCTGCAAAAAGGCCAGAGCCGGATTCGTTCCGCCTACGATATTGTTAAACAAACTCAGTGGCCTTTACTGGGTGCCACAGTCATTGCCATTGCGGCATTTGCTCCGATTGGTTTATCACCGGATGCAACGGGTGAATTTGTTCAGTCACTGTTTTATGTATTGATGATTTCACTGTTCCTGAGCTGGGTAACCGCGCTGACCTTAACACCGTTTTTATGTTACCTGCTGTTTGCCAAAGCGGAAGAACACGGCGCCGATGACAGCAAAGACACCGAGCCATACAAGGGTGCGTTATACGATTTTTATCGCGGCGCTCTATCGGCCATGCTGCGCAAACGCTCAACGACCATGATTTCGATGGTACTGGCGATGGTGCTGGCGATTTACGGCTTTGGCTTTATTAAACAAAGCTTTTTCCCGCCATCCAACACGCCCATCTTTTTAATGGACATCTGGCTGCCGGAAGGCACAGATATTCATGAAACCCAGCAACAGGCCCGTCGTTTGGAGAGCTACTTCCACGATAAAGAAGGGGTTGAGTTTACTTCCTCCACCGTTGGTCAGGGCGACCTGCGCTTTATGCTGACCTACGCCCCTGAGCGCCAGTACATGGCTTATGGTCAGGTGATGGTACGGATGCAGGAGCTGGATATGATTCCGGCCATGATTGACCAGGCGTATCTCTGGACACACGAGCATATGCCTGACGCACAGGTAAAATTCAAACGTCTGGAAGTTGGCCCCGGCAGTACCGCCAAAATCGAAGCCCGTTTCTCGGGCCCGGATCAGGATACCCTGCGCCAGTTGGCTGAGCAGGCCAAAGCGATTCTGCTGGCCGACCCGGATGCCGATAATGTGCGCCACGACTGGCGTGAGCGGGAAAAAGTAATTCGTCCGGTATTCGATGAAGACAATGCCCGTCGTGCCGGTATTTCACGTCAGGATCTGGATGACCTGCTGCAAATGAGCATGTCCGGTAAACCGATTGGTATTTATCGTGAAGGCACCACTCTTAAGCCAATTATCCTGCGTCCACCGGCGGTTGAACGCCTGAATATCGACAGCCTGATGGATCTGCAGATCTGGAGCCCGGTGTTTAATCGTTATATTCCGATTCAACAAGTGGTTGAGCGCTTTGATCTGGTGTTTGAAGATCCGATTATTAATCGTCGTGATCGTAAACGTACCATTCAGGTGTTTGCTGACCCGGTATTAAATGGTGAAACCACCGCCGATGCGTTGTTAAAGCGGGTACGACCGGATATCGAAGCCATTCCTCTGCCACCGGGCTACCAGCTTGAATGGGGTGGCGAGTTCGAAACCGCAGGCGACGCGCAAAGCAGTATTTTTGCCTCACTGCCGCTGGGCTATCTGGTAATGTTTATTATCACCGTACTGCTGTTTAACGAATTGCGCAGCGCACTGGTTATCTGGTCTTGTGTACCGCTGGCCATTATTGGTGTATCGGCCGGTATGCTGCTGTTAAACGCCGAGTTCGGCTTTATGGCACTGCTGGGCTTCCTCAGCTTATCCGGCATGATTGTGAAAAACGGCATTGTACTGTTGGATCAGATTCGCCTTGAAGTCGATCAGGGTAAAGCCGAATACGACGCCGTTTTTGATGCCTCAATCAGCCGTTTACGTCCGGTGACGATGGCGGCATTAACCACCATTCTTGGCCTGCTGCCGCTGCTGTTGGATCCGTTCTTCAGCGCCATGGCCGTCGTTATCTGTTTTGGTTTAGGATTTGCCACCTTGCTGACTCTGGGTGTGGTGCCAGTGCTGTACGCCATGGTTCATCGGGTTCAGAACCCTGGTTAAATCGCTATTAACGTGTTCCCAAATAAAAAGGGCGCTTCTTAATAATAAGAAGCGCCCTTTTTGCTGGTTTTAACTTTGGATTATTTAAAATTCTCAAAAATGGTGACAAACACCTGATTAATTTCTTCTTGGGTACGCTCCTGCTGAGTGATTTCCGACGAGCCACTGCTTAACCAGATCGAACGCTTGTCAGCTACATCGTTAATATTAATCACCAGTTTGGCAACGGTGGCAGAAGCCACATCATGACGCGTGTACATGCCCTGCCCGGTTGGGTAATACTGCATATTCAGCTTTTGTGTGTTTTTGACCCCTACCGCATATTCCACCAGCAACTGAGCATCGTTATCAACATAGCGCAAGCCTTTTTGCTCCAGCGCATATTGGATCGCCTGACCCACACGCCCCATCGCTTTGGGGGTGGTGCCTTTAACATGATCAATGGCTTTCAGAGTAAAGGTTTGATAATCCGCAGCGTGGCGATCCGGTGACTGACGGTAATCCATCGGCGCATTGACCGAACACGCTGCCAGCAACCAGGCGGTGATCCCAATCGTTATGAGGGTGAGAGTGTATTTCATTGCATTATCCTTATTATTTGGCTGCATGATGTTACAGAACTTTGAGTGGCTTTGAGCTACAATTACGCGACCCATTTCTATATCGGTCACGTATACCACACGCTACATGAATATCACATTAAAAGCTAAAATCCTGCTGCTGACCGTTATTCCCCTGATTGCCTTAACCCTGACCATTACCTGGGTAACGCAACGGCAAGCTATTAGCCTGTCTGAGCAACAACAATCCATTATTAAAGATTCTCTGATGGAAGGTAAACGCCGGGCATTACGGGATTACGTCAATCTGGCCATGACTTCCATTATGCCCATTCTGGAAGAGATGGAAGACAACCAGAAACTGCCTCAGCATCACGCTGAATTTGAAATCAAACGGATTTTATCGAGCTTAACCTACGGCCCGGACGGCTACTTTTTTGCTTACGACCGTAACGGCATCAACATTGTTTTGCCCGCTCAACCAGACTTAGTCGGTCAGGATCTGATTAATATTCAGGACCCGAACGACCAGTTTATTATTCAGGATATGTTGAATATCGCTCACAACGGCGGCGGTTTTTATCAATATGTCTGGCATCAACCATCGGTTGATCAACAAACCAATAAACTCAGCTATGTGCTGGCGATCCCACAACTTGGCTGGATGATGGGCACCGGTTTGTATCTGGATGATATTGAAGCGGAAGTACAACAACTCGAAAACAAAGTAGACAGCAATATTCGCCGTACCTTTGTTGCCGCCTCTTTGTTGTTAGCCATCACCCTCACACTCGTGGTTGTGGTGGTTATTATTATTAATATTCACGCCACTCATCTGGCCGATGACCGCCTCAAAGAACTGGCTCATCGTTCCGAATCGTTTCAGATTATTCAGCGCCGTACCTTTGCCCGAGAATTACACGACGGCATTAACCAGCTGTTGGTGTCAGCCAAACTGCATCTGGGTCTGGTGAAGCGTAAATGGCCGGAAGATCTCGACAAGCAGCATCTCAACAAAACCGAAGAACTATTAAACCTGTCGATTCAGGAAGTTCGCCGGGTATCACACAATTTACGGCCTATACTGCTGGATGACCTGGGATTAAAGTCCGCCATCCACGGTATTCTTGATGGCCTGGAGAATCAGGGTCAGGTAGCGGTAAAACGAAAGGTAAAATTACCGGATAGTCGTTTACCTGATGCCATTGAAATGACGGTATACCGCCTGATTCAGGAAGCCATCACCAATATTCAGAAACACGCCGACGCCACCGAAGTACGGGTCAGCGTGCGCAGTAACGATCGCTTTGTCACCGTTGTGGTTGAAGACAATGGCGATGGTTTTATTCCCCGGGAGCAGCTTAATTCCGGCATCGGCATGATGAACATGCGTGAGCGGGTCGAGCTGTTAGGCGGAAAATTCACCGTGCGTAGCCATTACAAACAAGGCACCACGGTACGTGCTGAGCTGGTGTTAAATCCAACCACCGCTCAGGAACTGGATCCAACGCCAAAAGACCTGACACCTCAGGAACTGAACTTTCAGGCCGGATTCAGCGAACATGACTCACAAGGTCAGCCAACTCACGGAGGGGATGAAGTGGATCCTTTATCAACCTCAGATCAGTTAACCTCGACTCAACGCAGAGAGAGTGAATAATGTCTAAAACGATCCGAATTATTATTGCCGATGATCATCCGATGGTGCGTGAAGGGCTGAAGGTCAGCCTTGAAAGCGAAGAAGGTCTCAGCGTAGTTGCCGATGTCAATAATGGTCTGGAAGCGTTACAGGCCGCTGAAGAGTTAAAACCCGATGTTGTGATGCTCGACATCTCCATGCCAGTAATGAACGGTATGGAAGCCTGTATTGAGTTTAAAAAGCGCTACCCGGAAATCAAAATTCTGATCATCACCATGCATGATGATCGTGAATATATTCTCAAAGTGGTTCAGGCCGGTGCTGCCGGTTATGTATTAAAAGACGTGGCCGCCGAAGAACTGATTCTGGCGGTACAAACCGTGTATCAGGGCGGCACGTATTTCAGCTCCAGCGTTGCCAAAACCTTATTCACTGATTTCAGCGATACCCGCCAGAAACAAAGTGACGATATTTTAAGCCCGCGTGAAGAAGACGTGCTGGTGCTGCTGGCCGACGGCATGGGCAACAAAGAAATTGCCCGCGAGCTGGATATTTCCGTGCGTACAGTGGAAGCCCATCGCCTGAAGATCAAACAAAAGCTGAATATCTCTACCTCGGCTGGTTTGATTCGTTACGCGCTGGATAAAGGCATTACCCGACGCTAATAACGCTCTTGCAACTAAATCAGGGAAGATAAATAACCTCTGGCTGAGCCATTTCCGTGCCCAGCCACTGCTGCCAGTGCAGTTTAAACGCACTGGCACCACCAATATAATGCTCATTCAACAAATAATAAGAGCGCCGGTTTTCACCGCGCTTATAGTCCTGCAATAATCGCGTGATAAAACTGCGGCCATAGGATTTACTCAACGATAAATACACCAACTGACCGGCCATCGTCTGAGTTGGAACACCCTGCTTCTGGGCTTTACGCCAATCCTGACTCTGTATTTCAACAAACCGATCGACCGCCATCATCTGATGACGCCGTGCCAGTAACGAGCGGTGGTTTTTTTTATGTTTAGGAATGATAAAACGGTTGTTTTCGTAGCTCAGATATTCCATTTGCTCGGCTACCCCTTCGTTCAGCCAGGAAGGAATAATCTGCGCCAGTGAATCGAGAATGGCATGACTGGCTTCGTGTTTGATGGTGCGGTAAGTGCTTTCTTTGCCACCTCGTTTTTCGTCATGAATAAACACGGCAATTTCGTGCAATTTACCGATATAAACGCCTAATGTATTCGTCGGGCGATGGCCGGAAATTTTCTGTACGTATTTTTGATATTCATTCACGTCTTTTAACACATGAATTTTCACCGGGACTTTTTTATAAAAATCGAAGTACAGCACTTCATCGTAAAAGCGATAAACCCAGTTTACTTCCCGTTCGATACGTTGCTGATCTAAACGATGCTCTTCGGTCAGGTTCTTTCCCAGCGACCCTTGATACAACACCTGAATATTCAGCGGCTGCCAATTGCCCGGCGCAATATTCAGCGTGACCTTTTCTGCGTTATCTGCCTGCTGCTGGCGCGGTTTATCACCAAAGTGCACCTTGCCGTTTTTATCCACCCACTTATAAATCTCCGCCTGACTAAACAGGCTGACGATTAAGAGCGATAAAAACAGCAGGAGACGCATACGCTTTAATCCTTATTACGAGACCTTTCTGCCGGAACAAACAACTGCTTCAACAGATAGTCCTTAAAGTCATCCGGGTACGGTTGCTGATCAGCCGCTACCTTCATACACAATAACCAGGCATCACGTTCGGCCGGGCCAATTTCCAGATGGCGGTGCGCCACCGGAATCCGTATTGGCCCGTATTTTTCGCTGAATAATTTAGGCCCGCCAAGCCAGCCGCTTAAAAAGCGCGCCAGTTTATCGCGCGATTCATCCAGATTATCCTGGTGCATATCGCGCACGGTTTTCGCCTCTGGCAGCTCGCACATGGCATCGTAAAAGGCATCCACTAATTTGCGCACACCCACCACACCACCAGCGGTGCGAAATGAACCATCGCCCTCGCCATAGGTCAGGCCGGTTTCATAAGTCGCTTTTTTCATACAGCATTTCCTGAGTTTGCTTATAACAGGTAGTTTTTAAGAAAACTCTTCCATAAAGTCGAGCCCAGCCTGGTGCCGAATCGTGCGACGATGATTCGCCCACAATTCCTTCACCTTATCCTGATTACACTGCTGTCGATCCACCAGCACCTTGGTTTGTAATTCCCCTTTGCTTTGCCCTCCTACCAACGGCACTTTGGAGAATACAAACTGATTCGACACCAGATCCATAAATGGCCCGGATTTACTGGTTGGCATAATAAACAGCAGTTGTAAGCCAAGGCTTTCGGTCAGGTAGTTGATCACTTCTTTGGAGCGGGTTTCGTCCATTTTTGAGAAGGCTTCATCCACCAACACCACCCGTAAATGCGTATCCCCTTCGTTAAAGCGGAAGGCCGAGGTAATCGCGGCAGAACGGATAATATAGGCTGGCGTTTCTAACTGACCGCCAGAGCCGGTACCGTATTGGCTTAAAGCAATTGGGTCTTTATTAGCTGGCTGTTTATAAATTTCGTACGAGCGATAATTACGGTAATCGGAGATACGCTCCAATTCACGCATGGCTTTTTGTTCGTCTTCATCAAGTAACATAGCCATCAGCTGGTCACGTACTCGCTGAGCCACTTTTGGCAGGTCAGCATCAAACAGCGTAGCGCCGTCACCCAGTGATGGGTTTTTGATAATTTCCTCGAAGAACTGCCAGTATTCTTTGTATTCCGGCACCCACTCCCAATCAAACCAATAAGTTTCGCGGTCAGCACCAAACTGGTGGTGCGCCAGCTCTTTGTTCAGGTCTTCGAGAATACGTTTACCGTCGTTAATGGCTTGGTAAATCGAGTGACATAAGTTGGTGACAAAGGCGTTGTTAAAGCTTTCACGCAGTTGCACTAACTGCTCTTGTTTTTCCACCAGAATATTATTTTTCAGGCGATTATGAACCCGCTCCACTTCGCGCTCTAAACCACACACGGTTTTAAAGAAACCAATGCTATGTTCTTCACGATAATTCGGCATATACACAATGGCATCCACCGTTTGGCAACGCTGGTTATGCTCATTAATATTGCGATCAATTTCGTGCGCCGAGCTGCTTAACTCCTGAGCGATGGTTTTGCGCTGATTTTCGACGGCTTCTGCCGGGCTTTCGGCTGCTTCTTCATCCGCCGCTTTTAAGCGGGTATCGGTATCAAACTCCGGCCATACCGAAACGATATGACGCAGGTTTTCTTCTTTTTCGTCGGCAATTTCAGAGGTGCGTTCCTGCTCGTCTGATAATTTCTTACACTGACGTTCGCTGTCGTTTAACTGCTGTTGCAAACGACCTAGCTCACCATCCAGGTCTTTAATCTGGGCATCCAAATCATCGGCTTTTTCTTTTAACGCGCTGAATTCATCTTCCAGGTGGGAGAAGTCCGATACATCAACATTATTCAGTGCGTTTTCCGCCTGCTGCATCTGATACTGAGTATCGAGCATGGCCTGTATCTGATCAGCGAAGGTGACATGGCGTAATAAATTCACCGCATCGTGGAATTGCTCAACCTGGCGCAGCTGGAATTGTGCCTCATTGGCTTGTTCCGCCATGGCATCCAGTTCCGATTTTTTCGCTGCCAAAGCCCGTTCACGCGCGCCCATACCAAATACCAGCTCGGTATCGTCGAGGTCACAACGGTAAATCGAGTACGAGCCGGAACCCAGCCCTTCTTTGGTGACACCACGACGGGTCATCCGCAGTACGTGCAGGTCTTCCACCTGCTCGACCGTGCCATAGCTGGCTTCTAAATAATAACGCGCGGTAGCGTGTTCAAATTCCATCAAGTGAGTAATGGAGTTCGATGGCACACGAATACGGTCGCAGTCTTTTTTCGCTTTTTCACCCTGAATTACCCGGGCACGGCTGCCACCAGGAATTGAGCGTAAAATATGTGCGGCTTCCGCTTCAAATTGGGATTCCACAATAATGCTGAAACGCGCCCCGCCAATATAACCTTCAATGGCGCTTTGCCAGGCCGGGTCGGTAATTTCAACGTAATCGGCTAATACACGAGGGTCAGCCTGCGGGCATTCCCGGCGAATTACTTCCAGCGCTTGGCGCACAAATCCCGGGTAATTTAACTGGCGCGCTTCCAGGCTATCGATATCCGCCTGCTTCTGCGCCGTACGGCCCTGAATCTGTTGCAGTTTTTGCTCGCGTTTATCCACCTGTTTGGAAATCTGATCGCGTAGCGAAATACCACTGCTTTCCAGCTCAACATTATGGAAACGATCGCGCCATTGATTTAACAAACTCTGCTGTTCACGAGAGTCATCCAGGTGGGCTTCCAGTGGTGATAAATCAATCCAGTCCTTGCCCATCAGCTTGCGAAAATCCACCGCGCCCTGATCTTTAATGGCTAACACCTGTTTGGCCTGATCGATGATTTTTTTCGAGCCCAGCGATGGAATATCCAGACCAATGGAGGTTTTTTGCAACGCACCGTATACCAGCTCGGTGGCACGTAAGCTGGCCTGCAACATCTGCTCTTGTTCTAACAGCGGCACCGCTTGTTGTTGCAATTGGCGTTTACCGTCTTCAATGGCTTGCTCGGCAGCGTCTTTATCCTGCAGTGCGTCGATACCACGACGCTGAGCTTCCATTGAGATTAATTGCTCGCGCAATTGTTTGCGTCGTTCCTGCGAAACACCGCGTTCTTTTTCGGCGTTGCTTAGCCGTTCACGCAAGGCTTGCTGCGCTTCTTTGGCGGATAAATACGAACGTTGATCGTGTAAATAACGGCTTTTGGCGGCGGTGTATTCCAGTACGTTGTAATCAATCCACTGATCAATATAACGGTCAGACGCGCCTTTGGTGTTGGTTAAAATTTGAATGGTTTCAGCCAGTGTATTAGCGTCGGATTCCATCGCATAGATGGTTTTCATTAAGTCCGACACACTGCGAATGGCATCACCTAAATCTTTGGCTTCAAGGATTTCGTTCTGCACAAAGCCATTAATACTTTTCACCGGTTTATAAGCCATAAAGCGCGAGAAAGTACGCGCAGCATTCATAGCTTCACGCTCGCTGACGGCATCATGGCGACCACGTAACGCCCCGTATAAACGGCGCAGGTATTGTTTTTTGGTATCGTATTTTTCGATATTGTCGCCGTTAACCCGACGTTTTAAATGTGGCGTTAATTTATTTAACGCCAGCACATTTTTTGTGCCGTCCAATTCTTCGGCAATAAAATCAGACAGGGTTAATTGCTCACCGGAGACAATAAAAAACTGCAGATCATTCTGACGCGCTACCGGCTGACTTCCGGCACGATCAATCGACGCCGACACCCCAATAATGGCGGTAAAAGGTTCACCACTTTCACCCTGAGTGGGATGAAAAACCGCGGCTAAATAGCCCACCGCACCGTTCGGACGCGCGTAAGAACCATCATCACAGCCTAAAACATAGGACGCTAACGTTCGCACGTTTTTACCACGGCCACGCTGGGTAGCTTCGTCCTGGCCCGGGTTGTAGTGGAATAAGGTATCGTGGGCGGCGGTCATAATGGTTTGCACCGCATCGGCAGCGGTGGTTTTACCCGAGCCGTTACCGCCGGATAATAAATTAATCGGGCCAAATTCAAATTCGGTGGCCGGAATATTGCCCCAGTTAACGTATACAAATTTCTTTAAAAACATGGCGCTGTCTCTTATGCCTCAGATGAATCGCCAAATAAGCTGGCTGGTGCGTCTTTTTCGTTTTCCTGATCAGAAGCTTCGTTATCCGCCTCTGGCGGCACTTCTGCTGTCAGCGCTTCTGTCTGCTCTTCTATTTCCTCGTTCACCTGCTCGTTTTTATCCGGACTATCGGCTTCGTCCGGGCTATCGGTTTCATCTGAGGTAGCATCAGGCATTGCTGGCTCTTCAGTCTCCTCAGTTGCCGCAGCCTCTTCAGCAACCGCAGCGTCGTCAGATTCATTTTCCAATAATTCCGACAGCACCTGATCACTGACGTAGCTCATAATCATCGGGCGCACACGCAACCACATATCGCCGTCGGTCAGTTGGTCTTCATTACTGATTTGCACCAGACGTAATTGTTTTAAGCGGCGGAATAAGTTTTTGCGCTCGGTTAAATTATCCGGCAGTGTGCGTTTCAGCAGGTTTTTCATGGCGATGCTGAGGCTTTCCAGCGACACCATCACGCAGCCCTGCTCATCGACTAAGCCTTCGCGCAGCGCTTTATCGTATTGCGCCCGCAACACCAAAGTCAGTGCCACTTCACTCTGGGTTAAACGAGTGCGGAATGCCTGATTACCCGGCTGAATATCTTCTTCCATACCCGGCACCTGAGCACCTGGCGGGTATAAACGCACAAACTGAAAACGGCGGTCGTGCTGAATACGAATACCCAGTACGGTTAAATAATCAGCGACTAATTCTTCTAAACGCAGGTAACGGTCATAGAGTTGTTGTTCGATCTGGCTTTCGTCGCGGCAGATCACGCCATAATCCAGCAGACGCACTAATAATTCGGAAAAGTCGCGCTGGCTGAGGCCTTCTTTTTCTAAGTCTTTTTCTATCGCATGTAACATATTTTTCTCTGCTTACGCCTCAGAATCTTTTAATACCAGTTCAAAACTGAAGTGATCTTTGCGTTCAAAATATTCACCGGCCGCGCCGTCGTGTTCGGCGGTCTGGTTAGGTAAATCCGGGCCGTGGCCATCGGCGTAATCAATACGGAATTCAAATTCGCTGGATAAACCATCCGACGCACCTAAGCCAATCGCGTGCGAGACGGCGAGAAAATCCTGAGCCGATTCAATTGGTAAATCGCGGGTGGAAATGGTCTTGCCTGCGGTTAAATGCTGGCGCATATAAGAACGCAGCGCTTGCTGATTCACCAGGAAGGCCTGATCCAGCACCTGCTGCACATAAATATCTTTACGCGCGTCGATATCAAAATCACCACCGCCATCATCCAACCCGGCTTCAACGGTACGACGCTGACGGGTGGCGTGCATTTTTACGCTGGCCGGATCAACAAAACCAATTTCCGGTACGGCCATCATATCGCCGGCACGTAATAATAATTCGTTTTGTTTTTCTTCCGGTTGAGCGGCCAGATGTTTACACACTGCCAGCACATCGTTGTGCTGCTGTGATGCCAGATAACTCATCTGACGAATAATAATATCGGCGCGCTTGGTAAAGCTCTGCAACGCTTTACGTAATGCCGGCAGCATAATATCGCTGGCATTGCGTAAACGCTGTTCGATACCGTCGAGCAGGCTCCAGAGCACCGATTGCCCTTCTTGTGCCAGCTCGGGCAATAATTCGCGCAGGCGTTTTTCAGCACTGGCTTTAAACACTTTATCCTGCTTACGGATGCCTTTAATCAGTTTGCTGATCTGGTCGCGATGTTTCTCCACGTTATCGGCTGATAAACGCACCGACAAATCCGGCTGGAAACGATTTTCCATAAAATCAAAAAAGGCTTCACTGGCACGCTGTACCAGTAGCTGGTCTTCCATTTCACGGACTAAGTCACGCTTACGCTCTTCCAGCTCGGCAATCACATCGGTGAAATCGCTGATAATACGTTCGGAATATTCGTAGGCATCGAGCAGATCGTAGACATCGCCGCGCTCCAGAAAAGACTCCAGCGAGTTCCGCGTGTTACGGGTATTACGATGGCGGGTACGAGCGGTAGTACGGCTCTCCGACACAAACGGCTCGGTGAACAATCGGCCATAACGACTGAAGGCGAAAGTACTTTGTAACGTGGCTTCATCGACCTGTTTTTCGATCCAACCGTGTTCCATTAACTGATTCAGCACCCAAACGGCGTGCTCACGGCTGCTTTTAAAGCGGCTTTCATGCTCGGCTTCGTCACTTTGCTCGGCATCAGACTGACTAGCTTCAGCATCATCGCCAGCGGCAAGCTGCGGCGAGCGCACCAGTGCCTCCTGAAAAATCTCAATCAGGGTATCGCGGGCCAATGCCTGGCCGTAGTCGGCGCTGCTGGAGCTGTATAAGCGCTGGTACAACTCGCGCAGGCACTCCATTACCTGAGCCCGGTATTTACCGGTGAGCGGGCGGAAAAACTGCCCGCGTTCCTGTTCAAAAAACATACACTTCTAATTCGGCGCTGACTAAAACCGACCTAGATTACTGAAACCCGGGAGTGAACACCAGCCCGCAATCATCACCATTGACAAAGCGTGATCGGATGCGCTGAAACAGGGGTTCGCGCGGATGAAATCCATGGGTATACTGCATAAGCATCTTGTCGCGGAAACCACTATGCAGCAGCACAAAGAAACGCAGGAAAAGAGCTTATTTTTTCAGATTGGCACCGAGAAACTGATTGAACTCTCACTAGCCTCGTTTGGCTTATATGGCTTGTACTGGAACTACCAGAACTGGCTGCAGATTGAACGCCAGAACGGTAATGTAAACCCACTGCTCAGAACCGTGCTCAGCCTGTTTTTTCAGTACGACCTGTTCCGCCGGGTGTATCAGCAAAGTGAACAAGATGGTGAAAAGCCACGCTGGAGCCCGGCCCGGGTCTACCTGCTGTATGTGCTGTTTAACCTGATTCCGGTGTGGCTGCTGCTCACCGACCACCCTTGGGGCGGGCTGGTATTTATGCTCACCCTGCTCCCCAACCTGCTGGTAAACCAAACCATTAACCTGATACACGACAAACGCCTGCGCTTTTTTGCCCAGAATACCGACCTCAGCGGCACCGACTGGGGCGTGATTACCGTTGGCTTTGTGGTGTGGCTGAGCATGATGGTGATGGCGGTAATGGCTTAAAGCACTTCTGATTTTCTGCAAAGCAACATTTATGAAAAATTACGAATTTACCATCGCTCTGTCAGGCGTTGACTCAACAACGGACAGCCTGGAAGACCGCATCTTTGAAGCAGGCTGCGACGACACCTTGTTATGTTTCTGCAACGAGATTCCTTACTTGGAGTACACCCGCGAAGCTGAAACCGCAGAGGCAGCAATACAACAAGCATTAACTCAATTAACCGATGCAGGCTTTGTTGTCTTATCCATTCAGCAAGCTGGGTTTGTTACCGTAACCGGCGCTGCGGCAATGGCAGATATTAAAAAAAGCACCTTTGACCACTACGCCAAAGGCCGACGCGGCGAAGGCTTTCCCGCACCCCGTTATGGCCTGCAGAGTGGTACGCCACTGTATTACTGGCCTGAAATCGCGACATGGCTGGTCGATAACCAAAAGGCTTCAGCACAATTGTTAGAAGCTGCTCTGGCGGCAGTTAAACTATCCCGATCAAATTTGGATTTTTAAATTTTTGGTTGACCTTTCATCCGCAGGTCATGCTGGTCTATTAGTGTTCTCAATACGGCAATTTCTACCGGAATGGAATCCGACTGGGCGACAAAAGTGGCAATATCCGGGTCAGACATCTCGTATTCGTCAATTGCCTTGGCAATAGCATCGATCAGAAACCCGTAGCGATCATCTTTATCATCACCAGCAATTTCAAAAAGATCGTCCAGCACCGCCAGTGCTTCTGAGTACGCCTCTTCACTTTCAATGTGGAGCACATGCCCAACATGAGCCGCCAACTTGTCGTAGGCCTGGGTGTCCATAATTCCTCCTTATAATTTTGTCGATAGGGCTGTTGTATCACACTTAACACGTATATTTCTTTTTCGGTTATCCCCGTGAGTACGGGGAACGCAATGGCTTTAGCATTTTCTAACGGTTCAGACACGGTTTATCCCCGTGGGTACGGGGAACACGAGCCGTTGCCAGAGGCTGATGATCTGGAAGGCGGTTTATCCCCGTGGGTACGGGGAACACGATTTCTTTTTTCTTCGGCTTGCCGCCCCGGGCGGTTTATCCCCGTGGGTACGGGGAACGCCGCAAGTTACCGTCAACGCTCCAGTAATCCAGCGGTTTATCCCCGCGAGTACGGGGAACGCAGCTATCTCCGATATATATACAAGCGCGACCACGGTTTATCCCCGCGAGTACGGGGAACGCCTGGAACTGGTGGATGAACGCCTGGCAGCGTACGGTTTATCCCCGCGAGTACGGGGAACGCTTTCCATCGCTATGGCCGAGTCTCAGCATCGCCGGTTTATCCCCGCGAGTACGGGGAACGCTGGGGTATATGTGTTAACCAGGATTCGCCCTTCGGTTTATCCCCGTGGGTACGGGGAACACCTGATTAAGTCAAAAACGACACCGCCAGCAGACGGTTTATCCCCGTGGGTACGGGGAACACTTTGCCTTACTGACAAATGTTTTCTCAACGTGCGGTTTATCCCCGTGGGTACGGGGAACACTATGCCGGATGTTGGTACGCAGCTTATATTTCCGGTTTATCCCCGTGGGTACGGGGAACACCCGCTCATACGCCTCACTCAGCGCAACTGCTCCGGTTTATCCCCGTGGGTACGGGGAACACGGCTGGCCCAGCGGGGCATGTGAATGGATGGTCGGTTTATCCCCGTGGGTACGGGGAACACGCGGTGTGTTATCTGGTTCCGCTCAGGGTCGGCGGTTTATCCCCGTGGGTACGGGGAACACCTGCTTCGATTTTTGAGCACTGCCGGTTAGTTCGGTTTATCCCCGTGGGTACGGGGAACACCCAATTGGCAACCATTGGCATAGGTTCAGGGGCGGTTTATCCCCGTGGGTACGGGGAACACTCCTATTTTGGTTTTGACTGGGCCGATTTTTACGGTTTATCCCCGTGGGTACGGGGAACACAAAAATGCTGACAGTACAAATGATGTTAGCGGCGGTTTATCCCCGTGGGTACGGGGAACACGCAAATTGCCCCAGATTATGTGTATAGGCAGGCGGTTTATCCCCGTGGGTACGGGGAACACTGGCTGCGAGTGCGGGCATGAATTCGACATGCCGGTTTATCCCCGTGGGTACGGGGAACACATATTTTACCCTTGTATTATTCCTTTAGTTCTCGGTTTATCCCCGTGGGTACGGGGAACACACGAAGTTGGTGCCGTAACTGTACGGGCCACCCGGTTTATCCCCGTGGGTACGGGGAACACTTGATTACCGGTTTTAGGCTCCAGAGGGACGACGGTTTATCCCCGTGGGTACGGGGAACACGAATAGCATCTCGCCAGAAAACATTGCGCGTGCGGTTTATCCCCGTGGGTACGGGGAACACCACTAAAAACACGTTATCACTGTTATCGAATGCGGTTTATCCCCGTGGGTACGGGGAACACATACTCACTATCATCGTGCGGCACCAGGTGCGCGGTTTATCCCCGTGGGTACGGGGAACACACTGCCTGCGATCATTACCAGGGTAGAGCCAACGGTTTATCCCCGTGGGTACGGGGAACACCAACTCCTGATTCAGCACCCGCACCATCAGCTCGGTTTATCCCCGTGGGTACGGGGAACACACTGAGCACCGACGCAATCAGTTCATCGAGCACGGTTTATCCCCGTGGGTACGGGGAACACAAAGATATTTACGACATAATTTGAGCTGTGAACGGTTTATCCCCGTGGGTACGGGGAACACTTGGTTAATTCGATACCCGATAAATTCATTAGCGGTTTATCCCCGTGGGTACGGGGAACACGCCATCTGAATAGCCGCCCGCATTCAGGTAGTCGGTTTATCCCCGTGGGTACGGGGAACACCGGCCATGCCTATACGTTTAACCAAAATAACGCGGTTTATCCCCGTGGGTACGGGGAACACAATAACAGCACGTCCTGGGAAAGTTCTGTCAGCGGTTTATCCCCGTGGGTACGGGGAACACGAGTGGTGTGCTTCATGCTGCACGCTCCTGCGCGGTTTATCCCCGTGGGTACGGGGAACACGCTACGATTGGCCGCACCGGATGAAACCCGGACGGTTTATCCCCGTGGGTACGGGGAACACGCTGGTTTGCGCTTGCGATTGAATGTTTGCTACGGTTTATCCCCGTGGGTACGGGGAACACGCGTTTGAAAACTTTTAATATCAAGGCAAGGGCGGTTTATCCCCGTGGGTACGGGGAACACAGGAACGACAGCGACCGACTATGAAAATACTCCGGTTTATCCCCGTGGGTACGGGGAACACTCTAAATGTATATGATTGATTTTATTAAGGAAATATCCCCGTTTAAAATCTACCAATCAATTTCCGTATTTTTAAGGAGCAGCTTAAAGGTCAGAGTTGACCATAGGTCGCATCATGAATGGTGCCGAAAGAGATATTTTCGCAGCCCTGTTTTTCTAACCAGAGTGCAAATTCAGACAAAGCCTTGTCATTAACAGTATTGGCAGGCCCACAAAGATAGCCCTGTAAAATTCCCTGCCCAACGCCACCACCCATAATCCATGTTTGGGCTTCAATATAGTCAATCACATCATCCAATAATTCGTCTTCATCGGTGTGAAACTCTGCCCGTATTTCAAAGCCCAGCTCCTGAAACTCATCCAGAAACAGCTTTTTGCGTAAACGCTTGCTGCGATTACGTGAAGGTTTTGGTTTTTGTTTAAATATATCTTCTGACATTATTTATTCTTCCGGTAAAAATCGAACCAGTCGCAGTCCATCGACATTGACGGGCATACGCCGGTTTTTTCCATAGGTTATAAAATCAAATCCGGATTCGGTGTTGGTTGCCCAGGCCATCACGACGTTGCCATCTTCAGCCAGTTCATTAACCTGAAACCAGATCATTTCCCGAACACGGCGCGATACATCGCCGACATAGACACCAGCCCGAATCTCTAACAGCCATACCGCTAAGCGCCCTCGCAGCCGAGGAGGAACGGCTTCTGTAACAACAGTTACCATACTCATGATTAACTCCTTTTAACCGCTCGCTTCAACCGCTTCGATGGCCATCATCACCAATAGAAGGCGGTTCTGGTATCGCTGGAGGCTGAGCATCCTCTGGCATTTCAGGTGGTTCAATTTCACCAGCAGCCAGTACCTCTTCTATTAATGGAATTAAGCGTTTGAGCACTTTGCTGCTACGGAAGGCTTCCCGACAGGCAATACGGACATCGCGGTCGGGCGAGGTTGAATGTTTTGCGGCAATTTTAAAGGCGATCGGTACAACGGTTTCAAACTTAATTAAATCAGCAATATCGTACACAAACGACAGTGGTTTGCCGCTATGAACAAAACCAATGGCGGGGGCATAACCTGCGGCTAAAACAGCGGCTTCGGTTACGCCGTATAAACAGGACGTTGCGGCACTTAAACATTGATTCACCTTATCGCCTTTTTGCCAGTCTTTCGGGTCGTAACGGCGGCCATGCCATTCAACACCGTATTGTTTAGCCAGCATTTGATAGGTTTTGCGCACGCGTGCGCCTTCAATACCACGGAGCTGGTCAATACTGCGACGCTGCGGTGCGGGTTCTCCAAAGCGTATTTCAAACATTTTACGCACGACCTTTAATCGTAATTCGTCATCCAATGCGAGTTTGGCCTGGTACAACAATTTATCCGATCGTGCGCCACCGGGCTGTCCAGATGCGTAAAGACGAACACCAGCCTCGCCCACCCAGATTAATAAGGTGCCGGTTGTTGCCGCTAACTTAACTGCTGCATGGCTGACACGCGTACCCGGCTCCAGCATGATGCAAGCAACGCTGCCAACCGGGATGTGCATGCGCTCGCCATTGACGTCGATCACGACAAAAGCGCCGTCGCGTACATCGATTTGCCCCATACCCACAAAGATCATAGAGGTGCGATCTTTCAGGGGGATGGGTTTTAGAGGAACAAAGGGCATGGTTAATCACCTTCCGGAAGCAAACGATCGGATGCTTTTAGCAAGACATTCATCTGCTGAATGGCGAGCTGGTTAAGCTGAGTAATTCGCTCAGACTGCGTTAAACCTTGCTGGATAAAATGGGCATTCATTGCCTCCAGATTGGCAAGACAAACTAATTGGTGCACGTTCGCATGATCACGCATATTGCCTTTTTGCTCAGGATGACCCTCCCGCCATTGCTTGGCGGTTTCGCCAAATAAAGCAACATTCAGCAAATCGGCTTCGGTCGCATAAATAGCGGAAATTTGTTGCTTACTTAGCGCATCAGGAACAAGGTGTGTTTGTATTGCATCGGTATGAATCAGGTAATTTACTTTAGCCAGATTCCGTTTGATGTCCCAACCCAGCTGTTCATACTCTTGCTCTTTCAGCCGCTGGAATTCTTTGATCAGATAGAGTTTAAACTCGACCGAAATCCAACTGGCAAATTCAAATGCAATGTCTTTCTGAGCGTAGGTACCACCGTAACGGCCAGCCTTAGATATGATTCCGATGGAATTAGTAGATTCAATCCATTGTTTTGCGGTCAAGGTGAAGCTGTTTAAGCCAGCTTCCTTTTTAAAGTCCTCGAATTCGAGGACTTTAAAATCAGGATTGTTAAGTTGCTCCCATATTCCCAAAAATTCAACTGTGTTTCGGTTTCGCATCCAGTTACCGATAATATGAGCCGCTCGATCGTTCCCTTTGTACTTGGCAATATCGGTGATGCAAATATATTCAACACCGTCCCTGGTGGTGGTTGAAATAGCTTGATCCAGAACTTCTAGTTTTGATTTCATGGTTCGTCCTTGATGGAATCTTTGCTTGGTTTTGAATGCTAAACAGGCCTGATAAGCATCAGACCGCAGCCCATGCTTTTCGCTTTACCATACCCTTTGGCGTATTGCTCAAGGAATTTATCAGGATCATCAACCGTTAATACCCCTTGATAATCAACACTAGAAAACTGAATACGCTGTTTGCCATTCGTTTTATGCTGGGTATAACTTTCGATACTGGGCATAGCTTCCAACCGGAAGCCCCAGCGCTCAAGGCGGTCAGCATCTGAAATCCAGCGTAATGCCGCTTCGTCCATGCGTTGCTGAATGTGTTTTGAGTCTGAAATTCCTTCTTTAGCAGCGAGGTATTTCGCATGCATCATGACATCGTGACGTTTGCTTTTACCTTGCTCATCTTTAACCGAGATGGTGGGATTCACCCGTAAGCTAAAACCCAGCCGGGTGCCTGTCGACAAGCGCGGAGTAAATGCTTTGCTTTGTATCGCAAATAACGGGGTATCGTTCGCAGGGGGGGTTTGGGATAACACCAGATAACTGGGTAAACCATTGCTATTCATCTCTTCCCGGTAGAGGAAATTGCGGGCTTGTTGCTCGGTAAAAAGTCGCCACAACAACTGGTGAGACGCGTATGCCCCATTCTTCCCTAATTTAAACAGCTCCTCGGCAGAGTGTGCGGATGGTAGCACTGAAATTTTAGACAGAAACATACGACTCTCCTTTCAGAAACTCTCCTTCTAGCGACTCTCCAGAAAACGACAACTGATGCATTTCACGCTGTTTAAATTGCCAGCGTGTTCGGCTTACAGGCTCATCCCAAGGCTGCGTTGTTAATATCCGGTTATCATCAAATTCCGACTTAGCACCTTCCCAGAAATAGGTAACAACGCCATTAAAGCCTAGCCACATCTGATCTTGCTGCAGACTTTTTGTTAATGCCGGGAACTCGATATCCAAAGCACCTTTTAATGTTGCGCTAGAAATTAACTGAGGCAATAACGGCGCAGCCAACGAGCAGGACTTGCGCCCTAGGCTCAGGGTATATACGGGTTTTTGCAGCGCACGTTTCAAATCTGCCAAAGTGATTGTACTGCTGTCACGCAAAGAAACAGCCACCACCCATAAACCATCACAACGATAATCCCGGCTGGATAAAATGGTGTTCAGTTTATCTTCGCTTAATTCACTTTTACGGCTTCGATGAATAACCTTTTTATTTTCCGATGGCACCTGTGTTGTGTGGTAATCGCGCATTAATGACGTTGGTACACATTGCTTTACCGCAACGGCAACACTCGCCTGCAAATTGCCAAGTTCCGTTGTTTGATCGCGCTTAATACCTAACGCAGCACCTAACAAACCTAATAGCGCCGAGCGTGTTGGTGCAATGGCGCTTGGCCGGTCGCCACCCACGGCAGCTTCCCCCCAACTGGCCATTGGCCCGTATAAACGAAAGACGAGATATTCTTTCATCGCCTTCCCCTTATTCCGCCACAAACTCAGATAACTTGGCAAAGCTGCCTTCGCCGGTTAAGGCATTCATATGGTAACGACTGTCGGCACACGCACCATAAACATTGTCGAAGTTTTCCACTTGTTTTGTTAATGCTTCAATGGCACTGGTTAACTGATCGTTATCCTGAATTGGTTTTAAGAACGCAACGGATAATGAACGCGGCTGTTGTTCGCCTTTTTCAGCCAAAACAAAGCTGGCATAAGCACGGGAAGCAAAGCTGTTTTGTTTTCCTTTGGGTGAAACTTTCACTGCTGCTTCTGTTAATGCCTGAATCGCTTTATTGGCTAATTCTTCATTACCATCCAGGTTGTCGATCAGCTGGGTTTTGTTGATGCAAATATTGCTGTAGAACAGTGCCGCAGCAAAACCCGACTCACCAATATGCGCAGATCCCGCGTCTTCTTTACCATCGTTTAAATCATCGACCGCGGTAAAGTAGTCGTCTTCAATCACCACACTATGCACACTAAGCGCGTGAGCAACCTGACAGGCAGCTTCAACATTGTATGCCGGGCTGGATGCCAGCATCCGGCCAAACATGGCGATATCAACCGCCGTTTGATCGGTTTTTAATAAGGACAATTCTTCTTTTGTCGGCTCACGGTCTTCGCTTGCCAAAACATTAGCTAACGTGAGTGCCGCATCTTGTTCTGCTGGGCTGATATGCGCGAGCTGTTCAATTTCCAGCGAGTCTTTTTTGCTTTTGCCAAAGACATTAGCAATGCTCTCCGCCGAATTTTTCGCCAGTTTTTCTTTAGCACCGGCCTGAATCATGGCATCAAAAATCGTCAGCCCAAAACGCTTAGTGCGCGTACCAATATGGCCAGCCAGAGATTCTTCAAAAATATCTGAGATACGCCAGTTGCGCTTTAAGCTCTGGGAGCTGACACGTAAACGATCAAAGCCACCCATTTTGGCCGTTTTAGGGCGGCCAAGGTCATCACGGTTTAAATTAGAAGGCGCGTAAGAGGTTAAAATATGCAGTTGAATAAATTGGCTCATGTTTAGTTCCTTTAATACGGTAAATTTAAATTATTTAGTCTTTCCAGAGGCCGCACGGTAGTAATCCATGGCCCACTGAACGCTGATACGTTTGTCTGCTTTACGCGGACGAAATTGATAAAATTCGGCAAACCAGCGATGAATATCAGATGCCAGATAAACAACCGACACTTCGCCTTTTAGCTGCTGAACAATACGCCGCAAGCGGCGTAAAAATTCATCCGGTGTTTTGGCGTTTTGTAATTGGGAAAAGCGCAGCTCGCTGACAATGGATTTATCGCCATCTCCTTTTTTGCCTGCCGCCAACGCCAGTTTGATTTTGTTATCGCTCTTAACATGCGCCAGCACTGCCGCAATGGTTGCCCAACATTCAAAGCCTTGCGATGCTTTAAACTCGGTCTCGTCCTCACTAAGCTTGTCCCAAAGGGCTCGAAAACCTTGCGACAACATAGCAGCATCGGCTGATTCACAACGTCTGAGCTGTGCCTTGTGTGCAGTAGGTGCAGGCAGAATGCCTTTTTCTTTTAACTGGCTTGCGGGCAGATTCATGCTTTGCCACCAGCGTAACAACGCTTTTTGGCTGTGCTCATCCATTATGTCGTCTCCTTAGGTGCATCTATTTCATATGTTTTCATAAAATTTTTAATATCTTTGCCGCCGTACAACCAGGCTGTTAACCCACGCCGCGCTTTAATACGTTTCGCCATTGAGCGCTCAGAACCCAGCTCTGATAAGGCATATTCATCAAAGATATCGATGGTAATTCTTTGAATTGAGCGCAGCCACTGCCCCGCCTGCTCACCGCTCAAGGAATATTCATCCGCTTCGGTATTCGTGATGATATTTTGCACGGCATTAAAGAAAATCGCTTCGGTACGCTGCCAGAAAGCAAGATCAACAAAAGTAAAATCACCCTTGATATCTCCAGGCTTTTCAAACCAGGCCGATTTCAGCTGTGTACGGCAATGCCACAAAGCATCAGACGACAGCTTGTGCAGATCTTTTACTTTAAAAAGCACTTCTTCTTGGTGTTTTGGACTAATAGAGAACAAGGGCAAAGTGGTGGAATACCAGCCACGCGCCTTCATATTATCCATGTCATAACCAAAGGCCCAAAGACGAGGCACTTGACTCAATTTCTCATCAAAGTCACGCTCAATCGCATAAAAATGCTCAATCACATGAGCACAATATTGACCTTCATTTTTATTCGTTAACGTTAATGCATCCCAGATTTTATAACTGATACCGCCGGACTGGCCTTTAGCGGATAAATGTTCTTCATCTGGCTTTTTGGGATTCCATTTATAGGGGGTTAACGGATGGCGCCAGGTGCCTGAATAGTTGGTGCCATAATTCTGAGTACGGTAATGCGATACAGATTTATTTAATGCCTTATCGGTTAAAGCGCAGAGCGCTTCACCGTCATCAAGCTGTAAGCGAATACGCCGAGGCATAGCCCAATACATATGAAGCGGATGAACGTCATTGGCATATACCTCCAACCCTTTCTTCTCGCTGGTTTTCGTGGCCGCCAGCCAGGGAAAAACAAGATGGCTATTCAAATCCGGATCATCGTATCGCCAGAACTCACGATTAATCACATTTAGCCAGAGCTTTTGCCATAAAGTTGCGTCAGTGTTTTGTGGCATCACCAACGTGGTTAACGGGCCACCGCCACGCAGCCCGGTTCGATGACCTTGCCCGCCACTCGGCGCATTAACTTGTAAGGTAAACAAAGCGAGATTAGCCATCTCCAGCGACATTACTGCGCCAATACCACGTTTAATAAAATGATCGGTATTTAATTTCAGGCCGTTACCACCCGGCGCTTCAATTAACAGCCCTGCAACTGTGGTTGGCTTTGCCGCTTCAAGGTCGTCAAAATCCTGCATAAATAACGGGCCATCACCACTGGTATTAAACGCATGAGCCGCTTTATCAAACGCTTGCTGCAGCATCTCTTGTGAAGGTTTTTGTTCGTAATGGTCGTGCCATTCATCACTGTCTTCTGGCGCAAAAACAGTTTGCAGCAAGCCAATAGCAAATTGATATGCTGCGCCCTGAAAATCGGCGCGTGGCAGGGCAAAGTCCACAACATCGGGGTTCGCTATTGCAGTAAGGGGCAAGGTTTGTTCACTGCCATCCTTTAACCGGAATGGCAGCCATGGGTCTTGTAGTAAATTCATAGTGTGTCCTTATTTAAAGGGCATCCATGCCCAAATTCCTTATTAACGGTGCCAATTGCGCTTCAAGTGGTTACCAACTTCCTCAGAAAGCCCCCACCAAGTCGCATCATTGAATGATGCATTTACAACAATCAACGAATCATTATGATCCATTTGTTCATAAACCTTATCTCCAGCTTGCGAAGCACTATAGCTGGAGTTTACATACCAGACAGAACCTTGAACTTTAGCCCAACTGCCCAGCGACTTAATTGCATCCGCAACCGCTTGATACTTTTGGCCTGGTGAATTCAGGTCATAAGAAATAATCAAATTGTTAGCCATAGAAATTTTTCCTGTGTTGTTAGAGGCGAAATTCCTGCGGCATACATTTGCTCGCAGCATCGAAACCACTTAACATCACTGTGCTACCGGTGCGCGGAGTGGAGGTGAACACCGCCTCCGCTTCGTGCCCACTTCATATCGACAAAGCTCAATATACGCTCCTAAAAAACAAAATCAATAAGACATAATCACAACGTCGTAAAATTCAATACAACTCGCATAACAAATCATCCTGTATATAATTTTGTTCGTTTCCCGTACACACGGGAATAAACCGACATACTCACAAAGTCGAAATACGTTCCCCGCGCTTTAGCGGGGACTTTTCTCCACAAAACCCACCGCGGCCTCATAAGCAAATCGGCAGTCAGCCTCCAGCAACCAACATTGCAAGTATTTAGCTTTGCGATAACGCGCCTTAAATAGCTCTTCTTCCTGTTCAGGCAAGCGCTGCAACTTATCGGCGTATTTATTTTTTGATAATTTGACGGTACTGAGTTGAACAGCAAATTGAGGATCATCAACTAAAGGTTGCAACTGACCATTCTCGTCGCGCCTAAGCACCAACACTTCAACCGTTTCAATATCGCTGTAGCGTGTACTGATGTCCGAATCATCGTCGTGCCAAGCAATGGCACTCTGATCGCAGTAACCATCCTGCCAGTTGATCAGTTGTGAATTGGCTTTGGCGGCTTTACTCCGTTCCTCACCAATCAGATTATTTTCCTGATGTTGCAGGGCCGGTGGGACTTGCTCGTAGGCTTCGTCGCTATATACAGCTTCAATCAATTGCCGGGCGTTATCTGGCATTTGAATACAACCCAGAGTTCGCAATTCACGCATCCCCAGCCATAAACGTGCTGGCGAGCGATAGACATATTGGGTATTTCTGAAGTGCTTGCTCAGCCAGTCAGATTTCGGCTGCTCCTGCCATTCAGGCGCATGCACCATAAGAAGTGGTTCAGGTCGCTGATCCTGAATGCCTTGCTGGTATGAACCACCAGCATCCCGGGTATGGCGATGTAACCGCCCTGCTCGCTGAATCAGATCATCAATCGGACAAATATCAGAGATCATGAGGTCGGCATCGGCATCGAGACTTTCCTGAAATACCTGAGTGGCAATCAGCACCTTGCCAGCACGCTCTGCAGCGGAACTGGCTTTACCCAATACTGCCAGAACTTTTTCTTCAATGTGTTTGCGGTCATGCAGCACAAAACGACTATGGAATAACAGGCAATCGTCCGGGTTTTCCATTTCAGATTGGACAGCCTGAAATGCTTGCAACGCATCATCGACTGAGTTGCGTATCCACACCACACACCGCGCCTGAGCAACGGCACTGAGAACTTGTTTCACACACTGATCAAATGTATGACAAAAACCAACATTCACTTTACGACTGACATCCGTACGGCTTTGTAAGGCTTGCTCTAATAACGAATGATAAGTATCACCGGATGCTTTTGTTGCCGATACTTGGGTTGCCAACGGGAATTGGCGGTTCGCTGGTAGCTGAGGTGTCAAACCGGCTGCACTCTGCCAGGCAGCAACCAAACGACTACGCTGCTTGTACGACAGTGTGGCGGTTAATAAGACCACACTCCCGCCCTGATGAAAGTGCATTTTTAACAAACTTTCCAGCAGTTCAAACATAAACTCATCAGCGGCGTGCACTTCATCGAAAATTAACACTTTTCGATTTAATCCCAATAACCGCAACGACTGATGTTTACGCGGTAAAACTGCCAACAACGCCTGATCAATGGTGCCGACTCCCACCGGAGCCAGCAGTGCTTTTTTGCGGGAGTCCGCTAACCACTGATTGCATTGTGCTGTTGCAGTAGCATCGGTAGCGTCATATTGGCTATCCGGGTTTTCAGCACTTAATACCGCCTCGCGAAACAGATCATTCATCTCACGCGCGCCATGAGCTAAAACAATACTGGGCTTTGCTCCTTCTGCACTGAGCATTTGCAGATAATGCTGAGCAATACGCTGAAACATCGCGTTAGACGTCGCCATGGTTGGCAAACCAAAGTAGAAACCATCCGCCGCACCCGCTGCCATAAGTCGATGAGTTAACACTAATGCTGCTTCGGTTTTACCGGCACCCGTAACATCTTCCAAAATAAACAGTTGAGGCGATGCATCTACCTCTATCGTTTCCGCCCAGCGCTGTAATGGTGTTGGCTCAAAACCATAATGATGCTTAACCGATACAAACGGTTTAATAGCCGGCGTGTTATTTAAATCGGTAGCCGCCAGCGCACTATTTGCCGTTTTTTGGGCTATGGCCCAATAATCGTCAAGCGACATAACGTCAGAATAAAAGTGAAAGTGACTGTTATCCGAGCCAACCCAATCGGCTAATACAGCCAAACCAGCCAGCTGCCAGCTCACTTGCTTTAATTGATCACACCATTCTTTAGAGAGAAATTTATCGAGTGGAAATTCAGGTTGAATTAATTGCCAGACATCCCGAAAAAATTGACTAGCCGCCTGTAGGTTATCGGTTTCAGCAAAGCTCTTAATTGAGCGGGATTCATTCAAATTGATTGGCGAGCCATGATGCCCAAGCACAACATTCATCAAAACTCTTAACGAGCGCTTAGTTTTTCGTGGCGAACCTGAAAACTCGAATACACCAAAAAAATTCTCGTCTTCAATAAGCTCCCAAAAGCACAACCCCAAACGATCATGGCGGTAGTTTTTTCCGTCATAAGGCTTACAGCGCTGAACACGATATAACGGCGTGCCTTCAGGTTGATAAAGTGCCTGAAACGCAGAAGCAAATTTACCCAGATCATGCAGAGCAAGAAAGAAAACAAAAAGGGCTTTTAGTTGCTGTGGCTCCACTTCAAGAAAGTCAGCCAAATCACGAGCCAGTGGCCTCTCAGCGCTGAGCAGTAATTGACCAACCGCCGCCACATCCAAACAGTGATACGGCAGCAAGTGATAGTCTGCTCCTTGTCCATCAGGCTCCTTTTTGGCTTTACCCCAATAGCGGAAATAAGCAGGCATATTCGCATCCATTTAAATCACATCCATTTTTATTAATCACCAAAACAGCAGAACGGGTATCATCCGCACAACCAAAAACAGCATCAGTACTCATATTCTCTTGTTCACCCAAGCCAAACTATTGTTATTGCAATAATGTTTTGTCTCAATACTGGTCAAAAAACAGGTAGTAATTTACGACCCGTGTGAAAATAACCAGGGTTTCAGCTTCTCTCTGTCTTTGTGGCTGATGATGATTTGTTGCGCTTCAGGTAGATCCTGCTGCAGGTCAAGGCGTAGCCGCCTGAGTAAATACTGCAACACTGCCGCGCGGCATTTCAGTGTACGTTGCCAGCGGTTCTGCCCTGTGTTTGTCATCTGATATTCATAAGCAATCAATTGCTGTTGTGTATGACTCAGTCGAGGTTCAGGCTCGATGGCAAATTCAAGCAGTGCGTTCCATGCACGATCATGCTCTTGGGTTTGGCTCGCCGGGCCACTCAATAACGGAGGGTTGTCACTTTCATCGAGCACAAAACGCGATAAAACAAAGTCGCGAAAATCCTGTTTCAGCTCACAAAAAGCGCGCACATGATGGCGAATACCATCAAATATCAAACTGTGTGGGCTAATGATGCGCTCGGCGCCTGAGGGGTTTTTCATGGATCGGTAACACACATCAATGCGCTGGCGCTTACGAATCGCATATAAAATCGGGCGAATCAGTTCTGCTTCCAGCTGACGCAAAGGAGTATCGACCAGATCAATCAGAAATTCATTTTCACCACGCGCACGCAACCAGCCGTTGTACTGACCAATACCACCATCGTGATAAGCCGGGATAAACCGGCTGGTTGGCACATATCCTTTCAGGTGCTCGTCATAACTCAGGTGTTGCGGGTGGGTTTGGCGGTATTCCTTTACCAACTTTTGCGCCGTCGAACGGCTGATGCTTAGGCTGGTTTCTAATTGTTGAATAGTCAGGCGACCTTCCCAATGCACGATAGTCTCAAGCACACTAAAGCGCTGCGGCACGCTGCCTTCCATAAAGCATCCTTTTCAATTTCTGGTGTACCGCAGCATATCCTAATTACAAATATATAAGTATTGATTCTGAGCAATTGACCAGATTACCAGGGCAAAGCATTGCCATCCCAATGCAACAACCTGCCATTGTCTTCTGAAGTTAAACCCGCCATCACCGCCAGCATGCGTTGTGCTGTGAGATGTGCGCTGTAGAGTTTTCCGGCGGGAATATTCTTCTGAAAAGGCTGAGATAATTCAGTATCGGTTGTGCCCGGGTGTACGGCAGCAACGATGTTATCCGGGTTTTTTCGTTGCCATTCAATGCTGAGGTTTTTGATCAGCATATTTAGTGCGGCTTTACTCATACGGTAGCTATACCAACCACCTAAGCGATTATCTCTGATACTGCCCACCATGGCCGACAACGATAACCAACGAACACTGTGTCGACGAGACAAACAGGATTCGATGGCTTGTGCCAGAGCAATATGACTCCAGACATTGGTATCCATACTCTGCAACAGCCAGTCACGTTTGATCGAGCGGAGGTTTTTTTCGGGCATCTGTTGTGTGTTATGCAATACCCCTTGACAACAAAAAACCTGATGCGGTGGATATTGTGTAACCCAGGGCTTCAACGATTCAGTCAGGTCATCGGCCATCCAATCGACCTGAACCGGTATCACATACTCTGAAACGTACTCTGAAGCCAGGGAAATATCTTGGCGTGACAAAACAATAATACGGCAGCCGTCCATTTGGTTCTGTCGCTGATCACAAAGAATAGCGATTATATTTTGCGCAATTTCTGAACTACCACCAGAGATCCAGATGTTCTTCATTTTATCAGGCTCCTGTTTAAGTCTGGCCGTACATTTTTTATCTGGCTTCTATACCTAAATTCTATACCTAAATTTCCGCGCCATTGATTCACCTCAGCACTCCTGTCGACTATGCTTATACACTTAAGAGGTAGTTTATTAAGGAAGTATAAAAAATGATCAAAGTTATTATTGAGCGCGTAATTGCCAATGGCATGGAGTCAACCTATGAAGAAGCCATTAAAAGTACCTTACGCGCCATTTTAGAAGCCGATGGTTATATTTCAGGCGCAACTTATAAAGACGCTCAAAACCCGAATCACCGCTTTATTATTACCAACTGGCAAAATGCCGAAGCCTGGAACAACTGGTCTCACTCTAAAGCGCGTCAGGATGTAATTGGTGCGATTCAGCCGATTCTGGAGCAGCAGGAAAAAATTACCGTTTTAACCGCGTAATTCAGCGCCTGCTTTTTCTCCCAAGGCTATTATCTCAGAATAGCCTTGGAAAACTCCGCCAAGCTTTGCGCCGCGGCCTGTATATTACGCTCATGAGTAAAACCACTGGCCTTTCTTGGCTTCAGGTCATGATCGCCATCCGGCAACCATTGAATGGCTAAGTCATCCGCCAGTTCATACTTCATCACTTCGTCATAGCTTCCCATCTTGTCGCGCATGCCCTGCAGAATCAGAGTCGGGCAAGATAACACCTGCAAGTGTTCGGTCCGAAGGTTGTCGGGCTTGCCTAGCGGGTGAAAGGGATAACCTAATGCAGCGCAGCCTTTAATCAGTGGCTGATCCTGTTCCGCCGCTAATAAGGTTGCCATCCGCCCTCCCATGGATTTACCGGCCACCACACAAGGGCGATCAAATTCCTGAATCACTTCCTGATAAGCCTGCAGCAATTTAGGCGCGCGATCTGGCGGGCGCTTTTTGCCATCCTGCTCACGCTTTTGCATATAAGGAAAATCAAAACGCACTACGTACAAGCTCTGCTGTGCCAGTTGTTGCGCCATGTGTTGCATAAAGTCGCTGTTTTTTCCGGCACCGGCACCGTGTGCCAGTAAAATCAAAGGGTGATCCGGATTACCGTCCTGTAAATACTGCTTATTCACACTGCTCTCTCATTTATATACAACTCAGCCAGACTGGGTTCTGATTGAGTTCAGACCGACCAACCTCACATAACCACTTACAAAATAAGGACATTTCTCTGTCACTTCTTTACATCTATTGCGTTATATCAATATTTTGACTGAGCACCAATTTAATATTCAGTGTGTGGTTTCAGGTAGTTCTTTTCAGACTATTCTGAAGTAACGAAGTGATAAGCTTGGCTGAGGAGCGGTGGTGTTGAGAGCCATTCTCAATAGCGAGCATATAATCACAAAAAATGTGGCTTAAGCTGCTGAAAATCATGCGTTTTTTCTGACTTTAAATTGCAAATAGCGGTTTCTGCGCGGATAATGTCGCACCGATTTTTTAACCCTCAACCCTCGCTGTTAAATGGAATATGATCATGAGCACAGCATTTGACCATCCCGAGTACAACTACAAGGTGGTAAGACAATTTGCCATTATGACTGTAGTTTGGGGCATTGTTGGCATGGCAGTTGGTGTATTAATCGCTGCTCAGCTGGCATGGCCTGCTTTAAACTTTGATACCCCTTGGTTATCGTTCGGCCGTTTACGTCCGTTGCATACCAATGCGGTTATTTTCGCCTTTGGTGGTTCTGCATTATTTGCAACCTCCTACTACATTGTTCAACGTACCTGTCGCACTCGTCTGTTCTCAGACACACTGGCGTCTTTCACCTTCTGGGGTTGGAACGCAGTGATTGTGGCAGCCGCCATCACTCTGCCTCTGGGTATGACATCGGCTAAAGAATACGCTGAACTGGAATGGCCAATCGATATTCTGGTGGTACTGGTATGGGTTTCTTATACCATCAACTTCCTGGGTACCGTTGCGATCCGTAAAGAAAGCCACATTTATGTTGCTAACTGGTTCTTCGCTGCCTTCATGATCATGGTTGCTATCCTGTACATCGGTAACAACCTGCCTAGCCCGGTATCTCTGACCAAGTCTTACTCTGTATGGGCTGGTACTGTTGATGCGATGATTCAATGGTGGTGGGGCCACAACGCGGTAGGTTTCTTCCTGACTGCTGGCTTCCTGGGCATCATGTACTACTTCGTTCCTAAGCAAGCGGGTCGTCCGGTTTACTCTTACCGTCTGTCGATCGTTCACTTCTGGGCACTGATTTCTATCTACGTTTGGGCTGGTGGTCACCACCTGCACTACTCTGCTCTGCCAGACTGGGCACAAACGGCTGGTATGATTATGTCTCTGATCCTGTTAGCTCCATCCTGGGGTGGCATGATCAACGGTATGATGACGCTGTCTGGTGCATGGCACAAACTGCGTAACGACCCAATTCTGCGTTTCCTCGTTGTGTCTCTGTCTTTCTACGGTATGTCTACCTTCGAAGGCCCGATGATGTCGATCAAGACCGTAAACGCACTGTCACACAACACTGACTGGACCATTGGTCACGTACACTCCGGTGCTCTGGGCTGGGTTGCTATGGTTTCTATTGGTGCTCTGTACCACCTGATCCCAATCATGTTTGGCCGTAAAGCTGGTGAAATGTACTCAACCTCACTGATCAACGTTCACTTCTGGATGTCGACCATTGGTACCGTTCTGTACATCGCAGCACTGTGGGTTAACGGTATTTTGCAAGGTCTGATGTGGCGTGCAGTAAATGCTGACGGCACCCTGACTTACAGCTTCGTTGAGTCTGTTGAAGCCTCTCATGCCGGTTATGTGGTTCGTACCATCGGTGGCGGTATCTTCCTGCTGGGCATGGTGGTAATGGCTTACAACGTCTACATGACTGTACGCGATGCCAAGAAAGAAGCGGCTAACGCGGCACCAGCTCAGGCTTAAGGAGTAACAAGACAATGATTAAGCATGATGATATTGAACGCAGCTTACCCTTAATGGTGATCATGATTGTGATCGCTTTGAGCTGGGGTGGTATGGCTGAAATTGTTCCTCTGATCTTCCATGAAGACACCAACAAGCCAGTTGAAGGTCTGAAGCCACTGAATGCAGTGCAGCTGGAAGGCCGTGACATCTACATCCGTGAAGGCTGTCACGTATGTCACACTCAAATGGTTCGTCCTTTCCGTGCAGAAACCGAGCGTTATGGCCCGTACTCTGTTGCTGGCGAGCACGTGTATGAGCACCCATTCCTGTGGGGTTCTAAGCGTACTGGTCCGGATCTGGCTCGTTTAGGCGGTCGTTACTCTGACGAATGGCACCGTGCTCACATGTACAACCCACGTGATGTTGTACCTGAGTCCATCATGCCTTCGTACCCATGGTTATTCGAAAACAAAATCGACGGTCGTGATACACCGAAGAAGATGATTGCTCTGCGTCGTGTAGGTGTTCCTTACACAGATGAAGACATCGAAGGTGCTAAAGCGGCGGCTGATGGCGTCACTGAAATCGAAGCTCTGGTTGCTTACCTGCAACAACTGGGCACTGTGGTAACTAAGCGATAAACGACGGGAAACCCATGGATATTAACGACGTGCGCGGTTTGGGCTCTGTATTCGCCCTGATAGCTTTTAGCGGAATCTTGTGGTGGGCCTACGGCTCCAGCCGCAAGAAACGGTTTGATGATGATGCTCACATTCCATTTCATAACAATGATGATGGAATGCCGCTGCACGACGATAACGATCGGAGTAAATAAATTATGTTAGAGACTTTCTGGCAAGTATGGGTCGCGGTGATTGTCGTTGGATCCATCATTGGTTGTGGTGTACTGATTCAGTACACCAGTAAAGGCCAACGTAAAGAAGAAACTGATCAAACCACTGGCCATGAATACGATGGCATTCAGGAACTGGATAACCCATTACCACGTTGGTGGGTAATGATGTTCTGGTCCACTATCGTATTTGCGATTGGCTATATGTTTGTTTACGGCCTGGGTAACTGGAATGGTTTCCTGACCGTTGAAGTTGATGGTGAACAGGTAAGCTGGTCTTCTGCTAACCAATGGAAAGCAGAAGTTCAGGAGTTCGAGAAAGACATTGAGCCTCTGTTTAACAAGTACGCCGCAATGCCGATTCCCGAGCTGGCGAAAGATAAAGAAGCGATGGAAACCGGTAAGCGTCTGTTTATGAGCAACTGCTCTATCTGTCACCAGACGGATGCAGCAGGCACCAAAGGCTTCCCGAACCTGACCGACAACGATTGGTTATACGGCGGCCAGCCTGAAAACATCGTACAGACCATTACTCATGGTCGTCAGGGTGCAATGCCAGCTTGGGGCGGTGTTCTGGGTGAAGAAGGTGTTGCCGACATGACAGAATACGTACGTTCTCTGTCTGGCCTGAAGCACGATGCAGCGTCTGCTGAACGTGCCGCTCCTAAGTACCAGCAACTGTGTATGGCTTGTCACGGTGTTGACGGCAAAGGCAACCAGCTGGTTGGCGCGCCTAACCTGACCGATGAAGTATGGCTGTACGGCGGCTCTACCAAAGACATTGCTTTCACGCTGAAGAATGGTCGTAACGGTAAGATGCCGGCATTCGGAGAAATTTGGGATACCAGTACGGATCAGAAGATCCATATCGTATCGGCTTACATCTACTCTCTGTCTCAGAAGTAAGTTGTCATGAGCTCAGCCACGATTCTGTCAGAGGTTGAGCTAAGACAATAAATACTGAAAAAAGCGGCCTCGTGCCGCTTTTTTCGTTATAAGCTTATTCCAAAATCTATATAATCAACGCGTTATATAAGGAACGTGGTTTTTAACCAAAACCCAATAGGGAAATTTGATAATTCAGACGAAGATAGTCTAAACCTGACTACAGATCTGAAAGGATGATGAGAAGTGCTGCAACTGACCTGAAAGAGTCCCTGACCTTTCCGGCCGGATACATGCAACCAAGAGACCCAACCCAAGGTGATTTGCTGTTATGAGTAATATTCCGGTTAAGGACGTTACCCCACCTCCCGCCCAACAATCTTCTGCCAAACAGCCTCAATCCATGTATGAAAAGCGTAAGAAGATTTACGTTCGTGAAGTTGAAGGTTTATTTCAGAAAATTCGTACCTACTCTCTCTGGGCGCTGATGCTGGCGTATTTTGGTACCGCCTGGCTTAACTGGGGAGATCGGCAAGCAGTCTTCTTCGACCTCCCGACCCGTCAGTTTCATATTTTTGGCATGACCTTCTGGCCACAGGATTTCCCGCTGCTGGCCGGCATTCTGATTATCTGTGCTTATGGCCTGTTTACCATTACCAATATGGCCGGGCGGATCTGGTGTGGTTATACCTGCCCACAATCGGCCTGGTCGTTTATTTTTATGTGGATCGAAGAGCGCTCAGAAGGCACTCGTAACCAGCGCATCAAACTCGATAAAGAAAAGATGTCGGCCACCAAGTTCCGCAAAAAAGCCATCAAGCACATTGCCTGGCTTATCGTTGCGTTCTGGACGGGTGTCACGTTTGTTGGCTATTTCACCCCGATTCGTGAGCTGATGCCCGACATGCTGGCCTTTAACGTCAACAGCTGGGGCGTGTTCTGGATTCTGTTTTTTACCGCCGCTACCTATATCAATGCTGGCTGGATGCGTGAGCAGGTGTGTATCTACATGTGCCCGTATGCCCGCTTCCAATCGGTGATGTACGACCCCGATACACTGGCGGTTTCTTACGATACCAACCGCGGTGAACCCCGCATGCACCGCAGTAAGAAAAAGCTGGCAGCGATGGAAGCCAGAAATGAAAAGCCCGGCGACTGTGTTGATTGCTCGCTGTGTGTTCAGGTGTGCCCTACCGGCATCGACATTCGTGATGGCCTGCAGTATCAGTGCATTGGCTGCGCATTATGTATCGACGCCTGTGACTCCGTGATGGAGAAACTGGACATGCCAAAAGGTCTGATTCGCTACACCACTGAAAATGAGCTGGAAGGTAAGAAAACCCATTTCTTCCGCCCTCGTTTAATTGGTTACGCCGGTATTCTGGTGCTGATGATTGGCGGACTGATTTACTCCATTGCCACCCGCACACCGTTTGAACTGGATATCGAACGCAGCCGTGGAGCGCTGTACACCGTCACCGCCAACGATACGGTGAAAAACTCGTACTATCTGAAGCTGATCAACATGTCTCAGTCGCCACAAACCTACACTCTGAAAGTTGAAGGTCTGGAAGGTGCAGTCAGCAGCGCGCCATCTGAGTACCAGTTAGCGGTGAATGATCTGGAAGAAATCGCCCTGACTCTGGAGCTTGATCCGGCTGAACACCCACTGGCAAACAGCAAAACCGTGATTGAGTTTGTAGTGACTCAACAATCAAGCGGTGAAGAAGTAGCCCGCGAAGAAAGCCGCTTCATTGCGCCGCGTCAGTAAATAAACGCAAATCGCTAGAGCAAAACCGTCCAAGTCGTTAAACTTGGGCGGTTTTTTTATCCCGGTTCAAACTGAGAGCATTATGAAGCCCGAGAATCAAGAAAAAGTAACCCGGTTTTACCAGGAACCACTGATGCTGATTGTGATCGGCATTCCGATTCTGGCCGTGATCTGGGGCAGCATCATGCTGACAACCGCGCTGAAAACCAAAGACTCTCTGGTGAGCGACAGCTATTACAAAGATGGCGTCAGTTATACCGAGAATCAGTCTTGGGACGACAAGGCCCGCTCTCATAAAATCACCGCCACCGCGACATTTACCGCGGATGAAATGCGCCTGTCACTGGAAGGCTTGCTGGACGAATACCCAAACACCCTGCAGGTACAACTGGTACATCCGACTTTGGAAGACCGCGATGTGACGCTACTGCTGCAACAACTGGCGGATGGTACTTATGCCGGGGTTAACGATATCGAATTGCCGAGCCGTCGCCGTATCTGGGTCGATAGCCCGGAACAAGGCTGGCGTATCCGCGCCTATCCGCTGATTGAAGCAGGCGAAGTGATTGTCCTGAAAGCGCAATAATCTTTCCTTTGTCAGTGAGTGAGCGATGACAAGCGCTGAAACACATTCTGTTTTACCCGATGCAGCTTCCAGCCCTCATCAGGGGCTAGTCTTTGGTCCCAACACGCCCTGCTTCCATTGCGGCGAGTTAACCGATGAAGGAAGCCGTTGGGCCACCGAAATCGATGGCCAGCAACAACCCATGTGTTGTCCGGGCTGTAAAGCCGTGGCAGAAACCATTATTGCCAGCGGCCTGAAAGACTATTACAAACATCGCACCGAACTGCCGGAGCTTAGCCCGGCCAACAGCGACGACACCGATCTCACCGCCCGCGACACCCTGAAGCTCTACGACTCAGCCGCCTTACAAAAAGGCTTTGTTGCACACTTGAGTAAAAATGATCAGGGACAGAGCGGTCATTACGCCGAAGCCACCCTGATTATTGATGGCATCAGCTGCGCCGCCTGTGCCTGGCTGATTGAACATAGAGTCAATCAGCTCAGTGGTATTGAAAATGCGGTGTTAAATATGTCGAATCATCGTCTGGTGATTCGCTGGCGCTTTGATGAAATTCCGCTCTCCAGCATCGTCGAAGCCATTTATCGCCTCGGCTATCGTGCTTCGCCGTTTTCCGCTACCGAGCAGGAAGCGCAGCGCAGCAAAGAAAGCAAACAAGCCATTCGCCGTCTGGCGGTTGCCGGTATCGGCATGATGCAGGTCATGATGATTTCGGTGCCGCTGTACGTTGGCATGGCCACTCAGTACGAAATTTTTATGCGCTTTGCCGCCATGGTGTTAACCCTGCCGGTGGTGCTGTTCAGTGCCAAGCCATTTTTTATGGCGACTATCAGGGATCTAAAAACCCGCCATTTAACCATGGACGTGCCAGTCTCACTGGCGATTATTCTGGCCTTTACCTCCAGTATCTGGAGTACCTTTAATCAGGGGCCGGAAGTGTATTTTGATTCCGTTTGTATGTTTACCTTCTTCCTGTTGCTCGGCCGTTTTCTGGAAATGCGCGCCCGCCACCGCATGGGCAAAGCCGGTAACAACCTGATGACGTTATTGCCGAATGTGGCGTTAAAGGTAGTGCCGGGACAAGACGACGAAGTAATCAGCAGCGAAGAGATTCAGGTAGGCGATATTCTGCGTCTGAAGCCTGGCCACGCTATCCCAGCTGACGGCCTTGTGGTTGATGGTCAGAGCTCGGTAGATGAAGCCGCACTGACCGGTGAGTATATGCCAATCAACAAATCGGTTGGTGATTCTCTGATTGGCGGCACTTTTAATGTCGAAAACCCGATGCAAATGAAAGTAACCGCCACCGGTGCCGAAGCCCAGCTATCCACCATCATGCGCCTGATGGATCGCGCTCAACAGGAAAAACCGCGTGTTGCGTTGCTGGCCGACAAAGTCGCCAGCCATTTTGTCGCCGCCGTATTGCTGATCTCCGGCAGTGTGTTTGGTTTCTGGGCCTGGCAAGGTGATGAGCATGCGTTTTTTATTGCCTTATCGGTACTGGTGGTCACTTGTCCATGCGCCCTGTCTCTGGCAACACCGACGGCACTGACGGCGGCCACCGCAGCATTACGCGAAGCCGGGCTGCTTATCAGTAAAGGCCATGTATTAGAAACCCTGACTCAGGTTGACCGGGTGGTGTTTGATAAAACCGGCACTTTAACTCAGGGAAAACTGTCGATTGAACAGGTGATTCCTCTTAACCAGCAAACAGAGCAACGCGTACTGGAGCTGGCTGCCGCACTGGAGCAGCATTCGACTCATCCGATTGCCCGTGCTTTTCAACATATTGAACCGGCGAACAGCGCCACCGATATCGAGCAGATTCCGGCACAAGGTATTCAGGGCACCATTGCCGGCCAGCGTTATAAACTGGGGCACTCGGCTTTTGTCTCAAATCAATCGGCTTTTGCCTCACACCAGGCACTGCAGCAACCAGAAGACAGCGAAGGTCAGTGGTTATTGCTGGCAGATGAGCATCAGCCGCTGGGCTGGATTCAGGTGAATGACTCATTACGCAAATCGGCCTATCGACTGCTAGCCGGATTGCGTCAGCGTGGTATTAAAACGGCATTATTAACTGGCGACCCCAGCGGTTCCGGCGAACGGGTTGCCAGCGAGCTGGACATTGACGAGTTGCGCACTGGCGTTTCACCGGCAGAAAAACTGCAACAGGTCAGCCACTGGCAACAACAAGGCGAGCGCATTCTGATGGCCGGTGACGGCATCAACGATGTACCGGTTCTGGCTGGGGCGGATATTTCTCTGGCCGTTAACGAGGCCACCGATCTGGCGAAAACCAATGCCGATACCGTGCTGACCAATGGCCGCTTAGAAGTGATTCTCGCGGCTCTTGATGGTGCTGTTGCTACCCGTCGTAATATTCGTCAGAACATTGGCTGGGCGCTGGGGTATAATCTGATTGCATTACCCATTGCCGCCGCCGGATTAGTTCCCCCCTGGGCCGCCGCGATTGGCATGTCATTAAGTTCATTGATTGTTGTTACCAATGCTCTGCGCCTGACACGCATTGGCCGCCTCATCCGGGAGAAGTAAATCGTGGATATTATTTACGTTCTGGTACCTCTGTCACTGGTACTGCTGGCCGTTGCCATTGGCATTTTTTTCTGGGCGGTTAAAAACGGACAGTTTGACGATATGGATTCTCCGGCTCATAAAATTCTGTTCGACGACGATGATGATCTGCCGAAAAAACACGACTCCTCTGATCAAATCTGATACCGGCAATGAATGAACCCCTATCGCTGTTAACCGCCTTACTGCTGGGTTTATTTGGTGCCAGCCACTGCTTAGTGATGTGTGGTGGCATCGCCGCCGCCAGCGGTGCCGCCGCCCATCAAACCCATAACAAGGTAGCTACCCTACTGGCCTTTAACAGCGGGCGCATATTGTCGTATGCCATTGCTGGCATGATGGTTGGTTTTCTCGGTCTCTGGTTGCAGCAATTACACGATGGATTGATGCTGTCGTTGCGTTCATTAGCGGGCGTAATGCTGATTCTGATGGGCTTATACGTGGCGCGTTGGGCCAGCTGGCTGACCCGCATCGAACAACTAGGACAAGCCCTGTGGAAACACCTGCAACCCTCTGCCGGAAAACTGATGGCGCAATCATCACTGCGTTCCCGGGTTGCATTGGGCATGTTATGGGGCTGGCTGCCCTGCGGCCTGATCTACAGCACTCTGAGCTGGGTGGCTGCCAATGGTGATCCATTACTTGGCGCTCTGACCATGGCCACTTTTGGCTTAGGCACTCTGCCGGCGTTATTTGCTGGCGGACTGGCGGCTGCCAGTCTCAGCCGTATTCTGAATCACACCTTAACCCGACAGCTTGCTGGACTATCGCTGATAGTTTTTGGACTCTGGACACTGGTTTCTATTTGGCTTCCTGTTCTTGACAGATAAGCCTATCACTAGGAACATATGCCCAGTTGTTTATAACAGTCCCGTCCCGGGATTTTCGTTGCAGGCTTTATTATGAAACCATCTGCTGTATCAGCCCCATTGCGTGGCACTCAACCCCATTGTCAGACCTGTTCGCTGAATGCCCTGTGCCTGCCTTTGTCATTAAATGATACCGATATGGAGCGCCTCGACGATATTATCCGTCGTGGTCGCCCGATCCAGAAAGGCCAGCTGTTATTTCAGCAAGGGGAAGCATTTCAGTCGGTATTTGCGGTACGTACCGGCGCATTAAAGACCTACACCCTGGCTTCTAACGGCGAAGAACAAATCACCGGTTTCCATCTGGCCAGTGAGCTGGTTGGTCTGGCTGGCTATAACAACGAATACTACCCGTTATCCGCTAAAGCACTGGAAACCACCACCGTTTGTGAGATTCCACTGACCCAGCTGGATGAGCTGGCCGATGAATTGCCCGATCTGCGCAAACAGCTGATGCGCACCATGGGCACCGAAATTCGCCATGATCAGAACATGATGCTGTTGCTGAGTAAGAAAAATGCGGAAGAACGCGTTGCTTCCTTCCTGATTGATATTTCCACTCGTTATGCCCGTCGTGGTTTTTCTGCAACACATTTCCGCCTGCCAATGTCTCGGGTCGATATCAGTAATCATCTGGGGCTGGCGGTTGAAACCATCAGCCGGGTATTTACCCGCTTCCAGAAAAACGGACTGATCGAAACTCAGGGCAAAGAAATTATTCTGCAAGATCTGGATCTGCTGAAAGACATGGCAGGCTTATTATCCGAAGAAGAATGCAGCCAAACGGTCGAAGAAGAATAAGCCGTTTTATTATTGCCCCACCAGAATAACAGCTTATCGAAAGCGCCCGGATTTTATCCGGGCGCTTTTTTTATGTGTTTTAATAAGGCCCAATAATTATTATCCATTCCCACCCGAGGCCTGATTATGAGTTGCCAGGTAACCCTGACGATTGAGCAGCATATTGCCACCCTTTGTTTCAGTAACCCCGACTATCAATACATGACTGTTGAATTACTGGAGCAGATTCAACAGGCTTTTATCACAGCAGAAAACGACCCTCAGGTGCGGGTTATCGTTCTTAAAAACCAGCAACCCGGCTATTTTATTACGCACTACTCACTGGATGAAATTAATCAGGTGCTGGAACTGCCGATGAAACTCAAGCCCTGGCTGAAACGATGGTTTCCAGCAACATTGCGGCTGTCGATGGCACTGTCGCGTCAGCTGATTCATCTCGATCACTGGGCCAGCACTCAGCGCCTATTAGACAAGCTCACAAACAATACCTTACTGCAAGGCACCATTACCTACGCCCGGGTGAATCGGTTTTTATTACGGCTGCGACAGAGCCAAAAACCGGTGATTGCTATGCTGGCAGGAAACACTCAGGGGTATGGAATGGAGTTGGCATTAGCCTGTGACTTCCGCTTAATGGCTCGTGGAGACTACCATTTAGGGCAAATTGAATCGCTGATTGGTCTGATTCCCGGCTCCGGCGGTATGCATCATCTGGCACGTTTAACTGGTACCGCCAAAGCGATGGAATTATCCATGCTGGGAACCCGTTTAAAAGCCGACGACGCCGAACAACTCGGACTCATTTATAAAGCCTGTGACGAAGATGTGCTGGAGCAGGAGTGTTATCAGTTGGCACAGCAGCTCTGTTTACGCAGCCCACTGTCACTCAGTTATATCAAACGAAATATTAATCGCGGTCGCAGTCTGGACTTTGCTCAGGCCATCAAAATGGATGAAGTGGGATTTATGGACAGCGCCTGTACCCCGCAGGCCAGTGACACCTACCAGCAACAGCAGCAGCGTCTGAATCAGGGCGAGAGTATCAATAACAGCTTTGAACACTGGCAGCAGACGGACTTAAACCAGACTGTGAAGTGAGCCTAAAGTAGACACACATAAAACAAACGTGGCTGACATGAAAAAACCATGTCAGCCACGTAAGAGGAGTAACAAGCATAGATGCTGGCCGATATGAAATCAGCTCGTGTGTGACGCCTGCATATCTTCATTAATATGGCGACTGGCGCTGGTAAACTGCCAGATACCCACGGCCGCAGCGACAAAGGATACGATCAATACCGAATAGCCAACCGAGCGGGTACCAAAATCATCGCTCAGCATGTCACTACCAATACCAATCAGGAATGGCCCTAATCCTAAACCAATAATATTGGTGGTAAAGAACAACACAGCCGATGCTAAGGCGCGCATTCTGGCTTCAACCATTCCCTGTACCATCGCAATGCTCGGGCCCATAAATACTGTCGCCATGGTTGCTGGAACCATAAACAGGCTCAGTACCAGATACATGGAATCCAGCGTGTAGGTGAAGTACAGGAAAGGTAAGGTGATCACCACCGCAGCGGTTGGCACCCAGGTGTACCAGCGACGATCCTGACGGCCTTTTTTATCCGCCAGATAACCACCCACCAGTGTTCCTAAGCCACCCAGAATACCACTGCCTAACGCCAGCCAGGTACCGAGTTCACCGGTCTGGATTTCAAAATTACGCAGCATATAAGGCGCAAACCAGATCGCACCGCCATAACCAATCAGGGTAAAGCAGGAAGCGCCAATCGCCACATGACGGAAGGCTTTTTTGCCCATCATCATTTTCATCGACGCCATAAAGGACGGCATTTCACCACTGCTTTTGATGGCATCCGTAGCGCCACGTACCGGCTCACGAATGGTGAACTGCAGCAACAGGGCAATCAGAATGCCCGGCACACCCACAATAATAAAGGCCATGCGCCAGCCATAATATTCGTTAATCCAGCCACCTAATAAGAAGCCGAATAAAATACCAATATTCAGGCCAACCGAATAAATCGACAACGCCGTGGCGCGTTTTTCTGGTGGGTAGATATCCGAAATAATCGAGTGCGCTGGGGGACTGCAACCGGATTCACCCACACCAACACCAATACGGGCTAATAATAACTGCGGAAAGTTTTGCGCCATGCCACACAGCACGGTCATCAGACTCCAGGTGCCCGTAGCAATACTCATGATGCTGCGGCGTACCCAGCGGTCCGCCAGGCGGGCAACTGGAATCCCCATAATGACGTAAAAAGCAGCGAAGGCGATGCCGGTTAACAGGCCCAGCTGAGAATCACTCAGGCCCAGATCCTGTTTAATCGACTCTTGCAAAATCACCATGATTTGCCGATCAATAAAGTTAAAGGCATAGGTGATGGTTAACAATAATAAAACGTAATTGCGATACAGCTTACTGTCGTAAGGCCGATCATCATTACGCACAACCTCTCCTGACGAGAGCGCCGTGCCTTGATTGTCTGGCATGTGTTTATCCTGGGCAGTAAAACTGCGGTTTTTATCTTTATTCTGTCAAGCCAACCCAAAGGTTGATGCACTGATGTCAACGGATACTAATTAAGACATTGATCTGAGACAAGTCGATTATTTTTATACCGTGAGCAATACTCCCTTTCCACTACAGACATATTTATCCAGAGACACACGGAAACGGTGTCATGCCCGGTTTATCTGACAGCTGTTTATCTGGCAGCTTTATCAGGTAGCTGTTTATCTGGCAACTTTATCCGGTAAAACCAGCAAACTCTCCAGCCAGGTGTGTTCTTCCTTCGGGTTGAATAATCCCCCCTGCGTCTCACAGCTCACCTGCACAGTCTCAAACGGCTGCAAACGAGCAAACACCACCACATTGCGATAGCCTGGCAAACCAGCGATACGCACACAAGGAAAGTATTGGCGAATCGCCAGTAAATGATCACGCAATTGCTCGTCGCTGTCGGGGATCAGGTTGATGGCCAGACAACCGTCAGCAGCCAGCAGTGACGCAGCGTATTCACAATGGCTTAACACATCCGCGGGCTCACTCTTGGTCAGATGATCAACCACAATCATGTTGTAATCTGCACCCGCATTATCGAGTTGCTGCTTCAGAAAACGCTCCGCCTCCATCGCAAAGATGGTCAGGCCACTATCGCCTGTCTCTGCTGGGACAATAAAGAATTCCTGCATCGCGGTGATCAGAGCAGGATTCACTTCCACCGCATGTAATCTGACATTCGGCATCAGACGCGCAAAAAAGCGCTCAACAGAAGCACCTCCCATACCGAGGTTCAACACCCGAAAGCGCTCAGCTTTCTCCTGATAGCGGGCAAAATAGCGCGCCAGCAGCATCAAGCGAACTGTTGGCAAATAAGGAATATCCGGGTGATCCATATCGATGACCGCCTGCACCGCACGATCGCCAAAACTGAGCCAGCGCAGACTGCCCTTTTGGTACAGGATGAAACTGTCATCCTCTGGCTGGAATAACAATTGACTGTTGCTTTTCAGATTGGCCAGATCTTCGCCTTTGGTAAACACGTTACCAGCTCCTACATCATTCAATTTTCTGTTGCGTATAAACCAAAAAACCCGGCTAAAGCCGGGTTTTTTCTGCATTAATCTAAATCAGATTACATGCGCTCCCAAACGGTCGCGATGCCCTGACCCAGACCAATACACATGGTGGATACACCGTATTTCGCATCTTTCTGCTCTAATACGTTGATCAGAGTCGTCGAGATACGAGCACCGGAACAACCCAGTGGGTGACCCAGTGCAATTGCACCACCGTGGATGTTAATACGATCTTCAGCGATGTCATTCAGCTTCAGATCTTTAACACATGGCAGAGACTGAGCAGCGAATGCTTCGTTCAGTTCCCAGTAGTCGATGTCGGTAGTTTCCAGGCCAGCACGCTTCAGTGCTTTCTTGGTCGCAGGAACCGGGCCGTAACCCATGATTGCTGCATCAACACCGGCAACCGCCATACCCAGGATACGAGCACGTGGCTTCAGACCCAGTTCCTGAGCTTTTTCGTAGCTCATCAGCAGCATGGCAGACGCACCGTCAGTGATCTGAGAAGAAGTACCCGCAGTTACGGTACCGTTCTTAGGATCGAATGCCGGACGCAGGTTACCCAGGCTTTCTGCAGTGGTTTCCGGACGAATGGTTTCGTCTTCAGTTACCAGAACTTCTTTGCCATCGGCATCGTGACCGTACATTGGAACGATTTCGTTTTTGAAGTCACCGTTCAGAGTCGCAGCGTGAGCACGACGGTGAGAACGCGCAGCGAACTCATCCTGTTGCTGACGGGAAATACCGTGCATTTTGCCCAGCATCTCAGCAGTCAGACCCATCATGTTAGACGCTTTAGCAGAGTGCTTAGACGCTTCTGGGTTGTGGTCGAAACCGTGCTGCATGTTAACGTGACCCATGTGCTCAACACCACCTACAACGAATACATCGCCGTTGCCGGTTTGAATCGCCTGAGCCGCAGTGTGGATTGCAGACATGGCTGAACCACACAGACGGTTAACGGTTTGTGCACCGGCTTCTTTTGGCACAACAGAGGTCAGAGAGATCTGACGTGCAACATTGAAACCTTGTTCCAGAGTCTGGTTTACACAACCCCAGATCACGTCTTCAACCAGCGCTGGATTAACACCAGTACGCTCGAACAGTGCGTTGATCAGGTTAGTAGAGATGGTTTCTGCACGTACGTTGCGGAATACACCACCTTTAGAACGACCCATTGGTGAGCGCACTGCGTCAACAACAACAACGTCTCTTGGCCCGATTGGATTTGGCGTGTTAGACATAGTTAAATTCTCCTAATGCGCTCGATTAACCGAAGTAGCTTTCGCCGTTCGCAGCCATTTCACGCATGCGATCGGTTGGTTTGTACAGGTTGCCCAGGTCAGCGAACTTGTCACACAGAGCAACAAATTCAGCCATGCCCACAGTGTCCATGTAACGACATGCACCACCACGGAATGGAGGGAAACCGATGCCGAAGATCAGACCCATGTCTGCTTCGTTTGGTGTATCAACGATGCCTTCTTCGATACAACGAGCCACTTCGATACACATTGGAATCATGCAGCGTGCGATGATTTCTTCTGCGTCGAATTCTTTACGCTCAGCAACGACTGGCTTCAGCAGTTCGTAAGCCACTTCGTCGACAACTTTCTTCGGCTTGCCTTTCTTATCGGTTTCATACTTGTAGAAACCTTTGCCGTTCTTCTGGCCGTAACGTTCGTTTTCGAACATCACATCCATACCGGATTTGAAGTCAGCCTTCATACGATCCGGGAAGCCTTCCGCCATCACTTCGTTAGCGTGAACGCCAGTATCGATACCGACAACGTCCATCAGGTACGCAGGACCCATTGGGAAACCGAACTTCTCCATTACCTTATCAACAGCCTGGAAGTCAGCACCGTCACGTAACAGGCCAGCAAAACCACCGAAGTAAGGGAACAGTACACGGTTAACCAGGAAGCCCGGGCAGTCGTTTACAACGATTGGGGTTTTACCCATTTTCTTAGCGTAAGCAACCACGGTAGCAACGGCTTCTTCAGACGTTTTCTTACCACGGATTACTTCAACCAGAGGCATCATGTGTACTGGGTTGAAGAAGTGCATACCCAGGAAGTTTTCTGGACGCTTCAGGTCTTCAGCCAGCAGGTCGATGGAGATGGTAGAGGTGTTAGAAGTAACGATAGTGTCTTCGCTAACGTTGTCTTCCAGCTCAGCCAGAACCATTTTCTTAACTTTTGGATTCTCAACAACTGCTTCAACCACAGTGTCAACATCACCAAATTCAGCATAAGACAGCGTTGGACGAATGCGGTTCAGGGTTTCACCCATTGCCAGCGGCTTCATCTTCTTACGCTCAACACGCTTGGCCAGCAGCTTGTTCGCTTCGTTCAGGCCCAGCTCGATACCAGCTTCGGCGATATCTTTCATCATGATTGGCGTGCCTTTAACAGCAGACTGGTAAGCAACACCACCACCCATGATACCAGCGCCCAGTACAGCAGCCTTATTAGTTGGCTTAGCTGTTTTTTCGTAGGCTTTGGCTTTTTTCTTCAGCAGCTGGTCGTTCAGGAACAGACCAATCAGTGCTTGAGATTCAGTGGTTTTTGCCAGAGTAGCAAAACCTTTAGATTCCAGAACCAGTGCTTTTTCACGGTCAGCAGTAGCCGCTTTTTGCATGGTTTTGATCGCTAAGATCGGCGCTGGGTATTGACCTTTGGTCTGACCAGCAACAAAACCTTTAGCTGTTTCGAATACCATCATTTGTTCCATGGTGTTCAGTTTCAGCTTAGATTTTTTCTCTTCGCGACGCGCTTCCCAGTTGATGTCACCGGCAATCGCAGATTGCAGCATAGCAATCGCTTGTTCCTGCAGCTTGTCAGCCGCAACAACGGCGTCAACTGCGCCGTCTTGTAATGCTTTCTCAGCCTTGTTCTCAGCACCCATGCAGATCCATTCGATCGCATTATCAGCACCAATAACGCGTGGCAGACGAACCGTACCACCGAAACCAGGCATCAGGCCCAGTTTTACTTCTGGCAGGCCAACTTTGGCTTTGTCAGACATAACACGCAGGTCAGCAGACAGACACATCTCGAAGCCGCCACCCAGAGCGATACCGTTGATCGCAACCAGAGTCGGAACAGGCAGGTCTTCAAACGCGTTAAAGATAACGTTTGCTTCAGAAACCCATGCTGCAATTTCTTCTTCGCTGTTTTTGAATGCATCGCCGAATTCGGTGATGTCGGCACCAACGATAAAGACGTCTTTACCAGAACTTACCAGTACACCTTTAACGTCACCGTTGCCTTGAATCGCTTCAACTGCGGCCTTCAGGTCTTCCAAAGTAACACGGTTAAATTTGTTAACTGAGTCACCTTGCAGATCGAATTTTAATTCGGCGATACCGCCTTCGATCATATTTACCGTGATGGCTTTACCTTCGTAAATCATCAACTGATCTCCACTTGGGTTAGCTTGAGCTGATTTGTTTAATCATAATCAGCATTTTGCTTGTGAGTGAACCAACGCCCTGATTGTTCGCTGAGCATTAAACAACCAATTCATACGAGCGTTTGAATCCGTGCCGCACACCTTCGGCCAAAGCCAATCGAAAGTCAATACATGAACACGAAATGCCCGCAAGCTGATCATTATTTGCACAACCATTTGAAATTCCCACTACTTCAACCTCAGGCATTCATTTAATCAGACTATTGCCTAAGACACCTTTTTGTAACCTTTTGTAACCAGCTATAGGGCTAAAAACGCCTTTCACATACACTCGGCCCTGTTCAGTCGTTCAAAAAACAAAAAAAATAACGGTGATGAATATCATGATGACCCGATTTATTCAGATTCTAGCGCTCCTGCTACTGGCCAATACGGCCTGTGCCACGCCACAGCAGCTATTAACTGAACTCCAGCAAATGCGCCTTATCAGCACTAACATTGTTACAAATTTCTATATGTTTACCGGGCTCGATGCCGACGCAAAATACAATCGCAAAATGCAGCAGGCGATTGAGAAGTTTGAAGCTTCCATGAAAAACGCCAATGAGCTGGCTGAAGCCAACAACGTGACGGGCAATATGGCGTCAATTAACAGCGAATGGCAGCGTTTTTCAGCATTACTGGATACCAACCGCAAAGATATGGTCAGCAATGGCTTCCCGGAAGTGCTACTGGTTGATGATATGGATCGTTCCGGCCAGCAAATTGTGAAACAGCTGACCGACACCTACGAACAGGTACAGGAGTCCAGTGGCATCAAACCACCAGCCGCTGTTGAACAATCACGTAATCTGGCGCTGTTAATGGAAGAAATTACCTCACAGTACACAGCCCGTGCCACCACGAACCTGGGGCAGGTTTTTATGGGCAATTCCGAGCGCTCATTAGAACAAATGGCAGACGAGTTTCAGCTGGGTCTGGATGAATTACAACAGACGTTAGCCAATAAAGGGGCTGATAATATTTTGCAGAACATCAACAGCAAATGGCGGTTTATGTCGAACTCGGTGAAAAACTACAACGAAAACACCGTTCTGTTTCTGGTGGTAAGTTATAACGACCGTATTCTGATGCACCTGAAAGAGCTGGAAGAACGTTTTCAGTAAATCCTTTCCCTGAATTAAACAGCACCCTACTCAGGAAAAACCGGATAAGACGGATCTTATCCGGTTTTTTTTATCGCTACGATTCCCCAATAAACCAAACCAGAACAGCCCTTCAAAGACTAAACCCAGCAATAGAAAGGCAATGCCTCCTTTAGGGATACCGAAGGTATAACAGCCGATCGCCGCGAATAAACACACCGCCAGCAGTACAAACCGTTTCATAAAAGCCACATTCGATCCTCCATAAAAGTGACTGCTCCGTCATATTGCTACAACAGGTTGCTAACGGCCAGAGCCTGCTGCTCGACATATATAAGGAAGGAGTAGATATAGCGGCAGGAATAAGAGGCATAAAAATGCCCCGCCAGCATAACTGGCGGGGCATTGATAAATACTCAGCTTAAAGTCAGCCTAGTGGCTTACTCAGCATCGCTGGTTGCACCAATTTTATGGATCGACAGGTCAGCACCGTTGAATTCCTGCTCTTCATCCAGACGGATGCCGGATACGGCTTTCACGATACCATACACAATAAAGCCACCAACGGTCGCCACAACGATACCCGCCAGCGTACCCACCAGCTGTGACATAAAGGTCACGCCGCCCAGGCCGCCCATGGCTTCTGTGCCAAAGATACCGGCCGCGATACCACCCCAGGCGCCACACAGGCCGTGCAGCGGCCATACACCCAGTACATCATCAAATTTCGGGAATTTGTTTTGCGCCAGAGTGAAGATATAAACGAACAAGCCACCCGCAACACCACCAATAACCAGTGCACCAATCGGATGTAATAAGTCAGAACCGGCACACACCGCTACCAGACCAGCCAGCGGGCCATTATGAATAAAGCCCGGGTCATTTTTACCGACAATCATCGCCACAATGATACCACCCACCATGGCCATCAGGCTGTTTACAGCCACCAGACCCGAGATGCCGTCCAGTGTTTGTGCAGACATCACATTAAAGCCGAACCAACCGACGGTCAGAATCCAGGCGCCTAATGCCAGGAAAGGAATATTCGATGGTGCAAAGGCCACAACACGGCCATCACGGTAACGGCCACGACGAGAGCCCAGCAGAGCAACCGCAGCAAATGCAATCCAGCCACCCACACCGTGAACCACAACAGAACCGGCAAAATCATGGAACTGAGCTCCAAAGGTTTCTTCTAACCAGCTCTGGAGGCCGTAGTTACCATTCCAGATAATGCCTTCGAAGAACGGATAAACAAACGCAACGGTTAAAGCCGACGCAATCAGAATCGGATAGAACTTGGCACGCTCAGCAATACCCCCGGAGACAATCGCCGGAATCGCTGCAGCAAAGGTTAACAGGAAGAAAAACTTAACCAGCTCATAGCCATTGTTTTCGGTCAGTTGCGTGGCACTGGCAAAAAAGTCCATGCCGTAAGCAATCTGATAACCGATAAAGAAATACGCCAGTGTTGAAACACCAAAGTCAGTAATAATTTTAACCAGCGCATTCACCTGGTTTTTATGGCGTACAGTACCCACTTCCAGAAAGGCAAAACCGGCGTGCATGGCCAGTACCATAATGGCACCTAACAGGATGAACATGGTGTTCGCACTTTGCATCAGTGTTTCGACTGCGCTGTTAATACTGGTTACGTCAAGATTTTCCACTTGAGTTCCTCTTTGATTGTTATGTTGTTTCGAGCCAACACCCTGAACTCTGATGGTTCATTTGGTGTATTCAGCAACCTCAACCCGAACGCCCTGTTTGTGGGCAAGCCAATTGAAATTGCTATCTTTGGCAGCAGATAAACAGCCGTTTAGCAGAATACATACCAATTTTGTCACCTTTGGCAGAAGCAAAGGGCAATTTTCGAGCAACACCAGCACCATTGCGGCCCACGCCCGCTTTATTTTTGAGCACAAGCAACACTCTCGGGCGAAATTTTGCAGCATAACCGAATGCCATAGGCACAACTTCTGTGCTCTTAAAAATCAGAAGCACCATTAATGTGCAAATATTAATTTTAATAATACCAATTTAAAAATAATGAACTTATTGGCATAAGTTGTGTCACTTGAGGTCATCCGGACTTATGTGCAACACCAAAACAAAACAGCCAATACAAGCCAAAAACAACGAGGTATCCCCATGGAATTCAATCCCGCGCGCACGATAAAAATTACCGCACTGCTGTTACTGCTGGCAGTGATCACTCAGGTTGGTTATACCGTCATGTACGTTGCAGAAATGAACCCGCCCAAGCAGTTTTTCTGGGGACTTGAAACCCTGTTGTTCACTATTCTGAGTGCCTTCGCAACGGCGGCTATGGTACAGGCCAAACGGTTTCAACTGGGCTGGGCCGCTATTGCCGCCAGCGCTGTCTTAAACGTGGTTCAGGTTAGTATCGGTTTGACCTTGTTTATACCTTTCCGCGAAGCAGCTGCTCAAACGGAGACGTTACAACCCCTTGCTCGTGCCATCGTTGCGTTATCTTTCGTGATTTATTACGCCGCTAAATTGTTGCTGGGCATGGCTGCAGTGGTCTTTGGTATGAACAGTATGAAAGACGGAAATAAAGCGCTGGGTGGCCTGACGGCATTACTGGGTGCGCTTGCGTTGGTCGCTAATGCCATCTTAATTACCTTTGGCCGTGATGGCTTCCTGCCTTCTCCGGTTGCCGGAGCTTCCGGGGTTGTGGCGACATTATTACTGGCGTTCTGTTTGATGAGTTTGGCGCGCGAAGAAAAGTGATTCGTTCTTCTTTAAGGCATCTCTGAATAATTCAGAGGTGCCTTAACTCAATAATAAGCGGCAAGTGATCAGAGCCAATGTTCGCTCCGGTACGTATATTCACAACCTGAAAGTGGTTACTCACTAAGCAGTGATCAATTGGAATCATCAGCAGCGGTGATGTTAATGATGCGGGCCAGGTTGGCAGAATGCCAAAGCCATTGCGGCAATTGCTTAGCCCGGCGAGCTCGGCACTCTGCTTAAACGCTGACGACCAGGGCGTGATATTAAAGTCACCCAGCATAATCACTGGTCCGGCTGGTTGTGCTGCTTCGGCAGCCGCCTGCAACAGCTGGGTATCACGCTGTTGCAGCATATCTTTTGTGATGGGCGGCAACGGATGGGTCGCCAGCAGGGTAATGCCCTCCCCTTTCGCCACACCTGTCTTTGTCCCTGCCAACTGGTATTGCAAAGCCAGGCTAGGAAAACCACTGATTCCCCAATAACGAACATCTGCCCTATCGAATGGCAGCTTACTGAATACAGCAATGCCAAAGTTATCGCTGCGGGCGATGGCTTTTTTAAACGGGTATGCCGATTGGATGGTTTGTAATGACTCAAGCCAGGCATCGGTAATTTCCAGTAACACCAGAACATCCGGGGATTCTTGTTGAATCAGGTTAATCAACCGCTGATGTTCATTATTAGAAGAATGAACGTTGCTTAGCAGTATTTTGTGGACTCTGTTTTCTGATATTTCATAGGAAGTTGATGGGATTCCTGAAAAATACAAAGGCGCAATGGTGTAACCATTAATAACCACTAGCAGGCCTGCGGCCAGGCTTCTGAAAGTGTCTTTTTGTAAAGCAAATATCGTTAGACAGAGCAGTGCTCCTACAAGGTATTGTAAGCGGAAATGAGACAGCAGCTCTGGAATATGGCCAGCGCTGCTGAAAAATCCAGCGATGCTGCAGATCGCCAGAATCAGGGTGGCGATGGTGAATGGTGTTTTAGCTACAAATTTCATCTAAGTGTTTATTGGTCATCCTGTACTTTACCATTGGTAATCTCAGCCTAAATTAGATTTTTGCGTCTGTTTTATCGGGGCAAGATCAGGGTTGAATCACAGTCGCTTGTTAAATGCTTTATTCAATGGCTTACTCATAGAACAAACCGTCTAAGTTACCCGACAACTCATTACCTTGCTCATCGGATATTGTGTAGATTTCTTGTGTGCCAGCTAAAGAAGCCGAGCCTTCTAGGCCGCAGATTAAATTGTAAGTTGATTCATTAATTGCTTGATGAATTAACCCAACGACTTGCTCTTTAGTTTCTTGAGGTAAACCAAAAGAATCTAATTTAGTGCCTACTTCTGTTTGCCCAGAAGAACCCTGAGCATACAAAGCCACCAAACTATCTATTTCTTTGCTTACATTCTCGATAAATTGCTCTGGAGTCATAATTTTCCTTGGCATTTAACGCTTGGTTCAGGTGCGCCGTAGGCGTCACTTGGAACCACTTGTTAGCGCATTAGCAAGGAATTCTACTCGTTCCAATAAATCAGATTGGTATTTACTGTCTTGACATTTTTCAAGAGCGATTTGACTCTCATCTAAAGCATATTTGATACACCCTAATGCTTCATGGCATTTACTGATCAGTTCATGGTAGATAGACAGCCTAGTTTGGGCATATTTGTCATTTTCAGCTTTATTTAGGCTTTCTTTTGCTACCTCTAATGCATCTTCATTATCATTATTTCCAAGCAGGGCCTCAGCTTTTCTATACAGTAACCAGTGATCAACTTTATCTTCGGGAACTTTGTCAATGGCCTTTAATGCATCTGTATAGTTACACGCAATTATAAAAGATTTAGCAACTGCTCGTGCAGCAAAAGATGTGAGTGTTTCTTTTTTACTTATCTCATCTGCGAACATAACACTAGAGTTGGATAGTTGCGTTGACATCTCAATTTTATTCATTCTTCCGGCTGCAATTGCAGTGTTTGTTAATGCTTCACATGCACTTACCCACTGTTTCCTTTCAACTTGCTCTGGTGGTGTAGATAACATCTCTGGGAACGTTTGAACTAAATTTACACAAATATCACTGTGTTGATACCCGAATATAGATGTGAAGGATACGAAGGCCTCGTAAAACTGATCAAGCCCTTCCAGCGCTGATAAAGCTATCACATCTGATAATGACCTTATTTTATCAGGACTATTACTTAGTTTTTGAATTAGATCTTTGTAAGACCTTAGCTTTGAAATTATTGAAAGAGAAACACGTAGAGGAATTTTAGATGACCCATGTAGAATTTCTTCTATAAGATGGACCATTGCTTTTTCACCATGTTCTTTAACAGAATCAGGAACACCATACTGTATACCAAGGTGTGCTATTTGGGCGTATGTAGCATGCCAGTCCGGCTTCAACTCAATCAGCTGAAGGCAACATGATAATGCATCATCATGATTTCCTGATCTCCTAAGAGCTTTCGCTTTATGATGAAGGAATTCAGCCTTGATGTCTGAATCAGTTGTTTCACCTTCAGCTCTATCATATGCTTCTACACAGTTTCTATAATATGCCTTCCGTTCATGATGACTCTCAATTGTATATGAGTGCGCTTCTTTCGCATCAATAATGCACATGATCAATGGCAAAGGAGAGTTGACATCTATTTCCCTATTATGTAGTAATTCATGAATCTCCTGTTTATGTTGATTATTAATTTGCAGTAGTGCATATGTAAGCCAATCTACTGTATTCTTATCTCTCTTTGTATGTTCTTGCAATATTACAGGGTAAGACAGGTGTATTTCTCTTAAAATACTTGGAGTCATTTCACCTTTGTATTTATCAATATAATCATTAACTTTGCTGGCTGTTTCAGAAGTTCTAATTTCTTCTCTTACTGCAATAGATACTAAATCATGAATTCTCAGAATACCTGTGGTGTTTGCAGGCATTAAAATAGACAAGTGTTGAAGGTTGTTACAGGGAATAATTCCTATTGCATAGCGTAGAAAGTTTATGTCGTGGGCATTGCAGCCAAATGATGCAATTTCTTTTAATGCATCATGCTCTCTAGAACCCAGCTTGCCGAGAATCTTTTGCATGACAGAAATGCCATCATCATTCTTCAGGACTTCAGGGTCATTTAGAACTTCATCATAAATATCTTCTTTTTCTACACCTTCCATATTGCTCAGTGTACGGGTCATGGAAAGAATGAGTGGCGAAAAACTACATGCATTAATAAACTGAAGGCATTTGTTACTTGCTTTCTTCTCTGGTAACCCTAGGATTTTTAAAGCAAGTGAACTTGAGTATCTGGGTACGGGGAAATATATGTCGGAATTAGGTGATGATTTTTGCGAAGTTATTAATACTACACCTCCTTTGTCGAAACCTTGTGAGAGTTCTTTAAAAGATTCTTCTTTTATCGTTGAGTTGATATTGTCAATGACTAGAATGGTTTTTGAAGTATTAAACAAACCGGAAATGTTTATTGGTACTCCCCCACGGGAGCGTTGAATTGAGCTTAAAGGGTTTCCAATCACCCAATCATCACCAGAAATCCATATATAGTTGTCAAAGCTCTTACCTGCATGATGGATGAAGTCGATTGCCAGCTGGGTTTTTCCAGAGCCACTTACCCCGTGAATAACACAAATATTCTTATTGTTTTCGAAGTGTCTTGCTATTAATTCGAGTATATCTTCGGCACGGATGTGATTGTCACATCTGGCTGGCACTTTTCCATAATATTCATAGTTGTCTAAATCTTGTGAAAACCCGGGGAAAAATGCTTTGTAGAAATCTGCACTTGATGGGTTTTGAATCGACTGCTCATAAATAGTTTTTGCAATTTCTCTGGAGTCAAGTATCTTAATTCTGCTTGCATATTTATTTGCAACTTCAGTTTTATTAAATATTGCTCGAAATGATGGGGGCTCTTCCTGGCTACAAATTAAATATATTATTTCAGGCCCGTCAGGGCTTTTATGAGATATCGCGTGATAAACATCTTTATCTATTTTCTCATAGACTGGTTTATCTTTAGTTCCTTGGTAATTGAAATAACTTTTTTCTGTGCTGTATTCCCCAACAACTGTTGAATCTTCCGAAAAGCTATCAACTGTGTACCCACTAGGCTTATAGTCTTTGTTGACCCCATGATGTATCATCTTTCTGCTTTCTTGTATTGAAATCAGATTATGACCTATCAGCTCTAGAGCTACCGCATCTAGACAGTTAATCTCATCAATTAAATTCTTTGTAATTCGTTTTTTTATGTGCTCAAACACAATAATGCCTTAAATAACTAATAGGTGGGGTAGGATTTGAGTATTTGGGGGCGCTAACATTTTAATTGTGAGCATGCGCGTTTGCATGGAATGCCCAAACTTCGGACATTCTCATAACTGACTGAATTCTTTACCGAAACTTCCATTTGATATAACTACCTTCCTTTAAAAGCGCACACGCCTGTTATACCTAATAACGAGACCCTGATCTTGCCCCGATAAAACGGACACATTACTTTTCATGCTGCTATTCGTTCATATTCCATTGGTGAACAGTAATTGATACCCGAATGCAGCCGTTTTCTGTTGTAAAAGTCATTAATATAACGAGCTAAAGAATACTTCAACTCTTCTGTCGTTTTAAATTCTGTCTTGCGTATCAACTCGGCTTTCAATGAATGAAAAAATGACTCCATATGTGCGTTGTCTGTACATTTCCCAGGCCTACTTAGGCTATGTTCAATACCATGCCGTCTCAGCTCTTTTTGATACTCTGCACCTCTATATTCAACACCACGATCAGTATGCAGTATCAGTGAATCTGATGGTTTTCGCTTACGTATCGCATTGATCAGCGTTCTTCGAGTGACGGCGGTTGTCCTTTTCGTATCAAGGCTCCAACCAATGATTCTTCGTGAGTAGAGGTCCATAATCACAGACAAGTAATGCCACTTATTTTTAACCTTGAGATACGTTACGTCAGCAACCCACACTTTATTTTTTCGCTCAGGAACTTCACCATCTGGCCGGAGGTTTCCTCCAGAAGCCAGAAAACGTCTCATACCTGGTGCTCGGTACGTTACCCTTGTGACTCTGGCAATGAGGCCCATATTGCTCACAAGCCGAGCTATACGCTTCTTGCTAACACTGATGCCCTGTTTATACAGTGCTTTCCAGATGCGTGGGCTTCCATATCGGCCTTCGCTTTGATTCCATATTTTTCTGATTAAGCCTTTAAGCTGATCATCTCTTCGATCTCGCGTAGAGGGCTTACGATTTAACCAGTCGTAATAGCCACTCCTTGATACACCAAGCCATTCGCAGGTTCGTTTAATGCCTAGCTCTTTCCCGAACTTCTTGATGAATCGATATCTTGCTGATGTTCCTCCGCAAGAAACCGTTGCCACTTTTTTAACAGATCAAGCTCCTGCTTCAACTTTTTATTCTCGGCTTCAAGCTTTTTCACTTTCGACAACTCTTTTTCTTGCTGGCTTGCTGCATCTGTCAGCTTTTTACGTTTGTCTGTCACGATCTTTCCTTCACGATATTCTTTCCGCCATCGTGACAGCATGAACGGGTGAATGTCGAGCGTATTAGCTACTTCTTGAACCTGAATACCTGAGATCAAACTCAACTGAACGGCTTTTACTTTAAACTCGTTGGAATATTGCCAGGTCTTTCTAGGGTTGTTGTACTTTGGCATTGGACACCTCAATCTTAATTAGATTTCGGTGTCCGTTTTATCGGGGAAGGATCACCCCGTTATTCCCATTGATATAACTAACAAGATCTTGATTCTGCTACAGATTTTCGTCGCTGACCAGTACAAACAGGCATCACTGACAATTTAGCGTTCCTATTGAGGCGCTAAATAGTAATTCTGAAGCAATCATACTGTTTATATACACACGAAAATAACAAACACCCACAAAAAAACCCGACTTAAAAAGCCGGGTTTTTTTCAGAGCTAAAAGCTAGCTTAGGTATTTATGAGCGATGATTACATCATGCCGCCCATGCCACCCATACCGCCCATGCCACCCATATCAGGCATTGCAGGAGCGTCGCCCGCTGGCAGTTCAGCAACCATTGCTTCGGTAGTGATCATCAGACCAGCAATAGAAGCAGCCGCTTGCAGAGAAGAGCGAGTTACTTTAGCTGGGTCCAGGATACCCATGTCGATCATATCGCCGTACTCACCAGTACCTGCGTTGAAACCGAAAGAGCCTTCGCCTGCTTTCACTTTGTCGACTACTACAGAACCTTCTGCACCAGCGTTTTCAGCGATCTGACGGATTGGAGCTTCCATCGCACGCAGTGCCAGGGTGATGCCTACGTTTTGGTCTTCGTTGTCGCCGTTCACTTCTACAGAAGCCAGAGCGCGAACCAGAGCAACACCACCACCAGCTACAACGCCTTCTTCTACGGCTGCGCGAGTTGCGTGCAGAGCGTCGTCTACGCGGTCTTTTTTCTCTTTCATTTCAACTTCAGAGCCAGCGCCAACTTTGATCACGGCAACGCCGCCAGCCAGTTTTGCAACACGCTCTTGCAGTTTTTCTTTGTCGTAATCCGAAGTAGAAGACGCGATTTCAGCGCGGATCTGCTCAACGCGGTTTGCTACGTCAGTTTCTGCGCCAGCGCCGTCTACGATTACGGTGTTTTCTTTGCTGATCACAACTTTCTTAGCGGTACCCAGCATTTCCAGAGAAGTGGTTTCCAGAGACATACCCACTTCTTCAGAGATCACTTGGCCGCCAGTCAGAATCGCGATGTCTTGCAGCATGGCTTTACGACGGTCGCCGAAGCCCGGTGCTTTAACCGCAGCTACTTTGAAAGTACCACGCAGGTTGTTAACAACCAGAGTTGCCAGTGCTTGGCCTTCAACGTCTTCCGCAACGATCAGCAGTGGACGACCCGCTTTTGCAACGCCTTCCAGTACTGGAATCAGTTCTTGCAGGTTGTCTACTTTCTTATCAACCAGTAACAGCAGCGGGTTTTCCAGCTCTGTGGTCATTTTTTCCTGGTTGTTTACGAAGTATGGAGACAGGTAACCACGGTCGAATTGCATACCTTCAACTACGTCCAGCTCGTCTTCCAGGCCTTTACCTTCTTCAACGGTGATTACACCTTCTTTGCCCACTTTTTCCATCGCTTCTGCGATGATGCGGCCAACGGTTTCGTCAGAGTTGGCAGAGATAGTACCTACCTGAGCAATCGCTTTAGAATCAGTACATGGCTGAGCTTGTTCTTTCAGAGACTCAACAACCGCAGCAGTCGCTTTGTCGATGCCGCGCTTCAGGTCCATTGGGTTCATGCCAGCTGCAACAGACTTCAGACCTTCGTTAACAATGGACTGAGCCAGTACGGTTGCAGTGGTAGTACCGTCGCCCGCTTGGTCATTCGCTTGAGACGCGACTTCTTTAACCATTTGTGCGCCCATGTTTTCGAACTTGTCTTCCAGTTCGATTTCACGCGCTACGGATACACCGTCTTTGGTGATGGTTGGAGCGCCAAAAGACTTCTCCAGAACCACGTTACGGCCCTTAGGACCCAGAGTTACTTTTACCGCGTCAGCCAGAACATTTACGCCGTTCAGCATTGCAATGCGGCCATCATTTCCAAATTTAACTTCTTTAGCAGCCATCAGACTTTCCTTTTAACTTGTATGTATTCAGTAGGTGTATTAACAAAAACCGGAAGGCTTACGCTTCCAGTACACCGTAAATTTCGCTTTCGTTCAGAATCAGTAACTCTTCACCGTCGATGTCGATGGTGTTAGAGCCTGAGTATTTGCCGAATACCACAATGTCGCCTTCTTTCACGGCTAATGGGCTGGTTTCGCCGTTATCCAGAACTCGACCATTGCCAACAGCGACAACTTCGCCTTGATTTGGCTTTTCAGCAGCCGCACCTGGCAGAATAATGCCACCAGCCGTTGCTTGCTCTTCTTCCTTGCGACGTACAACGACGCGATCGTGTAAAGGACGGATTTTCATTTGAAGTGTGCTCCAATTTTCCAGTAATCAGCCTGACGGAGTACGTTCTCCGCAAGGCAATAGGTATAGTTCAATTTCGTAGATAGGGTTAGATAAAGCGATTTCAACAGCTGATTATGAAATTTTTTTGATTTTCCCGGCGAGATTGCTAATTCCCTGCCGCAACTGTTGAAGTTTTGATCAGCATTAATCAGTCTTCACGCTTAAAGTCGCCTTCAATCACATTCTTAGGCCCATCGTTGCGATGGATATCATTCTGATCCGGCTGATACGGGTTATGTGGCCGCTCATGCTGCTGATATTGTTGATGCTGTTGCTGCTGAAAGCCACCCATCATCATTTTCGGTTTCAGCATTTTCATTACCGAACCTGCCATCGCACCACGTACACCCGGCATTAATAAAGAAAAGCCAAAGGCGTCAGTCAGAAATCCCGGAGTTAGTAATAAGGCACCTGCCAGTGCCAGCAAAAAACCTTCCGCCAGTTCCTGCGCTGGGATGCCACCTTCGGCTAAACGCTGCTGGGCTCGCATCAGGGTTGATAATCCCTGTAATTTCAGCAAGCGCACACCAATAATGGCGGTGATAAAGATCAGTGCCAGGGTCCATAACACACCAATATAAGAGCCCACCTGAATTAACACGGCCAGCTCAATCATAGGAACGATAATAAAGATCAATAAAAGAGGCACAGTGCTCTCCGCTTAGGTTTCAGATGGTTTAGGGGTGGACTTGGGTTTAAATTTAAAAACAAACAATACCAAGACCTGTTAACACTGTTTATATGGAGACAAACTTCAGAAGTTCAAGATACATCCATGCGCAATAACAAAGCCTGATTAAGCAATTTTGTACAATCACAAAGTGAGCACGGCTATTATGGTGCTGACTTAATGTCTGCCATGACCGAATAAGCTGTTATCACTGAATCCCCATGAGTTTATCTTCCCAGCATCCGAAGAGTGAATACGCGCACTATCACAGCAGTGAGGCAATGGGTGGCCTGGAGTTATTAGAAGCCCGTTTCGAAAACCATACCTTTACTCGCCATACGCACGAAAGTTATACCATTGGTGTTATCGAAGATGGTGCCCAGGGTTTTTACCGAACCGGAGATAACCATGTAGCGCCGGCTGGCACCGTGATTCTGGTCAATGCCGATGAAGTTCACAGTGGCCATTCAGAAACTCAGGGCGGCTGGGCCTATCGGGCGCTTTATCCCAAACCGGAACAACTCGAACAGCTGAACACTGATCTGAACCAGTCCACTGGGGTTAGCGGTGCACCTTACTTTCCCAACGCAGTGGTTCAGGATCCATTTCTGGCGCAGCAGCTGTATCAATTGCTGGCACTCGATCGGCAAAAGACAAGCTTACTGATGCAGGAGTCGGTGTTGTATGAAGTACTCCGAACCCTGATTCTGCGTTACGGCAAAAGTCGCCCAACGGAGGCATTGCCTGGCCGGGCTAAGAAGCAGTTAACTCTGGTGAAAGAATATCTTGATGACTACCCGGATTCGGATATTTCTCTGGAAGGGTTAGCCAATCTGGCAGGCCTCAGCCCCTACCATCTGAATCGCTCATTTAAAAAAGCGTTTGGTATACCGCCCCATGCGTATCAGATTCAGGCCCGACTGCGCCGGGCAAAAACCTTGTTACGCCAGGGTATGCCAGTGGCCGACGTTGCGGTTGCTACCGGCTTTCATGATCAGAGTCATCTGCATCGTAATTTCCGCAAAGCTCTGGGGGTGCCACCCGGACGCTATCAAAAAGCCTTCTCTTAGGGCTGTCCCCCTAAGGCCCTAGCCAGTTATCTCGCCAGTCCCTTTTGGTTTTCTTTTGCTGGTGCTGGTGCTGCTGTTGCGATTCCGACACATGACGCTCACCCGCTGCCGTCATTCGCTCCGCAAAGCCAATATGACTCAGATAAACCAGACAAAGAGATAGGCCAAATAAGATCACTGCTTTCATGTATTTCCTCCTGATTGAAGCATCACAATAGGGAAAACACGTGAACATCAATTGCATAAAATTGCGCAATTTACATATCAACCTGGCTGTAAACGAGTGCACGTTAAGCCCAGCGCTTGACGATATCGCGGTTTTAGATTCATAATTGTTACATTATAACATTTCAATATTTTCGGATTTTTACCAATGAACGATATAACCACTCCCAGCATGACGGCTGACATCCTGCCCAAGGCACACGCATCATCCACCAGGAAAGATATGCTGGGCATTGTTTGCTCAAGTCTTTGCCTGGCTCACTGTTTATTGTTGCCGATGTTATTGGCGACCGGAGTACTGGGGTCTGTTGGTGCGTTGCTGGCGAGTGAGCAAGTACACCTGATGTTACTGGTACCCGTTATTTTATTAGCCGCCCTGAGTTTTCCAGCCAGCTATAAACAGCATCATAGCCTTACCCCCATCATCACTGGCAGCCTTGGTTTGCTCTCCTTGCTATTGGCGTTAATTCTGGGTGAAAACTTCGAAGTAACGCTGACCATTATTGGTGCCTTTTTGTTAATTGCGGCGCACCTGAGCAACAGAAGCCTGTTAACTCGCAGCTTGTTAAACAGGAGTTTGACCAATGGCTGAATCTGCAATTGCCTGTAATGTGACCAACGCCTTAAAAGGCAATAGCCCGGATGTGTTGCCGCTTATTTATCAAGACGGTATTAATCTGATTCAGTGGCAACGCCAAAACAATCATCAGGTGCTAGAATATGCTGAGTTTCTGACATCAGACCAGAATCATTTTTCAGTCTTCAAAAGCCGCCTGACAGTCGCAGATACAGCAACGACGTTAACAAGTGAGCTGCCAGATCATCCATATCAGCAAGCGTTAGTCGACGATATCACCGTACTGGTTGATATGTTTTGCACCTTATTTGAATTACCGGCAGCGCTGGCGCGGTTATCGGTATTGGATCGAGCCATGTGCCCGAAATTCCACACCGATAAAGTGCCCTGCCGTCTGGTGACCAGCTTTTGTGGCGCAGGCACAGAGTGGTTAGAGAACCATCAGGTTCGTCGGCATAAAATGGGCCATAACACTCAGGGAAAATCGGATAAAGATGCCGGAGTATTTATTCATTCGCGGTTTATTCAAACAGTGGCTACGCAGGATGTGGTGTTATTAAAAGGTGAGGCCTGGGAAGGCAACGAAGAGAATGGTGCAGTACATCGCTCTCCCATGCCAAAGGCGGGTGAAAGCCGTTTATTACTGACTCTGGATTTTTCTGACTGATATGAAAAACTGTGCTCTATTCAGTATTTTAGCAACTTCTGCCTGCATGTTAATGACACTGGCGACACCTGCAGTATTGGCCGGAACACATCAGCATAAAGCCCATGTGCATGGCGAAGCTAATCTTAATATCGTGATCGATCAGAATAATGTCCTGATCGAATTGGAAAGCCCGGCTGCCAACCTGCTGGGGTTTGAGCATGCTCCACACACAAGCGCTGAAAAACAACAACTGAAAGCCACTCAATCTCTGCTATCAAAGCCATCCACGTTATTATCCATCACTAATAATCAGTGCCAATCAGTGAATACGGATATTGAGTTGCCGTTTTCGGATCACGACGATCATCATTCAGATCACAGCGAAATTCACGCTGAGTACACCCTGCAATGCCAATCTGACAAAGCGATCACCCAGCTGAATATTCGGCTATTTTCTCATTTTCCTGATATGCAAAAACTCACCATAATGTGGATTAAAAATAGCCAACAAGGCTCCATCACCTTAACGCCCGACGACCATCAAATAATACTGCCAAAATAAATACCAAAATAACGTCGCCGAATTATGAGCAAAGCATTTTTTAAACAGATTGAGTATTCAGAAAAAGGCAGCCGTTTTCCTGCGGCGGATATAATGAATCAGCTCAGTTTTAACGAGCAGAACCTGATTCCGGTGATTACCCAGGAAGCAAAAACCGGTCAGGTCTTAATGATGGCCTGGATGAGTCCGGAATCACTGCAAATATCACTCGACAGCGGATTAATGACCTATTGGTCACGTTCCCGAAACACGCTTTGGAAAAAAGGCGAAAGCAGCGGTCACCTGCAGCGTATCGTTGCGATGCAAGTCGATTGTGACGGCGATGCCTTACTGTTTAAAGTGAATCAGACTGGGGCTGCTTGCCATACCGGACGCAAACATTGTTTCTATTTTTCGTTAGATGCTTCTCAGCCTGAAAAACCGGCGTTTGTGATAACAGAAAATCCATCCTTGTTTTAAAACTCACCCATTAAAATCGATATTTTAAATTTTTATGTTCCTACATTCTGAAGTCGTTAAATCAGCCAGCACACTATCGGATGTGGCCAGCACTCAAACAACACCGATTGCTTTGTCACTGAACTGGGTGGGCATGGATCAGATTGATGTACCGGTTAACCTCACCATTCATTCCGGACAAAATGCTGCTGTTAATGCCAAAGTGAATTGCTACGTCAGCCTGGATAACGAACAGGCCAAAGGCATTCATATGTCGCGCCTGTATCGCTTGCTGAACCGGTATGCTCAACAACATAGCCTGACACCGGAAATTACCACGCGCTTACTGGACGATATGATTCTCAGCCATCAACAACTGAGTTGTGATGCCAGCTTCAGTATGAGCTTCGATTTACCCTTAAACCGTCCTGCTCTGCTGAGTGACAACAGTGGCTGGAAAAGCTACCCGGTCGAAATCGTTTGTCAGCAAAAAGAAGGGGTAACCACCAGCGAGCTTAAAATCACGGTTCCCTATTCCAGCACCTGCCCGTGCTCGGCGTCTCTGTCGCGCCAACTGTTGGCTGATAAAATTCGCCAGCATTTTTCTAACCACTCAGAGCACAATCAAGTGGATTTAGGCCAGCTGACACGCTGGATTGAAAGCAGTGAAGGCTCGGTTGCAACACCCCACAGCCAACGCTCTTACGCCTATATCAAGGTTCGCTTTCAGCAGTCACACTACTTCCCGATCGTTGAAATCATCAATGCGGTTGAACACGCGTTAAAAACACCGGTACAAACGGCAGTGAAACGGGAAGATGAGCAGGAGTTTGCCCGCCTGAACGGCACTAATCTGATGTTTTGTGAGGATGCTGCACGTCGGTTAAAACAAACCTTTATGCAACAGCAATATATCTCAGACTATTGGCTGAAAGTTGAACACCAGGAGAGTCTGCATCCTCACAATGCCGTCGCCATTGCGGTGGCGGATGTACCGGGCGGCTTTCAGCCACACAGTCGTTTCTGAGTCACTTTGAAGCCCATTTGAAGAAAATTGTCCTGAATTAGCCATAATTCCCGCCATTCTGGTATCTCATTTGCCCTGCGACTACAATCATCCAATAATGGATTATTCGCAGAGCAATGAGGACGTGCATGTTTCACCATATTATCTACCTGTCGACCGCGACTGAGCTATTCAAGCGTGAGCAGCTCACGGCGATGTTGGAACAAGCGCGGCGCAATAATGCGAAAGATGGCATTACCGGACTGCTGCTCTACAAAGACAAATCCTTTATCCAGCTGATTGAAGGGCCAGAAGCGGCGGTTGATGCGCGATTCAACAAGATTCAGGCCGATCGCCGCCACTACAATATCCGCCTGCTGGACAAAACCGAAAAGCCACACCGCACCTTTAAAGAATGGCATATGGGGTTTTTCGACATAATGAAGGAAAGCCCAAAACCAGAAGGCTTTGTTGATTATTTTGCGCCCGGGGCGAGTCTTGATGCTCTGATTGATACACCCGATCAGGCCTTGCAGCTACTGTCCTATTTCCGCTCAAGGAGCTAAGGATGAAAGAACACGCTAACGACCCGGGCAAAGATACTCATTTTGCTGGCGATAACACACCCTTTGTTATTGGTATTGGCGCTTCCGCCGGCGGAATTTCAGCCTGCCGTGAGTTTCTCAGGCAACTTAGCCACGATAGCGACAGCCTTAGCCACAATCCCATCAGCAGCCAGGCCTGTTTTATTGTCTGCCAGCATATCTCACCGCATCATGACAGTAAGCTCACGGAAATTCTGGCAAAAGATACTTCACTGGCCGTGAAGACCATTGAGCATAATCAGCCGATACAAAGTGGCCATCTGTTTATCGCTCCGCCCAATGCTGATATTGAACTAAAAGATAATAAATTCTTTATCACCGAACCCCATGAAGGCCCTTACGCCAAACCCAATATCAATAAATTCTTTTTATCTCTGGCGGAAAACTCAGGCGAAAAAGCCGTAGCAGTTGTGCTGTCGGGTACCGGTTCAGATGGCTCAGAAGGGATCGCTTCTATTCGCAATGCCGGTGGTGCCGTGCTGGTTCAGGATCCGGAGTCGTCGGATTATGACGGTATGCCCAGAGCGGCCATCGCTACTCATATGGTGGATGTGATTGCGTCACCCGCTGTTATTGCCCAGCAGTTATTTCAATTACTCAACAGTGACACTCAAGCATGGCAAACCAGTGATAGTAAAGACGACTACGACGCGATTTTAAAACTGGTGTCGCAGTCGACCAACATTGATTTCCGGGAGTACAAAACCAACACCATACAACGCCGGTTAAAACGCCGCTTATCTTTAAAAGGTTTATCGACGCTAGCCGAGTATCTGGAATATATTAACAATGATGCCGAAGAAATTCTGGCCTTTACACAGGATGCCTTTATTGTGGTTTCGGAGTTTTATCGTGACCCGGCAGAGTTTGCTCTGTTTCAGCAATATATCCTGAATTTAATCACTCGGCTTGAAAACCCGAAGTTACTGCGTATCTGGGTACCCGGCTGTGCAACCGGTGAAGAAGCTTACACCATTGCGATGATGCTGGAAGATATTCGTAACGAACAAGCCACCAGCTTCGACTATAAAATCTTCGCCACTGACATCTCTCAACGAGCGATTGACCATGCACGCCTGGCTTATTATACCCCGGATAAACTCAACGCTATCCCCGAAGGCTGGTTAGAAAAATATTTCACTGAAGAACGCAGTGATCTTTATCAGGTCAGGCGCCTTGTCCGGGATCGGGTGGTCTTATCCGTTCATAATATTTTGTCAGACCCTCCGTTCTCACGGCTAAATATTATTTCCTGCCGCAATTTACTGATCTACTTTGATTCCGGTCTACAAGATAAAATCACTCGTTTATTCAATTACTCACTGGTGTCAGAGCAGAGTTTATTATTTATTGGTAAGTCTGAAAGCATCACCAATCAGGAATTTTTTAAGCAGTCGGATCAATCCAGCCGTATTTTTACCAAAAAGAATATTGCCAACAGCAGTGCATTAATAGCGGGCTTCAGCCTGGGAAAACCTGACCTGACACCAGTTCCAGCTGCTGCTAGCAGAAAGTCGGATGATATTGAGCGCTCAATCCTGCTGTCTCTGAATCAGACTTTCACCCCGGCCTCAGTGGTACTCGATAGTAATAATCGCATGGTCTACGCCCATGGCGATTATCTGAACCTGATGTCGGGTAAGAGCGGCATGATTAACACCAACTTTTTTGACATGGTGCACCCCGATTATCGCTCTACCTGTCGTTCTCTGATCTACCGGGTTCAGCTGACGGGAGAACCAGCCAGCAGCAGCCGTTTTCAGGCGAATCACAATGGCAACCCGGTCACCTTGCAGCTGTTTGTGCAGCCCTTGGTCATTGATAACGAGCCACTTTATTGCATTGGCTACACTCTGCCATCGTCCGCTGCTCCAACTGAAACAGCAACGTCATATCCGCCTAATGGTGATATGGGCAATGCGATGCGTGAGATTGAAAATGAGCTGGACACAACCCGGGAAAACCTGCAAACCGTTATTGAAGAACTGGAGGCCTCCAACGAACAGCTGCAGTATTACAACGAAGAGCTGCAATCGACTAATGAGGAATATCAAAGTACCAATGAGGAGCTGCAGACGGTTAACGAAGAGCTGCAATCAACCAACGAAGAACTGATTACCATTAACGAAGAGTATTCGGTTAAAGCATTAGAACAATCCAAACTCTCCAGTGATCTGGCGAATATTCAGGAATCTCTGGATATTCCTTTTTTATTAATTAACAAAGATTACCGGATTGAACGATTTACCCGCAGTTGTGATGAGCTGTTTGATACTAAAAAAATCAAACTGGATGACCTGATTTATGCCATTGGCTGGTACGAAGAGTTTCCGTATCTGAAATCTCTGATCACTAAAGCCGAGCAAGAGCGAAAAACCCAGCGCTATGACCTGAAGTTTGGTCAAAGTGCCTATCAGTGTCAGGTTTCTCCCTATATTAATTCCAGTGACCAGTTTGATGGTTTTACAGTTATTTTTTACAACACCACAGCATTTGAGCACTCTCAATCTGAACTGCGACTGGAAAAATTCAAAGCCCAACAAACATTGGAGCTGGTGTTAGAGGGGGTAATTCGTCTGGATGAATCCGGAAATATTGAGTTTATCAACCACGCAGCACTGGCTCTGATGCACAGGGATTATCAGGATACGATCGGTCAACCCATTGATAAACGCCTTCACTTACAGAGTGATGATGGCGAACCCGTTAATATCAATAGCATTATTCAGCAGTGTGCCGTTGATGGCATTCCATATAACGACAAAGCTGCGCCCCTTATTCTTAAAAACCAGCTGGGTGATTCCATTTTTATTGAGCTATCGGTTGTGCCTATCAGCCTGTCCGAGCATCAAAGTGGCAGCATCATCAGCCTGAGGGATATCAGTGACAAATACGCTCAGATTCAGCATTTAAAATGGCAAAGTATGCACGATTCACTGACGGGACTGGTGAACCGAAGCGAAATGCAAACCCGTATTGAACGTTGCATACTGGCTTCCAAGCGCGATGGCAGCGAATCCTCCCTGATGTATCTCGATCTCGATCAGTTTAAAGTAATTAATGATACCTGTGGCCATGCTGCCGGCGATCAGCTTCTTACCCAACTCTCTCATGTGATGGAGGAAATGTTACGCTCACGCGATACTCTGGCCCGTTTAGGGGGTGACGAGTTTGCTGTGCTGCTGGATCGCTGCCCAATCATTGATGCAGAAAAAATTGCCCGTAAAATTCAGCAAAAAATATCTGATTATCGTTTCACCTGGAAAGATAAAGTATTCCGGGTTGGCGTCAGCATTGGCATTGTCAGGATTAATAAAGACATCTGTACCGTTGCCGAAGTATTAAGTGATGCCGATGCCGCCTGTTATGCCGCTAAAGATCAGGGCCGCAATACCATTCAGATTCATAGCCAGGATAATGAGGTTATCGAACAGCAACGTTCACAAATGCGCAGCATTGCTGATATTAATGCCGCCATTGAGAACCACAATTTCCGTTTATATTTCCATCAGATTCGTGATGTTAAAACAGCTCAGATACGGTCGTGGGAAGTGCTGTTACGGATGCAGGGAAAAGACAACAACCTCTTAGTGCCGGATTTATTTTTACCCGCCGCTGAGCGTTTTGGTTTAATAAACCGGATAGACGGCTGGGTGTTTGAAAACACCATCAAACAGCTTAATCAGTTATTTTCAGATAAAGCCTTTAGTGAATACCCTAAAATCAGCATTAATCTGTCTGCGCATACAATCACTGACCTCGAGTATCTGGAACTGTTTGAAACCATAACCACTCAGTATCAATTTCCCAACAGTCATATCTGGTTTGAAATCACCGAAACAGCCGCTGTCAGTAATATGATTACAGCACAGATGTTTATGAAAAAAGCCAAATCACTGGGCTTTAATTTTTCACTGGATGACTTTGGTACAGGCATGAGCTCGCTGTCGTACCTGCGTGAGCTACCCATTGATGCGGTAAAAATCGATATGTCGTTCCTGAAAAACATTACCCGGGATTCGGTTAACCGGGAAATTGTGCGCTCGGTCAAAGAGGTTTCACATCTGCTTAATTTAACGGTTATTGCAGAAGGCGTTGAATCTCAGGAACAGTTAAACTGCCTCAAAGATCTGGGCATTGATGCCTTTCAGGGGTATTTAATGGGTAAACCAATGCCTTATGAAGAGTTTGCCTCTCTTAAGCCGGCTCACTCTTCATAATAAGGCGTAACGGTGTCTACAGTGATTGAATACGCTGCGGTGGCTGTTTCATTGGTTACTGCTTGGGTCGACATCTTTCCTTCAATCCAGAAAGCATCCATCAGCGAATACAACTCGACCCCCTGCTCCATGCTGGCGTAAACAATCTGATTCGGCGGCGGCGGTGGTAAATGCATACAAGCGCCAAAAAAAGGCACCAGAAAGAACTCAGTAACATGTTGTTGGTCGTTAAATTCCAGCGGTACGATAAATCCGGGAATACGGATGTTTTTATCATGATATTCCGCTTTTACCTTACTGGAAGTCAGCGCTTTTTCATACGCCGATAACTCACGATTTGGGTCCAGTGTTAATGCAAGCTTGCTACTGATGGCATCAGCTAACCCGCCTTCATCACTGCTGATAATCTGCTCGGGCGGATTTTGCAAAATCTTAAGGTCATCCTCGGGAATCAGGTCCAGCCATTCTACTAATTGGTAGTTTTCTGGCAGATCGTCTGCGGCCAGTGCACCCTGACCAGCACAGGTCAATAAAAAAAACAGCAGCCATAATCGCCACATACGTCACCTTTCTGAAAGATACATATTCCAACAACCAACAATGTTATATCATAACCAAAAAATATTCAGAGTTAATGCCTGATGATCAACGTATCTGACCTGACCTTTTCGTATCGGCAAACGCCGGTTCTCAATATACCAGCCTGGCAGGTTCAGCCGGGCGAACGCATTCTGCTGTCCGGAGAGTCAGGCTCAGGTAAGTCAACACTGCTGCATTTGTTAGCCGGTTTAAATCAGCCGGATTCCGGTCAGGTAGAGATTGGTGGGCAAGGGCTGACAGCTATGTCTTCTCGTAAAGTGGATCAGTATCGGGCCAAAAATATCGGTTTTATTTCGCAACGGTTAAACCTGATCCCTTATCTTTCAGTGCTGGATAACGTACTTCTGGCAGCCAAACTCAGTGGCAGTAAAAGCGCTCGCACAGAGCTGATCAAACAGGCCGGCAATTTATTACAGCAAGTCAATCTCGATAGTCACTTGCACCATCAAAAGGCCGAGAATCTGAGCATTGGTCAGCAGCAACGGGTCGCCATCGTCCGGGCGTTCATTCATCAGCCCGTTGTCATGCTCGCCGATGAACCCACCTCTGCTTTGGATAACACTAACCGGGATAGTTTTATGACGTTACTGCATAGTTTATGTCAGCAACACAAGACAACGCTGGTGATGGTCAGCCATGATCTGTCTCTGACGACTGGCTTTGATCACCACCTGGCACTGGCCGACATCAATAAAATCCAACCTAAGCAGGTGCAATAATGTTTTGGCGGGTGGCATTTTTCAGTTTATTACACCGTAAAGGCTCTGCTGTTTTAACCTTATTAGCCGTGGCAATCAGTGTCTTTTCGGTGACTGCGGTTGAGCATCTTCGCCATCAGGCAAAAGCCGGGTTTGCACAAACTGTATCGGGGGTCGATTTAATTGTGGGTGCTCGTGGTGGAGACATTAACTTATTGCTGTATTCGGTCTTTTATATCGGCAATGCCAGCCGTAACATTTCTTATCAAAGCTTTGAAAAAATCCGTGATGCGCGTGAAGTAAAATGGGCCATCCCGTTATCGATGGGCGATTCACATCGCGGCTTTCGGGTGGTGGGGACGCACGCGGATTTGTTTAAACATTTTCGCTATGGTCAAAAACAATCGCTCACATTCACCGCAGGCCAGCCATTTAATAATGCGCACAGTGTGGTGTTGGGTGCTGCGGTTGCACAAAAGCTGAATTATCAGCTGGATGACCAAATCACTATTGCTCATGGTTTAGGCCGCCAGAGCTTCCAGCAACACGATCAATATCCGTTTTCGGTGGTCGGCATCCTGAAAACCACCGGTACACCGGTTGATCAGGCAATTTACGTCAGTCTGGCGGGCCTGGAAGCGGTACATAAACCCGGTGTCACTCATGACCAGGCTGATTCACTCCGGCCAGAAAGTATTACAGCCACTCTTGTTGGTCTTAAATCCCGTTTAAAAACTTTTCAACTTCAACGTCAGATTAATCAATCTGAGCCGGAACCTTTAATGGCCATTTTACCCGGGGTATCACTCAGTCAGCTGTGGGAAAGTATGAATATTATGGAAAATACCCTGCGGATAATTGCCTGGTTAATACTTGCTGCGGCCCTGATGGGCTTAAGCGCATCCTTACTGGCTTCGATGCGGGAGCGACAAAAAGAATTGTTGGTATTGCGAACTCTGGGCGCCAGCCCATGGTTTATCTTCTCACTAATCCAGGCTGAAACCCTGCTGATTACCGCAACCGCGATTGCTATTGCATTGCTGGGATTTACCCTGGCATTAAACGGCACACAAGAGCTGATCGTCGGCTATTTTGGCATTCGTATTGACCCTGACTTTGTAACGGCGGAAGTGGTTAAAACGCTTGGCATTATCGTTGTTGCCAGTTTATTGGTGAGCTTATATCCCGGTTATAAAGCGTATCGGTTATCGCTGGGCTAACCTGCGATGAGTCAATCAGGAATCAAATAATTTTAAATCATGACCGCGCTGTTTTTTCATGCCTTGATAGAAATTTTCATGAGAGCCCAAACTCAGAAGATAAAGCTCTAATCGGTTTTCAATCCAGGAATATCCCAGCAGCACTTGCTGGGCATCAACTTTAAATTTATGAACCCATAAATAAGACAAATCGCCTTTTTTCTGAACGCCGATCGCGGGCTCTGAAATAATCAAATCAATTTGATCTTCAACTTGCTGTAGTTGTGACTCCGGCAGTTTTGCTAACGCTTTAGCAAAACGCCTGGATTCATACACATCAATCTTTTTTTGTTCGTCTGACATAACGTGTAACCAATCCCTGATTTGCTTCCTGAGCGGCTAACAGCGACTCCCTGACAAACTCGTAAGATAAGTCTGGGTTATCAATCATGATTTGCCCGATCTTGGCCCAGTATTCAATTTGCTTCGGCACAGAACGGTTCTCTGCTTCCGCATAAACCTTAGCCTGGGTGACAAAGGTATCATCCAAACGGACGCTAGTAGCCATAAGCCACCTCCAATGAATAACATTAACAAACTCCAGTATGCGACAAAATGTCGCGAAACGCATCGGGTTAATATAAGAAAGTCATAAAAAAGGCGGATCAGACTGTATCTGATCCGCCTTTTTGCTTGGCTTTGCCGACTTTTTATCGACTCTTCTGAGCAGGCAGAGCCGGTTAACAACCGTGCTTAACGATTCTTATCTCGAATCACCAGTAAGCGCAGCTCGGTCATATCTTCCATCGCGAACTTAATGCCTTCACGACCAACGCCCGAGTCTTTCACACCACCGTATGGCATGTTATCAACGCGCCAGCTTGGTACATCACCAATCACCACACCGCCAACTTCCAGTTCATCCCAGGCTTTCTGGATTTTGTAGATGTCTTTGGTGAAAATACCGGCCTGTAGGCCAAATTTACTGTCGTTAACCTGAGCCAGTGCTGCATCAAAGTCGGAGAACGAACTCAGAATCGCAGCCGGACCAAAGGCTTCTTCGGTATTTAACTGAGCGTGCGGTGGCACATTTTCCAGTACAGTTGCCTGTAGCATCGCACCATCCTGCTCACCACCGGCCAGCAAATCACCGCCCAATTCCTGAGCTTCGTCGATCCAGCCTTTTAAGCGATTGGCTTCTGATAAAGAAATCATCGGGCCAATAAAGGTGGCTTCGTCTTTTGGGTCACCCATTTTTAAATCAGCCACTTTTTTAATAAAGTCGGCTTTAAAGCGATCGTATAAAGACTCATGCACCATAATGCGCTGAACGCCGATGCAGCTCTGACCAGACTGGTAGAAAGCACCAAAGATAATGCGTTCGATGGCGTCATCTAAATCATCAGTATCTTCATCAACGATACAGGCTGCGTTACCACCCAGCTCCAGAACAACGGGTTTTTTACCGGCACGGGCTTTTAAGTCCCAGCCGACATCCGGAGAGCCGGTAAAGCTCAGCAGTTTTAAACGATCATCGGTGGTGAATAGATCCGCGCCATCGCGTGAACACGGCAAGATAGAGAAAGCACCTTCCGGCAAATCAGTTTCTGCCAGAATTTCACCAATAATTAACGCACCAATCGGCGTACGGCTGGCCGGTTTCAGAACAAACGGGCAACCAACGGCTAATGCCGGTGCAATTTTGTGAGCGGCCAGATTTAACGGGAAGTTAAAGGGCGAAATAAACGAACATGGACCAATCGGCACACGCTTGTACATGCCGGAGTAACCCCGGGCACGCGGTGCTACTTCCAGATTCATCACTTCACCGTTCATACGCACAGCTTCTTCTGCCGCCACACGGAAGGTATCAATCAAACGCCCGACTTCACCGCGTGCGTCTTTGATTGGCTTACCGGCTTCGATACACAAAGCCAGCGCCATCTCTTCAAAGCGTTCTTCAAAACGCTTCACACAGTGATTCAGAATTGCCTGACGCTCATACGGTGCCATTTTGCGCAGCGCTTCCTGGCTGGCATCGGCCGCCGCAATCGCTTCGTCAATAACCTTGGCATCCGCCAGTGCAACGCGGGTAGCCACATCACCGGAGTATTTATCGGTAACGTCTAAATCTTCGTTGGCATACACGGCTTTGTTTGCCAGATAGTAAGGGTAACTTTTTGCTAGCATATCTCTGCCCTTTTTATTAAACCTTTGCACTCAGAATGCGTAATTGATTATTCAGAATCTCGTCATTCTCGCTGTAATCAATTGGTATATCAATTAAGTGTACGGCATGTTCTTTCATACACTTCTGCATCAGTGGTAACAGCTCATCCGCTGCCTGAATACGGTGACCTTTACCGCCGTAAGATTCAACGTATTTAACGTAATCCGGGTTGCCGTAATCCAGACCAAAGGTTTCAAAATTCATATTGGTTTGTTTCCACTTGATCATGCCATAAGCATCATCACGCAGAATCAGAATAATCAGGTGCTGGTTTAAACGAACCGCGGTTTCCAGTTCCTGGCTGTTCATCATAAAACCACCATCACCACAGATAGCCACCACCGGACGCTCCGGATACACCAGTTTGGAAGCCATCGCCGATGGCAGACCAGCGCCCATGGTCGCTAAGGCGTTATCCAGCAGTACGGTATTTGGCTTTTTCGCCTTGTAGTTACGGGCAAACCAGATTTTATAAACACCGTTATCCAGCGCAATAATGCCATCATCCGGCATCGCTTTGCGGACATCCGCTACCAAACGCTGCGGGTAAATCGGGAAGCGGTCGTCATCACAACCGTGCGGCAGCTCTTTCTCTTCGGCTTTTTTCACTTTGTCGAAGTAGCTGAAGTCCCAGTGTTTTTGCGTTTGTAGCTGTTCTTTAATCGCCCAGATGCTGTTAGCAATATCACCCACCACTTCAACCTGAGGGAAATAAACCGGGTCTACTTCAGCGGCATTGTAGTTAATGTGAATCACTTTCTTATCGTTGTTGCGCATAAAGAACGGTGGCTTTTCAACCACGTCATGGCCAACATTAATAATCAGATCAGCATGCTCGATTGCACGGTGAACAAAGTCACCATCGGACAAGGTGGTATTACCCAGGAATAAATCCTTGGTTTCATCTACTACACCTTTACCCATTTGAGTCGTAACAAACGGAATACCAAAGCTATCCACCAGCTCAGTCAGCATATTGCTCGACATTTTACGGTTAGCACCGGCGCCAATTAACAGCAGCGGAGATTTGGCTAATTCGATCATATCCACCGCATGTTTAATCGCTTTTGGCTCAGCGGTAGGACGACGGATATAACTTTCGGTGATCAGGTTTGGCGAGGTTTCTTCGTCGGCAATATCTTCCGGCAGCTCCAGATGAACCGCTCCCGGGCGCTCAGCACTGGCAATACGAAACGCTTCACGCACCTGAGAGGCAATTCGTTCACCACTCACAATCTGAGCGGTGTATTTGGTAATCGGACGCATCATATCGACCACATCCAACACCTGGAAACGCCCCTGCTTACTGGCTTTAATTGGCTTCTGACCAGTAATCATCAGCATAGGCATCGCACCTAACTGAGCATACGCCGCGGCGGTCACAAAGTTGGTTGCGCCAGGGCCCAGCGTTGACATACACACACCCACTTTACCGGTCAGACGCCCGTAAGTGGCGGCCATAAAACCAGCCGCCTGTTCGTGGCGGGTCAGAATCAGTTTAATCGAGGAGGTTCGTAGTGATTCCAACAGATCCAGGTTTTCTTCACCGGGAATACCAAAGATGTACTCTACACCTTCTTGTTCGAGTGCCTTAACAAATAAATCGGATGCCTTCATTGCGATTTCCATTGTGATATGTGTACCAGCCTTTAGCTGAAAGTTTTTTATAGTATGTCTAACGATAGACCGACTGCGTTCAGAAATACAAAGACCCACATCCAAAAGAAGCGTTCATCGAACGAACTGTTTCATCAGCTTGGACAGTGAAGCGGCAAAATGTCTTTAGTTTCCATACAGCTGGCTTATAGTTTCAGCGACGCAATCACAGGATACAACAATGAGCACCTACACACCTCCTAAAGTCTGGCAGTGGGATCAGGAAAACGGTGGCAAGTTTGCCAAAATTAATCGCCCTGTTTCCGGCGCAACCTTCGACAAAGATCTGCCGGTTGGAGAGCATCCGTTTAACCTCTATTCCGTGGCCACACCCAACGGCGTTAAAGTCACCATTCTGTTCGAAGAACTGCTTGAACTGGGGATTCAGGAGGCTGAATACGATGCCTGGCTGATCAATATTTTTGATGGTGATCAGTTTGGTTCTGGCTTCACGGATATTAATCCAAACTCTAAAATTCCGGCTCTGGTAGATCGCTCCGGCGCCAAGCCTGTACGCATTTTTGAATCTGGGGCAATACTCCTTTATCTCGCTGAAAAGTTTTCTGCATTTGTGCCATCCGATCCCGCCGCCAAAGCGGAGTGTATGTCGTGGTTGTTTTGGCAAATGGGCAGCGCACCGTATCTGGGTGGTGGTTTTGGTCATTTTTATGCTTATGCGCCGGAGAAATTTGAATATCCGATTGATCGTTTCACCATGGAAGTAAAACGCCAGCTCGACGTATTAGATAAACATCTGGCCAACAATACTTACCTGTGTGGTGATGATTACACCATTGCCGATATGGCGGTTTACCCTTGGTACGGCGTGCTGGTTCAGGGGCTGTTATACGATGCCGCTGAATTCCTTGATGTCGGCAGTTATCAGCATGTGAACCGCTGGAGTGATCTGATCAAGCAACGCCCGGCGGTGATTCGCGGTCGTCAGGTAAATCGTGTGTGGGGCACGGAGGACGAGCAGGTTCCTGAGCGTCATTCTGCGGCTGATTTTAAATAGTGCCAGATTATTAGAGTCAGGGCCTGTTAACAGGCCCTGGCCTCGACGCATTTAACTCATAGCACCTTTTCCTGATAATTACCTCAAATACTCAGATTTACCAAAGTCAAGAGCACCATTACTGACGGCTTTTGTCTATACTCCGGCTGCGCCAGACTGATGATACCTGGCCGCTGCTGCCGGTTTTAGCCCTGCCAACTGTAACAAGGCTGGTATTAACAGAACGTTGCAGCAGCGTATTTCAGCGATGTCTTGTTTTGCAGTAAAAAACGGACTGAAAAATGTTTAACCCCTTTACTCAATAACGCGGAGTTCAGTATGAACTTACAAGATAAAGTGATTGCCATTACCGGAGCAGGCCAGGGTTTGGGTCGTTCTATGGCGGTTTATATGGCACAAAAAGGGGCAAGGATTGCCGTGATCGACCTGAGTCAGGAACACATGGATGAAACCAAAGCACAGATTGAAGCGGCTGGTTCCAGCGCTGCAACCTTTGTGTGTAATGTTGCGAATGAACAACAAGTTGAAGAAACCTTCAGTGCGGTTGTTGAACAGATGGGTGGCCTGCACGGGTTAGTCAACAACGCGGGCATCTTACGTGATGGCTTGATGGTGAAAGCCAAAGACGGTGAAATCAGCAAAATGACCCTGCAAAACTGGCAGGCTGTTATTGATGTGAACCTGACGGGTGTATTCCTGTGTGGCCGTGAAGCGGCAGTAAAAATGATTGAGTCCGGTGAAGGCGGCTGCATCATTAATATTTCCAGTATTTCCCGTGCCGGTAATATGGGCCAGAGCAACTACTCTGCAGCTAAAGCGGGTGTGGCGTCACTGGCAACCGTTTGGGCAAAAGAACTGGCTCGGTACAACATCCGCGCCAATGCCATTGCACCGGGCTTCATTGCCACCGAAATGACTGCCGGTATGAAACCAGAAGCACTGGATAAAATGACCGCGGGCATCCCGGCCAAGCGCATGGGTCAGCCAGAGGAAATTGCACACACTGTGGCATACCTGATGGAGAATGATTACGTCTCCGGCCGTGTGGTAGAGGTGGATGGCGGTTTACGCTTGTAATACTTGCTTCACCCTAGCCTTTCAAAAGCCCTCCCAGTGAGGGCTTTTTTGTTACATTTTTCTTTTCTCTTTCTTCCGCTTTTGTTTGTGATTTGAACAACCACACTATTTCAGTAAAAAAATTACGCCTTTAGCTGAACTTTCTTTATCAGGGTCTACTCTATAGGCATGCTGGAACGGAGTGTTGCCTCAGCCAAATGACTGGCACGCCGCAACTGGCACACAAAAATTAAGGTACCTCTGAATTAATTCGAACAGGAAACGACCATGAATAAAAAAGCTCAAAATCTGCTGTCTGGTGCTGCGTTAGCAGTAGCGGTTGCTGGCCTGGCTGGCTGTGCAAGCTACAACACTGATACGGCTTCAGCAGCGCCAGCGGGTACAACCGATCTGGTACACTGCTACGGTGTTAACGTATGTAAGGGCCACAACGATTGTGGTACTGCTTCTAACTCTTGCTCTGGTCAGGCTTCTTGTAAAGGCACTGGCTTCGTTGGCATGCCTTCCAAAGCATGTGCTGACGTGGGCGGCGAGATCAAAGATGACTGGAAAGGCAGCGTTGCTAAAGCTGATCTGGTTCACTGCTACGGTGTGAACATCTGTAAAGGTCACAACGACTGTAAAACAGCTAACAACGCTTGTGGCGGCCACGCTTCCTGTAAAGGTACTGGCTTCGTTGCAACCACGGCTAAGTCTTGTGCCGACATTGGTGGTAAAGAAGGCGCATAAGTCGCCGGGTTGATGATTCAACTCCAGCACCGGACAACCGGTGCTGACGCCATAAAAAGAACGGCCACTGGCTTAACGATTAAGCTATGATGGCCGTTCTTCGTTTTAACCGTCTCTATTTAATATTTTTATTAAATCCTGAACACTTTTAGTTAAATGTAGTTAAAGGCTGAACCGTGACCACTGAGCATTCCATTACCCATCCGTTTCTGGGCTTTGGCCTGGGGCTGAGAACCCAACATTTTGAACACGTTTTGCAGCATCAGCCGGATCTCGATTGGTTTGAAATTCTGTCAGAGAACTACATGGTCGCCGGTGGCAAGCCACGTTATTACCTGGAAGCCATTGCCGAGCGTTATCCACTGGTGATGCACGGTGTATCCATGTCGATTGGCAGTACCGATCCGCTGGATATGGATTATTTAAAAGCGCTGAAAAAACTGGCTAACGACGTACAGCCGAAATGGATCTCCGACCATATTTGCTGGACCTCAATCCACGGTCAGAACAGCCATGATTTATTGCCCCTGCCCTACACTCAGGAAACCGTACGCCACGTGGCAGAACGGGTAAAACAGGTTCAGGACTTTTTAGGTCGCCGCATTTTATTAGAGAACGTCTCCAGCTATTTGTCGTACAACAACAGCGAAATGGACGAGTGGACGTTTTTATCTCAGGTGGCCGAAGAAGCGGATTGTTTAATCCTGCTCGACATTAACAATATTTACGTCAGCGCCCGTAATCATCATTTTGAGCCGCTGGATTTCCTTAACAAAATTGACCCGAAACGGGTACAGCAATTTCATTTAGCCGGGCACAGTGACTTTGGTGACCATGTGATTGATACCCACGATCACGACGTACCGGATGCGGTTTGGCAGCTGTACAAAGAGGCCCTGAAACGTTTTGGCGCGGTCAGCACTATGATTGAACGTGACGATAATATCCCGGAATTCCCAGAGCTGTATGCCGAACTGCAAATCGCTAAAGACATTGCCCAGCAACAACTGACGCCAGAGCAATTAGCCATCGCTGCGCCAGGAACTGACACTCCACGCACGAACCCGGAGGTGACTTATGGCTGAGCTGGAATGTAATGCACCCGAGTTAAAGAAACTGCAGCAGGATTTTATGCAATACCTGCTGAACCCCAACCAGCAAACCGGCGAACAGTTCCATGGCTGGGTCAGCGAGCAACGTGGTTTACCGGCTCCCAGTCGTATGCAGATTTACGCCAACGGTTATTTATTACGCCTGCGGGAAACCATCGACACCGACCATGAAATTCTCGGCTTATATCTGGGCGATGATTTATTCGAGCAGATGGTTGAAGGTTATGTCCGTCAGAACCCGTCGACTTTCCGCTCCTTACGACAGTTTGCCGATGCCCTGCCCGACTATCTGGCCAATGACGCGTTCTTCTCCCAACACCCGTTATTATCCGAACTGGCCGCATTTGAGCGGCGTTTAATTGCTGCTTTTGATGCCGCCGACAGTGAGCCGGTTGGCTTTGCCGAATTGCAGGCCCTTTCTCCGGATGTATGGCCTGGCATTCAGTTTCGCTTTCATTCCAGCCTGCAGCTATTCAGCTGTTATACCAATGCGGTGGAAAGCTGGCAGGCATTAAAAGCAGAGCAGGCACCATCACAACCGGAATCCGGTGACATTCGCCACTGGCTGATCTGGCGCGGTAAAGAGCGGTTAACAGAGTTTGTTTCGCTGCAACCCTACCAACACGCTTTAATCAGTGGTTTTCTGGAAGGCAATAATTTCGCCCAGCAATGCGAGCTGATGCTCAACTGGTTTGATGAAAACGAAGCCGCCGTGCAAGTATTACAAGCACTGCAAGCCTGGTTTGAAATGGGAATTATCCGCTCTATTATCGTTAATGATTAATACGGCAGCAGCTGATACCGAATGACTACCGACCTAAGCCCAACCGAGCGACTGTATACCGTACTCGCCAATATCCCAGCCGGTAAAGTCGTGACCTATGGTCAACTGGCTGAACTGGCTGGCCTGCCCCGGCGGGCACGCTGGGTTGGGCAAACGCTGAAAAATCTGCCAGCCAACAGCACACTGCCATGGTTCCGGGTTATTAACGCTCAGGGCAAAATCAGTTTTCCTCCCGGCAGTGAAGCCGCCGAGCGCCAGGCCAACTTATTGCAGGAGGATGGTGTGGAAGTCAGCGAGCAATACCGCATCAATCTGACATTGTTTGGATTATAAACTGTCGCGACTGATTGGCGTTTTCTATACTTAAAGCAATATTGCTGATATGGATGGGCACAATGGGTTCTGCTCGTGGCTTTACATTGATAGAATTAATCACCACGCTGGTGTTAATTGGTATTCTCGCATCTTTTGCATTACCCCGTTTCTCCAATTTATCCGAGGAAGCAACCATTGCGCAGGCGCAAGGCGTTGCTGGTAGTCTGCGTAGTTCCATCAACATCGTCAAAGCACTGTTTCAGAGTCAGGGTCATACAACTCGGATACAAAATCTCCAGGGGTTTGGCAATAACAACATCGACACCAATAATCAGGGCTATCCGATTGGCATAGACAAGGGAAATGGCAATGAAAATATCGGCCGCCAGAACAAAGGTTGCGCTGAATTATGGCAAGGCTTATTAAGTCAGGCTCCCAGTGTTGCGCACAATAATAATAACCAGCAATATCGCTCTTTCCGCCACACACAAAACCGGGTTTGCAGCTACGTGTATCGTGACGATGGTGACACTGGTAATCAGAACACCGGACAGATTATTATCCGTTATGATTCACGCGATGGCAGTGTCAGAGTATGTGGCCAGAGCAGTCTGTTACCAACCTGCTAACGAAAAGGGCATCACGTGAAACCATCGCTGCTGATTATGTCCGTATGGCTGTTGCTCATTACATTAACGGCTTATTGCGACGCGCCACCATCGAAGGCCAAACAAACGCTGATACTGGCAACCTCTGAAGGCCCGCCTTATATGATCCGAGAGCCAGTAGGTGGCCTCGATATTGAAACTGTGATGTCAGCTCTGGAGCAGCAGGGTTATCAGGTTCAGGTGCAATTTATGAGCTTGCACAGAGCCATGGCAGAATTACAGATGAAACGTGTCGATGTGATTGTACCTAGCTTCGCCCCGAATCAAGAAGATCTGTACACGGGCGACCCACATATTCTTTATCACCCAACACTGTTCTCCCTCAAAAACAATCCGGTATCACTCACTTCTATTAATGATTTAAAACGCTATCGGCTGGCCACATTTCAGGGAGCTACAGGCTATTTTGGCCCTCAGTTTATTGCGGCCAGCCAACAAGCACCGGATTATTATGAACACCGGGACATGTCACGCCTGGTTGATTTATTAATGAATAAACGTACTGACCTTGTATTACTGGATCGTCGAATTTTTCATTATTTTTATCAGCAAAGTGAGTTTCAAACAGAGTTTGATGAACACCACCATATTTTCAGCCATGTTCCCGCTATGCCGGTTTTTAATAACTCTGATATTCGCGATGATTACAATAAGGGATTAAACACCATTAAAAGCAATGGTGTTTATAAGGCGGTTATTGATAAGTACGGACATAAGAAGTTCACTCCGGGTCGATAAAAGTTATCATAGCCAGAGTATTTACTCCTAAACACTCTGGCTAGCTGTCAATCCAAACGACCTATCAATAAAAATCAATTATACGTAAAAGATATTGTTTTAGAGTTATCTCGACTATCAGAGACATTCACTTCAACATTATCAATCGTATAAGTTCCATTTTCGAATAACATATCACGTGTACTTAACGAGCCTTTATCGTTTGGCGTACTCAGTTGATAATTGAAAGGGATAATAAGCAATTGTTCACTCTCATGGCCGGATACAGAGGCAATCGTAATGGCTTCACCGAATATCGGAGCAAATGAGTTTTGACTTGCCAGGTTCTGATCCTCAATCATCCAGTCAAAACGCGTATTCTTGGCATTAAACCAAAACCAGTAATGGCCTTTCTCAGTTTGTAGATGTATTAGCTGAGTAGTGTCTGTATCAGGATCAAAGCTGAACATTTCAACCGTTTGATTAGCCCGAACGTGCTGAACTTTAGCCGTATCAACTCTGCCTAGTCGATATTGATAGTAAGGCATCATTTCTTGTCCAATTGAGCCCTGTCCTCCCATAACACCATTGACGGCACCATAATTGAAAGAGAAATACTCATCAAAATTGTCATGCATCTTGTCAATAATTTCAGCATTCAGGCTTGAAATTTCATCCCAGCTGCAAGCGGTCTCAAAATCCGAAAATGCTTTGCTGCCGTTGGTAAAATTTTGATAAGAACAAGGAGATATTGAGGCATGCTCAACTCCTAAACCATGAAAATATTCATGAACAAACACAACCTGATCCGAAGATAAAGATCCTTGCTCATTTTCCAAACCTGAACCAGCTGGTTGTTCTGTAAGGCGACTGTTTGAAATAAACCGATTGCTCAGCTCGGTACCGTCATCCAGTTCTACCGGCTCAAAAATATTGCCAAAATTGCCGAGGCTAACACTACCATCAGATACATAGACAACTGCAATCTGATCATAGTTTTCTGGCTCTAATGCACTGCCATCGGCCAATAATAAGCTCTGAGTAATGATTTGATCATGATAAGGTAACAGCGACAGATATTCGTCATCAGTCTCAACACCTGTAACGTTAAGTGGCTGCGCTACTGCAATATTCACATTCAAGCCGAGAATTTTCTCCAAATATTCATCAACAAATGATCCATTCCCGAAACGGGCATTTATTTGCGCAGTAACGGTGCTGCCTTGTGGTTGATAGTTATCAATAACAACCGGAAGAACAGCCAGGTTAACCTGATCACGAGTAACCTGACAGATCAATTGCAGTGTCTCGGTATCCTGATACAACTCCGACAGTAATGTTCGAACCTCATCTGAACAACCAGAGAAGTCGTGGGTCCGATTACCATTGGTTAATGAGGAACATTGTCTGATGGCATTTTTCACATCATCAGCAATATCATCGGCCTGGCTTAAAATAGCATCAAGTGCAGCAGATGCTGATAAGTCTTTGATCTGATCAAAAATATCGTCTTCAATTTCGCCTTGAGTCAATACTTCAGGCTGCTCAATATAGTCCAGGTGCTCAGGCAAAGTGAAACGCCCACACTCTGGAGCAACTTCCACCATATCAGCATAACGATCACTACTAAAACCTAAAACAGGGATCGCCTGGCCAGCATCATTTAAAACAAATAATTTATTAATAATTGAATCAAGGTCTGAAAGAACACTATTATCCGAGGTTAATACATCAAACAGCTTGCCTTCGGATGCAGAGTGGGTTTTAGCGTGTGCCAATGAACGGGCAACAACTTGTGACTTAGTATGATCGCTCTCACTCAGACTCAGATAATCCTGAAAAATAGAAGCATCACTAATATCCAATTGACTTGCGAGCTGCGAACTGGTGAGTTTCCGGGTTACTGCTATATCTGTTAATGGGTTTATAACGCCATTGCTTGCAATTGCTTTAAATTGTGAATTTTCTGTATTCACACAAACCAAGGTGTCGGCACTCAAGTCCGTCAGAGTAATCTGGCCACTTTCATCTGTACGACCAACCTGTTTCTCACAGACTCCATCCACATTATCATCAACCAGAACATCGCTTTGTTTCAGGTAAGCATCACCGGTCATAGCAGTGACTGAGAAATCCGTGGAATTTTTATCGGGTGTCACGCCTCCAGGGTCAGAGTCGTTACTGTTACTGCTGCTACTGCTACCACAGGCAGAGATCAACAAACAACTGATAACCGCACTGCATAGCTGATTCTTTTTCTTAATCATATTCTATTACAACCTACAACCTGATATGTGGGATCGGTTAAATAATAGACGGTCTGACTGGATTTTCGTCGATTTTTCAGTAATAAATTGAATCTGAAGCATTGGAAAGGCCAACTCTTTGAATCATACTGAAACAAATCCTTACACTCAGAGCCTGTTAACACTATTTCGATCGCTGAATATATTCCGCCGGAGGCACACCTTGCCAACGCTTAAATGCTCGCCGGAAATTAGCTACATCAGAATACCCCAGTGCATAAGCCAGTTGCTGAATGGTTAAATCCCCTTTTTTAAGATGCTGTAGTGCCAAGCGATGGCGTATATCCTCAATCAGTTTTTTATAACTGGTGCCTTCTTCCTGTAAACGCCGATGCAAGGTTCTGGGTGTCATATAAACACTTTGTGCGGCCACTTCCAGCGTTGGGAACGAATGATGACCCGATAACAACAATTGCTGTATCTGCGCCGCTAATGTTCCCTGATTTTCTAATGCTTCCAACTCTTTCTGGCAAATCTCAATAGCTTCACGAAAACTGGCATTATTGGCCATTTTTAACGGCTGATCGACAACCGATAGCGGAACCGAAATCCCGACCCAATCCTGATTAAAATCCACTGGCAGCTGAAATAAGCCAAGCAATAAGTCGGCATACGTATGTGGAAAATACGGCAGTGCAATACGCGCCTGCAACACTGCCCCCATGCAGATAAAATCGAGAATATTTTTAATCGCCAGTACGATGGCTTCTAAGACACTGGCGCGGATAACACCTAAGTCCCGTTGTTCCTGAAATACGATCCGATACTGATCACCCTGCTGCTCGCCGTTGATGTGAATCAGATCGGTGCGTAATGGCATAAACCGGGCGACCAACTCCACCACCTGGCGAATTGAACCACTATTCATGGCGGCAAATCCTAAAATACCATGAGCATTCACGGCCAATCGCTGCCCAACTAATAAACCAACCGCCTGATCACCCGCGTAATGCTCAGCCTGTTGCACCAGTAGAATAAAAGTGTCCCAGGGCATGGTGACTGAGTCTTCTGAAATATGGCTGAGTCCAAGCTGTGCCTGCCATTCAGTGGTATTAATACCAAAGCCGGCCACCACCTCAAAAATCTGCGATACGTAAAAGCCCGGAAGGGTGATGTCATCCGTTGTTTTTTCTTTCAACCCGCTTTTCGCCATATTGCTAGCCCCGCTTTATTTTTATTGTTGTTTTTGCGGTTGTCAAAAAATGACCCCCTGCTGTCAATCTCTGCACTCTGGCAAAACAGATTCATACCCTAACCTGATCATTATCTTGAAGGAACTTATCAGATACTCAGGACCTAACTATGTTTTCATTTTTCCAGAAAAATAAAAAGCCGCACACTGCAAATATTAACGGCCAGACTATTGAGGTTAAGCCTCAGGAAACACTGCTGAATGCGGCATTACGACATGACATTGAATTTCCATACTCTTGTCGTGTTGGAGGTTGTGCCGCTTGTAAGTGTCAGCTGACGGCAGGCAAAGTAAAAGAGCTGACTGATGCTGGCTACATTTTGTCTGATGAGGATCTGGATAATGGCTATATCCTGGCTTGCCAAAGCGTGCCTGATACGGATATCAGCATCCACCTTGACCTGCCGCAGCAGTCTGTCGAGCAAACCACAGGAAAAGTGATTGCTCAGAAGCGCCTGACTCATGATATTACTGAATTGGTTGTTCGTACTGACACACCAGTTTCCTACCAACCCGGCCAGTTTGCTGACCTCACCCTGGCAAGCCTGCCTGGCTTAGCGCGCAGTTATTCTTTTGCTTCCGTTCCTTCTCCGCCTGCTTCTTCCAGCGGCTCTGTTTCAAATCGTCCGCAAAGCCAAAAAAGTACACTGAGCTTTTTTGTGCGAGAGGTGCCTGGCGGGCGTTTTTCAGGGGCTGTTAACCAAAAAGACCTGAGCGGAGAACGGATTGACATCAAGGGACCACTCGGTGACTTCTGGCTCAGAACGGCGCAAAACCCCATCATAATGATCGCCGGTGGCAGTGGTCTGGCGCCTGTTATTGCCATGTTGGAAGCGGAAGTCCAACAATCACGCCATCGCCCACTGTTATTGCTGTTTGGAGCACGCAGCCAGCAGGATTTATACGCCTTAGAACGTATCGACAACATTCGCCGACACTGGCATGCCAGCTTTGAATTCATTCCTGTGTTATCAGACGAAGCTGACACTTCCGACTGGAACGGCAAACGAGGTTTGGTCAGCGACTTCATTCAGCCAGCTTTACTGCCAGATAGTCATGCCTATCTGTGTGGCCCTCCCGCCATGATTGACGCCGCTGAAACGGTATTAAAAAACCTGGGCGTCAGCGCTCAGCATATTTATGCCGATCGTTTTATCACAGTTGACGCACAAAAAGCTGGCGATGAGAAAACAGCTATCGATGTGAAAAAAAGCGCCTGACAACAGGCCCTAAAACAAAAAACAAAAAACAAAAAACAAAAAACAAAAAACAAAAAACAAAAAACAAAAAACAAAAAATAAAAATAAAAGGAGAACAACATGAAATTTTTCCATTACTTAAAATTTTTTCTGTTTCATCTTATTGGCCTTGCCGCTCTGGTATCGCTGTTCGCCGGTGGTGCCTGGATCAGTTATGGCTTAATCACGTTGCTGTTATTTTATATCGTGGGGGATGCAATCTCCGGTGATGACACCAGCACTCCAGATTTCGGCCATCCGGCTATTCTCACCATACAACTGTGGATGGCACTGCCATTGTTGAGCCTTATTATGTTTGCTTCCGTCTGGAGTGTTAGCGATACGGATATTTTTGGCACCGGGGCATGGCTGACTCAGATCACCAGTTATGACGTGCTTGCCGCCCGGGAAAATACCATCTGGATTCATCACCTCTCGGCTTTTGTCACCAGTGGTTTGATGATTGGTTTAATTGGCACCATTACCGCACATGAGTTAACACATCGTACCTGGGACCCAATTTCTATGCTGGTTGGTCGTTGGTTGCTGGCTTTCAGTTTCGATACGATTTTCTCGATTGAGCATGTTTATGGTCACCACCGCTATGTCTCAACCAAAGACGACCCGGCAACCGCTCCCCGTGGTCGCAATGTCTACTTCCATATTCTGGCCTCGACTCTCAAAGGTAATATCAGCGCCTGGAATATTGAGAAAAAACGCCTGAAGCGCAAACGCCTGCCCTTGTTTGGCTGGCACAATGCCGTGATTCGTGGCCATCTGATGAGTCTGTTACTGGTTGCTGCAGCGTACGCTATGGGCGGTTTTGTAGCGATGATGTTTTTTATTGCCTGTATGTTATGGGGCAAAGCTCTGCTGGAAATTGTTAATTACATGGAACATTACGGTATGGTGCGCAACCCGGAAACACCGGTTCAACCGCGCCATTCATGGAATACCAACAAACGCATCAGTTCGTGGTCTATGTTTAACCTAACCCGCCACTCTCATCACCACGCTCAGGGAGAAGTGCCTTATCAGGACCTGAAGCCTTACCCGGATGCCCCGATGATGATCAGCGGTTATCTCACCACCATTGTTATCGCTTTGATTCCTCCACTGTGGCACAAATTAATGACACCAAAAGTGTTGGAGTGGGATGCCAAATATGCAACCGCTGAAGAACAGGAGCTGATCAAAGAAGCCAATGCAAAAAGCGGTATCAAAGCATTTCAGCAATCAACAAGCGGCAACTCACTGGCAAAAGCTCAAATTGCTTAACTCGCCACTGACAAGAGGCCGCGCAGGCCTCTTTTTCTTTCTTTTTGATTTAATTTGTTCAAAAATAAATGCTCCACGACCCACTGTGAAAGGATTCAAATGAGTATCATCGGTTATCTGATAGCAGTACTTGGCTTGTATGGCCTCTATTCTGGCAAGCTTATTCTAGGCAGTTTTTTATTCATTATGGGTGGCTTTGTAGCCAAAAAATTATTGATCAGCATTCGGAGCATGGGTGTGACAATATTGTTGATATCGTCCGCCTACGGCTACCACAATGAATTCACACCATTCATTTTATTCCTGATGTTTGTTGGTTTTGTTATGGCCTGTTTTAACTCTCGCAGCAGCACCCAAGATGCCGTAAGTGAATGGGGCTTTGATTTTGACTTTTCATCATCGGGAAATGATTCCGGTGGCAGTGGCGACTAAATTATTCATCCCGCGCGTCATAATCTGAGCGCGCCTGCTTTACATCATCCAGATGCAGATCCGCCCAGGACACCAGCCCCCAGGCCGCTTTGGCTAATCCACGCCCCAATTCCGTTAATTCATATTCCACTTTAACCGGAACCTGCGGGTACACGGTACGCAGTACGTAACCATCGCGCTCCAGGTCACGCAATGTTTGTGTCAGCATACGCTGTGAAATGCCTTCGATCCGGGATTTCAGCGAGTTAAACCGGTCTGCACCGTCAACCAGCGCAAACACAATCAGAACTGACCATTTATCACCAATATGGGCTACCACATTACGGATCGGGCAGTTCTCATCCTGTACAAAAATTCGTTTTTCAGCTGTACTCATCTCTATGTCCTGCACTATGGCTGAAGCCGTTAAAACGGCCATTCTGCAAGCCATTATGAAATGTCGTAACCAGGTATTCAACAGTAACTGGGGCCTGTGTTAGCCTGTACTGGAACTATGTCCGGATAGCAGCATGCAAGCAGAATTACAGGAAATCGCCCGCTTCCTTCAGGAGCATCCACCGTTTGAAAACCTGCCCGAAGAGGCGTTATTCCAGCTGGCACAACACACAGAAATCAGTTACGTCCGCGCCGGACAGGAAATTCTGAATTATGGTGATCCGATTCAGGATTTGTATATGGTGCGCAGCGGCGCGGTTGAGACCTACCGCCGCAACGGTGAGCTTTATAACCGTCTCGACAGCGGTGACGTCTTCGGACAAATGGCCCTGCTGATGAACCGCCGGGTACGCTATCCGGTAAAAGCCATAGAAGACACTTTACTCTATTGCCTGCCCGCCGATTTATTTGATCAGTATTGCGACGAGTTTGATTTTTTCTCAGATTATTTTGAAGCCGTAGGTGGCGATTTATTACGCCGTACCAACTCAAAACAAGCAGACGATAATGATTTAACCACGGTAAAAATTAAGTCGCTGATTACTCGTGAAGCGGTGTCCATTACCAAGGATATCGATGTCCCCGAAATTGCCCGAATCATGAGTGAAGAGCGGGTATCCTCTATTCTGGTTACCGATCCGGATAAACCCATTGCCACCGACCCTAACGACGACGATGGTCAGGTGGTTGGCATTATTACCGACCGTGATTTACGTGTCCGGGTGCTGGCTGCAGGATTACCTCTATCAACCCAGGCTGGCGATATTATGTCGCCGGATATGGTGATGATTGACGACAACGCCTATGTGTTTGAAGCCATGCTGCTGATGCTGCGCCAGAACGTACACCATCTGCCGATTGTTCATCGCTATAAACCCATCGGAGTGGTAGCGCTGTCAGATATTGTGCAGCACGAATCGCAAAACAGCCTTTTATTTGTCCGCAGTATTTTCTTACAAAACAGCGTTGATGATCTGGCAAAATTATCGGAACAATTGCCCAATATATTTGTGCGCATGGTTAACGAAGATGCCAACTCACATATGATCGGCTCAGCCATGGCCGTTATTGGTCGCAGCTTTAAACAGCGGTTATTAGAGTTAGCCGAAGAGTCATTAGGCCCGCCGCCAATTCCTTATTGTTTTCTGGCACTGGGTTCCATGGCCCGGGATGAACAACTGATTGTGACCGATCAAGACAACGCCATTATTCTCGACAATAGTTATGATGAAGCATTGCATGGTGAATATTTTTACCAGCTGGCCAAATTTGTCTGCGACGGCTTAGCTGCCTGTGGTTATAAATATTGCGACGGCGGAATTATGGCCAAAAACCCGGAATGGCGCTTAACCCTGAAGCAATGGCAGCAACAGTTTTCAGACTGGATGGAAAACCCATCACCCAAAGCCTTGCTGCATTCGTCGATATTTTTTGATTTAGACGGTGTACACGGCAAAGAAAAATGGGCCGATCAACTGACCGGATTTATCGCCCGAAAAGCCAAGCAATCGCCGAAGTTTCTCGCTTATCTCGCGCGCAATTCACTCAACCGAACACCACCACTGGGCTTTTTCAAAGGTTTTGTGATGGAACAGGATGGCCGCCATAACAATTCAATTAATTTAAAACGCCGTGGCACGGCACCGCTGTCGGACGTAATTCGGGTTCACTCTCTTGCCATAGGCTCGCGGGCACAAAATTCGTTTGAACGTCTGGACGATATTATCCGTGCGAATTTATTGCCACCCGGCAAAGGCCGGGATTTAAGTGATGCGCTGGAATACATCGCTATGGTACGTATTCGTCACCAGGCACTGGATATTGAGCGCGGTGACGAAGCCGATAACAATATCGAGCCGGATAATCTTTCTACGTTTGAACGCCGTAATTTAAAAGAGGCCTTTCAGGTCTTAGATAAAGCCCAGGCGTTTTTAAAATTCCGTTATCAATCTGGCCGCCCAGTGAATGTTAAATGACAAGGTGTGAAGTAACAGGCATGCAATAACCATGAGTAAAAAAACAAAAAACTGGGCCGATTTTTTTGTTCAGGCAAATGCCAATGCTAAAGACAGCCGCCTGCGCGACTATTATGCACAAGGCATGGTGGCTGATGACTGTCTGCTTAGCCAGACGCCGTTTGTTGCACTGGACTTTGAAACCACCGGACTAAACCCCGAAGAAGACGATATTATCAGCATTGGATTAGTGCCATTTACCCTGAAGCGTATTCAGCTGAATCAGTCAGCCGAGTGGTTGGTCAAACCCAACCAACCGCTGGAAGAAGAATCGGTGGTTATTCACGGTATTACTCATAATGAAGTTCGCCGAGCACCCGTGCTGGATAAAATTTTAGAACCGTTGTTAACGGCTTTGGCGGGCCGCGTGGTGGTGGTTCATCACCGTGCGATTGAATGCCAGTTTATTCATCATGCGCTGATGCAACGTATTCAGGAAACACTGGAGTTTCCGGTGGTCGACACCATGGAGGTGGAGAAACAGGCGCTATCACATCGTCAGGGCCTTGTTGGTCGTATGTTAAAACGCCCTACCGGTTCTGTTCGCCTGCACGATTGCCGACGCCGCTACTCCCTGCCCTATTACAAAGCGCATCAGGCACTTACCGATGCCATTGCCACCGCTGAGCTGTTTCAGGCCCAGGCGGCCTATCATTTTCGTGATGACACACGTATTGGTGATGTTTGGCTTTAACAGAAATCAATTCCAATAAAAAAGCCTTCATTCTTTGCAGAATGAAGGCTCTCTTATTTCATTAGTATCGCTGAATATTAATCAGCGCTTCTCAGTGCGTAATCCCATTACCAGACTGACACACATCAGCAACAGCACAAAGGTAAATGGCAGGCCAGTTGAAATCGCCCCAGCTTGTAATGCCTGAATGGCTTCAGTGCCACCCACCCATAACAGAGCCGCCGCAATGGCACCTTCGATAGTGGCCCAGAAAATACGCTGTGGCACCGGCGCATCAATTTTGCCGCCTGCGGTGATGCTATCAATCACCAGTGAGCCGGAGTCTGATGAGGTAATAAAGAATACCAGCACCAGGACAATGGCAATCATGGATAAGATATTACCCAGCGGCAGCTGATCAAACATCTGGAACATCGCCAGAGAAACATCTTTTAAACCATCAGTACCCAGAGCACCAACGTTTGCCATGACTTGCTCAATCGCAATGCCACCAAATACCGACATCCAAATTACCGTTACTGCGGTCGGTACTAATAAAACCCCGGCAATAAATTCACGAATGGTACGGCCTTTAGAAACACGGGCGATAAACATACCCACAAATGGTGACCAGGAAACCCACCAGGCCCAGTAGAATACAGTCCAGCCCTGGAACCAGGCTTCATCTTCACGACCGTGCGGGTTGCTCAACGGGATAATATTTTCCAGATAAGCACCCAGTGTGGTTGGAATATTCGAAATGGCCGGAACAAAAGCAACCGCTGCCACAAACGCCAGCAAGGCAAAGGCCACCAGCATATTAATATTACTCAGTACTTTAACGCCGCCTTCGAGGCCACGCATCACCGAAATAATTGCCAGCAAAGTAACGGCAATAATTACCAGAATCTGAACGCTAACCGTGCTTTCCACACCAAAGACATGCTGAATACCGCTGGCCGCTTGCTGTGCACCCAAGCCCAGAGAAGTCGCCAGACCAAACAAGGTCGCTAATACCGCCAGAATATCAACCAGATGACCCGCCCAGCCCCAGGCACGATCACCTAATAATGGGTAAAAGATAGAACGGATGGATAGTGGCAGCCCTTTGTTGTAAGCAAAAAATGCCAACGATAAGGCCACTACTCCATAAATGGCCCATGGGTGCAGGCCCCAGTGGTACATGGTGGCGCCCATGGCCATACGTGCGGCTTCCGGAGTGTTGGCTTCAACGCCTAATGGCGTTTTATACCAGCCGGTAAGATAGGCCACCGGCTCAGCCACAGCCCAGAACATCAGACCAATACCCATACCGGCAGCAAACAACATCGCCAGCCAGGACATCATGGAGTGTTCGGCGGTGGCATTATCACCACCTAAACGAATTTTGCCGAACGGTGAAAAAAACAACACCAGGCAAAACAGCACAAAAATATTGCCAGACCAGATAAAAAAGGCATCAAAACTGCCAATAATATCCCACTTAATACCGTCTAATGCAGCTTTGGCGGTGGCCGGTTCTACCAACAGGATTGCAACCAGAAAAATCAGAATCAGCGCCGCACTGGTTCCGAAGACCGGATTGTGAACATCAAATCCCCATTTCTGGACATTATCCTGCCCCACGGTGTAATCCGTATTATCAATACTGTATTTATCTTCCGAGTGATTCATTAATTACCCCGTCGGTTAATTTGAGCTCTAAGTAGTTTCTGAGCATAACAAACATACCAACCGGATAGCAAAACCCTGAAAACAGCGAGGATGTTGCTCGCCGCTTATTGTCCGGATTGTGATCAAAATAAATGAGTCGTTAGCTAATCAATATATTTCTCTATCAAAATAAACGACTAAAAATTAACCAATAGCGACTTTTTTATCTCATCATCATTCAACAACCCCGGACGACAAAAAAGTCAATTTTTTAAAAAATGAGAATCAGCCATCAACTTTTTACATTAAAGAAAACAGCGCTTGTATCTCGCTGCCCCCTTCCTTCTAAATAAGGATAAGGAATTCAACAGCGAGGACAGCATGACTATTTTTATCCGAAATACGCTGACAGCCAGCGTGCTTTTAGCCACCGTTAGTCTTTATGGTTGCGGCTCTGGAAGTGGCTCTGGCAGCAGCCCAGGTAACGACCCGCAAAGCACGCCAGATACTGCTAATTCAGCTCAGACCGCTCCTGAAATGGCAGTAACGGTTCAGAAAAATTATCAGAATCCAGATGGCTCATTTAACCAACAGAAATTTCAGCAGGCTCAGCAAGCGTACATTGCCAATGGCAGTCAGTATCAAGCAACGGATACACAAGTATTTAACCCAACCATCAGTTACAGCCAGCCCGGAACTTTTGTACGCTACAGCGAGCAACAAGCCGATGGTCGTTATCTGGTGGGTGACTTCCGTAATAAATGGTTTGCCGATGCAGGTACAACCCCTCAGTTTTTCCCGGGTAATTCCCCTTGGGAACTGACCGGTATTGCCTTACAAGTGACATCGGATCTATCGACACCCGAGTCGTTAAGTGCGGAGCTTGCCGGACAGGCTGTGGTATTGCCCTGGCGCTCGGAAGCAGCTTACCCGGGTGGCTATAGCGTCAAACTGAACGACGTCTGCTACCGCAATAAGTGGTGGACGCAGGCAATGCCTTCAGCCAGCAGCTCCGTATGGGAAATTCAGACCGATTGCCCGGAGCCTGCGGCGATTCTGGCGGCACTGAACAATAATGCGGGCGCAGGTAACAGCCCTGACAGCGACGATAGTTCCGCAGACAACTCTACTGACAACACCGTGGACGACTCGGGTTCGACCGATAACAATGATCAAACAGGCGATAGTGATCAGACCGACACCATTCCACCCAACAACGATGGTCTTGCCCACCCGGACATTCCCGTATGGGATAGTGCTGCGATTTACGTCGCCGGCAATTATGTGCGTGTCGCCAACCAGTATTATCAGGCGCAGTGGTGGACTCAGGGCGATATGCCCCCAGCCTCAGAACCACGCATTGCCTGGTCAACGCCCTGGAAATGGTTAGGCAGCCAACCGGAACTGGTCATCACCGATCACTGTCAGGGCAATGTTGGCTCTTGTGGTGTCACCGATGGCAGTGATTCACCGGATGGCACAAGTTCGGAAACCGATACCGGAAATACACCGGTTGCCAATAATGGCGATGATCAGGGTGCAACCGATCAGGCTGGTAATCATACCGATCAGAACCCTACCCCAGAAATTCCGCCGGTTATCCCGGAAGACAATAGTGATAGCTCCGATGCGGTTGGCGATGTAGTTGCCACTCCGGCTCCGCTTGAGCTGCCAGAAAGCGGCTATGAATTTTTACGCCAGATCAGCAGCCAGGATTGGGATTGGTTATTCCCGTTACGCTCTGGCAAACGTGTTTCACCGGAGCCTTGCAGCGCCGGGCAATTTCTTGATTGTGGTGGTGGCGTACGCAACGATGGTTCCAACGATGCCTTTACGCTCAACGCCTTCGTTAAAGCGGTATTGGAATACAACCACTGGGCGGCCAGCAATGGTTATAAACAATTCTTAAACGAAGGAACGGCAAAACAACAAGCGGAAGAATTTGTTGCCTTCTGGGCGAAGTCTTCCCGCGAAACCTCCGGTAGCTGGTCGAGCGCTAACGAACCCTGGATTGTAAGCCAGCAAATTGGCCAGGAAACACTGACTGTCTGGAAAGGTGGCTTGTACTGGGTTGAAGAAGTGGGCTACAGCACAGATCCGTTAACCGGTACCAGCAATGCGGTTAATTACGTCGATGCCGGTTCCGCATCTTACCCACCAGCACCGGGTCGCTCTTATTATGGCCGCGGCGTGATTCAGCTGTCGTGGAACTATAACTACGGTGCCTTTTCGTATTGGCTGTACGACAACGGCCTGATGAAAGATGTGGTGGTTAACCGCGATGAGTTATTAAAGTTTCCGAATCTGGTGGCCAGTAATGGTGAGCTGTCCATTCTTTCCGGTATCTGGTTCTGGATGACACCTCAGGGGGCTAAGCCATCCTCCCATGATGTGATGTTTGGCAATGCCTTTAATATTTCAGCTTCCACTCAGGATCAGGGGCTACCACAAAGCAATCAGGCTGGTTTTGTTATCCCAACCGCTGCCGGTGATACCAATGATGCCGATGTGTTTGCCTATCGCTTAGGCACCGTGATTAACATCGTTAACGGTGGACTGGAATGTAATAAAGCCGCCGCCTGGCACGGTGGCCCGGTACAACGGGTGATGTATTACGATGCTTATGCAGCGTACTTTAATCAGCAATACGATTTGGGGATTACCCGTATGCCACAGGTACGTGCAGATAGCCGCGAGCGCTGGACACAAAGTATTTCAGATAGCAGCCCGGCCCAACTACAAAGCGCAACCTGCTATAACCAACGATCGTATTATGGTTGGTAACGGCTGAGTCTCTTCAGATTGGTTATTTTCAATCACAACCTCTGTAACATGCGTTTTGAACCAGATGCTGCAGGGGTTGATTTGGCAAAGTACAGAGGAAGTACAAAAAAAGTACAGAAAAAACACCGCAAAATATGACCGTGTTGCACCTGTTCAGCAGCGGGTAATTGACTCAGAGTAGTGAGCTATTAATAACCCGATAATAACGACAACAGGTTAATTGCTATGCCATCTCGCGAACACACTCCCGAAGCAGAATATTTTGACGTCATCATCATTGGTGCTGGTTTGTCCGGCATTGGTGCCGCTTGTCATTTGAGCAAAAACTGCCCACAAAAAACCTTTGCACTGCTTGAAGGGCGTGAGTCCATGGGAGGAACCTGGGATCTGTTTCGCTATCCCGGTATTCGCTCAGATTCAGATATGTACACCCTGGGTTATAACTTCAAACCCTGGACCAACGCCAAAGGCATCGCTGATGGCAAAGACATCCGCGAGTACATTCAGCAGGCGGCGGCAGAAAATAATATTGAACCGCATATTCGCTATAGCAGCCGTGTGAGGCAGGCCAACTGGCATTCCCCTTCCGGTACCTGGCAGCTCACCGTGACGCATTCACTCACGGGTAAAACACAGCATTATGTGTGTAACTTTATGCTCAGCTGTACCGGTTATTACAATTATGATCAGGGTTACAGCCCTGAATTTCCCGGTAGTGAACAATTTAATGGTCAGATTATTCATCCGCAAAAATGGCCGGAGAATCTCGACTACCATGGTAAAAAAGTGGTGGTGATTGGCAGTGGTGCAACCGCCGTCACGGTTGTACCGGCAATGGCCGACAAAGCCGCACATGTTACCATGCTGCAACGCTCCCCCAGCTATATTATGAGCATTCCGCAAGACGACATTATGATTAACGGCTTACGGAAAATTCTGCCTGAACGCTGGGTGTATCGCATTACCCGCACCCGGAATATCGCTTTTTCCTGGCTGATGTATAACTACTGCAAGACCTTTCCCAACAGCGCCCGCCGCCTGATTTATAAACTCAATAAAAAAGAGCTGGGTGACGATTTTGATATGAAACACTTCACCCCGAAATACAATCCCTGGGAAGAACGTTTATGCGCGGTACCAGATGGTGATATGTTCAGCGCCATCCGCGAGAAAAAAGTATCCGTGGTTACTGATCATATTGAGCGCATCACTGAACATGGTATTCAGCTGAAATCGGGCGAACATTTGGAAGCCGATATTATTATTACGGCCACCGGGCTGGAAATTGAATTGCTCGGAAAAATGCAGGTCTCACTGGACCAACAACCTTTTTCTGTTACCGATAAAATGGTGTACCGTGGTTTTCTGATGCAGGATTTACCCAATGCCGGAATGGTATTTGGCTATACCAATGCGTCGTGGACCTTAAAAGCCGATTTAATTACCGAGTGGATGTGTCGTTTATTAAATCATATGGATCGTAGCGGCCAGAGCGTGGTAGTACCGCATAATTCCGACCAACAGATTCAGCATCGACCATTTCTGGATATTGAATCCGGCTATGTCCAGCGAGCCGAAAGGTTACTCCCTAAGCAAGGCTCTAAAATGCCCTGGAAATTAGCACAAAATTACTTACTAGATTTATTAATGCTGCGCTTTGGTAAAGTAAACGACGCGAACTTGAAGTTCTCAAAATCTGAAATCCCTCTGGAAAAAAGCAGGAATAACCCTCAGGCATTATTCCCGGCTAAAAAACAGGCTAAGGAACAGCAAGGTTCACAAAAAATCACCGAACCAAAAACGGCAGCATCGGCTTAATCCATAATAAAAAGGCCTTCTCAGTACATCACTGAGAAGGCCTTTGCCTTGGGGCTAACAACAGTGTGCTGGTCTACTAAAACTGTGCACACTTTCAGTCAAAAACTGGTGTTCACATGCCCCAGTGTGTACTCAAACCGTTATTTCAGGTTGTCGCCTTTATCGTACATGGCTAACAGCGTGGTTTCGGTTTTTCAAAATAGCACCACAAGTATTTTTCAACGATTTCGCCATCAACCGACTTGCATCCGATCACCTAAATCACTGAATATTTGCCCAGACATATCTCTGAATATAAAAATATATTTAAGAAAAATTCAATTACGATATGAACCATTCTTCAAATAAATACTTGACAAAATATTTTCAACATCTATTTCTTCGACTTTATCGGAGGTCATTGACAAAACACTATCAGAGCCTCTAGGAACAAGATAAATAACCTGAGGAACATCTAAACTAGGAGTTCCCAACCCTTTATAAACATGATACTCCATTTCTCCACGCTGAAGTTTCTTAACATATTCAGTCTTTTCAACTATATTACTTTTTATTTCATTATTAACTGTAATACAGCTAGGCTCCCCTGATCTACTAAAAAATATACAATCCTCACGAAGTTTCACAGGACCATTAAAGATATTAGGCTTAAAACATAAATCATATACACAATAGTCTCCTAACGAATATAATGAAGCAATGATAATTGACATATTTCCAAAATGATTTAAAAACGCCACAGGCATCAATAAAATTACAACAATTAAAAACATTCGTTTAATCGCTACTTTTAACATTATCCAATGCCTCATTTATAATAAATTCCTGTGATGACGGGGGAGAAAGAGGCCCAACTCCCGACAAAGGTGTATTCGGTGTTTCTCCTCCCAACTCATAAGCTCCTTCTATTAATAATTGAATAGCATCCTGATTCACTGAGTCAATCGCGGTTAACAGGCCACCTTTGTCGTAATTCACGGATGTACTTTCACCCGCGTAACTTCGGGTGTGATGGTTCGGTCTAACTGCCCATCAACGTATTTATTTTCAATACGCTGCCCTGATGGCAGCACTGTTGCCAGTAAACGTCGGTCACGGTCGTATTCATAGCGGATAACATTCCCGATTGGTGCTGCAATAACGGCCATCTCCTAGTCAGCAGGGTCATATGTCTAAGCCATTGCCCGAATAGGTTGTATACTAATTTTTTATCCAAAGGTTAATCAAAGAAAAATAAAGCATTTTCACCAATAAAATCTATATACTCTCACAGACTAAAAAACCTTCACCATCGTAAGCTGGAACTACAATAAAATCTAAAGCTGACCACCCATTCCCATTGACAAGACCATCATTATTCTTTCTGCCACACAACATTAAGAAATACCAACCTAAATTAGTAGCACATATTAACTCCCTAACAAGACGTTCTGTATAATTATTCGCATCTACTACATGATAGACTTGGCCAAAAAATTCTCTCCAACTGACAGAAAACCTTTCACTCAAATCGTCATCATTAGGATCGGCCATATAATCATCAAAGACCAAGCAATTACCTTCATCCTGAAGATAATCAGATATCTTCTCCAATAAGATATCCGTAGAGTTTTTTTCTATTGATAATTCCATCGGGTTATACAAACCCGTTTTAAAATCATTAACGCTAAAATCGCCAGCACCATCAGGCACAATAGCATAATAGTTTAATGATAAATCAGTGTAGCTTTTAGGAATACTATTTACGATATTCCTATCTATATCCAAGTTGTAATCAAGCCAAGCTCTAGCTTTATCCGTTTCTACATTTGCAAACATAAATATTTCACTTCTTCGGTGTTACATTACCATTGGGATGTATACGAGCACCGCCTTTTTTTCGATTAGTATAGTCCCAATGCGGCCCAATTGGAGGAGCATGATTCAAGTCGGGGTGAACACTTACATCTTTATTTTTTGGATCAACATACCCGCCACGATCACCTCCTTGCTCATCAGGGCCACGCCATGGCCATTCATTTCCATCAGAGTCCACAGGTGGCGTACTCGGGTCATTCCAGTCTAATTCTGGAATATCATCAGCATCTGGAGTCCAGCCGCCACCTCCACCAGAAGCATCACAAGACCCACCATCTTCGCTGGAGCCAGACGCAGCCTCACTAAGAGCATTACCAATAATAGCTCCAACTACCGCTCCAGCTACACCTCCGACTACTGCACCAACAGGCCCTCCAACTACCGCACCAATTTGCGCGCCAGTTCTTGCTCCATGAGCGATGGTCGAAAGTCCTTCAGGATCGATACCATTGATAGGATCACTATATACATATAAATTCGTATCACCACCCGCAAACCCTATCGGATCTCTGGCCGTCCAGCGTCCGGTTTCCGGATCGTAATCCCGATAACCGAAGCGGATTAAGCCCGTGTCATTATCCAGCAGGCCTCCGGCAAAACCAAACGGTATTGCAAAGTCTGGATTGCTGTCTGTGATCAGGTTACCAAAGCTGTCGTAATCCAGTTGTTTAACGGTGTTGCCGTTTTCATCGGCGATGAGTTTTGGTGAACCGATCTGATCGGTCAGAATATAATAGCGCTGATTATTCTGAGTAAAACTGGTGGGTACATGCCCCAGTGTGTACTCAAACCGTTGTTTCAAATTGTCGTCTTTATCGTAAATGGCTAACAGCGTGGTTTTGTTCTGCCACAGGTATTTTTCGGTGACTTCACCATCAATTAATTTAGCAACCCGATTTCCCAGGGCGTTGTGTTTGTATTCAACGGTTTTATTAGGAGTGATTACCTTGAGTAACCTGCCCTGACTGTCGTACTGATACGTGGTGACGATTTGAGCGTTATCATCGGTAGTACGAGTGACTTTGCTTAACCGGCCATTAGCGTCGTATTCATAGGCTTTATTACCAAAGCTGATCAGAACGTTTGTAGTTTCCGAAAAGTTATGAATTTAAAAAAAAGTTTTAAGCTTTATCTTTCAGACTAACACCAGGTTCACCCCTGCCTTTAAACTTATAAAGTACTGGATTCAAAGGGCGCATAGCACCTAATAAATATAGGTATAAGAAAATATACAATATAAGAAAAAATGATTTCCCAACTGTCAACTTTTCATTTCCCCATACCACTCCCGCAAAAATCATTAAAAAAATCATTAATATCATCATGGCAAAGCGATATAAAAATGGAATAATTCCTTGAGAGTCATATAACAACCCACAACTTGGACATTTGTATCTCGTTCCTGTACGACCAAGGGCTTGAAACGCATTTAATGGATAAAATCGTTTCATAGTATTCCCACATCTACAGCACGTGTTAAAAAAATATTTTTTTTTGCTAACACCCATTTAACGCCTCTTCAATAAGCCTTTTAGCCTCCTCAATCGAAGTACCAGCTACAGCTGCTAGAACTTGAGCTATAATTATTTTCTGAGCAGCTGTTAATCCAGATGCAACTTCGTGTAAAATCGCTGCCGGAGCATCAATTCCTTGGCCAATTCGTTTTTGTATTGACTCGCCAATAGTGCTACCTGATACGTTAGAAACCAACGAAATTGAACCCGCTAATATAGCGTCATTCAGACTTCCCCCATCCAATAATGTTCCAACAACAGAAGAAGTAATTGCCCCACCAGCATCTGCTAGATCTCCTAACTTAGATCCAGGCAGTACAGCACCATTAATTGATCCAAAAATCGCTCCAATAGCAGATTGAGCTGCGACATTAGTCCAATTAATCGACTGGCCAGAATCAGTATAGCCACTTACAGTATTATAAAACGAAGTGGCTCCACCAATAACACCACCTACAATTGCACCTGCCACCGCAAGTGGTGTTTGTCCATTTGGATCAATAAACCCTACCGGATCACCCAACACATACCCATACAGGTTGGTATCACCACCCGCAAACCCTATCGGGTCTCTGGCCGTCCAACGCCCGGTTTCCGGATCGTAATCCCGATAACCGAAGCGGATTAAGCCTGTGTCATTATCCTGCAGGCCTCCGGCAAAACCAAACGGTATTGCAAAGTCTGGGTTGCTGTCTGTGATCAGGTTACCAAAGCTGTCGTAATCCAGATGTTTAACGGTGTTGCCGTTTTCATCGGCGATGAGTTTTGGTGAACCAATCTGATCCGTCAGAATATAATAGCGCTGGTTATTCTGAGTAAAACTGGTGGGTACATGCCCCAGTGTGTACTCAAACCGTTGTTTCAAATTGTCGTCTTTATCGTAAATGGCTAACAGCGTGGTTTTGTTCTGCCACAGGTATTTTTCGGTGACTTCACCATCAATTAATTTAGCAACCCGATTTCCCAAGGCGTTGTGTTGATACTCAACGGTTTTATTAGGAGTGATTACCTTGAGTAACCGGCCCTGACTGTCGTACTGATACGTGGTGACGATTTGAGCGTTATCATCGGTAGTACGAGTGACTTTGCTTAACCGGCCATTAGCATCGTATTCATAGGCTTTATTACCAAAGCTGATCAGTTGATCGGCGATGTTGTAGTTAGCAATGATGTTGCTGACGTTGCGCAGCGTAGATGTGGTCGTGGTTCGGTTGCCGTTGGCATCATAACCGTAATTTTCAATAACAATGCCGTTACGGCTGACTTTATCGAGGCGATATTTATCGTCGTATTCGTAGTCATAAATATGAGTTTGTTCACCCACACCGGTTTTGATGACTTCGGTTTTTTGAGTAATCTGCTCCACGGTGTTGTAGATAAAGCGATGATTCAGTGTCGCTTTGCCATCCACGGTTTGATTGAGCTGTTCCGCTTCTGCGTAACCGTTAAACATCCGCTGTTGAGTCAGGGTGTTATCCGTGATGGTTTCTGGTAAACCATGCGAGACATTACGATGAATCTGATAATCATGAATCGCAGTTAACAGGCCATCTTTGTCGTAATTCACGGATGTACTTTCACCCGCATAATTGAGCTGGCTGACATCGAAGTCGCTGTTGTACTGATAACCAATGGTGGCATCCAGCTCGCCCTGATACTCAATACTGGTGAGAAGATCGCCGTCATATTCGTAAATCAGCGTTTCTCCACCTTCGTTGATAGAGGCCAGTTTGTTACCACATTGATAGCCATAGGTAATGGTGGATTCGGGTGTTTGGGTATTTATCAGCTGACCATTGTTATAGGTATTTTCAATACGCTGGCCTGATGGCAGCACTGTTGCCAGTAAACGTCGGTCTCGGTCGTATTCATAGCGGGTGGTTTGATTCAACGGTGTTGAGTGTGACGCTACCTTATTCACCTTGTTCGACGTAAAGGCATGTGTCTCATCCGTTGGCACCACTAAAGCGGTTGAATTGCCATTATGGTCATAACGATTGATCACACTATGCCCATCCGGGTAGATAGTTTTGCTCAGACGATCACGAACATCGTATTCAAAGCGGGTGACTTTCCCGTCTGGTGCCGTAATAGCAGTCACCTGTCCACGGCCAACAGGATCGTATGTGTAGGCCGTCACCCGGTTAGCTATTTTCTCTTCAATAATGCGACCTCGGTTGTCGTATTGATATTCAACATCACTGAGCCCTGATCGGGTAACTCGTGTCAGCTGACGAGTATCAGAGTCGCTATAGTAGGTTGAAACCCGATTCTCTGCCGAGGTAACAACGCGCGTTCCAGCTTCTGCATCGACGGCAATGGTTGAGGCATCGCCGTTCTCCGTCATGGTCACGGTATATCGGGAAAAATCCGCTCCTTCACTGCCGTATTGTTTATCAATGACTAAGGTATTCACTAAACCACTGGGCTGGGTTGTGACAATTCGGGAGGGAATTTCATCCTGGGTTTTGTCATCAATCACATTGGTAATGTCAGTCGCCACACCACAGGTCGAGAGTGTTTCACTCAGTTGATCGGCACTCAGTATACGGTCCAGCATTGAGCCATCTTTGTAGGTTGTTAGCCGGCGTACACTGCCATCATCAAGTACTGATCTCAGTGTTTTGTATGTCTGCCCTTCGGCAGTGGAGTAGCCGTATTCCTGTTGGTTCTGGCTTAAGTAATTATTATAAAAATCCCACTGCCCATCTTCAGGATTGGTTGCCTGAGTGACTCGGCCATCAGCATCGAAATCGTGCGTGTAGCGATGCCCTCTGGGGTCAACTTTATCGGTTAATAAAGATCCTCGATATTCAAATTCATAAAAAACACCATCTTCGTAACTAATCCGCTCCAGATTATTAACTGCACTGATTTGCAAATCAGTTCTTTGCCCATCCGGAGCAATAATGGCCGTAGGCCTGCCATTATCTCGCTCAATTTCAATCGTATTCCCGTGTTGATCGATTATTTTAATCAACTGGCTATTTTCATTGTATTGGTAAGTTAAGAGCGTTTTTCCAGAGTCAAGATCCACTGTTTTTATATGCTTTCCTTCGCTATCGAAAACATAAGGGCTACGAAAAGCTGTTTGGCTATCGCGAACACAACGAACATAATAACTATCTTCTTTGACATAGCTCCCGGAATTAAAACCCGAACTTTCTACAGCCCATGCTCTGCTGTTTCTCAGGCGAGAAGTAGTAGAACTCCAATAAGGTTGACGAAAGTCGGCATTTATCCAGTATTCTTCTGGCCGGTAATCGTCTGAAAATGAAGTTTGATGAGCAAAAACGTCATTTGGGAAAGCATAAATCAGCTCATTAATGTTCGGTAAGCGCCAATCTTCATATCCACCGTGGGTATTGGCTTCGCAGTAATCGATAGCCCCTTCCCAATTCACGGTTAGGGTTATATTTTCATTCGTATCTTGCCACATTAATCCAGTTTGCTGATCATTCACAATGCCAGCAGCTTCATCTCGGCTTAAACTTTGTGCAAATCGCTCATTTAATGGAGTACCACTCACGCAGACAGCAAGCTGAGGATTATCTCCATATTCTCGCTGAGCCCATTTATCAATATTCTGACCATAAACAAAGTGTTCTTCACCACTGGATTTCCGAATGGCATAACCGATCTCTTTGAATATCGGCAAGCGCCATGGATGTTCAAGGTCATAATCATCATTCAAAGAAGCACAGTAATTCTCTGCCGCAGAACTTGATGTCACATAAGGAGCCTGTTCATTTAAGTTCCACAATAAATCGGTATTCAGGTCATGTAGCACATTCTGCTGCTTAGTTAGGTTATTTGCTCGGTCCACATAATATGGAACCTGAATAATTCGATAGTTTTCTTCTATTTCCTTTGCCTGATAGTAACCATCATCACCGTCGTAATAACTAATACTTGCACCCGTAGTTAAGATATTACTCAAGTTAATTAGGTCTTCAGCCGAGCCATCTCCACGATAAACTGTCTTAACACCATCGTATTCGTGAACATTCGACAAACTCCAGCCCTCAGCCAGCTGCGAAGCAAAGCTATTTTTTAATTCAACTCCCTTTTCAGTCCAGGCAATAAATGCCTGGCGACCTTCAACCTGAGTTGCTTTATCACCAATGGTTGCCCAGGCAACAGGGTAGTCATCCAATGTCAGCCCATCATCGGCAGCATTACCATTACTCAGGTAATTCGTTTGATATTCATAGCCAATACTGAGTTTTCCGCGAACCGTTCCTGGTACATATTTCCCAGTAATATCTTTACCATCCCAGATAAAGATTGCGTCTAGGTTTTCCTGCGGAATAAATTCCTGTTCAAAAACATGACCTGCAATTTCAAGTTTTGCAACCATACGCTGGACACGTTCCGGGTATTCATCGCCACTTACAGCTAATGTTACTTTGTGTTTGTAGTCTTTCGTTCGCTGACTGTTGTAATGCAGAGTCAGATTAGTACCAGCAACTTCAATATCCTCATGGAATGATTGCTGATAGGGCATAACATATGATCCCGGACATTCAGTTTCATCATCCTTCGGATCTTCATCTCCTTCTTCAGAGTTTATTTCTTCAGCGGGCTCATCTCCTTCTTGGGCATAATTCATATCAGCGGCAGAGAAATGATTCGTCTGCCCCCACATAACGGTATCACCATGACTGTAACCCTGAAGGCCAACAGCCTCAGATGTCGTGTCACCATTCCCATCCAAATCATCCGGTATTTCATCACCGGTGTAATCTAAACCATCAATAGTGCCGTCGTTATCACTGTCAACAACCATTGCAATCACACCGTTTTCACTGGCATCCCATTGAGTTGAAATAGTGTTGTAGGTACCAATTGGAACAATTTCGCCCACATCAAAGCCCAGGAAATTATCGACCATCAAGGTGACGTTACCATCAAATACAACGGTATCATCGTATCGCACACCCGCAACGTGTAACTCTGTGCAATAAGTAAATGCTGACTCTACGGGTAAAGAGCCTGGCATAGAAGCCGGTGTACTGTATTCGGTAGCGGAAAATAAGAACTCATCAAGAACTCTCTCAGACCCATCCCGCGAACGGACTCGTGCTTCAGTAATCCCATTAAAAACAACCGTTGCTTTCCGGCTACCCGATGCATCGGTTACGACACTTGACTGATGAACTTGTGCAACACCAGATGTAAGAGAAATTCGACTTTGTTTATGGTCAAACGGAAGAAGTTGAACAGTATCGATTGATTGCCATTCTGAAGCGCTACCAAACACTGTTCGTTGTACCGTTAAACGCCGGGATGATTGATAAGTAAATGACTGATGTCCACTTGGACCCGCAATAATAAAGCGTCCATCGGAATCCGTGACTACCGAACCGAGGCGTGGTTCATTCGCAAACCTCACCATAACACCACTCAGTGGCGATTCATTTTCATCAACGACTAACCCTGTATAAACAGACATTTCTTTAGCTGAATATGAACCAAAGGGACGAGGGTCAAAGTTGTAATAATAAGGGGTTCCTCCCTCAGGGACTTCTACCGGATTTTCACTGCGAGCATTAGGATCATAGGTCCAATAGCTGCTATTGCCTGGAATATACAGGGATATTTCTGAATCAATACCACTCCAACCTGAAAGATTTTCAGGCAGCGCTTCTGTAATTAAGACAGATAATGATGTGCGTACTTCTCCAGCTTGAATAACGAGTTCAACCTGACCAGGACGAATAGCAGTAATATTGCCGCTTTCGACTGAAAGTAGCGATGCACGGCTTTCTTCGATATTGGCCTCACTGGTTAAATCCAGTGTTGCCCCATCATTCATATAACCTGAAACCGTTAATTGTTGCGTCTGACCGACATTCAATATCAACTCAGGCGGATTCACTGCTAGCTGTAACAAGTTGTTAACATTAACAGAGCTGCTAAGGTCTATTTCCTGAACAGGCAAACACAAGTGTGCCTGAGATGTATCCACAGTTGAAAGACGCGAGGTATCCCATGTATTTGATTCATCAGCTGTGTTGATAACAATCACTTGCCCTATATGGATTGGATTATTAACCTTAGGGTCGTATTGACCCGATGCAACACCAAAACCAACGGCTCCTTCAGAGAATTCCGAACCTGAGTTTTCATTCCAACCAGAAGATAACATATGATCTCGGTGGCCAAATTCAGGCCCTGTTGCCCAATCAAAGTCCTTGTGCCAATCTTTATCGGCATATATCCAAGAATAAATGGCTCTTATTACAGCGAGATCAATATCTTCTGTAAAGTTGACACTACTGGCGAGAGATTCTGTTGAGTTAGACCATAAATCCCTGTTGCCTCTTATATACTCATCAGCATCCATCCGTTGTGCTGGCGTGCGCCCATCAGCGATGTGGCTGATTCGAAGGTTTCGGTCGAACAAATACTCAGCATATTGTTGAGCTACCATACTGATGGATTTATCAACGCCAGCAAAAGGCTTTAAGCCCCGGGCTTCTCTTTCAGAGTTGAGTATATAAAGCCCCTTCTCAGAAGTAGACAAAGAATCCCACAGCAATTGATTCGGCAGCTTCAGGTATTTATAAACAGATGGGTCTTTCAAGCGAGCATAATTAAATGAATACTCGATATTTTCTATTGTATTATCACTCGACCCTGCCCACGGTATATCTGAGTCAGGGTATTGGGGGGTATACATCGAGTCATCTGAAACAACTAATGGTGAACATTGTGTCATTCCAGTAACGATAGGGTTTTCAGAGATTGCCACCGAAATCTCATCGACATCAAATAGTCCATCATCATCAGTTACTATCAATTTAATAATGTAGTCTCCGGCTTTTAAACTGTCACTTTCAAAGACAGGTTCTTTACTAAGAAGATGATTATCGAGAACCCATTCATAACTAACGATAGAGCCATTCGAATCATAGCTACCAGAAGCATCAAACCGGATTAAGTCGCCTTCTTTTACTGTTTTATCCTGCCCTGCAATAGCAACAGGCGGCGCTTCTTCCACTAATATTTTAATAGTATCTGTATCACTTCCTCCCTGATCATCTGTAACTTTTAATTGGATAATATGCTCACCAACTGATAAGTCTGACTTTGTAAAACTTAATTCTCGACTAACAACGGACCCGTTTAATGTCCACTCATAACTAGTAATGTAACCGTTCTCATCAGAGCTTCCAGATCCATCAAATGTGACTTCATCTCCATCATTAACTATTTTATCAGCTCCCGCGTTCGCAACAGGGGCCTGATTGACTTCTCCTGTTACTTCAATTCTTAACCTGTGAATCGTACTAATACCGTGTTTATCTTCGATATCCAAAATAATTTCGTTAATACCATTGGTGACATCTGTATTATTCACTGTAACTTCACTTTCATGCCCTAATGTTTCTCGCGTAGTTACATTAAACCAACGATAAGATTGAACTTCACCGTCATAAGCATAACTCTGGCTACCATCTAACAATAACGGTTGACTGATATCGATTTCGGCTGGTGCTTTTACAATGGCAACTGGAGCGTGATAATCGCGTACACATCTTACATAAGCTTCAAAACTATTCCCGCGCAGTAAAATAGAATCACTTGCAAGTGAATCCTGATTCGTTCGTACCATTGATCCTTCGTTTACTGTATGGGCTGTCCACCAATGCGCTCCTCTAAGAGGAATTTTATTGATAAAAACACCTGAATCCCATTGGCGTAAACTAATTGTTTGGGATTCAAATAAATTAGGAAGTCGCCAGTCTTCTACAGCATTAATATTTAAATTTTCACAGTATTCCAAAGCATCTGTTAGAGTCCGTTGCTCTGAAGATATTTCTGGCAGATCATGCCACATAAGCTGTGTTGAGAGATCAGTGCTTACACTTGATCCACGCGTTAACCGGGTGACAAAAGTTTTATCACCACTAACACAGCGGACATTGTTCCGACTATCTCCTGTCCTCTGATATAAACCTCTCTGATGAAAGTCAATTGTATTAACATAGTCTGTACGATTTCTAGTCCCGACCAATTCATCTGTCCAGTACTCATACGACTTAGAGTGTGATGTATCTCGGGTGTATGAATACTTGAACACAGAGTTCGTGTAATCATCCTGATCTTCAACTTGAGAAAAGTCGCCAATAAAAAATAATTCATTACCTCCTGGTAAACGCCAATCTATTATCCCAGCGTGAGTTGAATCAGCACAATATTGCTTTGCCTCATCCCATGTAATTTGTAACTCTTTTGAGTCAGCAAAATCCTGCCAAACCAACCCGTTGGCCCGGTCATAAACAACCTGCTTGAGTTCATCACGTACGAGGTTGACATCTCGGCCTTTTTGCAAGTCACCATCATCATTAGTATAGAATGATGTTGTACGATTTGTTTTTGGCACCAGTGAAGTAGCTACAGCTGCGCGAAGCGTACCTGGACGACTGTCTTTGTTCAGGGGATCGGTATTGTGTTCGGCTTCAAACTCGTCTGAATAACCGTCGTTGTCATCGTCTGAATCTTCATTATTGCCAATACCATCACGATCGGTATCCAAAGATTCATTTGGATTATCCGGCAACATATCTTCATCATCGACTACGCCGTCGTTATCGTCATCCGGATCATTAGCATTGACCACTCCATCCAGATCTGAGTCGAGTTGGCCGTATGAACACCCTGCTGAATTTGTTGCACTTCCTTCTGAGAGCGTTGTATTGCTACACATATCTAAACTGTCATCAATACCATCGCCATCTGTATCAAGTTGATATAACGCACAGCCATTTTCATTTACACTTAAACCAGAATTTGTTTCCGTACAAAAATCCAGGTCGTCACTAATACCGTCTCCATCTGTATCTTTTTGATTATTAGCACAGCCCTCAATATCAGTATCCAAGCCTCCATCAGTTTGTGGACATTGATCTCTGATATCTGGGATACCGTCTCTGTCTGTATCTACTTCTTGAGCTGCACATCCTTCTGGATTTACTGAATTTCCTTCAGGCGTTGCCGGGCATAGATCAACAGCATCATTAACGCTATCCCCATCTGAATCGAGTTGTATTAATGCACAACCATTTATATTAATATGCAAACCTTCAGGCGTGTCAGGGCACAGATCAATAACATCATTAATGCCATCAGAGTCATCATCTGGTATTGAGCCATCATTAACGTGGCTCAGAACATCTAATATCTGAAGTTGTTGACCTGGGGATGGGATATTAAATACACCATATAATTGTTCAGCCGTTATCTGTCCCCCTGAGTTAAATAAAATTTTGCTAATAGTATTAGAGCTTATAAAAAAGCTATTAATTATTATCTGGTCTCCGTCAGAACCAATTCGTAAAATTAAATCATCACCAGACTTCACCAGGCCACTGGAAACATCTGAGAAAACAACACTAGATTCAAAATGTATTTCGTTATTGCCATTTGCATCAAAAATAGCATCAACCCCATGATTTCTTCCAATCAAATATACGTCATCACCAGAACCACCAACTAAGAAGTCATCACCTGTATCACCTAACAATATGTCATTACCAGCACCGCCGATGATTACTTCATCATCATCAGTTCCATAAAAATTTTCAGAGTAATTTGAACCCAACATCATTTTTTTGGCGATTCCAGCACCCAGCGGAGGAGTAACAGAAAATCTTAAATAAAACTGACTAAGATCAATTTCACCACCACGCTCGAAAGTCACCTTTGAAATAGTATTAAGTACAGTAAAAAAATTCTGAATACGAACAGTATTAGATTCATCAACGACCCTCAAAATCAAGTCATTACCTGACTTAAATACTGTGCGTACATCAGATGAAGTTATTCCATCAATGAAATGGATTGTATTAACCCCATGATAGTCAGAAATTAAATCGTGGCCCTCTCCCTGTCCTATTTTGTATATGTCGTTATCTTTACCTCCGAGTAAAATATCATTTCCACTTAAACCGGTTAAAACATCTTCGCCATCAGAAGCGAATATAAAGTCCCTCTGATTTGTCCCAACAATGTAATTATCTTGGCTAAGAAGGTCTGGATTGTCATAGATAGATGACTCACAGCCGTTTCTATCAACATTTGTACCAGCAGCGGTACCTGGACACTGGTCGAGTTCATCAGCAATACCATCATTATCTGTATCACGCTGACCGGCAGAACAACCTATTGCATCAACTAAAGCACCAATCACCGTTAAAGGGCAAGTGTCACCGGCGTTTCCGACACCATCGCCATCGATATCTAAGTCTGAATTATCGCCGACCCCATCCCGATCATAGTCACTCTGTTCACCCGGATTATCAGGAAAAGCATCTTCAGTATTTACAACACCATCGCCATCACGATCGACGTCTGAATTATCTCCGACACCGTCACCATCTGAGTCTAAAGATTCAGATGGATCATTTGGAAATAAGTCCATTACGTTAGAGATGCCATCCCCATCACGATCGGCGTCAGAATTATCACCAATACCATCTCTATCTAAATCTGATGATTCTGTTGCGTCTAATGGAAATGCATCAGCATCATTATTTACGCCATCTCCATCACGATCTATATCGACATTATCACCAATGCCATCGGAGTCCAGGTCCGACGTTTCTGACGGGTCTCTTGGAAATGCATCAGAGTCATTATTGACACCATCTCCGTCAATATCATCATCCAGCCCATCCGGGATTCCATCGTTATCCAGGTCTTCAGGCACACTACCAGCATCATCGGGGTCGGTACCAACCTGAATCTCAATCTCATTAGTAGCACCATCACCATCACGATCTGTATCGGCATTATCACCAATACCATCTCCATCTAAATCCACAGATTCAGATGGATCGTTCGGAAATACATCCAGCACATTAGATATGCCATCGCCATCCCGGTCGGTATCTGCATTATCACCAATACCGTCTCCGTCTAAATCCGATGACTCTGTTGAATCTGATGGAAATACATCATCCGTGTTATCGACTCCATCACCATCACGATCTGCATCAGCATTATCACCCAGCCCATCCCCGTCTAAATCAGCATTTTCAGCCGGATCTCTTGGGAATCTGTCAGCTGCATTATCAACACCATCACCATCTATATCTGGATCAGAGTTATCTCCAATACCATCGCTATCAAGATCTTTAGTTTCTGAAGCATCATCAGGAAAAGCATCGCCTGAATTATTAACACCATCACCATCCCGGTCATCATCTAGAGAGTCTGGGATGCCATCAGCATCAAGGTCTGCTGGTTTGCTGTTTGCATTATTAGGATCAGTCCCAACCTGGGTTTCATAGCTATTAGAAACCCCATCACCATCTCGATCGGTATCGGCATTATCACCAATACCATCATTATCTAAATCCGAGGATTCTGAAGCATCATTTGGAAAAACATCATCCGCATTAAGGATACCGTCGCCGTCACGATCTTGATCCAGAGAATCTGGAGTACCATCACCATCCATATCTGTTGGTCGGCTTCCAGCATCATTTGGGTCTGTACCTTGCTGTTGCTCTACAGTATTAGAAAAACCATCACCATCACGATCATCGTCAGCATTGTCGCCTATTCCATCACCGTCAAGATCAGATGACTCTGTCGCGTCACCTGGAAAAATATCATCAGAATTGTTTACTCCATCTCCATCCAAGTCATCATCAAATACGTCTGGAATACCGTCTAAGTCTAAGTCTGATGGTTTGCTATTTGCGTCATTGGGATTTGTTCCAGCACGCACCTCAAATTCATTAGAAATTCCATCCCCATCTCGATCTGTATCAGCGTTATCACCGACACCATCGTGATCTAAATCAGACGACTCCGAAGAATCATTTGGAAAAACATCAGAAGAATTAACAACACCATCGCCATCAAGATCATCATCAAGGGAATCTGGGATGCCGTCAGCATCTAAGTCTGAGGGTCGGCTTTGAGCATCGTTTGGGTTGGTTCCAACCTGGATTTCATAACTGTTGGAAACACCATCGTCATCGCGATCAGGGTCGGTATTATCACCTATGCCATCACGATCAAGATCAGACCATTCCGTAGGATCATTCGGGAAAGCATCAACACTATCGTTATGCCCATCACTATCACTGTCACGCTGGCTAGCGGAGCAACCATTTGTATCCACAGCTTCTCCAGAAGGGGTATTACTACAACTGTCAGAAACATCTGCTACACCATCAGAATCAGAATCTGAAGGGGGTCGACTAACCGCTAGAACTTCTACGCTTAACAATGATAAATATGCAACAAAGCATACACGCAAGAAAAAATTACTACGTGAAAGTATATCCATATACAATTCCCTTTGACTAAAGAGTCCATTCAGCTAATTCAGCCTACAAGCTACTTCACTATTTTTTGTTTGAATAAGATGAGAAGACTTAAGTACAACTAACAAAGTAAGCAAATACTTTTTACTAAAAAACAGTAACAAAGAACCAGATCATTCCCTGTAAATAAAAAGGCCTTCTCAGTAATTCACTGAGAAGGCCTTTGCTTTGGGGCTAACAATAATTCAGGGAGTTAATAACACCCCGAATTAATCACTACTCACACACGCGAAAATGACGACTGGCTTGTGCCAGGTCTAATAATTCCCGCAGTGCCACTGACACCATTGGGAATTCCACCACATCGACGTTTTTCAGTTCGCCCAACATCCGCTGCCAGCGATCCACCAGCACGGCTTGCTCTTGTTCCCACACCTCCAGTGCTTTAATCAGGTCACCGTCGTGCTGTTGCACCAACCCGAGTACGCCCTCGGTCAGAGCGCGTTGTTGCCAGTCAAGATCGTCGCGCAGACTTTCCCGCGCTAACCCTTCCCAGTGAGACGGAGACGGCAAGGCATTAATCTGTTGCATAAACCAGTTCAGTGATAAATGTTCGCCAATCACAAAATAGGTTTCTGCCACTTCTGGTAAGGTCGCACAGGTTTGTGCTGCGACTTCGATAATGCCAAGGCTGGAATACAGGTTTGAGGTGCCTGCGCTGATCGCCGCCAGTGATTCTGGCACACCGGCATCAACCCGCTGCTGGTACAACTCCTGCCAGCGCGCTAACTCTGAGCCTTTTAAGGTATCTCCCAGCGACGTCATCATCGACTGTACCGGTTCACGGAAACGTTCCACTTCTTCGGCAATATCAACACTAACCCGACGATTACGCAGGAACCAGCGCGTTGCACGACGTACTAAACGCATCAGATCCGACATCATGTCTTCCTGAACCTGGGTATCAATCTGATAATCCAGTGCCGAAATCTGTTGCCAATAATCCGGTAAGGCAAAAATATCCCGTGCCGTCAGGTAGGCTCTGGCAATATCACTGATACTAGCGCCGGTTGAATCATGCAGGCGATTCACAAAAGTGATGCCCATATAATTCACCATATCATTGGCTAGCTGGGTAGCAATAATTTCACTGCGCAGCCGGTGGTTATACATAGGCTCACAGAATTGTTCAGACAATTGCTGTGGGAAGGCAGTTTTCAGAATATCGGAAATATAGCCATCCGAACTGATATCCGGGTGATTGAGTAATTCTTTTAAATCCGCTTTGGTATAAGAAATTAATACCGATAACTCCGGGCGAGTTAAACCAAACGACGAGGCACGGCGTTCGGCAAGAATTTCTTCATCCGGTAAAAATTCCAACGCACGATTCAGCTTGCCTTTATTTTCATAGTCACGCATCAGACGCACGTATTCATCCAGACGCAGCTGACAATCACGGTACGCTAACGCAATGGCCTGTGTCTGACGATAGTTATTCATCAGCACCAGATCCGCGACCTGATCGGTCATTTCCATAAAGGTTTGATTACGCTGTTTGCGGGTCAGATCACCGGCATCAAGAATTTCATTCAGCATAATCTTGATATTTACTTCGTGGTCCGAACAATCAACCCCCGCCGCGTTATCAATAAAGTCGGTGTAGGAAGCACCACCATTTAAGCCGTATTCAATTCGTCCTAACTGGGTTACACCGAGGTTACCACCCTCGCCGATAACTTTGGCGCGAACTTCACGAGCATCAATACGCAGGGCATCGTTAGCTTTATCCCCCACATCGGCGTGGGTTTCACTGCTGGCTTTAATATAAGTACCAATGCCGCCGTTCCAGATCAGGTCGACCGGCGCTTTTAATAACGCACTGATTAAATCGTTCGGTGCCATGCGGTCTTCACTGATACCAAAGACCTGTTTCATTTCCAGAGAAATAGGAATGCTCTTAGCCGCACGAGAGAAAATACCACCACCCTTGGAGATCAGTTTTTTATCGTAATCATCCCAGGTGGAGCGTGGTAATTCGAACAAACGCTGACGCTCAACATAGCTGGCCGCCGAATTGGGTGATGGGTCGATAAAAATATGCATATGGTTAAACGCAGCGACCAGGCAAATATGCTCCGATAACAACATGCCATTACCAAATACGTCACCGGCCATGTCACCAATGCCAACCACGCTGAAATCTTTTTCCTGAACATTATGCCCCTGTTCACGAAAATGACGCTGCACCGATACCCAGGCACCGCGGGCGGTGATACCCATTTTTTTATGGTCGTAACCAATCGAGCCACCAGAGGCAAAACCATCCCCCATCCAGAAACCGCGATTAACGGCAATTTCATTGGCGATGTCGGAGAAGGTTGCGGTGCCTTTATCGGCAGCAACTACTAAATACGGATCATCTTCATCGTGGCGAATCACGGCTTTAGGTGGAACAATATCACCTTCCACCAGGTTATCGGTCACATCCAGCAGGGCGCTGATAAAGGTTTGATAACAGGCGATACCTTCGGCCATAAAGGCATCACGGCCACCGTCTTTTGGCAGTTGCTTGGCAACAAAACCACCTTTTGCCCCAACCGGCACAATCACCGCATTTTTCACCTGCTGCGCTTTTACCAGCCCCAGCACTTCGGTGCGGAAATCTTCAGTACGGTCTGACCAGCGCAAACCACCACGGGCAACTTTACCGCCACGTAAATGCACCCCTTCGATACGCGGAGAATAGACAAAGATTTCAAACACCGGTCGCGGTAACGGCATATCACTGATCGCCGCCGGATTTATTTTGAACGAAATATAATCCTTGGCATCACCACTTTCATCCGGCTGGAAGAAGTTGGTCCGCAGCGTGGCATTAATTAATTCAATATAACGACGAATGGTACGATCTTCATTAAGCTGATCAACACCGTCCAGTGCTTCAATTAGTTTTTGCTCACACTGTTCCACCTGAGCCTGACGAACTTCGTCTTTTACCTCACTAAGACCAAAACGCTGATGGAATAAATCCACTAATCCTGCACTGACCGGAATATAACGACCCAAAGTCTCAGCAATATAGGCTTCAGAAATACCAAAACGGATTTGTTTCATATAACGGGCATAACCGCGCAACAAAGCAATATCACGCCAACCCAGCTGAGCACCCAGCACTAAGCGGTTAAAGCTGTCATTTTCAGCACGCCCCTGCCAGATAGCGCGGAACGATTCCTGGAACAGGCATTTCACTTCCGAGATATTAATGCTGTCGGCCAGGTCGTATTTCAGCAGGAAGTTATGAATCCAGATTTTTTTACCATCACCCAAATGGATTTCATAGGGATGTTCGCCCAGCACCCGCAAACCCAGGTTTTCCAGAATCGGAATCACATCGGATAACGGCAAAATAGTATCGCGGTTAAAGAGTTTAAAACGTAACTGGTCGGGTGCTTCTTCCAGCTCTCGATAGAAGCTCATGGCCAGTTCACCGGCTTCGCGCGTTTGCAGCGTTTCCATATGCTGAATATCGGTTACCGCTGTGCGAGCAGTGAAACTTTCCCGATAACCGGCCGGGAAGGCATCACGATAACAATGGAACTGAATATTGCCTTTTTCTTCACCGACCTGCTCAGTCAATGCAATGTGTAAATCGTCCTGCCAGGATCGCACCACCTGAGTAATTTTCCGGGCGATCAGGTCAGCGTTAAATTCAATTTCTTCCTCGGCATTCAGGCGCAGCATAAAATGAGTACGCGCCAGAATGGATTCCGAGAAATAGGTATTAAACTCAACATCCAAAGGCTTAAATTCAGACTCCAGAACCTGCTGAATTTTTTGCCGCAGTTCGGTATTGTAAATATCCCGGGGAACATAGGTCATGCAGGATAAAAACTTACTGTATTTATCTTTGCGTAAAAATACCCGACTTTGACGACGTTCCTGAATATTCAGAATCGCAACCGCGGTTTCTGTCAGCTCTCTGGCGCTGGACTGGAATAATTCATCGCGCGGGTACACTTCAAGAATACGGTTTAGTTCTTTGCCACTGTGACTGCTTTCGGAGAACCCAGACAGCTGACGAACTTCCTTCAGCTTGTCATTAATAATCGGAATATTATTCGGCGTTTCGATATACACAATCGACGTGTACAGGCCCACAAAGCGCATCGCGCCAATCAATTCACCTTTGTCGTTATAGCGCTTAATAACTACATAATCCGGATACGCCGGGCGATGCACGCGGCTGCGGGTACCGGATTTCAGAAACGAAATCAGACTTTTTTGTTCAATAAAGTGCTGGGTATTGGCATCCAGCTCACGCACAGCAGATTGTGCTTTATCGGTACTGCGGAAACGGAACGTTCCGAGGTCTGCCGATAATTCACGTTCAACCTCCGCCCCTTGTGCTGAATGTGTGATGGTAAATTCATCATACGCCAGGAAGGTATAATGGTTGTCTTTCATCCACTCCAAAAAGGCTTTGGCCTGCTTACGCTCAGCTGCCGGAAATTGTTTGCTGCTGCCAACCAGCGCCAGCGCATCATTCGCTTTACTGAGAATGGCATCATAGTCTTCGACACAATGCTGAACTTCAGACAGAACCGATAACAATTCCTGCGCCAGATCATCCAGTATCTGAGGATCGGAGTGATGATCTATTTCGATATAAATAATCGCTTCGGCGGTGGATTTGTCGTCGGCCTGTTGCCAACGCTTGCCATTGGCGTCCGCTTTGGTTTGCAGTTTATGCGACTTATTGCGTTGCAGGTGCATGGCACAATAATGAATGGCATGCAGAGACATCTGACGCTGATTCAGCTCCATCCGTACCGAATCCACCAGAAACGGCATATCTTCGCAGACAATTTCAATCACCGTATGCAGAGATTGCCAGCCATGATTTTCATGATCCGGATTAAATACCCGTACCTTGGCTTCTCCGGGTTTACGGCTCTGAATCAGCTGCCAGCACGACAGGGTTGAGCCGTATAAATCTTCAACCGAGCGCGCCAATAATTCTTCCATTGGCGCGGCCGAATAATAAAGCGTTGAAAAGTCTTTTAATAACTCAGCCTGTTTTTCATCATTACGATCAGCAATCAGTTGGTGCAAAGCAGTTAACATGGAGCATTCCTTGTAACAAATACAGTTTCTTTAACTGTAGCAGCTACTTACAAAAGAGCCTTATCATCTTTCCTCTAATATCGTCACCCGATAAGCAGAAGCATCATAAACCCCCTTTACACTCCCTGACAGCACTCGACGAAACTTATATCAGTGACTCAGTGATAACCATTGACCCGGCATTGATATTCAATAAAATCGTTTTTAAAACAAGGCTCTAGGAATTGGTGCACATGACTCAACAAGAGTTTCCGGAACAACAAGGATTTGCACAACTTAAGCAATCGCTGCAACAACAAATCATCGGCCAGCCTCATCTGGTCGAACGTTTATTAATCAGTCTGCTGGCAGATGGTCACTTGTTGGTTGAAGGCGCACCGGGTTTGGCAAAAACCAAAGCCATTAATGCCCTGGCTGAACGGCTGGAAGGTGATTTTAAGCGGGTGCAGTTCACGCCCGATTTATTACCCGGCGATATCACAGGTACCGAGGTGTATCGCCCGGAGCAACAAACATTCGATTTTCAGGCCGGTCCGATTTTTCACAATCTGATTCTGGCGGATGAAATTAACCGTGCACCGGCCAAGGTACAAAGTGCTCTGCTGGAAGCCATGGCCGAACGCCAGGTCACGGTTGGTGGTGTTACCCGTTCCTTACCCGAGTTATTTCTGGTGATGGCCACCCAGAACCCCATTGAGCAGGAAGGCACCTACCCGCTGCCGGAAGCGCAGCTGGATCGTTTTCTGATGCACGTCACCATCCATTACCCGGATGCAGAAGCCGAACAACAAATCCTGCGACTGGCGCGCGGAGAAGCACAACAGATCAACCACGAAACAGATATCAGCCTGACTCAGGACGATATCTTTGCCGCTCGCCAGCAAGCACTGGCACTGCATATGAGTGAACCGGTTGAGCAGTATATTGTGCAGTTGATTATGGCAACTCGTGAGCCGCAACATTATGGCGACGACTTAGCCAGCTGGATTGAGTTTGGCGCCAGTCCGCGTGGCACCATTGCCCTCGACCGCTGCGCCCGGGCACATGCCTGGTTACAGGGGCGCGATTACGTCAGCCCGGACGATGTACAAGCGGTACTGCATGATGTGTTACGCCACCGCTTGTTACTGAGTTTTGAAGCAGAAGCCAGCGGTATGACCGCCAACCGGGTAATTAACGAACTGATTCAGCGAGTGGCTGTAGGCTGATCATGCTGAACGAGCGCTTTTCCAGCGGTGTTGAGATTCTGCCAGCCAACCTCGTGGCGTTAAGAGATCTGGCAAATCAGCTACCACTGCATAAACAAAAACGGATTTTAAACGACCTGGCCGGCACCCATACCTCAGCCATTCGTGGTCGTGGGCTGGATTTCGCCGAAGTGCGCCAGTATCAGGCCGGTGATGATATCCGTGCGATGGACTGGCGAGTCACGGCCCGCACCGGTGAAGCGCATATCAAACTCTTTCGTGAAGAACGCGAACGCCCGGTGATGATTGTGTGTGACCTGCGCGCCAATATGCAGTTTGGTACCCGGCGTACCTTAAAAAGTGTGTTAGCTGCCGATATTGCCGCTCTGTTCGGCTGGTCAGCACTGGCGAATGGCGATCGTATTGGCGGGCTGATTTTTAATGATCACCAAGAAATTGATTTACGCCCAAAAACGGGCCGTAAACAGGTGTTACAACTGCTGCATAATCTGGCTGATTTGCCTCGTTCTCAGCCATCCAACAGCAACAACCGTATGCGGCAGATTTGTCGTCATTTACGGCGCGTGATTCGCCCGGGCAGCGCCATCTTTTTTATCAGCGACTGGCAGGGGTTTGATGACGAGTGTGAACATCAGCTCTTTAATATCGGTCGTCATAGTGAAATCACCGCCATTCAACTCTCCGACCCAATGGAAGCCGAACTGCCACCGGCCGGTTTATACAACCTTACCGATGGCCAACAAAGACTGGTGCTCGACACTCACTCACAACACCTGCGTGAACAGCATCATTTGTCGTTTATAGAGCAACAAAAAAAGCTGGCGCAGCATATGTCTCGCCTGAAAGTGCCATTAATTTCTCTGGCAACCAATGATGACCCGCTCACTCTCTTGCGCCTGGGCCTGGGTATAGGACGAGCAGGATGAACCCGGCAGCATTACCTTCACCCTCCTCTCAGGCTTTGCCATTAAAAGCGTTGCACTTACCCGAAGCCATCAGTTGGTGGCCACTGGCACCTGGATGGTGGCTATTACTTATCAGTACATTGGTCGTGCTGGGGCTGTTGGCATGGTGGTTATTGCGCCATTATCGGGTGAAGCAATATCAACGCGCAGCACGTGCTGAATTACGTGTGTGCTATAAAAACTGGCAACAACATCAGAATAACCAATTGCTGCTGCAACAGGTTAATCATGTTTTAAAACGTGTTTGCCGCCAACGTCTGCCAGCGGGTTTATCACTCAGCGGCGAACCATGGGTTGAGTTTTTAAATCAGTCTGCGGGTAAAACCGTATTTATTGAAGCTAACGCCCGAGCATTGGCGCAGGGGTTATACTGCCCGTCCGAACAACTTGCCGATTTGCCGTTCAGCGCTACACATACCGCAGATTTACTTAACGCCTGCCAGAACTGGCTGAAACATATCCATAGCAACCACATTTATAGTAATAGGGAAGCCTCGTCATGGAACTGAGCTGGCATTGGCCGTGGGCATTTTTATTACTGCCATTACCCTGGGTTATTCGTGCTTTTATACCCAAAGTAAAAACTCAACAGGCTGCATTGCGGGTTCCATCGTTATCGTTATGGAATCAACAACATGCACCGCAAAATCAACCGATTCGGGGGCAAGGCTCACAATGGTTATTCCCCCTGTTAATCTGGCTATGTGTGTTAACGGCGCTGGCTCGTCCTTATCACTCAGGCGATGTAGTGCAATTACCAATTAGCGGGCGTGACCTGATGCTGGCGGTGGATATTTCACCCAGTATGGAGGCGGAGGATATGAGCTGGAATAACCGTGCGGTTAACCGTTTATTTGTGGTGAAACAGGTACTGACCGACTTTATTGAGCAACGCCAGGGGGACAGATTAGGGTTGTTATTATTTGGCTCTAACGCCTATCTGCAGGCTCCACTAACCTTTGATAGTGCAACGGTTAAACAATTTATGAGCGAGGCACAGATTGGTTTGGCCGGGAAAAAAACCGCCATTGGTGATGCCATAGGTCTGACCATTAAACGCTTACAAAATCATCCGGAAAACAGCCGGGTAATGATTTTATTAACCGATGGTGCCAATACCGCAGGCGAAGTGGAACCGTTAAAAGCCGCTGAGTTAGCAGCACAAAATAAAGTAAAAATTTATACCATTGGCCTTGGGGCAGATGTCATGGAAGTACCGAGCTTCTTTGGCACCCGGCGTATTAACCCATCCCGCGATTTGGATGAAAGCGCGTTACGCCAGATTGCCCAGCAAACCGGTGGTGTTTTTTTCCGCGCCCGCAACAGTGAAGAGCTTCAGCACATTTATCAGTTTATTGACGAGTTGGAGCCCACCGAAAAAGATCCGGAAATTTATCGCCCACAACAGAATTTATACCACTGGCCATTGCTGATGGCCTTTGTAATGAGTTTATTCCTCGCCTTACAACAGTTGTCTTTTTTTCAGCGTTGGATACCGGGTCGCTTCTCTCATAACCAAAAGGAGGCTCAATAATGGAATGGCTGCAGCAGTTTCATTTTTTGCGCCCAATGTGGTTACTGGCTCTGCTTCCGGCGCTGGTTGTGTTTGTATTACTGCTGCAACGTCAGCTCAGTCGTGGTCAATGGCACAAAGCCGTTGATGCCCATTTGTTGCCACACCTGCTGGATAACACGGTACAACAACAGAGCCGTAACGGTAGCTGGCTGGTGTTAATTGCCTGGTTATTAACCACTCTGGCACTGGCCGGGCCAAGCTGGCAGAAATTACCGGCTCCGGTACAAAAAAATCAGGATGCGCTGGTTATTTTATTGGATATGTCGTTGTCGATGGCCGCTCAGGATATCAAACCGGATCGCACCACCCGGGCGATTCAGAAAATTACCGATATTATCCGTGCCCGCCAGGATGGACTGACGGCTTTAATCAGTTATTCCGGTGAAGCACATACCGTGACGCCACTAACCGATGACCACGATACTATTCAGAATTTATTGCCGTCATTATCGCCTTTTATTATGCCCAAACCCGGCAGCCGCCCGGATAAAGCCATTGCCCTCGCGCAACAGCTGGTGAATGACTCTGGTATTAACAGAGCGCAATTATTATTAATCACCGACGGCATTCAGAATAAAGATATTCAACGAATTCAGAACATCTTTGAGCCCCAGCGCTTTCAATTATCATTATTGGTGATTGGCACCGAAGAAGGCGCTCCGATTGCCGTACCCAACAGCGGCTTTTTAAGAGACGGCAGTGGCAATATTGTATTACCACAACTGGACCTGGAACCAATTCGTGAATTATCACAACAGTTATCCGTCCCCTGGCAGCCTCTGAGGTTTGATGACAGCGATTGGCAAAGCCTGCTGCACCAGCAGCAATATTTTGATGATCAGAATGCTTTACAGCACACTCAGTTTGATCAATGGCATGACCAGGGGTACTGGCTGATTTTCCTGCTTTTACCGGCTGTTCTAATGCTGTTTCGTCGCGGGGTGTTATTCGCCTCTCCGGCTACCGTTATTCTTGCATTATTGATCATTGCTCCGCTATTTAAGCCGACCAATGTTCTGGCTGACGAGCAAAATTCACCATCCTTCTGGCAAAATTTATGGCGCACCCCGGATCAGCAAGGGGCTGAGTTAATAGCGTCAGATCCGGCAACAGCCGCATCTCGCTTTAACAACCCTGACTGGCAAGGTGTTGCTGCTTATCAGGCCGGAGACTTCCAACAATCGGCCGACGCTTTTGCTAATAATCAAACCGCGACAGGTCGTTACAACTATGGCAATGCACTGGCGCAGAATGGTCAGTATCAGGAAGCACTGGCGGCATACGATGAAGCGTTGCAACAAGACCCTGATTTTGAGGACGCAAAAACCAATCGCCAACTGGTTGAGCAGGCTCTGAAGCAGCAAGAGCAACAGAATCAGCAACAGCAACAGCAACAGCAAGGCCAAAACCAGCAACAAGATCAGCAGAATCAACAAGGTTCAGAGCAACAGCAAAACCAGGATCAAAACCAACAACAGCAAGGTTCTGATCAGCAACAGAATTCTGAACAACAAAGCCCTGAACAACAGGAGCAGGGTCAACAGCAAAACGCTTCCGAACAAAACCAATCCAGTCAGGAAGATGATGCCTTTGCAGAACAAAAAGCAAGGGAGAAAGCCGAGCAAAAGTCGAAGGAAAGCGCGAAGCAAGAAGAAGAGGAAAGCGCGGAGCAAGAGTCAAAAGCAAACGTAGAGCAAAAAGCACAAGAAAACGCCGAACCGGAAAATCAGACTCAACAAGCTCAACACCAAACCGAACCCCAAACAGACCTGAGCCGCGAAGAACAAGCCGCTATGCAACAGTGGCTCAACCGAATTCCCGATGAACCCGGCAATTTATTACAGCGAAAATTTCTTTATCAGTATCGCCAGCAAGCCGGAGAGAACGACCAACAGGAGGATGTTTTATGGTAATGCCTGTTAAGCCAGCACAACACACGCCGATTAGCCAACAGCTGATTATTGGCTTGCTGCTAATAGCCAGCCTACTGATCTCTACGGAGAGTCTGGCAGCGAATCTGACCGCCAGTGTCGATCGTAAAGTCGTTGGTGAAAACGATACCTTCACCTTGCTGCTGCGTTATAACGAACAGGTTAGTTTTCGCAGCCCGGATCTTGATCCTCTGGAACAGGATTTCCGGGTTCTGAATAAAAAACAATCGACCCAGTTTCGTTCAGTTAATGGGAATTCCGAATATTTTACCGACTGGGCCATTGTGTTATCACCGAAGCGCACCGGCACACTAACCATTCCGGCCATTCATTTTGGCGGCTCCCGCACCCAACCAATCCAGATAGAAGTACAGGCGGTTTCATCTTCGGTTAAAGAAAAACTCGCCAATGAATTCTTTTTTGATATTCGCGTTAGTGAAGGCCCGGCATATGTTCAGGGGCAAATTCTCTATACCGAAAAGTTTTATTACGCGACTTCTCCGGAAGGTGCGTCATTGTCTGACTTTCAGGTCACCGATGCTCGTGTTCAACAATTAGGAGAAGTTCGTTCTTATCAGACCATTATTGAAGGGCAACGCTTTGGTGTTTATGAACGACAGTATGCTGTTTTCCCAGAGGAAAGTGGCACACTGGTTATTCCCGGACAACGCTTTAGCGGCCGAATCCCGAACCCTTATGACCGCTGGAGTCGTGGTCAACCACTCAGTGTAGTGAGTAAACCGATTGAGATTAATGTACTTCCGATTCCCGCGGAGTACCCACAATCCCCCTGGCTGCCAAGTCCTAAAGTCAGTATCAGTGAGACCTACTCAGAAAGCCTGCAAAACTGGAAAGTGGGAGAGCCCGTTACACGTACCATTCGCTTAACCGCTCAAGGTCTGACCGGTAGCCAGCTGCCTGCCATTGCTCTGCCAGTGGTTGATAAACTGCGTTACTACCCGGATCAGTCTAACCACGCTGAAACCCTGACTGAAGCAGGCATACAAGGTGAACTGGAACAGTCCATGGCCGTGGTGCCCACTGCAGAAGGTCGACTGGTACTGCCGGAAATTCGTGTTCCCTGGTGGAATACTCAGCTACAGAAGGTTGATTATGCGGTATTGCCGTCGCGTACTGTCGTTGTTGCCGCTGCCACCAACATACAAACTCCTTCCGTTTCCGGGCCATCGGCAGCAGCCAGCCAGAATCTGCCAAACTCACTCCCACACCCAACACAAGCCCAAGCCGCATCTGCTGAAGCGCCACACAATCAGGGAATCTGGGTGGTCATTTCTGCCCTGTTGTTGATCAGTAATATCATCAGTGTGTTTTGGTTATGGCGCATGCGTCATGCTAAAACCGCGTCGCCAGAAGCAACATCAACAAGCAGTTCAGCCAGAGATGCACAGACTCAGAAACAACACTGGCAAGCCTTCACCAATGCCTGCCGAAACAATGATGCTGCAACTATCCGCAGCGCACTACTGCAATGGGCCAGCCTGCGTTACACCAACACCACCAACACCACCAACACCACCAACAACAACAGCAACCTGAAACAGTTAGCGCAGCTGAAGCAGATAACCCACGACCCGAAACTGCACGCTGCATTGGATGAATTAGACGCGTATTTATACGCTGCTTCTGACAGCAGTGTATTTAATGGCACTAACCTGCTGGCGCTGGTTAAAGGGCTGGAAAACAAGGCTAACCTGTCACAGCAATCTACCGGGCTGAAATCGCTTTATGGTGGTAGTTAATTTACAGGAATCATTGATTAGGATCTGACCGCCACAAATCCATCATTAGGCGTTTTAGTCATTAAGATATAAGAGTTTTATAGCCTCTTATTCTTGGATTTAGCATGATTTTCGACTATCGGTTCGAATACTCAGCCTATACACTGCTATTCTTATTTGTATAAGTATCTTTCTCATCAGCAATCTCAGAAGTAGCCTGTTATGACCGATTGTTGAAGCGCCATGCTTGGTAGGAATTGTAATGCCTGATAAAAACAAATGGTTAACGGATCAGCCACTGGAGCTGATCCCATTCAGCAAATGGCAAAAAACCGTCGACCTGATGGCAACCTTATTTCAGGCGCCGGCTGGTTTTATTGTTCAGTACACCAGCGACGGTTACCAGACCGCGATTGCCAGTCAACAGCCGGAAAATCCTTATGCTGCTGGCGGGGTTATTGCTCCGGATGAAAATATATTCTGCCGTAAAATTGTTCAGACTGGCGAAGAGTTGTATGTACAACGAGCAACCCTTGAGGACGAGTGGCAAACCAATCCGGAAGTCAGTAATGATGGTTTTAATTCCTATCTGGGGGTACCGATACGCTGGCCCAATGGTGATCCGTTTGGCACTATTTGTGTGATGGATTTTAAAACCACGAACTATGATGACCGTTATCTGGAGTTAATTCGCCAGTTCCGGGATATTGTGCAGGCCGATTTATCGTTATTAGATCACTTTGATCAGTTCCGTGAACTGGCGATGTCCGATGACCTGACCCGGCTTTATAACCGCCGGGGTTTTGAAACCGTCGCTCAGCAACGCATTCAACTGGCGAAACGCAATGATGCCAGCCTGGTGCTGATTTATATGGATGTGAACGATTTAAAAATAATTAACGATCAGCTCGGACACCACCAGGGCGACGAGGCTTTAACCTGTGTTGCTGACGCACTACGCCAATATTTTCGCAGCAGTGATGTATTAGCGCGTATTGGTGGTGATGAATTTTTATTACTGGCTGAAAGCAAAGAACTCGCGGCGCTGAACGACAACTGCCATAACGTTGATCAGGCTTTACAACAACATTTCTCAGCCCACCCACAAATACACACTGGCGTCAGCTTTGGTGTATTGCCGATACACGATATCTATCTTCCACTGGAGCACTGGATTCATCTGGCCGATGAAAAAATGTATCAGCACAAAAGTAGTCGCTTCACCGGGTAAGCTGATCTGAACCAGTGAAATGAATCTAACCCAGCGGAACAGTTAGTACCTTAGTTTCTTCACCAAATAAGGTTCGCCAGAACCAGCCTCGCTCTAAATCTTCCTGACATTGAACCAGCTGACGCTGATATTGCTTTGCCCGGCGGTCTACTTTTTTGGCAACGTTAATCAGCCAAGGCTTCTTTTTATAGGTACCGCGTAAATAACCACCCGCGCCATCGTGATAAGCCAAATACAAACGATAGGCATCATGGGGCTGAATACCGGTGCGCTTGATCGTCCGGGTGTTGTACCAGCCGATAAAATCGACGGCATCTTCAAAGTCATCGCGATCGGCACCCCAGTTGCCACTGCTTTTCTGATACTCAGCCCAGGTCGCATCCAATGCCTGAGCATAGCCGTACGCCGATGACGGCCGGGGCCCGGGAATAATCCATAAAAACCATTCTCGTGGTGGGCGGTTATCATCAATAAATTTCGACTCCTGATGAATAAACGCCATGCTTACTGATATTGGAATACCGTATTTTTCGTCGACCGCTTTTGAGGCGTTATACCAATCGTAATACTCATCGAATATCTCACACACATCGCCGATATTTTTTGGCTGCGGCGTGGAGCAGGCAGCCAATAGCAATATCGGCAACAGCAGTAATATTCGACCCCAATTCATAAGCAGATTTCCAAACATTTTTAGCCGTGCTCGACACCATATTCTGCCAATAATGCCATAAAGGCATCGTTATCCAGAACCTCAACATCGAGACTTTGGGCTTTAGTCAACTTACTGCCCGCTTTTTCACCAGCGACCAGAAAATCAGTCTTTTTCGACACGCTACCCGTGACCTTAACACCCAGATGCTCCAGGTATTCTTTTGCCTGATCACGTCCCATGGAGGCCAGTGTTCCGGTGATAACAGCGACTTTACCACTGAGTGGCGCATCATCGGCTGCCGTCACGGGTTCCTGTTCCGGCCATTGAATACCCGCCAATTTCAGCTGTTCAATAATGTTGCGATTATGCGCTTCGGCAAAAAAGTTCACGATATGAGAGGCTACAATGTCACCAACATCATTAACGGCTAATAACGTTTCTTTATCCGCAGCCATAATCCGCTGTAAAAAACCAAAGTGAGACGCCAGATTATTCGCCGTTACCGTGCCCACTTCACGAATACCTAAAGCGTACAAAAAGCGGCCTAAGGTGGTTTGCTTCGATTGCTGTAATGCATCCAGAACATTCTGCGCCGATTTTTCCGCCATACGCTCCAGCGCGGCTAATTGCTCCAGCGTTAAATGGAATAAGTCATCCACGGAGTGAATTAAATCCTGCTCCACCAGTTGATCAATTAATTTATCACCCAGCCCTTCAACATCCAGCGCTTTACGTGAGACAAAATGTTTAATCGCTTCTTTACGTTGTGCTGAGCACACCAGGCCACCAGTACAACGGGCAACCGCTTCGCCTTCGACACGTTCCACATCCGAGTCACATACCGGACAACTATCGGGAAAAACAATATCAGAGGCATTATCCGGGCGGCGATCAGCCACCACTGAAACCACTTGAGGGATCACATCACCAGCGCGACGGATGATCACGGTATCGCCAATTTTCACGTCCAGCCGAGCGATTTCATCAGCATTGTGCAAGGTGGCATTACTGACCACAACACCGGCAACTTTTACCGGATTTAAGCGTGCAACCGGGGTAATAGCTCCGGTACGCCCTACCTGGAAATCGACATTCTCCAGCACCGTCATTTCTTCAACCGCCGGGAATTTATAAGCAATCGCCCAGCGTGGAGCACGAGCGACAAAACCTAATTGCTGTTGTAGCGCCAGGTTATTCACCTTAAAAACGGTGCCATCAATTTCATACGGCAAAGAATGGCGCTTTTCCCCCAAACCATCAAAAAACGCCTGAGCTTCGATCAGGTTTTTAGCGACGGTTAACTCGTCATTAATTTTAATGCCCCAGCTTTTCACCCGTTGGAAAATACCACTCAGGCTTTCTGGCATATCAAAATCATCACTAACCACACCAATACCGTAAGAGCAGAATTCCAGCGGACGCTTGGCGGTGACTTTGGAATCCAGCTGGCGTAAAGAACCTGCTGCTGCATTACGCGGATTAGCAAATACTTTTTCCTCAGCGGCCAGCGCTTTGGCGTTGTAGGCATCAAAACCGTCCAGCGGCATATACACTTCACCACGGACTTCCACTCGTTGTGGAAAATCACCGGCCAGCTTAAGTGGCACGTTTTTAATAGTACGCACATTCTGAGTAATATTTTCACCGGTTTGACCATCACCACGGGTTGCCGCACGCACCAGAACGCCATTCTCATAAAGAATACTCACTGCGGCGCCATCCAGCTTAGGCTCACAGGCAAATTCAATATCGTCGGATGTATCCAGCTGTTTTTGCACCCGCGCATAGAAGTCAGCAAACTCCTCGGCATTCATGGCGTTATCCAGCGACAACATTGCCATTTCATGCTCAACCTGCTCAAACGCCGACAGTGGCATGGCACCGACTTTCTGGGTCGGAGAATCCGGGGTTTTTAACTCAGGATGTTCACGCTCAATATCCTGCAATTCACGCAACAGGCGATCATACTCCGCGTCCGGTACGGTCGGATTATCGAGAACATAATATTGGTGGTTATAGTCGTTCAGCTGATTACGCAGAACCTCAGCACGTTGTGCGGTTTTGCTTTGTTCTGAAACGGAAACCGCCGCAGAGTCTGCGGCGGAAAAAAGATCATCTTGCTGGTTCATAGTGGCATTGGGCCATGACTTCTTATGAATTGTTTTGTACAGCTGAATCCGTGTTGTTTTTGAAAGCAGCAACAGGATGTTGCGACCGCGCGGCAGGGCCAGGGATGGCCCTTCGGCGCGGCGGCAAAAAACAGCACGGATTTGAGCTGTTATTTGATTATCTCAATCAACGAGTACCTTGCTTCTTCATCAGTAAATGCTGATGACGCTCAAAGGTCATGATTTCTTCACGGTTGGCTTCAACCGTTTGTGGTGTTAATGCGCTTTCACTTTCATCCAGCACATCAGCTTTTAAGTTTCGGGATACCACCATGGCCATTTCGTACATGGCTTCATAGGCTTCCAGCGGACGGCTAGCCCCCGGCAAACTCATAAAGAAGCTTAAACCACGGTAATTCTGATCGGCCATTTTAGTAGGCTCAAAGGTGCCAGGCTCATGACTCTGAGAAACAGAGAACTGAATACAGCCTTCACCATCCTTTTCTTCAAAACGATGGAAAATATTTTTCTCGCCGTAGCGTAAGTCACAGGAATTAAACAGATAAATTAAATCGCTGCCTTTAAAGCCTTCCGGTGAGCGAGCAATCGCATGAATCACCAGCACCACTTCAGCTGGCGGGCGATGTGCCAGAATTTCTGCATTACTGCCGGAGAAATTAACCGGCTGAGTAATAATCTGCACCGTTTCAGCCAGGGGCTCTGGCATCGACGTCACAATGCTTTCCTGAGCCTGATCCATTCGCTCATCATGCGGCTCTGTCGTTTCAATGAAGGTCGTGGCATCAGCTAATTCGGTGGTCGACTCGGCAGCTTCAGCAACAGGTTCAAAATCAGAAGCAGTCCGATCATCCGCAGTGGTGCTATCGTTGAAGGCCAATTCTGATTGCACGGCTTGCGATTTATCCGCGATGGAATCGGCAACCGGGCTTTCAATAAGCACAGTTGTTTCTTCGCCCAACTCTTCAACATCCAACAGCACTGGTACCTGCTCATCCAGATTAACCGGAGCTGGGTCTTCGGTCAGAGCTTCAGTGACTGCACTTTTGTTAACAGAGTTTTCAGCAATTGTAATTTCGACAGCACTTTCTTCAGAAACAGGCTCTTCTTTCTCCGCAAATTCATCAATAGGATCAACTGCATCAATATTTGCGGCACCCGTGTCTACAGTACTGGCATCTGCAGTATTGGTATGAAAGACAGGCTCATCATCAAGAGCAGAAAAAGCAGGAAGTTCGATATCCGCCGTAGTATCGCGATCAAGGGCACTGACGGATGGTTGCGGATTAACCAGAGGTTCTTCATCAACCTCACCAACCACCCTTACTTCGCCCGGAAGTTCTGGGTTATACCCTTCCTCCGGGAACTTAAAATCATGTGAGACATCCAATTTCAACGCTTCCGCCCGAGCGCGTCGCATACGACGGAAACCATCAACCAGGATTGCGATCATCACCACCAATCCCAACAGGATCATAACGGTGCGCCAGCTCCATTCCATAATTGCCTCTAAACTCTTCTTATAACTCAAATATTCGTTGACTCAACCCGACCCGCAAACTCCGATTTTCTAACAGGCCAGATTAACGAATAAGTGTGTCATAAGCCTTCAAACGATGACAGACCCCAGCAGGAGATTCTGCTACTTTTCTTAGCGAATTTTACAGTTTTTATGTCAATCGGCTGACGCGTCAATTATTGGTCAATCATTTCCGCCGCTTCTTCGACATCAACAGACACCAATCGGGAGACACCTGGCTCATGCATGGTAACCCCCATTAACTGCGATGCTTTTTCCATCGCAATCTTATTGTGGGTGATATAGATGAATTGCACCTTCTCCGACATTGCCTTAACCAGACGTGCATAACGACCAACGTTGGCGTCATCCAGTGGTGCATCCACTTCATCCAGCATACAGAACGGAGCCGGGTTCAACTGGAAGATCGAGAAGACCAGCGCAATCGCGGTTAACGCTTTTTCACCACCAGAGAGCAAATGAATGGTGCTGTTTTTCTTACCCGGTGGTCGCGCCATAATCGCAACCCCGGTATCGAGCAAGTCATCGCCGGTCAGTTCCAGAGAGGCATGACCACCACCAAAGACTTTCGGGAACAACTCAGCCAGCCCGGCGTTCATCTTGTCGAAGGTTTCTTTAAAGCGAGTACGGGTTTCACGGTCGATTTTGTGAATCGCACCTTCTAAGGTCGACAGCGCCTTCTCCAGATCCGCATGCTGTGCATCCAGATACACTTTGCGTTCTGACTGAGTTTTGTATTCTTCAATGGCGGCCAGGTTAATAGCACCCAAACGCTGAATGCGCTCCGCCAGTTTTTGCAGCTCTTGTTGCCATATATCCGGATCAGCTTCTTCCGGCATGGTTTCCAGCACCTGCTCCAGACTGAGCTTGGCTTCCTGAAGCTGTTCCACCAACGCCTGACGACGAATATCCAGCGCCTGACATTCCATCCGTACTTTTTCCAGTTCGTTACGGACTTCCAGCGCTTTTTTCTCAGCATCCGCACGTTTCTGTTCCAGCTGGCGTAACTGAGCATCAACACTTTCCAGCGCATGACGTGCCGCCTGCATCACTTGCTCAGCACTGAGCTTCTGCTCCAATAACTCTTCCAGCTGGGCTTTTAACTCTTCTAAATCGAGAGAGTGGTCACGCTGCTGATTGGCGGCAACCTGATCACGGCGTTCGCGTAAACGCTGCATTTGTGTTGCCAGTCGTTCAATCGCCTGATTCAGCCCCTGCTCTTTGCTGGATAAGCCCTGAACCTGCAATTGCAATTGATGGCTGCGATCTTTGTTTTGCCCGGCAGCCATACGCGCCTGATCCAACGCCAGTTGCACCTGTGTTTTTTCTGCCAGTAACCGTTCACGCTGACCACTGTCTTCATCAATGGCCGACATGGCGTCCTGCCATTGCAAGCGCACTTCTTCCAGGCTTTCGCGCTCCAGTTCCTGAGATTCGCGGGTTTCAGCAATATCCTGATCCAGCTTGTCACTGCGTAACGCAAACTGCTCAGCACGGGCCTGCTTACCGGATAATTGTGACTTCAGGTGAATTAACTGCTGGCTGGCCTGCTGTAATTCCCGCTGCGCCACTTCGCGCTGCTGCTCGGTACTGCGCAGTTTCAGTTGATCGGCTTCCAGGTCCACTTCCCACTCTTCGACCTGAATATCCAGCTCTTCAATTTGTTCTTCTAAGGTTTCCAGCTCTTGTTGGCGCGCCAGCACACCGCCTTCACCGTCGGCGGTTTTTGCAACCCGCAGCCATTGCTTACCCAGCCAGATGCCTTCTGGAGTGATGACCGACTCATCGCCACTCAGTTGAGAACGCATGGCCAGCGCCTGGGGTAAATCATTAGCGGTTTTTACCCGGGCCAGAAAACCAGACACATCCTGTTCACTGCGCACTTTGCTTAACAGGGAATTTGGCTCAACAGCGTGTTGCCCCTGTTCAATGGCATGCTGCCAGAGGGCTAACTGGCCTTCTTTTAAATTACCCAGCCAATGCTGCGTTGGATCGAGGTCATCAATCACCACCGCTTGTAAGTAATCGCCCAACACGGTTTCGACCGCGCGTTCCCAACCTTCATCCACATGCAGTCGCTCTGCCAGTCGTGGTTTGCGAGCCAGTTGATGGCTTTCCAGCCAATGACTGACCGCTTCAGAACCTTCACCCAGAGCGGCTTTCTGCAGAGCATCGAGCGTGGCTTTACGATTAATAAAATGCTGCAGCTGATTTTTGCCATCTTCTAACTGACGGCGACGGGCATCGAGCTGCTCACGATTTTGTTGAACCTGCTGCTGTAACTCATCAACCCGCTCCTGCAAACCTTCGGAGGCCATTTCCTGCTCTGAAACTTCTTCTTGCAGCAGCTGAATTTCTTCTAATTCCGGGTTTTCCGCCAGTTCACGTTTTTCATCCTGTAAGCGGCCAATCTGTTGTTGCAAACGGGACAGTTGCTGCTCAATATTTTGCATGCGCGTTTGTGCGACTTCGGCCTGGCGGGTTGGCTCAGAGGCTCGTTGGGTAAACTGTTCCCATTGCTCCTGCCAGCCCTGTTGTTTTTCTTCCGCCACGGCTAATGCTTCTGCCGACTCTTCTTCACCAGCCAGCAACATTTCCAGCTCAGGTTCGAGCATCAGCTTTTCTTCAACAATGCCTTCCAGTTGCAGCTGGTCGTCTTCTAACGAACGTTGGGTATCGAGAATGGATTTTTCAACTTCGGCCATTTCCTGGTCGAGCTGTAACGCCATTTGCGCCTGATGTTCAACCTTCTGCTCCTGACGGGCAATCTGAGAGCCAATTTCGTAGAACTTTGCCTGTGCCGTGGCAAATTCATCACTTTTATCGGTGTGCTCTAAGCGTAAGGCTTCGATATCAGCATCGGCTGAACGCTGCTCGGCGGTATGAGCTTCAAACTGCACCTGATACTGGGCAATCTGCTGCTCACGCTGGCGGTAATCGTTATCCAGAATCTGCCATTTAAGCGCCTGTAGCTGAGCTTTTTTCTCGCGCTCCTGAGCCTTATATTCTTTGTACTTCTCAGCCGCATCGGCCTGACGTTTCAGGTGTGATAACTGACGCTCCAGTTCTTCACGAATATCCTGCAAGCGCTCCAGATTTTCGTTGGTACGGCGCATGCGGTTTTCGGTTTCACGGCGGCGCTCTTTGTACTTGGAAATACCCGCCGCTTCTTCCACATACACCCGCAGCTCTTCAGGCTTGGCTTCAATCAAACGCGAGATCATGCCCTGCTCGATAATGGCATAAGAACGCGGGCCTAAACCGGTGCCGAGGAAAATATCGGTAATGTCTTTTTTGCGGCACTTGGTGCCATTGAGGTAATAACTGGATTGTCCATCACGGGTCACCTGACGGCGCAGACTGATTTCACTGTAAGCCGCGTACTCTCCGCGCAAGGTGCCATCGGAGTTATCAAAGATCAGATCAACACTGGCTTTACCTACCGGCTTACGCTCAGCAGAGCCGTTAAAGATCACATCGGTCATGGCATCGCCGCGCAGGTACTTGGCTGAGCTTTCACCCATCACCCAGCGCACCGCGTCAATGGTGTTGGACTTACCACAACCGTTCGGCCCAACAATGCCCGTCATATTGGTATTAAAGGGTACCGTGGTAGGGTCAACAAAGGACTTAAAGCCTGCCAGTTTGATCGCTTTTAAGCGCATAAGACGTGATCTTTCCTGTGATTCAGTCGAAGTCAAAAGCGGAAGTTTATCACCGCAGGCCAGCAGCAACAAAACTAGCAATAACGAAACCAACAGCAACAAAAAGAGGCACCGAAGTGCCTCTGATTATGATAAGAGCTTTATCACAAAGCGTTGTTGGTTACAGCTCTCCGGCTGCGCGCTTGCGGGTGTGATCTGCCAGCTGCTGAATCTCTTCAACGGTGGCATTAAGTGCGTCCATTACCGCCGTATTCAAAGCGGATTCGATCATCACCGACAAACCGTCAAAGTCCCGATCGTTAACTTCAGCCGCAATGGTTTCACCCACCTCTTCACGAAACTGTTTCACAATCCGATCAGCGTGAGCTTTATGTGGACGATCATGCATAGTGCTTACCTCTTAACCTTTTAATCCCTAACCTTTAACTCCTACCTTTAAGCTTTAGCGAGCGCTTAACAATCCATTGCCTGAGTCGCAGGCTGAATAATCAGCGGGTCTGGCGTCAGGTCTAATTCCTGTGATTTGTTGGTGTAATCCAGACGATTTAACACTTCGCGCATGGTGTTCAAACGCGCTCGTTTTTTGTCGTCGGAACGAACCACAGTCCATGGAGCATCCATATGGTTGGAGTAATAGAACATAGCTTCTTTGGCTTCGGTGTAATCTTCCCACTTATCCAGCGATGCCAGGTCGATTGGGCTCAGTTTCCATTGTTTCAGCGGATCAACCTGGCGCTTCTGGAAGCGGCGCAGCTGCTCATGGCGACTAACCGAGAACCAGAATTTAAACAGGTGAACGCCCGAGCGCACAAACATGCGTTCCAGTTCTGGCACTTCGCGCATAAACTCCAGATATTCCGAGTTTTTACAGAAGCCCATCACGCGCTCGACACCGGCTCGGTTGTACCAGGAACGGTCAAGCAGCACGATTTCACCTTCGGCTGGTAAATGCTGAATATAACGTTGGAAATACCATTGGGTTTTTTCAATATCGCTGGGTTTTTCCAGCGCCACAACCCGTGCGCCCCGAGGATTCAGGTGCTCCATAAAACGCTTAATGGCCCCCCCTTTACCGGCAGCATCACGACCTTCAAATAAGATCACAATTTTCTGGCCGGTTTCTTTAACCCAGCCCTGCATTTTCAGCAGTTCGATTTGTAGCTGCTTTTTTTCCTTTTCGTACTGAGCACGGGAAATACGCGCACCATAAGGCAGGTGTGGTGTTTTTTCGATTTCCGTATCCGGCACGACTAGCTCAGGCACAGCTAACGGCGGATGTTCGATGATTTCAGACATACTCCCTCCTTTTTTCGTTGATGAGCTTACATTAATACATCAATCAAAAATGGCCTTGATACACGTCAGTATTCGACGCGCAGAACCACTATTGCTCAACACTTAAAAAGCGGTTTCGTCCTTGTTTTTTGGCTTGATAAAGGTAGGTATCGAGAAAGTCCAGCACTTGCGCCAGTTTCAGTTCCTGATGTGGTCTGGGGGTGATGGAAATATAGCTGCCGGAAGCCGTCAGTGGTACGACATCTCCCTGATCATTGCGCACCTGCATATGGCGAATGGCATGCTGCACCCGCTCCACCACTTTAGACAGTTGATCGGGCTGGCAGCCCGGTAAAATCAGTGCAAATTCTTCACCACCCAAACGACCGATATGATCCGTCGGGCGCATCACGCCTTTCATGGTTTTACACAGCTGTTTCAGTACCCGATCTCCGGTGCCATGACCATGTACATCATTCACTTTTTTAAAATGATCAATATCCAGCAAGATCATGGCAAACACATGATACTGACGCTGGCCGCGCGACCATTCACGATCATAGGCGCGCTCAAAACCACGACGGTTTTCCGCACCAGTTAATGGATCCGTTAATGCCAATCGGGCCTGCTCTTCGGATTGCTTCACCATCACCAGACAAGCGGCGGTTACCGCAGCCAGGTGCTGCATAAAGTCCGTTGCCATGCCTTGTTGAAAACGCTCTGGGGTGGCGGAATACAAACGCAACTGGCCTAAATACACATCATTGCGCACCAGCGGCAGTGCCAGGCCACTTTTCCAGGGAGGTGGCGGTGTTACCGCTTGAGCTTCAATACGGGGAATACGGCCCTGAAATTCGAGCTGATTCAGCAGCACACCCTGCTCGATATCCAGCGACTGCAACATGGCTGCTTTCAGGTCGCCATCCGGGTCACAGACTTTCAATGTGGCTGCATCCAGGTCAAATTGACTGGGTAAGCCATCAAGCAGCAGGGTCAGGAAGTCCAGCCAGGTCTGGCAAGACAACAGTTGTAATTCAAATGCCTGAAGGCGCCGTAGCAGCGCCTCGTTGCGCCGTGCGTTTTCAAGCAGTTCCGTCATTTCCACTCAGGTACAGCTCCATTGATTGATAATAACAGTATAGATACTTGTTCTGATTTCACCTGCCAAACCATGAAATTAGCGGATAATTTTATCTTTCTTTGCTAGACTGCCGCGCTTTTCAACCATCGATTCATTCACACATCCATTAATTTCATGACGCAATCGGTATTGTTTTTTGACTCTGGCGTGGGTGGCCTGAGCGTACTGCAACAAGTACGCCTGCATTCGCCACACCTTAATCTGCGTTATGTGATGGATGATGCGGCCTTCCCCTACGGCACCAAATCGGATGATGTCCTGACACAGCGTGTGCAGCAGGTATGTTTCAGCGCCGTTCAGCAGTGCTCTCCAGATATTTTGGTGATTGCCTGTAATACCGCCAGCACCCTGGCGCTGCCAGCATTGCGTCAGACCTTGGACATTCCGGTTGTGGGTGTGGTTCCGGCGATTAAACCGGCTGCACAACTGGCAAAGCGGGGGCATATTGGCTTGCTGGCCACTCCGGCAACCGTTGAGCGCCTGTACATTAATGACCTGATTCAGGATTTTGCCGAACACTGCAAGGTGGATCGCTTAGGCAGCAGTGAGCTGGTGCAATGGGCGGAAGACTACCTTGCCAGCGGTCAACCAGTGCCTCAGCTGCAAGCACACCTGCAGCCCTGGTTTGAACGCTGTCCGGAGATGACTCATGTGGTATTGGGCTGCACCCATTTCCCATTGCTGAAGCCACAATTACAACAGCTATGGCCAGACATTCACTGGATTGATTCCGGTGAAGCCATTGCCCGGCGGGTTGCTTCCCTTTTACATCAAAGTAGAAAGCTGCAGAAAAACGAGTCCGAGGAACACAGCCCAGAGGCACATTCTGGTCGGGATGGTGAACTCAGCCTGCACTGGACTTCCGCTAATCTGTCTCAGCCCGCGGCTCAACGCTTTTTACTGGAACTGGGCGAATTAACCGAAGCAACCCAACTGGCGTTGCATACAGCCAATCGTCAGAACGAAACAAAATGCTAAATACTTATACAAAAACAGATCCTTGTATAAGTTTAAATTAATTGAGTAAAATGCTCAGGCTTTATTACTCAAAACCAAGTACAAGTATACGGAATCGTCATGTCAAACATTGACCAACACTACAAGCAGATACTGGCCGAACTGGGAGAAGACGTCGAACGCGAAGGTCTTCTCGATACTCCGAAGCGCGCCGCTAAAGCCATGCAGTTTCTGACCAGCGGTTATACCACCAGCCTTGAAGAAGTGGTCAACGGTGCCGTATTCAGCAGTGATAACGACGAAATGGTGGTGGTTGAAGGCATCGAATTTTATTCCATGTGTGAGCACCACATGCTGCCGTTTTTAGGTAAGTGCCATATTGGCTATCTGCCCAACGGCAAAGTATTAGGCCTGTCGAAGTTCGCACGTATTGTTGATGTGTTTGGCCGTCGCTTTCAGATTCAGGAAAACATGACCAAGCAGATTGCCGACGCTGTAACCGAAGTCACCGGTTGTCGCGGTGTGGGCGTGATCATTGAAGCCAAACACATGTGCATGATGATGCGTGGTGTGCAGAAGCAGAATTCCATGATGCGTACCTCCGTGATGCAAGGCGTCTTCCGCGAAAACCAGGCCACCCGCAGCGAATTTATGCGCCTGGTTGGCCTGTAGCTGATTGGCCTGCAAACCCACTCTGCTATCATCACAGCTACCTAAATGACATTCGGGTAACTGTGATGATGACGCTGGACTGGCTGTCTGTTGCGCTTCTGCTTTTTTATCTTTCCGGTGTTGTATTCGCCGCTGACGCTATTTGGCAAGGGCGAACCGCTCAGGGCACCATCGCCTGGACGCTGACACTGATTTTTATGCCATTCATTGGCATTCCTCTGTATGCCTTATTTGGTACCCGCAAGTTTCATGGCTACCGCTTGGCCCGCCGCCACGGCGATGAAAAACTGAATGCACTCGGGCAACAGATTCGCCACAGCTTACAACCTTTTTCGGTGAATGCAGATGCGGTGACACGTCCGCTCTATCATTTTTTTCGCCTGCCCATGACACACAGCAATCACTGCGAATTGCTGATCAATGGCAAGCACACCTTTACCCAAATGCATCGGGCAATTGCCGCCGCCCGCCACTCGGTTTGCGTGCAGTTTTACATTGTGCGCGATGACGCTACCGGTCAGGCCATGGCCGATTTATTAATTGAACGCGCTCAGAGCGGCATCCGGGTGTATTTTTTATACGATGAAATTGGCAGCCACCAGCTGGGTCAACGCTTTATTCAGCGATTAAAGCAGGGTGGTGTCAGAGTCAGTCGCTTTAACTCCTGGCAGTTTCGTCATCGCTTGCAGATTAACTTCCGCAATCACCGCAAGTTATTACTGGTAGATGGCGAGCAGGCCTTTGTCGGAGGTTTAAATCTGGGCGATGAATATCAGCAAGCGGGCTGGCGCGATACTCATTTACGGGTATCCGGTCCGGCAGCACTCCCCTTTCAGCTGTCTTTCTGTGAAGACTGGTACTGGGCTACACAGTACTTACCCCAGCTACAATGGCAGCCTCAAGCCAACACTCAGCTCGATGCTCAGAGAGACACTCAGGTGATGTGTATTAACAGCGGGCCTGCAGATGTCCGCGAAAGTGCCAGTTTGTCATTTACTCACCTGATCCATCAGGCACAGCAACGTATCTGGATCGCTACGCCGTATTTTATTCCGGATGTGGCAACCACAGCGGCTTTACGTCTGGCCGCCGCACGAGGGCTGGATGTGCGCGTCATCATCCCACAACGGACGGATAAATGGTTTGTTCAACATGCGATGCAGAGTTACGTTGATGAACTGAGAAAAAGTGGCATCCACTTTTATCAGCATCAGGCGGATTTTATGCACCAGAAAGTCATGCTGATTGATCAGCAATGGAGTTGTATTGGCAGTGCCAATTTCGATAACCGCTCATTGCGTATTAATTTTGAAGCTAATGCTCTGGTGAAAAGTGAGGATTTTGCCAGGCAAACGGAGCAGATGCTGCAACAGGATTTCAAACACAGCCAGCCGGTTAAGATTGAAACGCGTATCGGCCAACGCTTATTAAATAAAGTATTACGCCTGACAGCCCCATTACTGTAAGAACGTAACGCTATTCAAACTACAGATATAAAAAAACCGGTTCATTTCTGAGCCGGTTTTTCGCATGTAGAAGGCTGTAATCGGTTCAGATCAGAACTTCATACCAGCGCCAACCATAAATACCAGTGGATCGATTTCTACGTCGATACCGTCCGCAGGGCCACCGTTAATTTCGGTATCAATATCCAGCTTCCATACAGCAACGTTAGCCAGGAAACGTTCGTTGATATCGTAGTTCACACCAGCAGAGTAAGACAGACCCCAGCTCTTTTCCAGGTGTGGTGCAGCGCCGTCTTCGTCAAAGAAGAACGTATGGTTTACACCCAGGCCAACATACGGCTGAATTTTAGACGCAGGATCCAACAAGTAGTACTGCGCAGAAATGGTAGGTGGCAGATGCTTGGTTTCAGCAATTTTGTTACCGTTTACAGTTACATCATGACGGAATGGGGTCGCCGCCAGTACTTCAACACCAATTTTTGGAGTTACCATGTAGGTCAGAGTCAGACCCAGTTGAGTATCGTCGCTCACCTGACCATCAACATCAGAAGCCAGATCCTTCTTATCAATGTTATCTTCTTTTGGATTGACATTAACAATACCTGCCTTAACAACAAAGTCACCGGCTTCATAAGACAGAGCAGGCATAGCAGAGATAGCAACGGCGCTGGCTAACAGGGTTTTTAACAGTTTCATTAAGCACTCCTTAATTATGTGCGTCATAAAAGATGTGCCCAGATTAACTGGATGTCGCTGCACCATTTTGATACAAATCAAGAAAAAACAGTGCACTGTTTTATAACCGCAGGTTTTATGGTGTCAGATCAACAAAAAACGGCCTTTTTGCCATTGCATTACCTTTTGGCACAATTTTTTACACATACAAGAAAATGAGTCCATAATAACAACTAAAGCGGCATAACCTGAGACACTGAAACGATTATAAAAACAGGCACCTCACGAGGATGTGAACTTGACCACTCGCCCATTGCAAAACCCACCAGTTAAACGCCGACATATTGGCTTTAAGTTGTTGTCGTATTTACTGGGCTTCAGCTTTATGGCCACGCTGATTGCTTTTGGTGCGATTCTACTCAGTGATTATTACCGGGGGATCAACGAGTACAGCAACAGTATTACTCAAATCCGCTCCGGCTATCAGCAGAGTCTCAGCTACAGTTTATGGAACTTTGATACCCGCCAGATTAACTCGCAGCTGGAAGGCATCCTGAACTTTCCCGGTGTGGTATATGTCCATATCGAATCCGAGGGCAACCTGATTCACAGCGCCGGCAATGTGCTGGCAAACAGTGAAGAACGCCATTCTTTCCCCCTGTCTTATCAGAGCGCAGGCAATCATTATGAACTGGGCGAGCTCTATATTGATATTGATTACACCGGTTTATATCAGGAACTGCTGGATAAAACCCTGGAGATTCTGGTCACCCAGTTTCTGAAAACCTTTTCGGTGTCGGTCTTCGTTCTTTTTATTGTTCGTTTATTAATCACCCGCCGCCTGAAGGTGATGTCTGACTGGGCTGAATCCTATTCACTGAGCCAGCTGGATCAGCCGCTGGATCTGAACCTGCATCAGCATGAACACGATGAGCTGGACTCCGTCGCCGACGCGATCAATACCATGCGTAATAAAATCAAGCAGGACGTACGCGAACGGCAGAAAGCCCAGTCGCAACTGGAAGATATTAAAGAGCGGCTGGCGTTAGCGATTGATAACGCTGCTTTAGGGTTCTGCCAGTACCACAGTCATAACGACCGGATTGTCTGCAACCATCATTTTGCCACACTGATGGGCTCAACCCAGTCGGAACTGGAACGCCTGTCACATCCTCTGGAGCACATTCGCGACCTGATCAGTGGTGATATGAGGGCCGAACAAAAGGAGCGCTTTAACCAGCTTTTATATGGCCGCCTGAACCGGTTACAGAACTGTGTGAATCTGATCGACTTTTCTGGCAAAGAGAAGTGGCTGGATGCAACCGTACAGATCACCCGGTTTGATGAAAACCTGCCGGCAGAGATCCTGATTTGTGTGGTGGATAAAACCAAAGAACAAATCGCCAGTCATCAGGCTCAGGAGCTGACGTTATCGCTGGAGAATAAAGTCACCAAGCGCACCGAAGAGTTATACGAAGAACAACAACGCGCCAAGATTAATATCCAGAAGTTGTCGCAACAGTTAGAAAGACAACAGCAGAACCAGAGCAGCTGCCTGGACAACCCGTTTAACAACTTATTGCTTGAGGGAATGAAGCAAGGTAACAGTGCGCTGCTAGGCCGTATTCAGCAATATCTGGATATCGTACTGAATGGTCAGCACACCATGCTGAACCTGAGCCAGAGCATCCGCCAATGGGCAGAACAACAGCTACCACTGCAGGCGTCTCAAGTAACTCTGAAACTGCCACTGTCGCTGATATTGGAAGAAAATGAGCCGCTAATCTGCTTCCTGTTAGAAGGTATGTTGGTACAGGATCCGTTGTTCCCGGCATGTGAGTCGCTGGAATTAACACTATCGCTGTCTGGCAATCAGGCCAGAATTGAGGCTTGTCTGGATGTACCAACAGCTCAGGAATCACTTTTACAGCAACAGCCCGACAGCATCGGACTGCATCAGTATATTATCCGCAGTCAAATGGCCGGGGAGTTTGCTCGTGAAGTAGTGTCTGGCAATCAACTCAAGGTTGAGTTTACCTTTGCGCTGATCCGCGAACGCTAGATCCTGCAAACCCTATTAAGCTACAGGATCCTGTTATAATCGAGTATTCAGGGGTTTAACCGCTGTTTCTGCCATTGGCCATCGTGTTGCTGGTATTCCACTCTGTCGTGCAAGCGATGCGCTCCGCCCTGCCAGAATTCCATACGTTGCGGCTTAACCCGGTAACCACCCCAGTAATCTGGCAGCGGAACTTCCTGCCCTTCGTACTGTTGGCTCACCTGAGCAAACTGATCTTCCAGTTGCTGACGATTGTCCAGCGGGCGACTTTGCGCTGACGCCCAAGCACCTAACTGGCTTTCACGCGGGCGAGAATGAAAATAGCGCTCCGCCTCTTCACGGGATATTTTTTCCACCGTTCCCTGAATCTGAATCTGACGTTCCATCTCAATCCAGAAAAAGTGCAAACTGGCCTGGGCATTATCATTTAAATGCTGGCCTTTATTGCTTTCGAAGTTGGTGAAAAAAATAAAACCTTCGTCGTCATAACCTTTCAGCAATAAAATTCGCTGCCATGGACAACCGGAAGCATCCACCGTTGCCACCGTCATAATGGTGGGTTCAGGCGGGTTACTCTCACGATATTGCTCAAACCAGGCATGGAACTGCATTAATGGGTGATCAGCACAGGTTTGTTCGTCCAATCGACCCTGAGTGTACTCTTTACGGATATCCGCTAAATTCAACATCAGCTATTACCTAATGATATTTCTGAAAGCCTGATAATATTTTGTGGAAACATTGTCGCTGCTTTATCAATTATAAAAGATGACCTGCAACAAATAATAACGCATACACCAGACAAAAAGCTGCGCTGCGAGCTAACAATATATTCAGCTGTGCACCTCGCCAGCGAAAGACCGCCACACTCAAACCAACAGCACACAGCATTCCAACCCAACCCAACCAGCTTTGCTGCAGTAACTGGGTTTGCTGAAGTAACCAGATGGTTGGCACGATCATCATGGCACTGTACACAAACCGGGCAACGCGCTCTCCAGTCATCATCACCAGTGTTTTTTTACCCGCCTGCTGATCAGAAGCGTAATCTCTGAGATTATTCACCAGCATAATGGCTGCGGTCAGCAATCCCATCATCACCCCGGCCTGCCAGGCCATCCCTGACAGATGACCAACCTGAAGGTAATAGCCACCACACACGGCCAACAAACCAAAAAATAAAAAGACCGTGACCTCACCCAATGCATGAGCCGATAAAGGAAAAGGGCCGGCACTGTAAGCCAGCGCAGCCAATAAACTCAGCCCACCCAGCCCTAAAAACAACCAGCCACCCTGGATCACCAAAAAAATCCCAAGCAAAGCCGCCACACCGAGTACAACCCCGGTAGCGACCATTAACTGCTGCTGAGTTAACCAGCCCTGTTGTGCCGCTCGCGCTGGCCCAAGGCGATGCTCACCATCCACCCCATGAATAAAATCAAACACATCGTTTGCCAGATTAACGCCGATTTGCAAACAAATGGCGCAACAAAAAATAACCAGCGACACCGTGGTGTCGAAGGCCTGGGCGTCATATGCATAGGCCAGCCACTGCCCAATCAGAACCGGTGCAATCACGGCTGTCAGTGTCTTCGGCCGAATGGCAAGCCACCAGGCTGATAAATAACCGGGTCTTTCCATAATCAAACACCCAGCCCCTGAACTGTACGCGCTCTTTTGTTATGATGCCCGCTTACACTATTTGTCCCGGTTTTTTTATGTCTGCGAAACATTTTCCTATCGCTCCTTTGTCTCGTCGCATGGCAGCGCTGGTGTACGACGGCCTGATTCTGATTGCCTTATATATTATGGCCGGTTTTTTGATTGTGGCGGCCATCAAAGCGACCAATCAAGGACAGTTTCCTGGCACATTGCCCGCCGCCGTGAATTTTTCCCTGATGTTTATTATTGCCTTTTTTTATTACAGTGATTCCTGGCGCCGCAGAAACGGGCAAACCATTGGCATGAAAGCCTGGGGCATTCGTTTAATCAACGAAAACGACGGTCCGATTCAACTGAGCCAGTGTATGTTACGCATTGGTATTGGATTTTTCTCACTGGTCACCTTTGGCTTAGGCTTTGTCTGGATGTTATTCGACAAACGTCAGCGCAACTGGCATGACATGGCTTCGCTTACCCGGGTAATTTTTATTCCCAAGGCCATGCGCTAGGGCCTGTTAACAGGCTTGAGCACAAACAAAAAATGGCAGCGCAGGCTGCCATTTTTATATCGTTCAGATCACGACGGGTTATTCATCATCCCAATCGCCGTCGGTTGTATCATCGGCAATCTCGGTGACCACCAACTCGCCACACTCCTTGCATTTTCCTTCGATGTAAACCACGTCATCCAGCTCATATTCCTGAGGCTCAGACATTCCCAGATCCGCCTTCATACAGGCGTTACACCAGGTTTGTGTTAAAAAATCATTCTGATCGTCTGCGCTGCGTGCGTAAAAATCGCGCTCAATCCGAGACATAGTAAAAGCCCTCTCATGCTGTCGGTATTATCACTTATAAAGTTTACAAGTGGTTGAGTTTAAACCACGCAAACTACCGGGACTATTCTAATCTTAAACCGGGAATATGGACACCAGTTCGAATGAATACCGGGAAAGAAGATGAAAGTTAAGTACCAGATTATCGCCACCGTAACCGCAACAGCCGCCATTGCAGTATTAGCTACCATTTTAATCAGTTATCAGATTGCCGAAAGCACCGCTCGTGATAATGCCAGACATCAGGTTGAACAAAGTTTAATCAGTAAACGGGATTTAACCCGAAAAAGTATTGAACGTTATTTACACACGATTGAATCACAATTACTGACCATGGCCACCAGCCCACTGATTCAGGAAGCCAGTAGTCAGATGGCAGAAGCCTTTAATCAATACCCCAGTCAGGTGGGGCAGGTTAATACCAACGGCCTGAAGCAATACTATCGACAACAGTTTGATGCCCGCTTCCAACAATTAAATCAAAACCAGTCTTCTCAACCAGAATCTCTCTATAACCAACTCGACACCAATAGTCGTATCCTGCAAAGCGACTACATCGGTAATAACCCCCACCCACTGGGCGAAAAAAATTCTCTCATCAGTAACAAAAACGGAACTCGCTACGATCAGTGGCACAGCAACCTGCACCCTTATTTAAATCATTTTTTACAAGAATTTGGTTATTACGATATTTTTCTGGTCGAGCCTGATAACGGCCATGTTATTTATTCCGTATTTAAAGAGTTGGATTTTGCCACTTCATTAAAGCATGGGCCATATGCCAGCAGCGGCATTGCAGAAGCATTTAACCGCGCCTTATCTCTGCCCGAAGGCCAGGCTGCTTTCGTAGACTTTAAACCCTATATTCCTTCTTATAACGCCGCCGCATCATTTATTGCAACTCCGGTTTATAACGCAGGAGTGCTGTCAGGTGTGCTCATTTATCAAATGCCGATTGATGAAATTAACGCCATTATGACCAACAACCAGCAATGGCAAAAAATGGGCTTTGGTAACTCCGGTGAAAGTTATTTAGTCGGAAAAGACACCACCTTACGCAGCCAAAGCCGCTTTTTGGTAGAAGATAAAGCGGGTTATTTAAAAGCACTGACAGCAGCCGGCGTACGTGATTCGGTTATTCAGGAAATTGACGTGCGCAACAGTGCCATTGGCATACAACCTGTCGACAGCCGTGCGGCACATCAGGCACTGGCTGGAAAAACTGATTTATTGACTCTTCAGGATTATCGCAATATTGAAGTGTTATCAGCCTTTACCAGCATTAACTTTCTCGGCACTCACTGGGCATTACTGAGTGAAATTGACAGCGCCGAAGCGTATCGCGGTGTTACCGACATGACACAAAAGCTGGTGCAAAGCTCGGTAATCACGGCATGCTTACTGGTATTTCTGGTCATTGCCGTGGGTTATCTTATTGGTAACCGGCTCACAGCACCCATCGACTTATTTATTAAAAAGATTCGCGATATTGCCAACAATAACGACTTAAATGCTCGCTTCAGGGACTCTGGCAGTGATGAATTTGCTGAACTGGGTACCGCATTGAACCAGTTGTTTAATCAATTGGGTGATTTTTTCCAGAGCATGAAAAATACCGCGACCACACTCACCCGTAATTCGACCATGTTGCATGAAGCCACCAGCCAGACAGCAGACAAAATTCACCGCCAGAATGAAGAAGTGAACTCCGCCGCCACCGCCACCACAGAAGTCAGCGCGTCAGTGTCTGAAGTGGCCGGCCATGCAGAGCAAGCTTCCGAAAGCATGCGTGATACCCGACAAAAAGTAAAAGACAGCCAGCTAAAATCCAGTCATGCAAAAGACACGATTTATCAGTTGAGTGGCACCATGACCAACACCATCAATGATATGCAGCAACTGGAGCAGGAAAGCGAAAGTATTGGTGCAGTGCTGGATGTAATTCAGCAAATTGCTGAACAAACTAACCTACTGGCGCTTAATGCTGCCATTGAAGCAGCACGCGCTGGCGAACAGGGTCGGGGCTTTGCGGTAGTTGCTGATGAAGTGCGCACACTCGCCAGCCGCACGGCACAAAGCACCGAAGAAATCCGCGATAAAATTCAATCGCTGCAATCTCAGGTATGTGCGGTACAAACGTCCATGCAATCCTCCTATCAGGAAACTGATAACAGCATGCGTACGGTAGAAGAAACCGCGCAACAAATGGACGCTGTGTCGCTGATGATTGATCAGGCGGAGGAAATGAGTACCCATATTGCCACCGCCGCTGAAGAGCAAAGTGCTGTGACCACTGAAATTGATAAAAACGTAACCCACGTAAAAGATTTATCCGATGGTATTCTCGAAGCGGCCTCTCATATTCAGCAGGCCAGTGGTGAACTGGATCAGGTGGCGATTGATATCAACCAGAAAATATCACAGTTTAAATTCTAATTGAGACTCAAAGTCATTTAATAACAATTACCATTTATATATAATCCGGCGCTCAACACTGTTCTCCTAGTGAGTTGTCGGATTATTTATGAAACCTGCTTTATCTTTCCCGCCTACCTTACCCTTCCTGCCTGTTAAACGCGCCTGCCTGTATGCTTCGTTACTCGGCACCTTATCGGCCGCTCCCACAGCCTATGCCGATAATTACCCGTATTTCTGGTCCGTTGCTATTGCCGACACCCAGGTTGACTTTGGCTCTGAAACTAATGGTTTTGGTGGTAATAATGAGCTGGCCGAAAGCACCGCATTACAGCAGCGTATTCCGGAAGATAGTAATGAAACCAGCTTTGCGATTAGCGCAGGCCAGTATTTTGATCACTACCGCGCCTATGTCCAGTACCACGTTCGTCCATCCGGTGACAGCGAATACACAGCAAACGGAGAATTGGAAGGCAGCTTGCACGATATCTGGAGTTTGAGTGCCAATGTCGATATCACCACTAACCGTAATAAACTGATCAGTGGTTTTATTGGCGGTGGAATCGGGCTGGCAGGTGTGTACTGGGAAGATCATAAAAACGATGAGTTTGATGATCAGAGCCTGGCTCTGCTGGCTCGTATCGGTTTTATGGTGAACCCCAGAGATGATTGGTTTGCGGAAGTGGGCTATCGCTATGAAAAAACCAACCTGCAAGTGGATGCTCTGGATAACCCAACCACCGATAATATTGATGAGTCCATTACCCTGCCGCAAGTGGATTTAAAAAGTAACAGCGGTGCTTATCTGGCCATTGGTATGAATTTTTAGCCCTCCCTGAACTTTTAACCCATTTCCGCAAACAGGCCATCAGCCTGTTTGCGCTATTCTAACTGCGCTTTAATTTCAGGGTAAAACCAACACGATTCGCAATATCGTCAAAAGCTTGTTGCAGCCCTTGCGCATCATTCGCCAGATAATAATGCTGTGCATCGATAACACAATTACGCAGCGTTGCATTTTCAAATCCAAACTGAATGGTAAATACTTCGATCGCCGGTGTTTGCTGGCGCATATCCAGGCACATGCGATTAAAGACGGTATCATTGGCGTAGCCATCACCATCGGTAAATATAACCACTACTTTTTTCACTTTTTCTGATAATGGCCGATCCGGTTCTTCCTGCCACTGGCCTTGCCATTGTGGTGCCAGTGTTCTCCAGGCCCAGGCCAGACCATTATCAATTTCGGTAAAGCCTGAATCCACCAATGCATCTAAACGATTATTAATGGTTATTTCATCGTTGGATAAAGGTAATAACTGCGACGAATTACAGTCATTGCTTCCCTTAAATAAGGTGCTGCCACCATTGGGTAAATCAAGAATATGTTGTGCTGCCTGATTATTTTCAAACCGGTAAGCATGTACACAGTGCCCTCCTGAGGTCCATCCGGCACGGTTATTACCAATATTCACTTTATGATCAAAGGGCACCAGGCTGATATACACCTGCTCATCCCCCTGCTCACCTTCTATCCGCGAATCAAATAAGGTACCGACAAAGTTTTTAGCACTGCTTCGTAATTCCCCAATACGTGACGACATGGAACCGGATACATCCAACACCATTGCCACTTCAAGGCGCTCTCGCTCTTTAACCGCACTGACAACAGAATCCACTTCGATACGCGCTGAGTTACCGCGTAACGAACTCTGAAAGAACAGTTCCGTGGCAATATCACCGACCACCTGATATTCGCTGCCAGAATTATTCAGAGGTGTCACACGAATACTGACCCGATTACGCTGCTCATCAGTAAAAAAAGCATTTTTATAGGTATCAGCAATTCTTTGCCGGTCACTGTCTTGTAAATTATCTCCGGCCAGACCAATGGCTAAGGTGGTGGCTTCGATGGCCTGATCCAGCTTCAGTTTTTCCTGTGCTAACCAGGCGGTATTCATTGAAAAAGCCGTGATAGATAGCAAAGCAAATAAAGCGACAAAAAAGCTGATCGATAAAATATGGCCACGTTGCTTTGTGATATTCATACCAAGGCCTTGTTTAGCTCTTAACTTAGCTTGAACCGTATTGGCTTTCATAGAATTAGGCTTTATAAATCTGGAGGGCATAAAGTGAGATTTCATAATCAAAATGCCGAGGCTGAAACCGGATAATACGAATTGCGCTGAATATTACCCAAACTATTAGAAAATACAGAAAATGTAAAACCCGCTAGCGGCAATAATTCACTAAAGTTAATACAAAGATTTAATATCGCAATATTACGTGGTTCCATGCGGCCGCTGTCTGCCACACCAAACTCACTGATATTCTGAATTGCCGATTTGTCATAACAATTGGCACCGGCCTGAGACTGTAGATTGCGCGAATTGATATCACTAACAATGGAAAATCGTACGCCCATATCAGCAATATAGTTGCCATACACACCGGTACTGGTTAATTCGCGTAGCACCACGGCGGCTTCGTTACCACGAAACCCGGAGCCTTTCGATTGCTCCAACACCACCAGTTTTAATAGTCGATGGGCGGTATTATCCAACTGGTTCTGCCAATATAAATACCAACCAAAATGTACAATTAATGCCAGTATGGTCGCCATTACCGGTAATATAATGGCCAACTCAATGGTGACATTGCCTGAGTGCTTTCGTTGCAAAAAATCAGCGTTAATTAATTTCATTTTCGGTCTCGCCCAGCCAGGTCGTTGAGGACAGGGTTAGTGTCCGGTCCGCGTCAGAATTTCTGAACAACAGAAAATCCAGCTCAGCTTCAGCACGATAGCGGGTCAACGGGCCGTTGGCATTATTAAACCAACTGACTTCGGTTTCATAAACACGCACCGCGTTAGCCGCCACTAAAACCCCGGCACGGGTCAGCTGCCGGGTTAAGCGTTGTTGCACTCCGTCCTGAGGGTCTAGCGCCTCCAGTTGAGCCGCATGATGTAAATTGTAATTCAGCCAGTGCTGGGTCCAGAAAAAACGTGCACTCTCAACCGAAAACAAAATAAACAGTAAAAAAATGGGCAGGGCAAAAGCCATTTCTATGGTGACTGTACCTGTTGAAAAACGTGACTTCATGGCGCCGTCTCCCGCTGATGGAAATGACGGTACGCCAACTGATTATTCATCGCCTGCTGTTCGCCGTATAACTCAGCTTCAATCTGATAAGCCTGATCAAACTGGCCCTGCATCGCATACGCAATGGCTAAATTATGGCGCACCGCCGGATAAGGATATTGTTGCGCCAGATACAGTAAATCATTGAGCGCCTGCTGGCTTTTTCCCTGTAACAAACGGGAATACGCCAGATTATTCTGCAACTGCCAGTGTCGCGGATAACGGCTGATGCCACGGCGATAATATTGCTGGGCCTGCGGGTGATTATTGTTGTAATCGGCACAGACACCTAACCCGAGGAAAATATCAGCATCATCGGCTTCTAACCCCAGTGCCTGTTTAAAAGCCACGGTGGCGGCATAACAGTCGCCGCTTTTTAACGCCAGTCGCCCGCTTTGCAACCACAGACCCGGGTTATCCGGATATTGCTGGCGTAACTGTTTTAATTCATTAAGCTGATTTTGTAATGCGCCATCCGAATCAGCAAAATCAGAGGTTTCGGATGTTTGCTGCATACGCTGTAAACGCTGCTCAACCGATGGCTGAAAGACTGAACAGCCGGATGCCATCATGGTTACTATCAGCAGCCAGAAAAAGCGACCTGATCGTGTCATTATAATTCCCCCAGTGAACGTACTAACATCACCATTGATGGGCCAGCCAACATCACCACCAGTGGAATTAATACAAACAGCATCAGCGGCAAACTAATGGTTGCCGGAATTTTACCAATGCGTTCTTCAACGTTTAATAAATGCAAACGCCGTGATTCTTGTGCTAAATCACGCAACGCTTTAACTAATGGCGTACCGTATTGATCCGCCTGGATTAATGCCGAAACCAGATGATCCAGCTCAGTCACCTGAGTACGTTGGGATAAACCACGCAGCGCCTGATAACGCTCCTTACCCATTTGAATATCGGCATGGGTATACAACATTTCATCCGCCAGAATGGGCGACCAGTCGCGAATATCACTCGCCACCTGCTGCAAAATAGCATCAATGTGTAAACCACTTTCAGCACAAATCACCATTAAATCTACGGCATCTGGCACAGCGGTGCGCACCTGTTCCTGATTAAATCGTGCCCGGCGTTGCAGCCACCACTCCGGAGCCAGGGAACCCAGCAAAGCCGCCAGAGTTAACTTGGCCAATAATCCCAGTGTAAAAGGCCCACTGGCCAGTAACCAAACTAACAGAGGTAACAACAGTAAAGCCGCCAGTTTAATCCCAACCAGCAGCAGAACCCCATGAGGCTGGCGAAAACCTGCCTGCGCTAATAACGCCCCCAGTTCACGCTGATCTTTTTCGGTCACCGGCAGCCAGTTCAGATAATCAGCCCAGGAACGTGTCGTTGGAAGTTCCAGTGAATGACGTTTGTAAACCTCACAACGCTGGCGAAAACGTTTTTGTACCAGCTCCTGCTGTTGTGTGCCATTGGCCTGCAAGGTAAAAAACAGCAGCAAAATAGCAACAACCAGCACCAGCAACAACAATAAAACCAGCTGCCATTGCGCCACGGATAAACCGGCGATACCTTCCAGTTTCTGTATCTCAGACATCATTAAGCCAGCCCCCCACGCGCCATACGATGAACCACGGTCAGGCCAAAAGTCACGCTGGCGATCACATACAATGAGATTATTTGCCCGGTTGGGTCATGCATTAAAAATTTAACCTGACCCGGCTGAAAAACAACCAGACCTAACAGGGTTAACGGTGGAAAAGTACTGACAATTAAGGCCGTTGCTTTGGGCTCCGAGGTCATCGACGCCAGCTTCATTTTCATGGCTTTGCGATCGCGTAAACCACGGGATAAATTCTCCAGTGCCTCCGCCAGACGGCCCCCGGTTTTCTGATTCAAAACCAGAATCATGCCGAGAAAATGAAATTCGCGTACCGGAATACGTAAACGGGATTCGTCAATTACCTGCTTCAGCGCAATGCCCAGCTGCAGCTGTTGCGAAATTCGCTGCAACTCAGTAGCAACCGGCGCATCCGCTTGTTGCGCGGCACTGGCCAGTGCCTGAGGCACGGATAAACCCGAACTCACCGCACGACGAATATGATCGACAACACCCGGTAACTGCTCTTCATACAAGGTTAATAATTTTTTGGTTAATGCCTGCCAGCGATACCCGGCAAATAAAAGCGCGGCGATGCCAGCCAACAGCATCGCAGTAAATAACGAATAACCCGCCTGAAACTGTATCAATAGCAGCAGGCTAAGGCCCCATACGGCAACCACCTGCAACACAAAAACGCGTTCAAAACGGTCTTCATTATCAATCGCTAAACCGCGTAATTTTTCACGGTTTTGCTGAATATTGGCAGCGATGGAACTTAGCCAGGCCTGTTGTGATAACGAAGCCGTCAGAGCCTGCCAGACAGGTATTTTTAGCGAATCCGACTGGCCACTCACCGCAGCGGCTTTTTGTTGCCAGCGCTGCTGAACTTTGGCCAGCCGTTTGTCACCAGAAAAAACCCACAGCAATGCCAGCAACGCCAGCACCACTAACATCAGAGCAGCCAACAGCGCCATGGTAGAAGTCATCGTGTTTGCCTCTGACACTGCTGCAAGGCGTCTTCTAATCCGGCGTAACGTATCTTGTCGATAAAGCTTTCTGACGACGTGGCACTGCAACAATATTCGCCGTCGATGCCATCCTGACCCACCGCCTGTAATTTAAAGGCAAATAATTCATGGGTGATGGGGGTATCGTCTTCCAGACCAACCAGCTCGGTAATGGAAGTAACCCGCCGGGTACCATCACGCATGCGTTCAATCTGAACAATAATATCCACCGACGACATAATCTGACGCCGCAACACCGCAATCGGTAAATTGCCATGCGCCATTAACATCATATTTTCTAAACGATAAATCGCATCGCGTGGACTGTTGGCGTGCAGGGTCGACATCGACCCCTCATGGCCGGTGTTCATCGCCTGCAACATATCAAACGCTTCACCACCACGAACCTCACCCAGAATAATCCGCCGCGGGTTCATCCGCAGCGCATTTTTCACCAATTCGGTCTGGCTAATGGCACCCTCACCTTCAAGGCTGGCAGGGCGGGTTTCAAGACGAATCACCTGACGCTGACGCAACTTTAATTCAGCCGCATCTTCAATGGTGACGATCCGCTCATCAGGATCAATGGGGTGAGACAAAGCATTTAATAACGTAGTTTTACCAGCACCGGTACCGCCGGATACCAGAATATTCAGCCGTGCTTTAGCTGCAATATTAAGAAAATCGGCCATGGCCTCAGATAAGCTGCCTTTGGCCGCCAGCTGATGCAATGAGAAGGTCTGGTCGCTGAATTTGCGGATCGAAATACAAGTGCCATCTAGCGCCAAGGGCGGAATAATAATATTCACCCGGCTGCCATCCAGTAATCGCGCATCGACCATGGGAGATGATTCATCCACCCGGCGCCCGACCGAACTGGCGATTCGTTGTGCGACATGACGAACATGGTTTTCATCGCGGAAACAATGATCCACTGGCTGCAAATGCCCTGCCCGTTCAACGTACACCTGGGCATGGCCGTTCACCATAATATCGGTGACCTGAGGATCGTCCAACAGGCTCTGAATCGGGCCGACTCCAATCATGTCGTCGAGCAGTTCCTGCAATAACGCCGCCTGCTGATCGGCAGTTAATAACCAGCGATGCTGATCTGCCAGACGATGAATCCACTGCTCGATATGCTCGGTCAGCTCACCCCGCTCCATTTGTGTGACCTGCATCGGGTCCAGCCGCGATAACACCAGTGAGCGCATTTCATGGCGTTGCGAGTCACCCTGCGCTATATAAGTTTCATCGGCTGCAGCTTGGCCTCTGTGTTCTCTTAAAAGCTGCTCTCTTAAAGGCTGTTCTGGCGCAGTCGGTGTTTGTGACACGGAAGCTTGTGACACGGAAGCTTGTGACATTGAAGCTTTCGGAGTACGGGCAACATCAGCAAGTGCTGATGCACCGGGCTTACGACCAAACATCAGGCAGCTCCACCCACACCGTTTTTACCATTGAGCAATAACCGCAGGCGCTGCCACAATCCGCCCGGTGTTGGCTCAGCACTGCGTTTATGCAGCTGAACGGTATCCACCAGGGACGCCATCGCCAGCGCAAATTTACCGCTGTTTAATAACGCAGCATCGCCCAGATTAGCGGCAAACACCGGCTGCTCTTTGCAATAAGGAATCACCAGCGGCGCTTGTCCAAACAGCTGAGTTAATTGCTCAGCCGGGATCTGACGGGAGCGTTCCGGCCGGGTTTGATTCACCACCAGAATATGACGCTGATGGGCATGAGCTGAAAAACGACTCTGGATACGCTGCCACTGATCAATTAATGCCACACTGGATTCAAACACCCAGATACAAATATCAGCCCGGGCCCATAAATCCGGAGCCAGTGCATGATGTTTTTCACAATCCCAAACCACCCGGGTGTAATGCTCGGCCAATAAATCGTTCACCACGCCCAGCTGCGCACTGGAGGTGTGTCGTGACTCACTGCTGCATAACCAGTCGAGACGATTGGACAGTTGTTCGGTTGCCCGGGGAATCAATTGCGGCTGAGATAACTGGTGTAACGCCAGCGGGGAATCAACCGAGCGTTTTGGCCAGAATCCAGCCACATCACCCAGTTCATCATCCAGCTGAGCCAGTAAGGTATGGCTGCCTTGTTGCGCCAGTTGTTGTGCCAATGCCGCCGCTACCGATGAGGTGCCAACCCCGCCCTGAATACCGGAAACTGTAATAATCCGACCGCCATGACGAGAGGTCACCGGGCTGTCGGTCATTCCCAGCGCATGAGCACAAAGGTGGCGCAACGCCTGCATATCCAGTGGTGTATCAAAATATTCGAGAATACCCAGTGTTTTGAGTTCACGATATTCACTGACCGATAACCCTGCGCCCAGTAAAATCACCTGACAATCCGGCTCCACCACATCCGCCAATTGCGCTAACACCGACTCACGGTTGGCGAGATCGGTTATTTCGACAATTAATAACTGCGGCGAGGAATGAATCGCCAGATAATCAATCGCCTGATGCTCACTGCCGGTTATTAATGCCCCAGCAGGGAGTTTTAAATCCGCCAATAATAATTCCAGCGGCTGGCGAACCGCGGGTGTTGCCACAAATGCGAGTAATGATTTCATCGTTTAATTACCTTGCCCGCCTAAGTTACTGGTTACACCTGTGCTTGTATTTGTTTCTTGTTCATCGGTTGTACCATTGGCCGCATTATCGTCACTGGCACGGCCATAATAATTTTGCAATGCCAGTAATAATTTTTCGGCACTGGCCGGTGCCAGCTCTTTACCCCGGATAAAATCGCGACTGTCAGCAACAGACACCATCAGATTACGCTGACTGGCACAACCAAAACCGGAGGTGCGGTAATTCGCGCTATCTGAGGCATTAGCGACGCTATAATTCGGACAAGGCGCTGGAGCACGCTGTACATAAACGCCTTCAATGCGATTAATGCCGTCATTTGAGGCAGCTTTTTCTGAAAAATTAATCCCATCTAACTGCCAGGTACGGAAGCCATAACTGAGTAAAAATTGTTTCAGTTGCGATTGTTGTGCACCGGAGGTTTGTAAAAATACATCCCGGGTTGGAAACTGATTCAACCAGGCCGCTAATTCAGCCAGTTCTTTGTGGCTCAGCCGTTGGTTTTCGCTCTGCCATGACAAAGGTTTCAGGCGCACCTCCATCTGAGGCTTGCTGACATGCTGCTGGCAAGCTGCCAGCAACAATAACGACATAATGCTGGCCAGGCGAAGCATAACGGCCATCCCTTCAGAAAGTGTTTTCATGATCTTTTTACCGCTCATTACAATCAAACTCTAAAAAACAAATCCCAGAAAACCAGGCCCTAAAAAACCAGACCATAGTCGCCCATCACCTGAGGCTTGCCATTTTCCAGAATCGTTTTCGGCGCAGCCGGTTTTGATTGCAGGATTTTTCCGGTTAAGAAACGACGCCAGTGGCTGTTCATCGTCACGCCATCTTGCGGAATCGCCAGATCAGACTCACGGTTAGGCTCAACAATATAAGCCGTCGCAATAATCACCAGCTCTGTTTCCTGACGCTGATAACGCTCGGAACGGAATAATGCGCCCAGTACCGGAATATCTCCCAACAATGGAATTTTACTGGTCTTGGTATTTTCTTTTTCATACAACAAGCCACCGAGAATAAAGCTCTGGCCACTGGCTAATTCAACCGTGGTATTGGCAGAGCGCTCGGATAAAATAATGGGATTAATAATGCCCGGCTGAATATTCGGTGACTCGTTAATTTCGCTGACAATCGGATTAACTTTTAAGCTGATGCGTTGTGGTGACAGCACCGTTGGCGTGACATTTAATTCAACACCAAAATTTTGATACTCCACACTCGGCTGGTTGTTATCACCTACAACCGACACAACCGGGAACTGGCCACCGGCCAAAAAGCTGGCGCTTTCACCGGATAATGAGGTTAAGTTGGGTTCGGCCAGAATGCTGATTAAGCCTTCTTCTTCCAGTGCTTCTAATGTGCCACTGATTTGTCCGGCAGTAATATCCAGCGCTTTTAAAGGCAAGCCCAGCTGTCCCACATCAAAATCAAAGCTCAGACCCGTAGCTGCAGAATTAACCAGCCCATCAAAGCCAAAACGGCGGGCGGTATTACGCTCCATCTCGGCAACCCGAACCCGGATATTGACCTGGTTCGGCATATCAATCACCAGCTGATTAACCAGTTCTTTATCCGCTTCAGCTTCATCACTGGCCGCCAGAAATCCCTGAATCAGTTGAATAATCTGATCGGCTTTTTTCGGGGTGTCGACCTGACCAGACACAATTAAGCGACTGGTGGTGGAGGTAACCCCAACCAACGAGTCCGGAAACTGTTGTTTCAGCAGTTGGTTAATACTGGCAACATCGTGCTGCACACGAATATTTTTATGAAAAATCACCCGCTCGTTTTTTCCCAACACATACATGCTGGTCACACCGGGGCGGCGACCAAAAATAAATAACGAACGCGAGCTGGGCGCCTGATAACTGGCAATATCCGAGTCGGCAATAAATACTGCCCGGGCATCTTCTTTTAAAGTAATCAGCTGACCCTGATTAATTAATAGCGTTGTTTCTTGTGGTGTAGTTTCTGACGGTGTTGTTGCTGATGGCGCCGCATCAACCACACGCAAGCAGCTCGCAACGAACAAGCCCAACAACAGCGTCAGGTAACGCTTTTTAACCCATATTGTTTTAACCATGTTTGACCTTAAACTGCTCAGCCGTTGCCATTTTCATTGTTGTCATCTTCGTTGGTGTTCTCATCTTCCTGAGAAAAACCAACAATCTGAGTTTGCTGACCACGCATCAGCACCAGCCCGGGCTTGGGCTTTAACTGATCAGACGCCGTGTGAATATCGCCCACCCACAATTCCATTTGTTCAGCATCGGAGCCAGGCTCACGCTGCGAACGTAATGTCATGGATAAACTGCCCATATGTGCCGCCAAAGCCAATTGTTGTGCCGCACTGGCTGAAACTTCAACTGTAGCCGTGGTTAATTTACGTCCTAATTCCTGCTCCGGATCAGCCAGAGAACGGCGATTAATCGCAATTACCCGCACCCCGGTTGCCAGGGTTTTATTGGTCAACATATTGATGTCTCCCCCCTGAGTCATGCTCCAGGCACCGCGATCGCTGTTGGCGTAAAACGTCAGCAATACATCGACATAATCGCCCGGGCCAATTAACCCGGCACCCACCGTTACGTCATTCACCGGGATACTGGCGGCCCGCATCCCTGGGGCTAATACCGCTGCTAAAAAGCCTTGTTGCTCCGGACGCACAACCGCATCGTATGGCACCAGAGAATTAGCGCTGATCGTACTGATGGCAACGCTGCCAGCAAATTGTGATAACGAATAATCGTCCGATGAAATCCAGTTGTAACCACTGACATCCATCTCACCCCAGGTCAGGTCACTTTTATCAACAAACTGACCGGCTTGAATGGTTTTACGAGCCACCAGTACTTTTCGGTTTTCAATAACTACCGCCGGTTCTGTTACCGCTACATGTGGTTTAGCCACCGCATTGTTTTCGGGTGCCGGTACGCTGGCGATACGCACAAACAATGCCGCCAGTACCAGCAGTACAATCACCAACAGCAAACCAAGAATACGTTGCGCCGTCATACGACTACCTTTAATTTAATTAATGCTGACACGCTCAGATGAGCAATAAACATAATGGGCATCAGAGCCAACTCCCTGCGGGATATGCCGGGCTTTTTGAATTGCAGAAAAACCACCACACTCACAAGCAGTGCATAAACACACCAACCCAGAAAAAAAATAAATAACCAGATCGGCCAACCACTTAAGGGCAACCAAGCCAGACACACCGGAAGCCAGCGACCATCAGCCCCACCCCAAACACCAACACGCCAGAATAAAAAGCCCATCACCGCAGCCGATATCACGGCAACAAGATGTTCAATTCCCTGAAATGCCAGTGTCATCGACAATAGTGTCAACACAAAGGCGGCGATCCATAGATTATTTTTGACGCGTCGAGAACGCAGATCCTGAGTGGCAGCCAATGCTAATAAAGAGCTGAACCCCACCCAGAAAAAGAGAGTTAAATTTACTGTGAAGATGACTTCAGCTGCTCAGTAATTTTATTAAAGGTTTCTTCCAGAGCAGGCATAAAACCGCCATCGCTGGAAAATAACGCACCAATGCCAATGGCAATACTGGCAGCCAGCACACCGTACTCAATAGCGGTTACGGCACGTTCATCCTGCCAGTAGCGGACTAACAGGGTTTCAGATTTTTTCATCAGATTTTTCATAAAATTGTCTCGATACTCACTCGCTGCCAACTCGATGCTCACTCAATAGCTGAGAAGTGCCGCAATTATACACGAATGATAAGAATTCGTATTATCTTTTGATAATTAAATTATAAATGATTGATTTATGCCAGAGACTGACTCAGAAGCCCTCCCGGACTTAACCCGGGAAGGTTGTTGTTGAATCAAATGTTAAGTCAGCGTTATTTCACACAGATCGTTGGATAAGTACGGCTTGCATAGGCATCGCCATTATCTGGCCCCCAGCTACCACTTCTGTATTGAAGAACATAAACATAGTAAGTCCCCGTACTCCAAAACTCCTTCAGGCCGTACTTTTGAGAAGTCTCAAGCTCTAAAGCCGTACCAATTTGAGCAAGATCTGAGTTATGACGGCTGACCATATCCCCTCCTAGCGACTGACAATGCGCCAGCGAATTATTGCGGTTTCTAACCTGATCGATACGGACATAACAGCGGCCATTAACTTCTGCAGCCTTATTACCTCCATCACACGACGGCCCCACATCAGCAGTAAAGGCAGCATCAGAAGCCAGAGCTGCTCCCACCAGGTTGCCGTTTTCCTGAGCTTTAACACGTACTTTTACATGACCCAGTGCAATATCTTTGGTGTTAATACGCTGAGGATTCGCGCTTGCGGTATTCCAGCTCACACCATTGTCTTCGCTGTACTCATATTTATCAGCACCGCTAAAACCTGTTACTTCGGTCCAGCCAAAGGTATCGGTTAAGTCATTAACAGCGCTATTGGTTGGAGCAACCGGCGCCGTTAATTCATTACCCGGAGTTGGGCCAACACAAGCAAACGGATAGCCATCACTTTTAGAGCGGGAGCTGCTGTAACGCTTCCAGTTACCACCGTCTTTATGTAGCACATAAGCCCAGCTACTGCCCTCTTCCCGTGTCCAGTAGCGGTTACCATCCTGTAATTGCAAGGCAATACCTAAGCGCAAATTATCAGCATCATCTTGCTTAGCAATCAGGCTTTCTCCCTGAGCCACACAATACGCCAGTGCATCATCCCAGTTTTTATTATCGTCAACACGGCGATAACACTTGTCACGATAATGCACACGATCAGAACCACATAATTCATCTGAACGGCTATAAGTTAACTGGCTGTGAAGCAACATAAGATTGGCTTTACTGCTGTCATCCGGACGCACATAGTTTTTAATTTCGCGCGCATCCGAATCACCCGGGTTATCGCCCGAATCAGCGAAACGTAAGACGTCAATCGAGCTGTAGCTGCTATACGACATGTTATCTTCTGCCCAATAATAAGTATGCGCAGCTAATGAGTCGGCATGGGTAGCAAATACACTGCGATCCAGTGTTTTGTAATCACTACTGCCGTCGGTAAAGTCTTCGGTTTTGATCAAATCCATTTGGGCGTAATCTGGAATCACCCAACCATCTTTATCATTACCGTCAACCGATATATTGGCAGCACTGCCTGACGCAGCATCAATGCCACATAAGGCTTCTGTGTTTAACGTGGTACGGCGCGTATGTGCCTCACCATAGGTTAAATCACGATCTTCAGTAACAGGCAGAGTCCAGGTATAAGTGCGGGTAAAGTCATCACTCACAACTCGCTGTTGAACACAACGCCAGTCGTCGCCCACAACCGCCAGGACACTGGTAACGGAGCCATCTTTGGCAACTTTCTGATAACCGTGATTGAGATTAACGGCTACACCCAGATTGGTAAATTCAGTGGTACGTGCACTATTAATTGTCGCAACTTGTGCGGCAATCACATCGTAATCAGACCCCAGATCAGCATACAATTGAGTTAATACTGAGCCTGCCTGAATACCATTAAACAACAGCTGAGCTTTTTCTTCGTCAGTAATTGGCGACAAAGCATCCAGTACAACATAGAGCTCATCCAGCCAGGTTTTTAATGCTTCCGCATCGGCTTTTAACGTGGCCTTTAATGCCGGTACATCGGCTTCTAAGGCTTGCACATCAGACAACCGGCCTGCCGTTTGTTCACCGATATATAACGCATCGTATTGAGTGCGGGCTGCACTAACCAAAGGCTCAAATTCGGAAATTGCTTGTTGACGGCTCTCAATTAAGGTTGCCAGCGATTTAAATTTATTCAGTTCAGCTTTCAGAGTTGTGACATCGGTTGCCAGAGTGTCATCCACTTCATTGCTATCAAAGTCAGATTTCAATTGTGCAATCGTGGCACTTTTGGTTTCGGCTTCAGTGACTTTGGCATCCAGCGCTAAACCACTGGCGATATCATCACGCACCAGCATCAGATGGGTTTTATTAGGTGAGCTGTAGCTACTGCCAACATAATCACTTTGACGACGCAATGCCATTGACTGTTTATTTTTAAGCCACACATAATCAAAATAATAGCGATTAAAGTTAGTGTATTCTCCCAGCTGGCCTATTTTAAAATACGCATCACTATGAACAGGTTTTAAGGTAATTACCTCATCCGCAGTAGGCAGACGCCAATCATTAAAGCCACAAGTATTTGCTGTATTAATTGCACTTAAGCGAGTATCAACATCACCAGACGCTACATCAAAAGCATTACCCTGAGTGTTTAACCAGTGGCGACGACCACCGGAGTCATCATCACGAACACAGGTCCAGTCACTGGCATCAGCAGCCAGCTCGCTGGCATCTGTTGCTAACTTGGTAAAACGATTCTGTCGAACAGCACGCAGAGCGAAATAAGGCCCACCTCCCAGTGTGTCAGTAAAGATATTTTCATCCGCCACTGCCGTTGCATGCAGATATTTTTTGTAGTCGCCCAGACTGGTCTCTGGATTTCCATCACTATCTAACGTGCGATCACTGGTCCAGAAATAAGGGTTCACTAAATATGGATAATAATTGGCATTGATTGGGTCACCCCACTGATCGGTACGATTTTTAGTCTGATTTTCAAATGCGGCAAAGTTTTTAAATACACTACGATCCAGAGATTTCACATCCGAATCAGCTGCCACTTTTTTACTGTTTAGCAACTGCATTTGCGCAACGCTGGGTACGGTCCAATCGTTATAGCCACAATAATTCATGGTATTAAGCAGTTCAACATAAGCCTCAACCTGATTACTGCTGATATTGCGCGTGCTTAAACCATTTGCTTCTTTAAATTCCTGACTGTAGCTGTACCCCGGGAAGTTCCAGCTATAGTCCCAGAATTTATCCGTCGCTTGTTTACCCGCCGGGACATAACTCCCCAGGTCACCCCATTTGGCATCCGCCGGAATTAATAACATCCAGGTATTACGATCGTTCGCATCAACAACCCGGCCATTAATCATATTCTGCGTGACACAGGCATAAGCCGTAGCATCGCTTTCTAACACAACACCGGCTGCACTCAGCTTGGTAAATTCCATCAGTTCCTGATCATCACAGGCAGCACCTAAACCGTCGCCATCCAGGTCTTTCTGATCGCGGTTTGGCACCAGCGGGCAGTTATCCTGATCATCATTAATGGTGTCATTATCATCATCCAGATCACAGACATTGCCGAGCTGGTCACCATCGCTATTCAGCTGATCAGCATTGGCAATCAATGGGCAGTTATCCGCATCATTTAATACCGTGTCACCGTCTTTATCGGTATCACAGACATCACCTTTGCTATCGCTATCCAAATCAGCTTGATCGGTGTTAGCGTGTGCCGGACAGTTATCCACGTCGTTTAACACGTTATCGCCGTCACGGTCGGTGTCACACACATCACCCGTGCCGTCGCTATCCTGATCCGCTTGATCCTGGTTGGCGTTAACCGGGCAGTTATCAGCGTCGTTTAAAATGTTGTCGCCATCGCGGTCGTCATCACATACATCACCGTGCGCATCGCCATCTAAATTGGCCTGATCCTGGTTTGGAGTTACCGGGCAGTTGTCATTCTCATCCAGAATGCTGTCACCATCGTTATCATCCGCACACGCATCACCGGTACCATCACTGTTGCTGTCCAGCTGGTTGGCGTTGGCAATTAATGGGCAGTTATCAGCGTCGTTCAGAACAGAGTCGTTATCCCGATCCGGGTCACAGGCATCACCCAATGCATCATTATCTGAATTAATTTGATTGGAGTTGGATACCAGCGGACAGTTATCAGTCAGGTTAGCAATACCATCACCGTCGGTATCGGTATCACAGGCATCACCGGTTTTGTCACCATCCTGGTCCGCCTGATTTGGGTTCGCATGCAGCGGGCAATTATCTACGTCATTAAGTAAATTATCGCCATCACGATCAGTGTCACACGCATCACCCATGGTGTCGGAGTCGGTATCCGTTTGAGCTGGGTTTGCATTTACCGGGCAGTTATCAGCGCTATCAAGCACACTGTCACCATCGCGGTCAGTGTCACACGCATCACCTTTACCGTCATTATCAAGGTCAGCTTGATTCGCATTAGCCACTAATGGGCAGTTATCAACGTCGTTGAGGCGGTTGTCGCCGTCTTTGTCGGTATCACAAACATCACCTAAGCCATCACGATCAAGATCGGCCTGATCCTGATTAACATGTATTGGACAGTTATCAGCCGAATCCAGAACAGTGTCGCCATCTTTATCGTTATCACAGGTATCACCGGAACCATCGCGATCCTGATCAGCCTGATCTAAATTGGCAACCAGTGGACAATTATCAAGGTTATTTAAAATAGAGTCGTTGTCTTTGTCATCGTCACAGGCATCACCATAAGAATCGCTATCTGTATTTTGCTGATCCTGATTGACAATTAATGGGCAGTTATCTGAGGTATCAATAACATTATCGTTATCGTCGTCGTTGTCACAAACATTGCCCTGACCGTCATTATCGGTATCCGTCAGGTCAATACTGTTTGTTGTAGGGCAGTTGTCGCCAGAGTTGTCGATACTATCGCCATCGATATCATGATCACATGCATCGCCGGTTTTATCATTATCCAGGTCTGCCTGATCAGCATTGGCAACGGCCGGACAATTATCGATCAAGTTCAGTACGTTATCGTTATCTAAGTCGTCATCACAAACATCGCCCACGCCATCGCCGTCGGTATCGAGTTGGCCGTTATTAGTAATGGTTGGGCAGTTATCAACGTCATTTAAAATGGTGTCGCCGTCTTTATCGCTGTCACAAGCATCACCCATACCATCAGAATCGGCATCTAATTGATTGGTGTTGGCAGCCAGCGGACAGTTATCCAGCGAATCTAATACGGTGTCGCCATCATCATCCGCATCACATACATCACCTAACGCATCACCATCGGTATTACGTTGATCGGCATTAGCAATCGCCGGGCAATTGTCCTGGCTGTCTTTAATGCTGTCGTTGTCAGCATCTGGCTCTTGTAATTCACCGTCTGTTTTAACTTGCTCGATGCGCTCTTCCTGCAATGATAAGTAGGACTCCTGAACCCAGGATTCAGTAAAGTCATCCACTTCCATCGCTGGGTTTTCGTTAAGAATTTTGGTCGCATTTTCCAGAGAATCCAAAGTCATCTGATGCCAGGAAATATGCTCAATCAAACCCTGATCTTGTTGCGGATTAATGGAATCGAGTGTCAGCGCTTGTTTATTAACTTGCTGAATCGTACTTACCATTAGTTGAGCTAAACGCTCCATTCTGGCATTGCCTTGAGCAACATAATCCAGCGTTAAATCGACATTATCTAATTGCAGTTTTTCACGAATTAACTGCTCTACCTGATCAGGGTCTTCGCCTGCTTCGGCTAACGACAACATTAAGGTGGTAAACGGCGTAATATGATGATCTTTTTTGACCACGCCACGCAGGGTGTAACCCTCTTCTACGATGACACCTTGATCTTTCGTAACACCAGCACGTGCTTCAACCAGCACTTCGGCATCAATAAATTTTGCAATATTAAAGTCGCCCTGAGCATCCGTTCGTTCACTTGGCTCATTGGCATCACAGCGGTAGTTTTTGTTTTGATCAAGACAAACAATGGCATTTTCTAAATAGCCATCAATTACTTTTACTTGATCCGCCGGTGCCTCGGGAGTTGGTGATGGTACAGTTCCGCCACCATTATTCGTTGGAGGGGCTTCTGAACCACCACCCGATCCACCGGAGCCACCACAGGCACCCAGAGTACCGATTAATGTAATCAGCGCTCCATATTTTAAAGCGTTCATATATTTCCCTGTCTTAATTGAATAAACAAATATTTATGAAAAGGGGAAAGCCTTCGTTAAATACGAAGGCTTTGATTTAAGGCTTTTAAGGAATAGTCAGATCAAAGGTTTTCACAGATAAAGCCTTCAATACTAGCGTCTGTATATCCAGAATCGGATACCAATTGCCAAGGCCCATTCCAGTTATAGAGGTAGTAGGCACGAGAAGGCCCCATCCAGTATTTGGGGTATCTGTCAACAGCAGTTAACTCAAGTGCATTGGCCAGACCTGCAACATCGCTCACAGTATCGGCCAGTTGGAATCCCGTCGGGCATGAGTATCTGATGTTTTTCCATATCGTTGGCGAGGGGATATCCATACGTAAATAACACTTACCATTAAAGTCGGCGGCTTTATTTCCACCTTCGCATGATGGTCCAGTCGCTCTGGTAAAGGCAGCATCGGATTGTAGAACCACACCCGCCTTATTAACCTCATCAACTTCTTTAATACGAACCTGAACATCACCAATGGCAATATCGTACGCTTCCATCAGCTGCGGATTGGCGGTGACACTTTTCCAGCTGCTGCCACCATCTTCGCTGTATTCATACGCGGAAAGATCGTCATAACCGGGAACATTGGTCCAGCCGAAAGTATTGGTCACGTCAGAAACAACCGGAGCCGTTGGTGCTGCAGGTGTCGGCAGGACATAACCCGGAGCCAGTTTCATACAGATAAACGGATGCGTTGTCGTTTTTGCCAGCGGCGTGGTATCACGCTGCCAGTTACCTGCACCAGAAGCGGCATCGGAAGGCACAACGGATAAATGAACATCATCAAATAAGATATTAGGCGTTTTGTTATGTACAAAAACATTAACGTCTCTATCCGCATTCGATGTAAATAAAACGGACACTTTTCGCCATTCATTGGCAACGGTTGGAGCATCGGTAAATGTTTCTCCAGCGACACCATAATCCTTAAAGCCAATACGTACTTCACCAGCACCTTTCGCCCAGGCGGTTAATTGATACTGAGTATTTGCCTGCAGACTGATTAACTGCTGATCAGCGGTCTGACCACCTAAGAACAGCCCTTTACTGCCGTTGCGTCCTTCACCATCTCTTATTACTGTAGGACTACCAAGGCCAACCCAGCCCGATTTATCCTGCTCAAAATCCATATTGCTGCCTAACGAAGTGGCTTGTGATGCTTCACGATTTTTGTACAGTACATAAGCATTCACACCGGATTCTTCGCGCGTCCAATAGCTGCTGCCATCCGCAAGTTGGAGTGCCACTCCTAAGCGCAGGCTGTCTTTAGCAGTTAATGTATTGACCAGCTTCTCGTCATCGGCAGTACAAACCGCAGCGGCATCCGCCCAGTTTTTAGCGTCGTCAATTTTCCGATAACAACGATTGTTATAACGAACATAACCACTGCCACAAGTTTCGTTTTGTCGCAAGTAAGTCAATTGTGTATGGAGCAACATCACATTCGCGCGATTATTGGTGTCGCTTGGGTCAACGGATGTTTTTTCTTCTGCCAGGTTGCTGCTGTCAGAATTTCCGAAACGCAGTACATCAACACTCGTGACTGACTGACGGGAATCTTCCGCCCAATAACGTACATTATCGGCAAGTGAAGCTTCATGAGTGGCAAATACATCGCGATCAAGGGTTTTACCAACAACATCATCTGATACGTCAAAGTCTTCGGTTTTCAGCAGCTCAAGTTGGGTATGGTTTGGAATAACCCAACCATCTTTATCCTCGGCATCCAGCGAGCTGTTAACCGCTGAAGCTGCATTTAGACCAATACCGCACAGCTCATCGGCATTATGGGAAGCTTTACGGGCATGTGCGCCGCTGTAATCAAGGTCACGATCACGGGAGACGGGCAGAACCCAGGTATAGGTTCGGGTGAAATCATCCGCTTCAAGCTGCTGACGAACACAACGCCATTCACCACCAGCATCGGCCAGTGCGTTAACGACCGCTCCATCTTCGGCTAAACGCTTATAACCATGCTTTAAAGCAACCTCGGTATCACAAGCGTCACCAATGTTATCTTTGTCTTTATCACTTTGATCTGAATTGGCATGTATCGGACAGTTATCGCTACTATTGTCGATTCCATCACCATCTTTATCAGCATCACAGGCATCACCACTACCATCACTATCAGTATCCAACTGATCACTATTGGCAGCCACAGGGCAGTTATCTGCGGTATCAAGTTCACCGTCATTATCATCGTCGGTATCACAGATATTACCCATGCCATCGCTATCGCTATCCGTTTGATCCTGGCTGGCAACAGTTGGGCAGTTGTCCACATTATTTAAAATGGTATCGCCATCGGTATCGTCATCACATACATCACCGTGTGCATCGCCATCTAAATTGGCCTGATCCTGATTTGGTGTTGCCGGGCAGTTGTCATTTTCATCCAGAATACCGTCGGCGTCACTATCATCAGCACACGCATCACCGGTACCATCACTGTTGCTGTCCAGCTGGTTGGCGTTGGCAATTAATGGGCAGTTATCAACGTCATTCAGAACAGAGTCGTTATCCCGATCCGGGTCACAGGCATCACCCAAAGCATCGCTATCTGAATTAATTTGATTTGAATTAGATATCAGTGGGCAGTTATCACTCAGGTTAGCAATGCCATCACCGTCGGTGTCGGTGTCACACACATCACCGGACTGATCGCCATCGAGATTCGCTTGATCTTGGTTGGCGTTTATCGGGCAGTTATCCACGTCGTTTAACACGGTATCGCCATCACGGTCACTGTCACAAACGTCACCTAAGCCGTCTGAATCAGTATCCGTTTGGTTTGTGTTGGCATTAACAGGGCAGTTATCAGCGCTATCAAGCACACTATCACCATCTTTATCGGTGTCACACGCATCACCCTTGCCATCACTATCAAGGTCAGCTTGATTCGCATTAGCCACTAATGGGCAGTTATCAACGTCGTTGAGGCGGCTGTCGCCATCTTTGTCGGTATCACAAACATCACCTAAGCCATCACGATCAAGATCGGCCTGATCCTGATTAACATGTATTGGGCAGTTATCAGCCGAATCCAGAACAGTGTCGCCATCTTTATCGTTATCACAGGCATCACCGGAACCATCGCGGTCCTGATCAGCCTGATCCATGTTGGCTACTGCCGGGCAGTTATCCTGAATGTCCAGGATGGAGTCGTTGTCTTTATCAGCGTCACACGCATCACCAAACGAGTCGCTATCCAGGTTGCTCTGATCCTGGTTGGCTACCAATGGGCAGTTATCTGAGGTATCAATAACATTATCGTTATCATCGTCGTTGTCACAAACATTGCCCTGACCGTCATTATCGGTATCCGTCAGATCAATACTGTTTGTTGTAGGGCAGTTGTCGCCAGAGTTGTCGATACTATCGCCATCGATATCATGATCACATGCATCGCCGGTTTTATCATTATCCAGGTCTGCCTGATCAGCATTAGCGACGGCCGGACAATTATCGATCAGGTTCAGTACATTGTCGTTATCTAAGTCGTCATCACAAACATCACCACGACCATCGTTATCTGTATCCAGCTGATTAGCATTCGTCGCCGCAGGGCAGTTGTCAGCATCATTTAAAATGTTATCGCCATCTTTATCCGTATCACACTCATCACCAAGGCTATCGGAGTCAGAATCGAGCTGACCAACATTACTGATTAATGGGCAGTTATCGATAGTATCCAATACAGAATCACCATCATCATCCGTATCACATACATCACCTAACGCATCACCATCGGTATTGCGTTGATCGGCATTGGCAATCGCCGGGCAATTATCCTGACTGTCTTTAATGCTGTCGTTATCAGCATCCGGCTCTTGTAATTCACCGTCTGTTTTAACCTGCTCGATGCGTTCTTCCTGCAATGATAAGTAAGACTCCTGAACCCAGGATTCAGTAAAGTCATCCACTTCCATCGCTGGGTTTTCGTTAAGAATTTTGGTCGCATTTTCCAGAGAATCCAAAGTCATCTGATGCCAGGAAATATGCTCAATCAAACCCTGATCTTGTTGCGGATTAATGGAATCGAGTGTCAGCGCTTGTTTATTAACTTGCTGAATCGTACTTACCATTAGTTGAGCTAAACGCTCCATTCTGGCATTGCCTTGAGCAACATAATCCAGTGTTAAATCGACATTATCTAATTGCAGTTTTTCACGAATTAACTGCTCAACCTCGTCGGCGTTTTCACCCGCTTCAGTTAATGACAACATTAAGGTTGTAAACGGCGTAATATGATGATCTTTTTTGACCACGCCACGCAGGGTGTAACCCTCTTCTACAATGACACCTTGGTCTTTCGTAACACCAGCACGTGCTTCAACCAGCACTTCGGCATCAATAAATTTTGCAATATTAAAGTCGCCCTGAGCATCCGTTCGTTCACTTGGCTCATTGGCATCACAGCGGTAGTTTTTGTTTTGATCAAGACAAACAATGGCATTTTCTAAATAGCCATCAATTACCTTTACTTGCTCCACTGGCCCCTGAGGTGTTGGTGATGGCGCAACTTCGCCGCCATTATCAACCGGTGGGGTTTCTGAACCACCACCCGATCCACCAGAGCCGCCGCAAGCGACTAAGCTGCCGAGCACGCAGGCGAGCACCCCACTTTTCCAATAGTTCATATTACTTCTCCAAAAATAATGTTGTGTTATGCCCGGTTATATTCCGGGCATTTTTCAGGCGTTTTTAATTATTATGAGAGCTAATTAATGAGCATTAATTAGGGTTTATGTGAACTTCGAATGTTTTTTTCCAGCGAACCGCATCACCCCGATACGTGCTGTTAATCGTTGCGGTAATGGTGCCACGCTCTTCTGTTGGATTAGCTACCAGATCACCAGCATTATTTCCGCTGTATGTCATTTGTTGCAGTGAGCCACTCCAACTAATATTTAATTGAGTTCCCGGAATAGTGGCTGGCAAGGTCAGATTACTTTCCACCTTATCCAGATTGCCATTGCCAGCTGCCAGACGTGCCGCAGTTAAATAAATATCGGCACGTTGTAACGGGCTAAGAACCGTTCGGTGCAATTGATAACGGGAAAAACCGGTCGAGGTTTTTACAATCAGATCACTGGCTTGCCAGACAGCAGTTTCAACATCCGTTAGCTGACCAACAACGTCATGATTATCCATGCGGTATACGGTCAGCTGCGATCCGTTTTTGCGGGTGTAATACAATAAATTGTCGCTAACAGCGATTAAGGTACCGCCCGCAACAGATGCTGTCAGGTCACCCGATTCCAGTAATACCGGTGCGGTCAGCGCACGAATATCCCAGCGCTGCCATTGAGTATCAGAGATCAGTACAACCTCATCGCCCTCAGACTGCCAATGCACATCGCGTAATTCATTAGCAGCAAAGCCAAAGCCAGACAGCACCAACATATCTTGCAGACGCACCAGATAAACATTGGCTCCACCCTGCTCAGCAACAATTGCATATTCGTCCGCTGGATTAGCGGAGGTAAATGCCAGCCCGGAACTCAACAGTAAATAATGGTTATTGGCTTCACGCATTGTCTGCGGAGAAACCCAATACAAACGTTGGGCATTTGCATCAAACACCAGCATATTGCCGCCATCATCACGCACATCCATAACCGACAGGTGCGACTGATTACAGCCAGCAACAACCCGGGCACCGGCAGTGTCAAACAGGTTAACTTTAAACACACCATATTGAGTTTCAGCGGTTTGACAGGCACGACTGCTGGCATCAGAAGAGGCTGCTGCATTACGGGTCAGCACAAAGGCATTGGCAAAATTATTACTGAAACCAACCGCAGCAATGGTTCCCTGAGGGTTCAGATCCCGCTCGGCCGGTTGCGGGTCAGTGGGTGAAGTTGGCGGCGTTACTGGTGGCGTTGTTGGCGCAGGTGGTACCGGAGGTGCCACATTAGTGGCCGATGCAAATGCATCCACTCCCTGACCAACCTGAAGCTGAGCAGCCATGGCGATTTGCTTAGAGCCTGCAGCGTCAGCTGATTCTTTTCCGGCAATTAATTGTTTATTGTCGGTTAGCTTTAAACCGTTACGACTGTCATACAAGCGCAGGTAATTATCGGATGTTGCCACAATTAATTGTTGGCGGCGGGCGGAATAATTCCAGCTGCTGATCGTCTGGCTAACTGGCACCTGGGCCAGTAATTCCAGAGCAACAGTGGTATCTGCCACACGCTCAGAATCAAAATCGGCATTCAGATTACCCTGAGCCAGAATACTTTCGGCCTGAGCCGAAATTGCCAGCTTAGGGTCATCTACTTGACGCATAGCACTTAATAACTGGCGACGTAATGCTGCTTCCTGAGTCACATATTCTGCCGAGGTATTATCCCAGTTAATATTTAATTTGTTGCTCAGATACACCCTGGCCTGATCGGAGTTTTCAACAAACGGATTACCAGCCACTTCGTTCCAGGCCAGTGATGTCATCGCATCGACATAAGTGGTATCCGATGGCGCAAGAAATACCGATAGTTGCTGCCCGGTTGTGGCATCCACCGTTTCCAGAATTCGTGCTGCACGCGCTGATGTATTTCCTGCCTGCGCAACAACTGACGCACTTTCTCCGCTGTCACAGCTGAGGTTGTCATTCCAGTCGACGCATTCACGCTCAACCAGATCAACGCTCACATCGTCAGCGCTGTTATCACCACCACACGCTGCCAACATCAGTGGTAACAAAGCCACCATGGATAAATTTTTCTTCACCATTACTACCATGCCTATTAATTGCAAATGATATTATTTATCATTACCAATTGTAATCAATAGTAAATGTAAGTGTAAATAGAAAATGAGAACTATTATCAATCCAATTTCATTGGCCATCTTTCTTGCCGCATGTGGTGGTAATAGCGGAGGTGGCGCTGGCGGAACTACCGGAGGTAGCAGCCAGCTGCCACCCAGCGGGCAAATTAATGCCCCGCAAACCGGCCAACCCGGCACTCCGTCAAACCCCGGGCAACCATCAAACCCAGGACAACCGGCACCGAATCAACCTCAGCCAACCACTGACAGCGCTCAAATCAGTGCTATGACAGTTAAGAACTGGCCAATGGTTGATTCCGCCGGTAATACCACGGTCTCTCTGGTAGATGTCGATATTCTGAATCAAACTATTTTGGCGACATTTTCATGCACTCCGGCATTACTGGCCTCCTGCAGTAACGCAACCGTTTTAATTGATGGTTTAGACGATGCGGCACAAATCAATATCGCCAGCCTGACGTCTGCCGCATCCCTTCCCGCATCCATAACACCACTGGATGATGATGACGATGAAGAAGAGGAGGACGACGATGATGATGACGAGTATGAAGAAGACGACGATGACGACGAAGAAGATGACGACGATGATGATGACGACGATGATGATGAATACGGCAACGGCGATATACCCGCACCACTAACCCAGGGCCTGCTCGACAGCGACAACACCAAAATCTGGCTGGTATCCCCTTACTACGACAGTTCAACCAGTCTGAAATTAGGTGTATTACAGGGCAGCCAGAGCCTGGCCCGCAATAGCGCCAATCTTTATCCCAGCCTGGTGAATGCCGCCAACAATACAACCGGTTACGTACAATCCATTATTCAGAGTCATGACGGGCAACAACTTGTTGGCTATCAGGTTTATCAGAATCAGGTTTCCCTGACGCGCATCGACGGCAGCACGGCAGCCATATCGGCTTCTGTTGGCACCACACTGAGTGCCAGCGACAGCTTGTCTGACTGGACCTTCAGCAATAATGGTATGTACATCGCCATGGTGATGAGCAGCGGCCAGATCCATATCTTCGACAGCTCTAACCTGACACTCATTTCCAGCTATCAGCTAACCGGCGCCACACAATTGACCTTCTTTAATCAGGATAAACAACTGGCGGTCAGCAATGGCAATGAAGTAGCCGTGTTCAGCAATAGCGACTGGAGCCAAGCCATTGCTAACCCATCATCTGTGCTTCGTTATAACGACGCAGTAACGGATCTGGAAAGCCACCCACAACGCGGACTGCTGAGCATTTTGCATGGTAACCAATTGTCGGTTCTGCACAATAACGACACCAGCCAGACCGCTGGTTCTTACACCACCAGCGCGCAGTTCAGCAAAATGACGACCACACGTAATGCCTTAATTATGTATAACAACAGCCAGTACCAAGTGGTTAATTATTAAGCCCTGAGACGTGTTTTAAAGTCAGACTAAAAAGCCTTTGTGGATTTAACATCCACAAAGGCTTTAACAAAAAAATAACGCACCAAAAAAAGAAATAGAGAAAGAAATAACCCGCACTAGCGCTTAAAGGTTATTCCCACAGCAACCCAGCTGGCCGAAAAGTCGGTTGAGTGATCATAATCCCCTACCTGAGCGTTCAGCGTAATGCCTTGCGTCACATCGTAAGCCGCCCCCAGCTCAAACGTCTGAGCACTGAATTCTCCCATTCGGTGATCAGAACTACCAAAGCCTCCCAAAGCAAACTCCGGCCGCTGACTGTCGGGATCTTTATAAAAATCCGCTTCCGTCTGATCGTAATATCGCCATACCAGACTCAGCGTTAATTCATCCATCACCGTCAGATACTGCTTAAAGTCCAGAGTATGCGACTGAATTCCCCAGTCATCATAATAAAAGCGATAGCCTGTGTGTGTGGCGTAATAACTCTGCCACTGCATCATCCATTTTAACGAAGTACCGGCCGCCCGGCGCAAATCCGGACGATGCTCAGCTGCCAGCAGAGTTTCAAAAACACCGTCGTCGTTAATGTCAGCCAGGCGCAAAATTGTCTGATAATGATTGGTCAGATAACCACTATCACGCAAGGCAAATACATTAGCACTTAACACACTGCGCGGAGAAACCACCTGACTGATACCCAACTCCAGATTAAACGCTGTTAAATCTTCCCAGTGAGTATCAAAAAATTCATTAAAAACGAGCGAACGATTTGACTGTAACGAAGAGCCAATGGTCAGGCTGGTATTTTTACTGGCATCGGTAAACCATAAATAGGATGCCGATACAGCACGGCTGATATAATCCGGCTCGGATGAATAATCAGCACCAACAAACAGCTCATTACGCTGCTTATCCCGGGTCAGCCAGCCCAGCCCAAAAGAACGACGGTGCTCATCAGGAACCGGGACGTTTACCACATCGTATCCGGCCGGGTCGTAACCATAAACCGGAGACGCGGCAACGGCATTAACATCCGCCAGATTATCCGGTCGCTCCAGCGCAACTCTCGGCTGCCATGCCGGAGACGCACCAGAAATTGTATCCAGCCCGGCATTGACGGTAATCTGATTATCAACATCCGGATTCAACTCAGCTGACAATACCCAGTCATCAACTTTAATACGCTGATCACTCTCTTCATACTGAAGGTTTTGCAGTGATATTTTATCTTCCGCAACAGCCATCGAGGCCGCTGCTGCCAGCAAAGATAAAGAGGTTATTTTTTTCATATCAGTTACAGCCACAGCCGCCGCCAGCAACACCAGTGCCGCCACGACTGCCTTCTTTTGAGGTATATATTTTCAGGGTAAATTTTTCGGCACCAGGGATCGGGCCTGAAGCTTTCATCGTCTCTTTTGCCAGCGTGGCTTTTTGCCAGGGGCGAACCTTTTCAATTGTGAAAAAGTCCTTGATCTGACTCCATATCCCAGCCGTTTCTTCGGCGGATTCCTTATTAGCATCCGGTGACACTGGTGATTTAACAGCCACAGCCGTCACCGGTTTTGTAATACGAGGACTGGCTTTGGGTTTTGGCATTAGCACTGGTTTTAGAGCTGGTTCCGGGGTCAGCTTTGGAGTTATATCTGCTGGCTGTTTTTCAGAGCCAGCCAGCAGCGGCTCATCAATGGATACCTTCACATCCATCGATGACTGAAAGGCATCCCCAGGCTTTTCATGCGTTACTGATGAACAGCCGGATATAAAAATCCCGACAGATAAAAAACCGACATACGCAAACCCAGCAATGGGCTGTAAATTAAATAATCGTTTCATTCGCGATAACCCAGCTTATTCAGATCCTGGCGAATCACGGCAGAAATATTAGCAACCGCGCCCAGGTGCATGGCTTTTACCTTACCCTGATGCAGATAATATAAAGCTGGCATTCCCAGCGGCTCAAAGGCTTCAATCAGGCTTTGTTCGGTATCCATCAACACGCGAAAATTCAACCCACCCGTCGCCTCAAATGACTGAATGTACTCAAGTCCTTCTTGTACTTCTTCATCGACATTAATGCCGATCACGTCGATTTGTGCGCTATCCAGTTGTGGAGTCAGCGCGGAAACCTCGGGCAACTCGATACGGCAGGAAACACACCAGGAGGCAAAAAAATCAACAATCGTGATTTTATTGGCATCCAGCTCCAATGCCTGAGCAACTTCCGGAGGAATATCATCATTGATTTCCAGAGCATGAATCGTGAGTGAGCTGAACAAAATACATAATACAAACAGGCGGGATAACATTGAGGACTCCATCATATTCTCTCGGCCGAGATAATAATGATTATGAGAAACATTATCAATAAGTAACAATTCCTTCTGCCTGTGTGGGATGGCACATTACACCCTCTGAATTCCTGAACAGATCTTTAAACTCATCATTCACGAATTCGAGGGCATACCATGATTACTCTGCACCACCTTAATAACTCACGGTCACAACGTATTATCTGGCTATTAGAAGAGCTGGGACTGGATTATCAGATCAAAACCTATCAGCGTGATGCTAAAACCTCCCTGGCACCCAAAGCCCTTGAACAAATACATCCATTGGGCAAATCGCCGGTCATTACTCACAACGATGAAGTCATCGCTGAATCCGGATTGATTATCGAATATCTGGTCAGCCTGACGGACAATCACTTTGAGCCGGCTTCAACAGATGCCGATTATTGGCAAAATAAATACTGGCTGCATTACAGTGAAGGCTCATTAATGCCGCTTATTGTTATGGCATTACTGTTTGAAAAAATGCGCACCGCACCGATGCCGTTTTTCATTAAGCCCATCGCCCGCACCTTAGCCAACAAAGTCGAGGCTGCCTATTCTGGCCCGAACCTGATCAATAACCTGAACTATATTGAAAAACACCTGGCCAGCCATCAATGGTTTTGCGGTGGCGCGATCCGCTCGGCCGATATCCAGATGATCTTTCCGTTGGAAGCGGCTTTAGTACGCGCCACAGCCGATGGTTATCCGAATATTAAGCGCTATGTAAAACAGGTACACGCGTTAAAAACCTATCAAACGGCACTACAAAAAGGCGGCCCTTACGATTACGCATCGTAAAATACAGTCCAGCGAGGTGGGTATGAATATTCTGATCGTCGGTGCCGGAGCAGTAGGTCAGGTGTATGGTTATCACTTTCAGCAAGCGGGTCATCGAATCAGCTACCTGATTAAAGAAAAATACCGCGAAAAAATTGTCCAAGGTATGACACTGCTGCCGTTAACTGGCCCTAAGCTGTTAACTAGCCGTCGCCCGCCATCGCCAGCCATACACTTTTTTGCGGACGATATTGTTACACAGTGGCCTGCTGAGTCCGGATTTGATCTGATTATCCTGACCATTCCTTCGGATGCACTGCGTGCTCTTCCCTATGATGACGTTCGACAAACATGCATCAATACTCCGCTATTGATGTTGCAACCCAGCCGTGAAGATCACCAGCAATTACAACAGGAGCTACCCGGTACTCCGATTGCAGAAGGCTTAATCAGCCTGATTGCCTATCAGGCTCCTCTTCCAGGTCTGCTCCAGACTACTGATACAGAGAAAGAAAACAGCGGCATAGCGTATTATTTGCCACCGCTAAAAATGTCGATCTCATCAGCATCTCCGGCATTAGCCCGGCAGATCACTGCGTTATTTAATCAGGGAGGCATCCGCGCCAGAGTATCGGCCTCTGCGATTGAGGATTCGGCCATTCCTTCCGCCTTTCTGATGACATTTTTATGCGTTTTGCAAGCATCCGACTGGCGTTTTCAGCAGCTACGGCGCAACAGCAAACAACTCAAAACACTCTCCCGGGCTCAACGCTTTTTAATTCCTATGCAGAAACCCGCGGGTTTTGGCCGAACCCTGTTACGTATTGGTGGCTTGATATTGCTGCGCCCATGGCTTTATCGCTTATTGCTCACCCTCTCTCCCAAGGTATTACCGCTGCCACTGGAAGCCTATCTCGCTTTCCATTTTCAGAAAGTACATCAGCAAACCCGGTTATATATGGAGGATTATTATCGGCAACACCCGGATCTCTCCATTCGTGCAGTGCTGAATTTATGCCAGCCGATCCAGGACACCCCTGAATAATAGATACGATTTTACGTTTCAGTCCTCTCAGAAAAACGGATCAGTGGTAAAATCAGTCTCCCTCAAAGATGTGTCGAGTGCCTGACGTGTTGCGATTATTATTGATCATTTTCTTCTTAGCTGGTTGCAGCAGCGTTGCCCTGCTCTCCGAAGACCTGGATGCTTTATTGGGTGAGACGGTTATTTCAGACCGACGTTTGCCCGCCGGAACGCAAGGTGCCGATCATTTTGACCAGCAGATTAAGCCGATTCTGGAACAACGCTGTATTGTCTGCCACGGCTGTTACGACGCGCCTTGCCAGCTAAAACTCAACTCGCCGGAAGGCATTATGCGTGGCGCGAACCCCGAGCTGGTCTACAACGGCACCCGCATTCTGGCGGCAACGCCGAATCGTCTGGGGATCGATGCCCAAACCACACAACAATGGCGTGAGCGTGACTTCCATACCATTCTCAACGAGCGCAGCCAGACCGCTGCTATTAATAGCCAAAACTCTGTGCTCTATAAAATGCTCGAATTAAAGCAGCAGAACCCGGATTACCAGGCCGAAGATTCGCCATTAATTCACGAGGATGTGACCCTTGGTCTCGATCGGGAACAACAGTGCACCACTCGGGAAGATTTTAATCAGTTTGCCGCCGACCATCCTCGCTGGGGCATGCCTTATGCTTTACCGGCATTAAATGAAGAAGAACACAATTTATTGAGTGACTGGATTAAACAAGGGGCAGCCATGTCTCTGCCGCCACAATTACCAGAAGCCATTGAACACCAGCGCCAACAATGGGAAGCTTTTTTAAATGCCGACTCGTTAAAACAACAACTGGCCAGCCGTTATATTTATGAACACTGGTATCTGGCTAATCTGTATTTTTCCGATATTGCATTATTCACGCATCAGGAGCCACAACAACGACCGTCGTATTTCTTTAAATTGGTTCGCTCGGCAACACCACCCGGGTTACCAATTCAACCCATTGCCAGTCGTCGCCCGTACGATGACCCCGGCATTAAGCGGGTGTATTACCGTTTACAGTTAAACCACGCCAGCATTGTTGCAAAAAACCATATGCCCTACCGCCTGAACCAGCAACGTATGGATTGGTTGACTCACTTATTTATTGACCCGGATTACGCCGTTACTCAATTACCAAGTTATGACAATGATATTGCGGCCAACCCCTTTGTAGCATTTAAAGAATTGCCCGTGAGTTCACGTTACCGCTTTATGCTGGAAGAAGCGCAATACACCATCATGGGTTTTATTAAAGGGCCGGTTTGTCGTGGTCAGGTTGCTCTGAATGTGATTGATGATCATTTTTGGGTATTTTTCACCGACCCGGATAGAGTCAACGATCAGGAAATGGCAGAGTTTTTAGATCAGCAAAGTGAAAACCTGCGCCTCCCGGGTGAAGCAGAAAGCAATTCCGGCATTGTCACCAACTGGTTTAAATACAGCTATTTACAAGGGCAATTTTTAAAAGCCAAACGTCGGGCAAATAAACAATTGTCCGATAAGACTGATACCTTTAATGAATCATTAATCTGGGACGGTGAACAACAAAACCCTAATGCCGCGTTAACGGTATTCCGCCACTTTGACAGCTCCAGTGTGGTTAAGGGCTTGGTGGGACAGGAGCCTAAAACCGCCTGGGTTATTACCTACCCATTGTTAGAGCGCATTCATTATTTATTGGTTGCCGAGTTTGATGTGTACGGCAATATTGGCCATCAATTATTAACCCGTTTATATATGGATTTTTTACGAATGGAAGGCGAATTTAATTTCCTCGCCTTTTTGCCACAGGAATCTCGCCTTGAACTGGCCGATCACTGGTACCGTGATACCAGTGACGAAGTAAAGGAATTTCTGGTGACTCACGGTCAGCAGCTGATTCGTAATCCGGACATCGACTATCAGAGTGATAATCCAAAGTCGGAGTTTTTTGGCCGCCTGCAGTCTCACTTGAAGCCGACGTTGAGCGATCAATATTCGCTGGCACAACATACTACGCCACAATTGCTGAATGAGTTGCAGCCGCTGAATCAGGTCAAGGGACAAGCGGCGACTCTGATGCCGGAAATGTCGCTGCTGATGGTGGATAATTACCTCGGCCAACCCGGGCTATTTACCCTGATTCGTAACAGTGGCCATACCAATATCAATGGCCTGCTGACCGAAGACAGCAACCGCCTGCCGGAAGAAGATTATCTGACGCTGGTTCCCGGGGTGTTAGGTACCTATCCGGGGGCGCTGTATCGGGTCTCAGCTTTCCGTTTACCACAACTGGCCAGCACCATTGCTTCGCTCAACAATGAAGAGGATTATCAGCAGTTTGTTGACCAGTTTGGCGTGCGTCGTACTAATCCGCGCTTCTGGCAACACAGTGATCAACTGCATCGGGTATTTTTCCAACAGGAACCACTTAATGCCGGTATGCTTGACTTTAACCGTTTAGAAAATCGCTAGAGACTGTAACAAGCCATAGGGAAAATTATGAATCCATTGCATCTATTCCGACTCTTCTCCGCTAGCGCCATGTCTATGCTGTTTCTGGCATGTGTGACGTTATTAAGCGGCTGCGCCAGTCTGCAACAACTGAGCGAGGCGCAAAAGCCCAGTGCAAAAGTGACGTCGGTTGCCATCGCCGATCTGTCTCTCAGCAGTATCACGCTGAATGCTAAGGTTACTATTCACAACCCCAATCCATTTGAATTAAAAACCGCCGGTATGGAGCTGGAAGCCGCCATTGCCGGTCACGCTCTGGCACATATCAGCCAGCCGGATTCACAACTCACATTACCCGCTTCGGGTGATAAAACCATTGATGTACCCGTCACGATCCAATTCAGTGAATTGTTTGCCGCGGCTAAAAGCGTCAAAGGAAAAAATCAGGTGCCGTATGGCTTATCGGGAGAAATTCTGGTTGCGGTGCCGGTATTAGGCACCATCAGCATGCCGCTGGAATATCAGGATGTATTACCTATTCCACAATTACCGGATATTCGTATCGATGATGTGAAATTATTAAAAGCCGGCTTTACCGAGGTGAAATTACAACTGGATATGACCATTAAAAACCTTAATGACTTTGCCATTGATTTACAGCAGCTCAATTTTAATCTGGCAGCTCAGGGTCAGTCATTAGGCGGCGGGGAGTTAAACTCGGTATCCCTGGATAGCGGAAAAAGCCAGTCGGTGTCACTGCCACTATCGCTGAGTTTATCCGAGTTTGGCAGTGCATTATTACGCCTGATCAACAGTGATAAACCGATGGATTTTTCACTTGATGGCAATGCCAGGGTGATCCCAGGGCTGGATGCCTGGCAAGCCGATACCATGTCGTTTAATGTGGAAAAACAGCTGAGTTTATAACTTTCACCACTTATAACTTCCACTATGGCTGTGGTCAGAAAGTCCAGGCGATAAAGCGACTGATTTTCTGGCCCTGCGCCATCTTCACCACTTCGGTCTTTTTAACGCCCTGGCGCTTAAGATACTCCAGCAGCATGGGTACATGCTCCTGTTTCGATACCAGGCTGGTGAACCAATCCACCTGAGTTGCAAATTCTTTGCTTTCACGCGCCATACGCTTCAGAAACGCCAGCTCGCCACCCTCACACCACAACTCATTATTCTGACCGCCAAAATTTCTTTGTTCTGGGGACGCTTTAGCTTTGGCCCAAGGATCATTGCTAACGACAGCTGACGCAGAGTTTGCACCTGAATCGGCAAGCGGCGCTGCCACTTCAGGTTTAGCAGCCGTACGCGCCTGTTGATGGCGAGCCAGATTGCGTGTTTTACGTCGGTTTTCGGCCTGAGCATCGGCCGCCGATTCATAAAAAGGCGGATTACACACCGATAACTGATAATGCTCACCCGGCTGAATAATATGGCGGAAAATCGATTGCTTATCGTTTTGCAAACGTAACTGAATCTGTGTTGCCAAAGCTGGATTGTGCTGCAGAATCTCAGCGGCATTATCCAACGCAGCCTGATCAATATCACACGCCAGCATTTGCCACTGATACACATTGGCACCCAATAAGGAGTAAATCAGGTTAGCACCGGTACCAATATCCAACACCCGGGCTTGCCCATTACGAGGCGACAGTTGATATTTCGCCATCAAATCCGCCGCATAATGAATGTAGTCTGCTCGCCCGGGAATTGGTGGACATAAATAATCCGCCGGAATCTGCCAGCCATCAATCCCATAATGGTGCTGTAACAGCGCCTGATTCAGACATAACACCGCGTCCTGATCAGCAAAATCAATGGTTTGCTCCCCTTTCGGGTTCAGGGTCAGGTAATCCGACAAAGCAGGCAGAGCGTCCACCAGCGCCGCCATATCATAACGTCCCTGATGGCAGTTACGATGATGCAATCCCTGAGGCTTCTGCACCTTACGCTCAGCCGTTGATACACGGTTCTGATCTTTTGCCGGACGGCCTGATCCTTTAGCAGGTCGCGCCCCTTTGGCCGATGGGCTGCGCACCTGAATTTTTGGCTTGCGCGGCTGTGCCTCACCACTTCTGCCCAGACGCTTGTTGGCTAGCGGGCGTGATTTGGTCGAATCAGAAACTTTATGGCCGGATGAGTTGTCGGATGAAGTCACGTGCGGCTACCCCAGAGAATTTGCGCGGATCATACCACAGAGACAGATAACTGAACGTATGTGTTTTATTCCTGACTCTGCGCCTATGAAGCCATGGAATGCTGGGGTAGAATGCGCGCCTTTTTTGACTATCAACTCAGGAATTCATCATGGAATTACTTGCTGACCAGGGGTCTGTATTTATTATCCTGGCCTGCATCTTCGGTGCGTTTATGGCCTGGGGCATTGGTGCGAACGATGTTGCCAATGCCATGGGAACCTCTGTTGGCTCAAAAGCCATCACCATCAAGCAAGCCGTATTGATTGCCATCGTCTTTGAATTTGCCGGTGCCTTTTTCGCCGGTGGTGAAGTCACCGCCACCATTCGCAAAGGCATTATTGATCCGTCTTATATCGTCTCAACTCCCGAGTTGTTGGTATTCGGCATGCTGGCATCGTTATTAGCTGCCGGTACCTGGCTGTTGCTGGCGTCGTATCGTGGCTGGCCGGTTTCCACCACCCATTCCATTGTGGGTGCCATTGTTGGTTTTGCTGCGGTTGGTATTTCGGTGGATGCCGTTAACTGGGGCAAAGTGGGCAGCATTGCTGCCAGCTGGTTAGTCTCTCCGGCCGTTGCTGGCAGCATTGCTTTTGTGTTGTACAAAACCGTTCAGCACTGGATTCACGATACACCGGATCCGTTTAAGCAGTCTAAGCGCCTGGTGCCGTTTTATATCCTGCTGGTTGGTTTTGTGATTGCGATGGTAACGCTGACCAAAGGCCTGAAACATTTAGGGCTGAACATCTCCTTTCAGGATGCGTTATGGATGGCCGCCATTGCTGGCTTGGTCATCATGGCGATTGGCAGTGTCTTTATTCAACGGATACATGCTGATCCGGAAGTATCTGAAAACGTGCATCAGGCCAATGTCGAAAAAGTATTCTCCATCCTGATGATTTTCACCGCTTGTGCCATGGCTTTTGCCCACGGCTCCAATGACGTTGCCAATGCCATTGGCCCGGTAGCCGCTATTGTCAGCGTGGTTGAACATGGGGGAGAAATTGCGGCCAAATCAGCCCTGCCTCTTTGGGTACTGTTAGTTGGCGCGGTGGGGATTGTGGTTGGTTTAATGACCTTTGGTCATCGCGTGATTGCAACTGTTGGTAGCGGCATTACAGAACTGACGCCAAGCCGTGGTTTTGCCGCGACCCTGGCAGCGGCAACTACCGTTGTAGTCGCTTCCGGTACCGGCTTACCGATTTCAACCACGCATGTTCTGGTGGGTGCCATTCTGGGCGTAGGTTTAGCCATGGGCAGTGGTTCGTTGAACCTGAAAAAGATCGGTTCTATTTTTGTTTCCTGGGTGGTGACCTTACCGGCAGGCGCTGCATTAGCAGTGTTGTTCTTTTATTTGTTTAAAGCTATTTGGTTGTAAAACATCACAATTTCAAAAAGTGTGCTCTGAAAAGTTGTTTAATAGTCTGACTCCCACGCTCCGCGTGGGAGTCAGACTAGCATGTAAAACAATAAAGCCCGCTTAGAAAGCGGGCTTTATTGTTTTATTAGGATATTTTTTAAGAGAGCGTTTTAAACCAGCTAAACGAAGCTAGGGCCAAATCCCATCCCCCACATCACCACCGTGATTGCCATACAACCAACCAGAGCACATAAACCCACGGTTAATACCGAGCTGGCAAAGATAAAACCTCGCTCCTCAGGGATATCCATAAAAATAGGAATGCCGGAGTACAACAGGTAAACGCTGTAACAAACAGCCGCCAACACGACAAAGAAATCTACCCAGAGGATCGGTAATAAACCGACAAATCCAGACAGAAACATTGGCGTTGAAGTGTAAATAGTAAAAATCACGCAGCGCTCAAAGCTGGCGGTCACACCAAAAGTACGCTCCATCCAAAACATACAGTAAGAGACGAAAGCAATACCCACTAATAGGGCGAAATAAAAGGCAATAGCAATCGGAATTGCACTTTCCATACTGAGTTTAACCACATCACCGCCGGCGACACTCCAGCCCATCTGTGTGGTACCAATCAACAAAGAAGCCGGGGGAATGACTGCCAATAATAAGGCGTAACGAATAAACACCTGAAGCAGGCTGGGAGCACCCTCTTTGCGAATGGCTGCCCATTCTTCCCGTGGGTGATATAAAAGGCCAAACATATGATTCGGAAACATGTGCAGTTACCTCTGCAGTGGGCTCAAAAATTAAGCTATACAGAGCCGTGCCTATGTACAAGCCTTAGGAAAAAGCCGGTCTAAAAATGCAATTCGACAGCGCCGGATGATCTAAAAAGCCGTGGAACTTTTTATTAAGTCCTTCTGAAATACTTATTAAGTATTAAAAATAATCCCGTTAAAAAATCAGGTTTTTAAACCCGGAAACAGCGATAGCAGGTTGTTTTGATTTTGAACCGATACCTCCATCAGCGACACCTGTTTTAAAGTGGCTAATATCGCGCCATATAAAGGAATAGCCACCGGAGAGCTCACACCTTGGCGAAAAAACGCCGGACGCATATCCGGAGCATCGGTTTCAAGCACCCAGGCAGAGAGTGGTAAAGAGGATATGGTGTTACGCAATTTATTCGCCCGGGGAAATGTCATCGCACCACCAATGCCGAGTTTAAACCCCAGATCAAGCCAGGCTTTGGCTTGTTGTTCGCTGCCGGAAAACGCATGAACAATACCGCCGAATGAAAATCTCCGACGGCGCAACCAGCTGGCAGCCTGATCGTGGCAACCACGAATATGCAAAATCAGAGGCAGCTGATAACGCTCGGCCAGCACTACCTGAGCTTCGAATAATTGCCACTGCTGTGCACGGGCAGCATCCGGATCATCAGCCTGCTTAGCCAACACCCAATCCAGACCAATCTCGCCTACGGCAATGGCTGGTGATTGTTGAGACTCTACGGTTCTGGATAACAGGCGCTCAAGCGCATCGAGATCATTATCTCCATGCTGCGCCAGAAAGTACGGATGTAATCCCAGAGCGAACTGCCAGGGTGTATCGGCACAGAACTGAGCAACCTGCTGGTTTTGTTCAATCGTTATGCCGGGGATGATCAGCGACTGTACGCCCAGTGTTTGTGCCAACTGCCAGTGTTCGTCACGCTGTGAATGCCACTGTGGAAAATCAAAGTGACAATGGCTGTCGATCCAGATGAGATCGGTTGGTGCACATTCCTGATCGTTTGAGTCCAATAAATTCATGATAAGTTATGGTAATTGTTGATCAATCTGGTATTAAATACAGCCATTGGCATCAGCACAGGCACGGTCATGGAACTCGACACACAGGAACTCAGGGAGCAGATTATCCGCCCCACGCTGCAGTATCTGGGTAAAGATTCAGATGCCGCCGAAAATTTGCTGATTGCTCTGGCGCAACTGAATCAGCACTCACTGTGCCATCAAAATAAAGCCTATGGCATTTATCAGATCGACGCCGCTCTGCATCAGCGCATCTGGAATAAATATCTGGCGTTTGAGCCTGAACTGGCCAGCAAAATACGTGGCCTGGCGTCACAGCGCGAGTTTCTTAATAACCCGCATACCGAACTTACCACTAACCTGGCTTATGCCACCGCCATTGCCTGGGCAATTCATCTGGCGTTTCCCCAATCTAAGCATCCATGCCAGCCAACATCTGCATCCGTGGGAAACGAGTAGCTAAACGTCAGCCATAGCTGACGTGGCAACCACCCAAGCCACAATAACCGTTTGGATTTTTTGCCAGATACTGCTGATGATAGGTTTCTGCCAGATAATATGGGCCCGCGAGCAATATCTCAGTGGTGATTTCGTCAAAACCAGCGGCCAGTAAACGACGTTGATAACGAGCGCGCGACGCTTCGGCCAATTCACAGTCTTGTTCATCGGACAGATAAATCCCCGAGCGATACTGGGTGCCAACATCGTTGCCCTGACGCATGCCCTGAGTCGGGTCGTGGCTTTCCCAAAAGGCTTTTAACAGTGCATCCAGCGAGGTTTGTTGTGGATCGTACCAGATACGTACCAGCTCATTATGGCCGGTATTACCACTGCACACTTCCTGATACGTAGGGTTTGGCGTATGGCCAGCACCATAACCAACTGACGTGACGACTACCCCCGGTTGCTGCCAGAAACGTCGTTCGGCTCCCCAGAAACAGCCCATGCCAACAATCAGCTGTTCCAGGTGCGCCGGACATTCACCATCAAAGCGCTCACCATTAACAAAACTTACCGGTTCTACGGCTAAGGGTTCATCACGACCGGGCAGTGCATCCGCTGCATCAGGGATGGACATTAATTTTGGACGCCACATAATGCAGACCTCTTGCTCTTGTTTGTCGATATACCGGGTTATGACCACAGAAAACGCACAATATTCACTGAATTTTCATGGCTGCGGCAGCGGTGGCCAGATTTCGCTGGGCACCTCCGCCGCAACACTGGAAAAAAACGGACAGCCACAACTACTGATTGATTGTGGCCCGGGTACCGTTCACGCCTATCAACAACGTTATGGCCAATTACCCCACGCTATATTTATCAGCCACTGCCATCTGGATCATATTGCCGATCTGGAAATTTTAACGGTCAGAGCCCGACTGCAACAAGAGTCTCTTACTGAAGGGCAAGTACAAGCACCAATTCGTTTATTTGTGCCTCTGAATCTGATCACTACCCTGCACCAACGGCTGGCGACGTATCCGGAATTTGGCACCATGGCCGAAGGGCGCCATGATTTCTGGCAGTCGTTTCAGCTATTGCCGATCAGCAATGAGTTTTTTCATGCCGGATTACACTTTCAGGTGTATGACACCCGGCACCATGCACCCAATACCAGCTTTGCTTTACACCTGCCAGGACGGATGTTTTACAGCGGTGATACCCGCCCGATTCCTGAGATATTGCATCACAAACTCACCGGTCAGGAAGTGATTTTCCATGACTGCGGCGCTCAGCCTAACCCCTCTCACACTGGGCTGAGCGACTTACAGGAATATCAGCCGGAAATTCGCGATAATCTGGTGCTGTACCATTATGCTGATGAACAAGCCGGAGCCCTGCTGCAACAAGCAGGTTATGACATCGCCACCCTTAACAACCCGATTCCATTACGCTGATTTATGACCCACATCCATCCGACTTCTGATCAGGAAGTGTTAAATCGCCTGATCCGTAATATGCTCGACGATGCCAGCGTCACCGCGCAAACATTGCCGCAATGTGAGGCAATTAAACTCTGGCTGGTTGAGCCTCAGGCGATGCGCCGCCCCTTTACTCAGGAAGAAATTCTGTCGATTCAGAGCTACCCGGCTTATTGGGCGTTTTGCTGGGCCAGTGGCCAGGTATTAGCACGCGAAATTCTCAAAAATCCACACTGGGTAAAAGATAAAAAAGTGATGGATTTTGGTGCTGGTTCTGGCGTTGTTGCCATTGCCTGTGTGATGGCCGGTGCCAAAGAAGTGATTGCCTGTGATATCGACCCGGATGCCATTCTCTCCTGCCAGGCCAATGCCCGCTTAAATCAGGTCGACTATCGCTGCCACGGTGATTTATTCGAATTTAATGAACCGCTGGATGTATTAATCGCCGCTGACGTATTGTACGACAAAGCGAATTTGCCGCTGCTTAATATATTCCGGGAAAAAGCCAGCGAAGTATTAGTGGCCGACTCGCGGGTGAAAAATTTTAACTTCCCGCCTTATCAGAAAATTGGCCATGAAGAATCGTTTACCGTACCGGATTTAGACGAGCTGGATGAATTTCGCTGGGTGAATTTGTATAAGGCTTAGCGCTTACCAAGCGCCCAGCTTAGCCCCTCGTTGCCCGCCAGCCTACAACCTCGTACACTAAGCCCGTAGCAACAACTGAGCTTATCATGAAAATTAAACACCTTAAGTTAAGCCATTACCGCCGCTTTACTGATTTCAAAATTACATTGGATAAGCAGCTCACCGTATTGGTAGCAAGAAATGGTGCTGGTAAATCGAGCATATTAGATGCTGCTGCTACGATGCTTGGTTCATTTGTTACACGCTTGCCGAAAGTAATGGGTATTAGCTTTAAAGACACCGACCTTCAAGTGGACTACAACGGCAAAAAACAGCCCTATACCCGTATTACTGCCACCAGCTACCCACTTGACAATGGAGATTCTAACGAAGCTTGCATTTGTTGGGATCGAACCGAAAAGCGCGATTCAACCCAAAAAACAGCCAAACAAATTCCAGAAGCCATTGGCATCAAAAAACTGAATGATTATGCCGACACCTTTGTGGATGCCGATAATGACGATCTAGCTTATGAGCTGCCAGTGTTTATTCATTATGGTACTGGGCGTGGTGTATTTGACCTACCGCAACGAACCAAGGGGTTTGCTAAAGATTTTCGTCGTTTTGATGCCTTTGCAGGAAGCTTAGAAAGCCGAGCTAATTTCAAGAGGTTTGTGGAATATTTTTATGACCTAGAAAAGCGTGAAAGCGAATTACAAAAACAACAACGTTCATTTGAGGTGGAGTTACCAGAGCTAAAGGCTATTCGTTGCGCAGTCGAGAAAATGATGCCTGATTTTTCCAACCCTGAAAGTGTTCGTCCTGCCGGAATACAAGTGGATTGGAAGCGCGATGGTGAAATCCAAAAATTACGCATAGAACAACTCAGCGATGGCTACCGCACCACATTAGCCATGGTGATGGATGTTGCCGCCCGCATGGCTGAGGCCAACCCTGATATGACAGACCCCTTACAAACCTCAGGCATGATTTTGATTGATGAAATAGATCTTCACCTTCATCCCGGTTGGCAACAAACTATTCTTACTGATTTGACCAGCACCTTCCCGAACATTCAGTTTGTGGTATCAACTCATAGTCCGCAGGTGGTATCGTCGGTGGAGCCTAGTTCAATTCGCGTAATTGATTGGATAGACAACGAGGCAATACTGCATCCAGTATCTTTCTCATTAGGAGCAGAAACTCAACAAGTTTTACAAGATGTATTAGGGCTCGAATCTCTGCGAGCACCGCAGCTTGAGATTGTTGATACTCTTAAACACTACATCGAATTCGTAGAAAATAATCGGTGGGATTGTGAAGATGCCAAAAAGTTGCGGGCCAAATTAGATGCCTGGAGCAATGGACACGAGCCTGAATTGATGCGTTTAGATATGGATATTCAACTGCGAGCACTGGATCGTGAAGAAGGTTAATAAAAGCTCTGAGCCTGCTGGCCTTTCTGGCTGGCGAGAAAGAAACAAAAAATCACACTGGAATGGATTCAAAAAGGATAAACGGGCTTATCAAGAAGTACAGTCCAGAGTCAAGTCAGACCAAGGAGGATTATGTGCCTACTGTGAGATAGACTTAAGAGCCAAAACCGATGGTACTCTTGACGATTTCCGTGTAGAGCATTTCCACCCTAAATCAGATGATACCAGCAACCATAACTGGCACCTGGATTGGCAAAATTTGCTAGGCTGCTGCCATGGCGGTTCTCAAAAAAATGTGGTCGATGCATTAGCTCGTTTCAGTAGTCCAGATCACTCTTGTGATGTTCCGAAAGAAAATAAGAATTTGGATGATGTAATTTTAAACCCACTGAATATTCCAGCGTCACCCTCGCTTTTTAAATTCAAGCGTAGTGATGGCTCTATTCATGTAAATGAAGACAATTGCCAAGCCGCTGACATTGATATTAATAAAGCCAAAGCTACTATTGACGAATTACATCTGTCCACGAATAGACTCAACCAGTTACGCCGCAGTAAGTTAAATGCGCTCATCGACCAATTCAGAGGCTTAGTTGAACAAGGTTTAACTCAAGAGCAAGCAAGAAGCAGGCTCGCTCGCGCTCATTTAAAGAAAAATGATGATAACAATTGGCCTGCTTTCTTTTCAGCTATTCGTGACTACTTAGGGCAGAGCTCAGAGGCTCAACTGAAGAAAATTGACTATAACGGTTAGACAGGTATAAAAAAGCCGACTATTAAGTCGGTTTTTAAAATCTTGGTAGGACTACCCAGATTCGAACTGGGGACCTCTACCATGTCAAGGTAGCGCTCTAACCAACTGAGCTATAGTCCTGAAGTGCTGCGTATACTAGCGGCGAGTGATTAACAGTGCAACCCCAATCCGCGAATTTACCTCAGAAACTGCTTTGAAATCAGTCGTCTAGAATAAACCAGAAGCCGTTAGCAGGCTCTAGCTGTTCTCGATAACTTTTTGCTTCATCTCATGCAACAGATCACGCAGTCGCGCGGCTTCTTCAAAGTCGAGGTCTTTGGCGGCTTTAAACATCTGATCTTCGACCTCAGCCACACGTTCAACCAGTTTCGCCGCGGGTAATGCTTTCCAATCATCAACCGCATAGCCAGCTGCGGGCTCTGCCACTTTGCGGTTACGACTCTTGCCTTTGCCACGCGCTCCCGGAGCCGGTGCGGCTTCGAGAATATCTTCCACCGATTTGGTCACGCCTTTTGGCACAATGCCGTGCTCTTCGTTAAAGGCAATTTGCTTTTCGCGACGGCGATCAGTTTCGTCCATGGCGCGTTGCATTGAGTCAGTAATTCGGTCAGCGTAAAGAATCGCTTTACCATTAAGGTTACGGGCAGCCCGGCCAATGGTCTGAATCAGAGAACGCTCGGAGCGTAAGAAGCCTTCTTTATCGGCATCAAAGATAGCCACCAGCGAAACTTCCGGAATATCGAGACCTTCCCGCAATAAGTTAATGCCCACTAACACATCAAACTCACCCAGGCGTAAGTCGCGGATAATTTCCACCCGCTCAACCGTGTCGATATCCGAGTGCAGGTAGCGCACACGAATATTCTGCTCCAGCAAAAACTCGGTCAGATCTTCCGCCATACGCTTGGTCAATACGGTAATCAGCACCCGTTCGCCTTTGCTGGTACGTTCCTGCAGCTCGTGCAGCACATCATCCACCTGACCCGTCGCTGGGCGCACTTCAAGCTCCGGATCAATCAATCCGGTTGGTCGTACCACCTGCTCCACCACGTAGTCCTGATGGTCTTGCTCATACGGCCCCGGCGTTGCGGAGACAAATACACACTGGGGCACAATGGCTTCCCATTCTTCAAAGCGCATCGGGCGATTATCCAGTGCCGATGGTAAGCGGAAACCAAACTGCACCAGCGTCTCTTTTCGGGAGCGGTCACCACGATACATACCACCAATTTGTGGAATGGTGACGTGAGATTCATCAACAAACACCAGTGCATCTTTCGGGATGTAATCAAACAGTGTTGGCGGCGGCGCGCCTTCGTCACGGCCGGATAAATAGCGTGAGTAGTTTTCGATACCGGAGCAATAACCCAGCTCGCGCATCATCTCGACATCGTAGCGGGTACGCTGTTCCAAACGCTGCCCTTCCACCAGCAAATTATTATCGCGGTAATATTCAAGCCGCTCTTTTAACTCGTCTTCGATGCCGTCGATAGCGCCAAGAATGGTTTCCCGTGGGGTAACATAGTGCGTTTTCGGATAAATGGTCACCCGTGCCAGGCGCGAGCGAACTTCGCCGGTGAGTGGGTCAAACAGCGAAATCTGTTCAATTTCATCATCAAACAATTCAATCCGAACCGCTTCGTCGTCACTTTCGGCCGGGAATATATCAATCACATCGCCACGCACCCGATAGGTGCCACGATGGAAATCCATGTCGTTACGGGTGTACTGCAATTCGGCTAAACGGCGCAGCACGGTACGCTGATCAATCTGATCTCCGCGCACCATATGCAGCATCATTTTCAGGTAGGAATCCGGATCACCCAAGCCATAAATCGCTGAAACCGTGGCAACAATCACCGCATCGCGTCGTTCCATTAACGCTTTGGTAGCCGACAAGCGCATCTGCTCAATGTGTTCATTTACCGAGGCATCTTTATCAATAAAGGTATCGGAGGCTGGCACATAGGCTTCTGGCTGATAATAATCGTAGTAAGAGACAAAGTACTCAACGGCGTTATTGGGAAAGAACTCTTTAAACTCACCGTACAATTGCGCAGCCAGCGTTTTATTGTGCGCCATAATAATGGTGGGCCGCTGGCACTGAGCAATCACATTGGCCATGGTGTACGTCTTTCCGGAGCCGGTTACTCCCAACAATGTCTGCTTTAGCAGCCCGGTTTCAATCCCCTGCACCAGGCCTTTAATGGCATTAGGCTGGTCGCCTGCGGGGGAGTATTTAGACGTGAGTTCAAATGCCTTGCTCATCAGAATTCCAGAAAGTCATTGTTTCGAAAAATCATAGTTTCGATTAGAATTATACGGATTTTTACTGCAGTAGTTATCTGTAATACTGATTACGCAGATCACACTGCTTCTCTCCACGCGTTATTGAGGATACACACTTGGACCTGCAATTGTCGGATCGCGTTCAACAGATCAAGCCTTCTCCTACTCTGGCGGTGACTAACCGTGCAGCAGAATTACGAGCGGCAGGCAAAGATATTATTGGCCTGGGCGCTGGCGAGCCGGATTTTGATACCCCACAACATATTAAAGATGCGGCCAGCAAAGCCATTGCTGACGGCTTCACCAAGTACACGGCGGTTGACGGCACTCCGGCTCTGAAACAAGCGATTATTGAGAAGTTCAAGCGTGATAACGGCTTAAGCTACGAAGCGAATCAGATTCTGGTTTCTTGTGGTGGCAAACAAAGTTTCTTTAACCTGGCGCTGGCGCTGTTAAATCCGGGCGACGAAGTGGTTATTCCGGCACCTTACTGGGTTTCTTACCCGGACATGGTGAAAATTGCTGAAGGTGTGCCGGTGGTGGTTGAAACCGACCAGAGCGCACGTTTCAAAATGACAGCTGAACAACTGGACGCGGCCATTACTGAAAAAACCAAATTGGTGGTGATCAACAGCCCATCCAACCCTTCTGGCGTGGCCTACACCGAAGCCGAATTAAAAGCACTGGCTGAAGTTCTGAAGAAATACCCGGATGTATTAATCGCCACCGACGATATGTACGAACACATTTTGTGGGCCGAAGGTGGCTTCCACAACATCCTCACGGTTTGCCCGGAACTGTATGACCGTACACTGGTGATGAATGGTGTTTCCAAAGCTTACAGTATGACTGGCTGGCGTATTGGCTACGTTGGCGGCCCACAAAAGCTGGTTGCCGCGATGAAAAAGATTCAGTCGCAAAGCACGTCCAACCCAACATCAATTGCTCAGGTTGCTGCTCAAGCGGCATTAGAAGGTGATCAGAGCTGCGTTCAGGACATGTTAACAGCCTTTAAAGAGCGTCATGACTATGTTGTTGCTGCGCTGAATGAATTGCCGGGTGTTGAGTGCGTTGAAAGTGACGGTACTTTCTATGCTTTCCCAAGCTTTAAAGGTGCAATGGCAAACGCGGGTATTGAATCGGATGTCGATTTTGCCGAGAAAATGCTGAACGAAGCTGAAGTAGCATTGGTTCCGGGTTCTGCCTTTGGTACGCCAGGTCATATGCGTCTGTCTTATGCCACCAGCATGGATGTTCTGAAAGAAGCGATCAGCCGACTGGCAAAAGCACTGGGTTAATCGTTAATCGACCAAGCATAAAAAAGGCCGTTTTGTTACAAACAAAACGGCCTTTTTTATATTCTGAAGTTAAGGATAGCTACCACTCCAGCTCCGCCTTAATAAATGGAATCGTCAGCTTACGCTGCGCCGATAGCGAAGCCTGATCCAGCTGATCCAGCAGATCAAACAACCCCTGCATATCCCGTGGGCCACGCGTCAGAATAAAGCGGGCAACGTCATCACCCATATTTAAACCACGTCGCTTAGCACGCAATAATAAGGCTTGTACCTTGTCGTCGTCTTCCAGTGGTTCAACCTGGTAGGTCATGCCCCAAGTCAGGCGTGACACCAGATCCGGCAGCTCGATATTGAGTTTTTTCGGACCATTATTAGCGGCAATTAACAAGTGCCCTTGTCGGTCACGAATACGGTTAAACAGATGGAATAACGCTTCTTCCCAGGCTTTATTACCGGCTACCGCCTGAATATTATCAAGCGCCACCAACGGCAGTTGCTCCATGGATTCCAACACGGCCGGGCTGTACTCGACTAATTCATCCAGTGGTAAATACACACTTTGATGCCCTAACCCTTCGGCATAATGGCAGGCGGCCTGTAATAAATGGCTGCAACCAACGCCTGCACTGCCCCACAAGAACAAAAAAGGTTCGCCATTCAGAGTCCACTGCTTTTGCAGTTCATACACTACTTGTTCATTGGGGCCAGCATAATAATTGGCAAAACGGGCATCATCGCGAATGGCAACCGACAGAGTAAGCTGCTGCTGGGGCGCTGATGAATGTGCTTGTTTTGATTGCTGTAAAGTCATGCGTCTTCCGTACTACCTGATTACTGCCAGATCAGCTGCTGAGATTCTGTATCCTGAAGCAGGCGTTTATCCAGCTCCAGTACCTGCCACACCTGCTCCCAATCGGTTGCCAGTTGTAACGATAAACGAATAGTTTGCTGCTGCATCTGAATCACCTGAACATCCGTGATGGCTACCTTGGATTGCAGGTATTTTAATACACCGTGATATTGCTGAAAGCTATCAATACCTGTGATGGTTAACTGATGCCTCTGTGATGACGGTTGAGAGTTGGTATTCACGGCGTAACGACTGGCCAGATAACCGGCCACCTGATCCGCCACATTGACCATTACTGACGCCGGGGCTGGTGCCGCGGCGTCAATCGGTATCCATTGTTGTTGATGCATAAAGGCACCGCGGTAAGACCATTCAGCCGACCCATCATTATTGGCTAAGCGAATCAGTCGCCCGGCCAGCACCCCGTCTGTCAGATAACGCTCTGAGGCTTGCTGGATGTCATTCTTAAAACCACCCCATAAATTTTCAATCGGCAGCGCAATTTCATCTTGTAAATCCAGTGCCGGCCACAACAAAGGAATGCCCCGCTCTGACAATGCTTGCTCTGTCATTTCCGGCCAAACAGAGAAATTCTGATTAACAATGACACGACTTCCGCTCTCTTCAATCGCCAGCCAATTTAAAATTAATGGACGGCTTTTACCCCATATTGGCTCTTCGGCATCGCGCAGCAAGCGATCAACCAGATTGGCGACAAACACCACTGTTAATCTGACTGAGTCGTCAATTTCATCTCGTTCATAGCGAAAGCTTTCGACATAGCGATCGGCCTGGCGGCTGACCTTCTGTTGAATTTCAGGGTTATCCAGTACCGAAGAAAACCCAGAGATTTTAATCAGAACCTGCTGTAGTGCGGCACCGATGCCTTGCTGCTGACTGTCAGGGGTTTGATCTTCGACCGGAACGCTGACCTGATACAGGTCAGACACCACTACACCCCAGGAAAATCCTGACCAAGCAAACAGTATTATTGATAAAAATAGTCGCACGTGTCGTTCTTCATTTTTAAACAAGCAATTTTACGAAGCGCTATTGTGCCATGACGTGTAAATATAACCAGTATTGTGGATAAATTTTGCAATCAGATTGGCATTTGCAGGATGCGTCAACCGGGACAAATCGTTAGAATACGCGCCTTTCCATTAGCCAAGCTGTGACATTTTCATGAGTGAACAAGCACCTGATCAGAACAAACAAGCTCTTAGCTATAAAGACGCTGGCGTTGATATCGACGCTGGTAATGCCTTAGTTGATCGTATTAAAGGCGTTGCTAAACGCACCCGACGTCCAGAGGTCCTGGCCGGACTCGGTGGCTTTGGGGCTTTATTTGAGTTACCTCAGGGCTATAAACAGCCGGTACTGGTTTCTGGTACTGACGGTGTTGGTACCAAACTGCGTTTGGCGATGGATCTGAACAAACACGACAGCATTGGCATTGATCTGGTCGCAATGTGCGTTAACGACTTGGTTGTCGCCGGTGCTGAGCCATTGTTCTTTCTCGATTATTACGCAACCGGCAAACTGAATGTCGACGTAGCTGCAGCGGTTGTTGAAGGCATTGGCGAAGGCTGCTCTCAGGCAGGCGCTTCTCTGGTCGGCGGTGAAACCGCAGAAATGCCGGGCATGTACGAAGGCGAAGACTACGACCTGGCTGGTTTTTGTGTTGGTATCGCTGAAAAAGAAGACATCATTGATGGCAGTAAAGTAACAGCCGGTGACAAACTGGTTGCTCTGGCATCCAGTGGACCACACTCCAACGGCTACTCCCTGATCCGCAAAATCATTGAGGTTTCGGGTGCTGACCTGAGCGGTGAACTGGATGGCCAGCCATTGAAAGATGCCCTGATGGCTCCGACGAAAATCTACGTTAAGTCGACGTTAAAGCTGATCAGCACTTCTGACGTTCACGCTCTGTCGCATATTACTGGCGGTGGCTTCCAGGAAAATATTCCTCGCGTATTGCCAGAGAACTGTAAAGCCGTTATCGACAGCAACAGCTGGCAATGGCCTGCGGTATTTAACTGGTTGCAGGAAAACGGCAATGTGGAAACCGCAGAAATGTATCGCACCTTTAACTGTGGTGTGGGCATGATAATCGCACTGCCAGAAGACAAAGCAGACGCAGCGGTTGCATTGCTGAACGCTGAAGGGGAACACGCCTGGATTATTGGCGATATTCAGCCGCAGCAAGAAGGCGAAGAACAGGTTCAGTTTACCGGTAAGCACCAGTTATGAGCCCAGCTCAAAGCAACAACGGCTTACCCACTGAGCAGCAGGAAAAACCGCGTATTGTCATCCTGATCTCCGGCAGTGGCTCCAATATGGTCGCCATTGCCGATGCGGTTACCCGGGGTGATATCGACGCTGAAATTGCGGCAGTAGTCTGTAACAAAGCCGAAGCACCGGGCGTGCAGAAAGCAAAAGATCGCGATATTGAAACTCAGGTGATTAACCATAATGAGTTTGCCAGCCGCGAAGACTTTGATACGGCTCTGATGCAGCAAATCGACCAATATCAACCTGATCTGGTTATTCTGGCAGGTTTTATGCGCATTCTGACGCCGGCGTTTGTGATTCGCTATCATGGCCGAATGCTGAATATTCATCCATCGCTGCTCCCTAAATACCAGGGGCTGAACACGCATCAACGTGTATTAGACGCGGGCGATGAACAGCATGGCGTTACAGTTCACTTCGTCACCGAAGAGCTGGATGGCGGCCCGAATGTCATTCAAGCGATGGTGCCGGTGTATGATGGTGACGACATAACCAGCCTCAGGCAACGGGTCCATACTCAGGAGCATGTTATCTACCCCATTGCGGTGAAATGGTTTGTGAGTGGTCGCTTATCCATGAAAGGAAATCAAGCGCTGCTTGATGACACGCTACTGCCTGCCTCGGGCTTGCCGTTGAGTAATTAACAGCGCTCCGGCAAATTAACCGATATACTCCCAGCAAACGGAATTGCTGGTATCTTTTATGTTCAAAATAGCTCTGCTCAAAACAACTATTTTCAAAGTAGCTACGCTCAAAGCAGCTATGCTCAGAACAGCCTTATTGTTATCCCTGATTTTCTTTAGCAGCTTGAGCCAGGCTGAGCTTAAGCCTTTTACAGCCAGCTACACCACTCAATGGAAGATGGGTTGGTTTACCATTGATATTGATGCACAACGCAAACTAGAAAAACTCGATGATCATCGATGGCAAATGGTGTTTCAAGCTGAAACCAATGCTGCCAAGTTAGTTGAAAAATCCATATTCAAGCTGTCATCCGGGCAACGTATACAACCGCTTGATTATCAGTATCGTGCCAGCGGCCTGTTTAATGAACCGGATCGCACCCTTAGTTTTCTGCCGCAACAGCACACCATCAAGGATCTGGAAAACAGCCTGACCTACGAGGCTACCTGGCAGGAAGAAATACACGACAACCTCAGTTATATGTTACAAGCGGGTCTCGATCTCGCAGCTGGACATACAGAGTTTACTTACCCGGTCTTTGAGAAAAACAAGAACAAACCCTTCCGCTTTCGGGTTATTGGAGAGGAAGAACTGAAAACACCGGAAGGCACCTTACAAACCGTCAAAGTACAACAAATCAGAAGAAAGAAAGATCGTGAAATCTTCGCTTGGTTTGCCAAGGACAAAAACTTTTTACTGGTGAAATTACAGGATAAGAAAAAAGGCAAAACCCGTTACGAAATCAAGATCAAAAGCATTAAAATGTAACATTCACCACAAAGCTTTTACAAAACGCGCTATCTCACAGAAGATCGATCAGGTAGAATCGGCAGCAATATTATGAGTGGAAAACGATCATGCGCCTTAGTGATGGTGATATCGAAAAAAGACTTCAACAAGGCAGTATCCGCATATCGCCTCAGCCCCAAGAAGATGCCATTGCAGGCATTTCTGTAGACCTGCGTCTGGACCATAGGTTCCGCGTTTTCAATAATAATTCGGTAACTCACCTGGACTTATCTGGTGATCGCAACCAGCTTGAACGTGATATTGACCGGATTATGAGCAAAGAAATCGAAATTGCCGAAGATGACGCTCTGTTTATCCATCCGGGCGAGTTGATCTTGGGCGCAACCATGGAATCGGTTTGTATTCCAAATGACCTAGTCGGCTGGCTGGATGGACGCAGTTCCCTCGCACGCCTTGGTCTGATGGTTCATGTCACAGCCGGGCGCATTGACCCTGGCTGGGAAGGCCAGATCGTGCTGGAATTCTATAATAACGGCAAATTGCCACTGGCCTTGCGTCCTGGCATGGTGATTTGTGCCATGTCGTTTGAAACACTCTCAAGCCCGGCCAACAAGCCGTATAACAAACGTGAAAATGCCAAATACCGCGACCAGCAAGGTGCTGTGGGTAGCCGGATATCGAAAGATTAAATTAAGACTATAATTACAGCACCGTAGAGCCACGGATGATAAGTTTTTATGCTACAAAAATTGCTTGAGTCAAAACGCTCAATAAAACGCCTGATTACACTTACCTATGATGCATTGGCAATCCCTTTAGCCATTTATATAGCTTTGGCGTTGAGACATGGCGATGTATTCCCGGCGTTTAACGAGGGAGTCATTATCAGTGCCGTCATTACAACCTTAATCACCTTGGGTATTTTTATCAGACTGGGCTTTTATCGAGCAGTTATCCGCTTTATGACCAGTAAAGCCTTCAGCTCTCTTGGTGTAGGGATATTAATTTCAGCAACAACACTAGGTACTTCAAGCTTTTTAACGCAGGCATTACTTCCACGCTCCAGCGTTATTATTTATATATTCACGGCATTTGCGCTACTTGCCTTGCCACGCCTCTTTATACGTAGTCTGGTACAGCAACAGGGGCGGTCTGATGCAGAACCTGTCATCCTTTACGGTGCAGGCCAACAAGGATTAGAGCTAAGCCATTCCTTAGCTGCCAATAAAGACTACCGCCCTATTGCGTTTATCGACGATTGTAAGAAAAAACAAGGCACACAAATTAATGGTTTAAAAGTTTATAGCTACGATTCAATTGATGAAATATTAGAAGATCGCCCCTGCAAAAAAATTCTCTTAGCATTAGGTAATACCAGCTTTGCTAAGCGTAAGCAGCTAATCGAAAAGCTCTCTCTGAAAAAGGTTGAGGTACTGACAACTCCTGCTGTTGCCGATATTGTTAGCGGGAAAGCAAAAATTGAAGAAATTCGTGACGTTGAAATTGAAGATTTATTAGGTCGTGATCCTGTCAGCCCTCACAATGAATTAATCAGTCGCAACATTACCAATAAGGTTGTATTGGTAACCGGCGCTGGTGGCTCAATTGGGTCCGAGCTATGTCGACAAGCCATCAAACAAAAACCAACAACATTAATATTATTCGAGTTGAACGAGTTCAGCCTTTACTCAATTGAACAAGAGCTCACCCGAATAAATGAAGAAAAAGGGCTAGGCGTAAAACTAATATCAATACTAGGTTCCGTACAACGCCAAAACCGCTTAGAAATGATCTTTAAAACATTTAACGTACAAACCATCTATCATGCTGCTGCCTACAAACATGTTCCCTTAGTTGAACATAATGTGGTGGAAGGTGTACGCAATAATGTTTTTGGCACCTGGTATTGTGCAGAAGCAGCTATAGCAGCGGGAGTTGAGCGCTTTGTCTTAGTGTCTACCGACAAGGCCGTCCGACCTACCAATGTAATGGGAACCTCAAAACGCTTAGCTGAATTGGTGCTACAAGCATTAAATGAACGTCAATCTGAAACTCTATTTTGTATGGTTCGTTTTGGCAACGTATTAGGCTCATCTGGGTCAGTGGTCCCACTCTTCCGCAAACAAATCAAGGCCGGAGGCCCCATCACAGTAACCCACCCTGATATTATTCGTTACTTTATGACCATTCCGGAAGCCTCACAGCTGGTTATCCAGGCCGGCGCTATGGGTAAAGGTGGTGACGTCTTTGTATTGGATATGGGAGAGCCCGTTAAGATCACCAATCTAGCTAAGAAAATGATTCAGCTATCGGGTTTAACTGAGAAAACAGAAGAAGATCCAAATGGTGATATTGAGATTAATTTCTCAGGCCTGCGCCCAGGCGAAAAGCTCTATGAAGAGCTTTTGATTGGTGATAACGTAGAAGGAACAACACACTCCCGAATCATGACGGCGAACGAGATATTTTTAAGTTGGCCAGAAACTCATAACTTACTTCACCGATTAGATCTGGCTTGCCATGACTTCAGAGTGGACGATGTTATCAAACTATTACTGGAAGCACCTGCCGCATACAATAAACAAGATGACTGTCCAGACTGGGTGATGAATGCGGGAAATAAGTAAACACAGTATAGTTGTGTGATTCATAGGGATCGTTTTGTAGCGGTCAACTCATTTCGGACACAGTTTTAAGTTTTTCCTCAGCCGCCTGAGGACTGATTCCTCCATTTTTCTGATGCGGCCTTTTCTGGTTGTAATAACCCATCAAGTAATAACCTGTATTAGTTCAGACCTGATCTGACACTTCGATTTGAGAAGAAGAGAGTTTCCCGTTTTGATGTTGGTGTTGAATCAATATCTAAACAAAGGAAACTCTCTATGCTTGAGTCTACTAATTCAATCATCAAACACAAAGCCGGTTTGCTGAATATTGCCCAAGAACTCGGCAATGTGTCTAAAGCCTGCAAGGTCATGGGTGTCTCCCGAGATACGTTTTATCGCTATCAACAATCCGTTGAAGAAGGCGGTATTGATGCTCTGATTAATCAAAATCGGAAGGTGCCTAATCACAAAAATCGCGTTGATTCCGCGATTGAAGAAGCTGTTAAAGCGTATGCAGTAGAACAACCTGCTCATGGGCAAGTTCGTACTCAGAAAACGCGGAATCTTTGTCTCAGCCAGCGGTGTTCGCTCAGTATGGCTAAGGCACGATCTGGAAAACTGTAAGAAGCGCCTGAAGGTTCTGGAAGCCAAAGTCGCTGAAGAAGGCATCATCTTATCGGATGATCAGGTCGCAGCGCTTGAACGTAAGAAACTGGACGATGAGGTTATCGGCGAAATAGAAACGCATCATCCAGCAAACCTTCGTTGGCACTTACAGCAAAGTCGCCTTTGCGAAGTTCTACACGACTAAAACGCCGATTACAACGGCCGATACACTGAACGATAAAGTGCTGCCGTTCTTCGCCTCTCAGGAGCTGTCTATGCTGAGAATTTTAACGGACAGAGGCACTGAATACTGCGGCAAACCGGAGCAGCATGACTATCAGCTTTACCTGGCGATCAATGATATCGATCACACGAAAACCAAGGTGAAATCACCGCAAACCAATGGTATCTGTGAACGCTTCCATAAAACGATTTTACAGGAGTTTTATCAGATCACTTTCCGGAAGAAATTGTATGAATCGATCGACGCCTTACAAAAAGACCTGGACGAGTGGATGGAATACTACAACAATGAACGAACTCATCAGGGAAAAATCTGTTGCGCTAGAACGCCGTTGGAAGCATTACTTGATGGAAAACGAATCCAGGCCGAAAAGAAATTAACCCAGATTTAATCTGACAGACACCAGCTTAAAACAGGCGGCTGTCAGATCGGGTCTGACTACTACACCTAAAAAATGATGCCCTTAACTAGCAGCCTGCTGCATAACATGCTGTATTGCCTTACAAGTTTTATCGATTTCGTCGTCTGTTAGCGTTGGGTGTACCAGAAACATTAAGCTAGCTTCTCCAAGTTCTTTTGCAATAGGCAAAGAATTTTCCGGACGATAGTTGGTTTTATCAAACGCTTTTTCCAAATAAACTTCAGAGCAAGAACCAGAGAAGCACGGTACACCAAGATCAGCGATGGCATTCATAATACGATCTCGATTCCAACCATCATTAAGCTCTTGTGGCTCAACAAAAACATAACACTTATACGCTGCATGCCTAATGTTATTCGGAACCTTAGGGACACGTAAACCATCACATTGGACTGCCGCTTCCCAGATTTTTTCGGCGTTTTTGAGACGCTTTTCCGTCCAACTTTCCATACGCCTCAACTGAATACGACCGATCACAGCTTGCAATTCCGTCATACGCCAATTGGTCCCGAAACTTTCATGTAACCAGCGGAACCCTGGCGGATGTTCCCGCTCATAAACAGCATCCCAACTTTTTCCATGATCCTTAAATGACCACATTACTTTCCATAGTTCACGGTCATTGGTCGTTACCATTCCGCCCTCGCCACCTGTTGTCATGATCTTATCTTGACAAAAGGACCAGGTACCGACGTGTCCTATAGATCCTACCTTTTTACCTTTATAGGTCGCTCCGTGAGCCTGAGCACAATCCTCAATAACGTATAAGTGATTAGATTCGGCCAACGCCATAATTGCGTCCATATCGCATGGCCAACCTGCCAAATGAACACACACAACAGCCTTAGTTTTTTCGGTTAAAACTGAAGCAATGCTTTCTGCGGTGATATTTTGACTACAGCGATCAACATCAGCAAAAACCGGAGTTGCACCTGCCAACACGATACTTGAAACAGAGGCTAAAAATGTTCTCGAGGTGACAATCACCTCATCACCTTCTCCAATCCCAAGTGCACGAAAAGCCAAATCCAGAGCTACTGTTCCATTAGCAACCGCAACCGCATACTCTGAGTCAGAGAAAAGTGCAAATTCCTTTTCAAATGTACGGGCCTCATTGCCGGTCCAATAATTAACCTTATTAGACAGAAGTACCTGAGACACTGCATCGGCCTCCTCAGCTGTAAAAGAAGGCCATTGCGAAAACCCTGAACCGATCATCAATGAATTCCTTTATCTACTCGTATAACCTGACCCGTGATCTTGGAGGATTTAGACATTGTTGCCAAAAACAAAACAGCCTCGGCGACATCTTCAGGTTCAATGACAGCACTAAGTGCCGATCTCTGCTCAGCTCGCTCTATAGACTTTTGATCATTAAGAGCAGCCATCTCTGTATTTACGATCGCCGGAGCAACAGCATTAACCCGTATGCCATATGCCCCTAACTCAGTAGCAAGAACTTTGGTTGCATGAATCAATGAAGCCTTACTACCACCGTAGGCTAGAGTGCCCGGATCAGACAATAACCCTGCGGTAGAAGCTATATTCACAATTGCTCCCTGCTTCTTCCGAATCATCTTTTTAGCAACGATCTGAGTAAACAGCATAGTATTGAAGAAATTTACATTAAATACGGACCTTAGTTCTTCGATACGGGTCATCAGAAATGATGACCCTTGCGCCACAGCAGCACAGTTTATTAGCACATCGATTTGATCATAGCTTTTAGAAATCAGCTTGGCAGTTTCCTTAACAGACCCTTCTTCTTCTAAATCTAATTTGTACCAGCTAATCTGGTCACTATGGCTGGAGAGCAACTGTTCGAGCTGCTCAGAGACACTTCGGCTACAAGCAGCAACCTGGTGGCCCTGCTCAAGAAGTTTTTTCACGATCTCCAGACCAATACCTTTAGACCCGCCTGTAACAACGGAAACTAGCTCGCTCATTCTTCTGACTCCGGCAACATTCTCAAATACACAGGTTCCAGCAAATCATAATCAATATCCGGGAGTGATCTTTCATTGGGAAACAAAGGAAGTTGGCTACCAGTTAGTGGTACCACAACCTCCGGGACGGAAAAATAGACTTCAATAGCAGATTCAATAAAGCCCGGAATATCTAACGTACTATCCTTTTTTAGCATCTTAATGATATCATTGATGCTTATATCCATATCATTAGCCCGTGCAGACTTATAGCGCTCAGCAACCTGTTCAACATTCTTTATCGATACAGCCAAACGATTACGGTCTGCAAGTTGGTCAAAACCTGGTACTTCTGGATTGCCCGGAAACATTTCGGTCAACAACTCTAATATAATCATCTCATTCGCACTCATGTATTTTATCCGCTAAATATAGAGCCAATGATTGAATTGTGTTTGCGGGATTGACACATGAACTGGTTGGAAAAACACTTGAATCGAGGATATATAAACCTTCCAGGTCATGGCATTTACCACTCGGGTCGACCACCGATGACTTTGGATCGTTACCCATCTGGCACGTACCCATAATATGCCACCCTGTATTTCTCACCGGGCCATGGGCATAGCTTTTTTTAGCGCCAGCTGCTGCCATTAACTCACGGGCTTTACCCATGCCGTGCACCATCATTTTCTTGGTATTGTCACTCATCTGATATGACACTTTTACCCCGGGCACACCAAAACGATCGCGGTTTTCAAAATCCAACTCTACAAGGTTAGTAGTTTCAGGTAAGTCTTCGCAAATAATAGCAATTACCGCCTGTTTTCCATAAAATGACGAGAAGTCTTCGTAAACTGATTCACCGAAACGCAACTTTCTCCGAGACAAGGCTGATTTTGCGACCTCAACCGCACCAGCTCCACGAAGAGCGTGCATCATATATCCTAATTCATGCTGTGACTCTTCGTTCCGATAAAACTCCAGGCTATAGAGCATACATCCCTGAGGGCCGATATCTGTTTCCAGATATTCGTCAAATACACCTTCAACATAACCCAAAGGATGAATCATCAGGTTTTTTCCAACTAAACCTGAACTGTTTGCCAACCCTTCTGGATATTCAGAAGTAGCACTATTCAATAAAATTCTGGGTGTCCCAACGGCACTTGAGGCCAGAATTATCTTATGCCCCATGTAGGAAACCAGCTCACCTTCGGAGTTATATCCTTCAATGCCGGTAGCTCGCCCATTTTCTGTTATTACACGTGATACAGCAAAATCCGGCAAAACTTCCAAACCCAACTTCTGTGCTTTTCTTAAATAGGTAATATCAACACTGGATTTCGCTTCTTGCGGACAGCCAACATTACATGGGCCAAGATTAATGCAGCTAGACCTTCCGGCCCGGTCTCTGGTAGAAATAGCAGAAAAGCTCGGCCACCAATGCCAAGATAACTTATTGAAGCCTTCGGCTAATCGTGCACCAACTTTACCTAACGGGACAGGCGGTAATGCACTTTCTATCTCCGGATAATACGGGTCTCCTGGCAAGCCGGACATCGACATTTCATCTTCGTTTAATGCAAAGTACGGCAACAATTCGTCATAACTAATTGGCCAATCAACACCAAGGTTTTCATCTGCATTAATAGAGAAATCAGAGCGTAAAAATCGCGGGTAATGCCCTGAGTACAAAATCGTCGATCCGCCAATTGCATTATAGTTGCATATCGCAATTGGCGAGTTTTCATCGTCGACAGGATAGTCGCCGCTAAGACCGCGGGTTGCAGCAATGGGGCTAAACTTTGTTTGCTTTAGTGCTTCCCAGTTAGCCTGGGTTGTAGGATAGCGTGTTCGATCCAGCTCAGGACCACGGTCAACAATAAGTACACGTGCACCGTGTTGAGCAAACCTCCATGCTGAAGCTGCACCAGCAGCCCCAGCACCAACAACAATATAGTCGTACATTAATGATTTACTTCTTAGGTATATATTGGTCGAGAATATCTGGAATAGTTATCAACATTTCCGCTTCACATGCCACTTCGCCATTGGTGCGTCCCACAGCTTTACCTTTACAAACACCACGTCTCCAGCTAATTACCTCTGCTTCAATCATAAGTTGCTGACCAGGCTGAACTTCTTTCTTAAACTTAACGCGGTGCTCCAAAGCATGAGTTACTTTTCCTTCCAGACCTTCCTGAGTGGTTATCGCCACAGTCAGCATCTGGGCCATCGCCTCTAACTGCAATGCTCCAGGCATATTTGGTCCTTCTGGAAAATGCACAGGGAAATACCATTCGTTATTGGTTAAATTCTTATATCCCTTCGCGTATTTACCTGGCTCGACATCAGTAACATAGTCGATCATAAGGAATGGGTATCTGTTTGGCTGGTAACGCTTTAACTCTTCGAAATCTAGGGAGAAGGACATAATTTAACCTCAATGTTATTTTTCAGAAAACTTCTTATCTTCACCGGCAGGACTAAACCCTGCGGAACCTAAAACCACAACAACAGTTTTTAACAATATCTTGACGTCGCCCCAAAAGGAGAGCTGCTTAACGTATTCCACATCGTAAGCAAACTTCTTCTCCCAAGACAGACCGTTGCGACCACTAACCTGAGCCAACCCACTAATCCCGGGTCTAACCGTGAATCTTATCATCTGTTCTTCGGTATAGTGCTCATCATATTCGGGCAGCAATGGGCGCGGACCAATAAGACTCATATCACCAATAAGAACATTATAAAATTGTGGCAGTTCATCTAAGCTCAGTTTTCTTAAAAGTAACCCAAAGTTAGTGATGCGTTCACTATCACTCAACTCAGGTGCATCAATCATTGTTCTGAACTTGAAAACACGAAAAGGCTTCTGATCGACTCCACTACGCGTATGACTGAATATGACAGGACGTCCCATTTTTTTTGCAACTAACAGCGCAACTATTGCCATGATGGGGCTTAATAAAATTAACAGTATTAAAGCAGCCCAAAAGTCTAATATTCTCTTAAATACGTTTTTATACATACTATTAAACCAGCTCTACTGAGCGAGAAAAACGCTCTAACAGGTTAACGCCATCCCACGAGAACTGCATCTCCAATGCTCGCCCTACAGGCACGATTCTATCAACCAACTTACCCGTTCCTTGGAACGCTTCTAAAATCATGTAGGGAGAGAAGCCTATATAAGTCAAAGTCTGCTCATCTTTATCCAAATAACCAATAGCGTCATTAATATCGCCAGCAACAAACTCGTGAAAGTTCCCGAACCGATAATTACCGGTATGGGCGCCATCTTCTTCAGTCCACAAGTCGGTAGACCATTGACTGAGAGAGACAACGGTATTTCGCGCTGCGACGTTTTCCATTACGTCCAGGTATCGATCTATTCTGGCAACCGGATCAAGAGCGTACTCCTTCTCATTCAGTTTGTTGCCAATACATTCCCAGAATAATTTTCGAGCTTCCTCAACCTCCTCTCTTTCACCAACCCAAAGAACCTTTGATGGTGACGAGCAAGCATTCTGATCAACGATATAAGTATCATTGTAAAAAGAGTCAACATACCGAGCGAGGGCAGCAGAGTCTGCTTGAAGAACCGAGTTTGCATGTACGATTAAACTGGAAACTCTATTCGGGAAGTACATTTCAATACATCTAGGTTTCTTGGCTAACGCCTTAAACTGAGAAACTGTTGAGTCTCCTCCCCATACAATCAGTCCATCACAATCTCTGATGGCATCGACTAGCCACTGACTGTCATGTTCAGTTCTGATAAATCTAAAAGAATTAGAGAGCCCCTGATAATCGGGCTTTTTGACTACATCCGAGATTATATCAAGTAGCAACTCTACCTGGGGCCACCTTTTACTTGGCAGACGCACAATATTGCTATTTCCCGACAGGAAACCAAAGAGAAAAGAAAACGCAAAATTGATCGGCACATTAGCAGGTGCAATGTGAACAACCGCCCCCCATCCACGTTTATCAGCGACAAATGGAAAGCTATCAAGTTTCGATTTAATCGACCGTTCCCGACAATAATATGCGAATGTTATTAAATCCGGGTAAGCTTTAGCTTTTTTAGATTTTAAAACCGTCCTCGAAACTTCAGACAAGAAGCCCAGGCGCAAGGGGTCACCCACTTTAACAGTCACACCATCAACGCATTGTATTAAAGGTTTGTCTGGCGTCGATAACATCTCATCGATGTACAGCATCGCTACACCCTCTTACTTCCGCTTTAGCCAATCGTCCAATTACCTTTAAAATTGTGCCAGTATTGTCGCAACTACACTTTCCAGCAGGAAGCGTATAGCCAATGTCTTCTGTTAATAGAGAGTGGCCCGGATAACTGCGCTGAATATTAGAAAAGAGCTGAATTATACCCTCCTCGTTGTACCCCGCCGGGTTGAAATCAGAGCGGCGACGAATGATCACATCTGCACCAGTTGGCGCGTGTAGATTACCATTCTTGCATTCCATATATATAGAACCGGTTTGCTCAATCATTCCGTAATAATTATGAACACTTTCACAGCCGGTTATCTCTTTCACTCGTCTCCTGAACTCTTCTGGAGAAACTTTCTTACTCTCCAATTTTTTCCAACCGCCCCCATGGAGCAAAAACGCATTTGAAAGATCCAGTTTCAGATTTAATTGCTCAATGCGTTCAATAAATTTTTCCCAGACCACAAATGTGAATCCAAAAATAAAAATCCTTTTCCCCGAATGTTTTTCAAGGAATTTTCCTATACGCTCTATATCGATTTCAAGATTTTCATTTAAAGCAAACTCTCGTCCCCGAGAGAAAATACTAAAGCCATTAATTCCTGCCGTTCGGGCAGAAAACATTTTCCGGTTTTTGACAGTTGCTTCTGAGTCGATAACCAGCATAGGAAATCTTTCTTTTCCGAACTCGCTTTGAAACACTTCAATAAGCTTCGACTGCTGTAGCTTTGCAGTTTGCTGATCGAGAAATATTCGAGACTGCACGCCTCCGGTACCAGAAGAGTGCATCGTTTTGAAAACCTGCTCTTGCGAAATACTCATGAGATCGAATTGTTTAAAAGCACGAACAGGCAGCCACGGAAGTTGCTCCAAAGAGGTAAACTCGCAATCTTGCTTAAATAAAGATCCTATATAGTGTCTATATAAGTCGCAATTCTCTTTATGGTGCTCTGTCAATGACTCCAATTCAGAAACGAAATCCCGTACCATCACAAATGCTCACTCACAATTTTCTGATAGTCTAGTTTTCCGCTACTTTTAAAAGGCAACTCATCAATGGTTATACACTTCAGGCCGCGAGAAGGAAAACTAACCCTCGACAGAACTTTTTCTTTAAGCTCTTTGGCACGACCTTCAGTCTCTACAATTAATACTAAATCATCGCGACCGACTACAGCGGACTGTTCAACTTCATGCTTTGAAATTGATTCTACTGCATCAAGATTGACAGACATTCCGAATACTTTAACGAATCTTTTCTTGCGACCAACGATCGTTGCAAAACCATCCTCGTCAATAACCCCGATATCTCCAGTGTGTAAAATACCGCGATTTTCATCTCCCAAACTTAGGTCTTCCCTTTTTCGGGCATAACCTAAACATACATTTGGCCCTTGATATATCAACTCGCCTTCACTACATCCGTCAGCAGCGTCTGTTTTCAAGACACCGATATCGATAGGAATGCCGATTGTTCCGACCTTGCGTTCAGCAGCATCAGCTGGCACATAAGAAATCCTTGGAGAAGCTTCTGTTTGTCCATACATGGTTAAGTAATCGACGTCTTTATCGCGAAACAACTCGACAAAATATTTGGTTAATTTAGGGTTGAGCCGACCTCCTGCCTGATTGACACACTTTAATGAAGAAAAAAACTTATCACTCAATCTGATTCTTCTGAACACTTCAAACATGAACGGCACGCCGGATAAATCAGTAACACCCATCTCTTCTGCCAGCTGCCAAAATTCACGATCAACCCAAGAGTAGTTCGTAACAATAAAAGAAGACCTAGATTCAAGCGCACAGTTCAAAACTGACAAACCATAGGTGTAATGCAACGGCAACGATGAGATAGAGACTCGATCTGACGAAAACTTCATATATCGGGTTATCGACTCAGTAGCACTCACTATATTCTGAGCACTCATTCGCACACACTTCGGATCTCCGGTCGATCCGGAAGTAGGCAGCAGCAATGCCAAAGCGTCATCAGTCTGCTTTCCGGTCTTTACTGATCGCAGGTACAAACTGATCGTCCGAAGAGATTGAACGCGACGATAGCCATCCCATTCAATACCTCGATCGAGCAATACATACTCTGCCTCATAAGACTCAGCCAATTCTTTGATTACATCACCGGAAGAATCGGCATCAATTAACAGAGGCACAATATTTGCCCTAAGGGCTCCGCAGTATACAGCAATTGTTTCCAGATTTTTTCTGCAAGCAATAAGCGCAACTCCGCCACTCAGCCCTTCAAACAAACGGTCGCCAATGTTGAACACTTCTGCGAACGTATATGAGGATTCTCCGTCAATTAAAAATGTACGTGAATCTTCAACTGTGCCTCTGTCAAGCCAAAACACTACAGTTCAACTCCATATTTTTTAAGAGTTTCAACCCCAGTCAAATATGAACCGAAGTCAACAATATCATCCATTTCCAACATAATATCGAACTCATCTTCGAGTGCTGCCATTAATGACATGTGACCAACGCTGTCCCATGCTTCGATACTTTGATACTCAAGCTTCTCATTAAGCTGATCCGCTTCAATCTCAAAGACTTCCATAAAAACTTCATCATACTTCTTGCGATTTGACATACGTCCTCCTACTTAAAAACTTTTCTATCTTCGTTTTTTCTGGCTACCCGAGCTGGATTTCCCAGCGCGATAACTTCATCAGAAATATCTTTATAAACAGCTGACCCCATGCCAATAATGGACCAACTACCAATCTTCACTTGCTCTAGAATCATCGCCCCCATACCTACATAGGAACACTCACCTACAACTACAGCCCCCCCTAAATTAACCTGGGAAGAAATAACTGCGCCATCCTGCACTTCGACATGATGGCCAACAATCGTCTGGGTATTAATAGACACATTACTACCAACCTTGGCCATAGACTGAAGAGATGCAAAAGGTGCAATAATACTTCCATCACCGATAGTCGCCGATTCAGATACAAATGCCCTATTTGAAATGACAGAAGCTAATCTCAATCCTTTTGCAATCGCTTTTTCTGCTAAAGCAGCGCGTAACTTAGGCTCTCCAACTGCGACCGTGACATTCGCGCCTGGCTTACATTCATTAAGTTCAACAACCGAAATACCATTTATTGTGGAATCATCAGAAGCATCAACTAAAAATCGTAATTGATACTCCTCGATCACCTTAGCTCGGATGTTATCTATGATAATATCCATCGTTTCCTGCCCCAGGCCACCTGCCCCATAGACATACCAAATTGGTAAGGATACTTCGTTAGAGCTCATTAATCACCTGACGCACACTCTGTCCAATACCTTCTGCATTCAAGCCTAAAGTACTCAGCATATAATCATACCCACCGGTTTTCGGAAAATGATCATTGACCCCCTTTCGATGAATAAGCGGACCGTTGACTTGCTTATCATTCATATACTCAAGCATCGCCGTCCCTAAGCCACCTACCGAAGTATGCTCTTCAAATACCAGAACATGCTTACTCTTGCTAACCAGTTCAGCCATGACGTCGCTATCTAATGGCTTAATAGTGTGCATATTAACCAGACCGACCTTCAAGCCATCCTCTTCCATCGCAGCAACTGCTTTCAATGCATGACCAACAGTTGTTCCGTGAGCAACAATTGTAACCTCGTCAATGGGCCTAAGTACATCAGCCTTACCAATTGTAAACTCATAGTCCTCTTCATAAACAACCGGCATGCCAACTCCGCCAGTCAACCTTATATATAAGGGGCCATCGAAATTTTTGGCTGCATTCAGACACTTGTACAGTTCATAGCAATCCGCAGGAGACACAACAGTGATGCCTGGTATTGCTCTCATGACTGCAATATCTTCTATACCAAAGTGTGAATTACCGAGGAAGCCAAGCGCAAATCCACTTGCCAAGGCAACTAGGTTAACAGGCTCTTGCATGTATCCCATATTCATTCGAACCTGCTCACCGGCACGCAGCGATGCAAACGGAGCGAAGGTTGATGAGAATACATTGAAGCCCATCCGAGCAAGACCAGAAGAAACGCCAACTAAATTCTGCTCAGCAATTCCCGTATTAAAAAACTGCTCCGGAAGCTCTTTTGAAAAAGCAGACAGACCAGAAGAGCGCCCCAAATCTGCAGAAAGAGCGAGTACAGACGAGTCGTCACGTGCCATTTCAAGCATAAATTGACCGTAAACAGCCCGAGGCCCCATTCTTGACCAAGCTCGAGCTTTCCGTTTATCAATCGCAATCATGCAATCCCCCACTCTTCTTTAATCTGATCGTATGTTTTCGATGTAATTCGGTTGTGGTGCCAATCATTATTATCCTCCATAAAAGAGACTCCCTTCCCCTTAATGGTGTTTGCCAATATAACCGAAGGCTTACCTTCACTGGCCTTTGCATTACCAAAAGCTGCCGACAACTCCTGATGGTTATGACCATCTACAACCTGAACATTCCAACCAAATGATTCCCATACCTTCACAAGATCAACTGGCGGGCTATAGGTAAAGTTCTGGCCATCGTTCCTTAAACCATTTACATCAACAATTGCGATCAGGTTTCCAACGCCAAACTCTGCAGCAGAAGCCGCTGATTCCCACACAGAACCTTCGTTGCACTCACCATCCCCCATCATCACGTATACGGAGCGATCTTCATTCTTCAGGCGCATACCAAGAGCCATACCAAGACCAAACGAAAGCCCTTGCCCTAAGCTACCATTCGAACTTTCAATTCCAAGTTCCAGGTTTTTAACAGGATGGGCGATCAGATGACTGCCGTCTTGTTGAAAGGTGCTAAGAGTTTCATCACTCATCAGACCATATACGTTCATTGTGGAATAATATCCGAGCACACAATGGCCTTTACTGAGTATAAAAATATCACGATCAGGGGCAGATAAATTCGCTACGTCGTAGTTTAATACATCACCAAATAAAACTGCCAAAACATCAACCATACTCAAAGAACCACCGAGGTGACATGATTCTCCGCAGTGATAGGCAACATCGATTGTTTTTCGCCTAATGGCCTGTGCAGATTCGGCTATCGCCAATGCTTCCATAGAATCCTCGTCAATAAAATAGATAATATTGCGATCACAATAAACGACCGCAACTTTAAAGTTAATACATAAAAAAAGAAAGACCCTGAGCGGCAGATAGACCGCATGCTCGACACCTCATTTTCCTAGATAATCAAACAGTTCATGGGTGTAGCCCTTTTCATCTAAAACTTAAGCAAATCGCTTAGCACCTTCTAGGGTAAAATGAAAACCATCGAATTGCATGGAGTACCATCGAGCAGCGTTAAGGAACATTTAACCTCGTTGCCAGCAGTACAAGCAATTTCTTGATATTGCCAATAACCTAACCCTTTATCCTCAACACCTTGATTCCTTCCAGACGGTAATACAATAGATTGCGCTTAAAACGCTCATCTTGCTTGATTTGCCACAAACTTGCTTTAGCAAAATTAAAGTTTGTCAACTGTCTAGCAAAAAATATGAATTTACCCCCTAAGCTATTACGCAACCTATAATGGCCTCTTTGTAATAAATCAAATTCCCAATTCGTCCACAATTTAGCAAAAAACACCACATCTGCCTGCTGTATAAGCTCCTCCCCCCCGGGGTAAGCAGCTGACGCTCTTAGGAATATAACGATGACTACTACTGTGGCGACATCTATGCTTATACTTACCTAAGAAGGCTTCATAATTTTCCCAATCAAGGTAAAGAGCCGCACATGGCCATTCAACGGTTCCGATGAATGCTTCAGGGATGGAATGGTGTAAATTCATGCTATCCATACACAATTTCTTCCTGATACCGGTGCCTGCTCTCCTTAATTCTCCCTAATCTGACCAATTATATCATCCCTCAGGGAATCGAATAAACAGAATTCCGCCACACATTAAGATGATTCGAAAAGATTATCCAGTAGCTAGCCCCTCGCCTTCAGTGCCGAAAAGTAGTAGCTAGCCAATACGTCAACAAGGTGCATCAACGCTATCTGGAAAGTAAGTAGATGAAGGAACTCTGTGAACGAAACACGCAAAAGCTCACTAATTAAAATGACTAATAAAGTTGTGACAACCCTCAGGACGTACCATATGGGACTATACCACCAAGCATTCACTATCAATGACGTTTTTTCAAAAGGTATCGAAACAAATCCAATCAGAGCAGCAAAAACATAAAACTCGGCAATTTGACCTGAATATAACCATTTATCACCAAAGACGAATGTATACAAAATTTCCCCATAAAAGAATACTATTGAATAACCAGAAACCCCGAGTAAAACAAGTAATTTAATATTATTCAAAAACAGATCTTTAAAACATTCCCCATTCGCATGGAGCCTCGATGCTCGCTGATAATAGACCTGACCTACAGCCTGGCCTATCAGCGCAGTAGGCAACACCAGCGTTGACAAAACCAACGAAAAGAAGCCAAGCTTCTCGCCATCCCAGTTATAGGAGATATACCATAAAGGGCTAATTGACGTAACAGCCAATAGACTATGCGACGACACAAGCGAAAAAATAAGCTTTTTATAATCTCTCGACCTAATTATCTTTATGCCAACAGCGATATTTCTTACAAAGTGTATATTTAAAAGGTGAATGATTTTCTTAGAAAAAATAACTCCCTTAAAAGTAAATCCAACAAGGATCCCTATCGCAAGTCCAATACCTCCCGCGTTAAATATGCCATAAATTATTGTATAAAGACTATTAGAAAACTTATTCACAACCTCTGAAATACCAGAAACTTTAAAATCATCAGCTCTTTGACTTATATACTGGGCCGATTGGGAGAGCACTAGAATATATGAAGTTACGGGCAACAATAAAAGCCATAAGATATATCCATCTTCCACATAATCAAAAACAACCAATATAACTATGAACGACGTAACCAGAAGTGAACTTAAAGCACCACACGAAAGCACAAACCGGAAAAGGAGCTCAGCATCCCGCTCTTTTTTTGGAAGCATAATTAAATGCTCAACCCGAAGAGACATCAATATAGTCAAAAATGCAAGAGCTTCGATAAATACCTTTAACATCCCCAGGTCATCTGGTGCGTATAAGCGCGTAACCAGAGGTAGAGAAACGATATTAATTACCTGCGCAATTACGTTCCCTGCCCCTTGAAAACTTAAATTCTTTAAATATGTTTTATCAAGTCTTATCTTATTAATCATCTAACAAAAACTACTCTATACCTAAGTTATTAATAAACTCAAGAAATTCACCTGGGACTATATTCCTTGCATCCTTCTTATTACAGTATTTCAAAATATTCTGATACAAATACTTTGTTGATTTGAACTCTTCACTATGAAAGCTACCAGGATGGAATAATAAAGTGAATGTTCCCCCAACAACACTCAAGTGATCAATGTGTTTTTTAACCTCTTCAAGAGCCTCTTCCCCGTAGCGATCGCCTAAGCATGAATCCATTGCAACCAACGGCAAGCTAACTATTGGTACTGATCCTTGCCTTTCTTGATCAAAGGGGAAAAAGAATCCTGCTACACCTGCTCTATACCCAATTCTATCTGGATAACCTAGTGACTCATCTAGCGTAACGCCCTGTCTAGCCCAGAACCTGAACGAATTATCGGGATCCATTCTTAGATAATGAGCCCTCCCGATCTTTACCTCATACCCAGCCAGTTTCTCCACTTCTTTCTTTTGTGCTTGGAATTTTTTCTCATCCAAATGAGTGTTATAATTATAATGAATTCCTAATGGAAATTCCTTTGGCACTAATTTCAAATACCGCTCAAAGTGCTTACTGGAAGTTCTTGCTCCATAGCGGCCTTTATCACCACATAAGATATACAAGATTGAACGATATCCATACTCCTTTTCAGCATCTAGCATTTTAAGCAAATCGTTCAAATAGACTTTCTTCGGAAAAAAAATGTTCGAGATTATAAATTTCAGTTGAGATAAATCTGGAAACTTCATTTTCGACAAAGGTCTTAGCATTCTTCCAAACCTGGAAAACTGCGTAAAAAAATCATCACCTCGAAGCTGGTCCAAATCATGAGATAGTACCAGATTCATTGGTTTAACAAGGGAAATTAACTCATAAATTTCTGAACGCTTTATCCGTAAACATCGATCAACCAGTATTGCTGCAGCGTTATTAAATACCGGGATATCTAGCTGACCTTTATTATCCCTCGGCGACATCTCTCCGACAAACCGACCATGAGAGTCTCGAAGTGTTGATAAAACCTCTTCCCTTAAAGTCACCAAGTCAAAAATTATGACGGCCATTTTCCAGGCAACCATAAAAACTCCCTTTCCATTTGAATACCAAAATGGACTTCCATCACTACAAGCCTGCCATTCTTTACATATCCTAGGCAACTTACCCCATAGTGTTATATTCGTTGATCCGAAGCGCTCCGTCCATAGATTATCACAAACTTGATCTGTCGTTATAGGAACCAAAATAGTACCCGGCTTAAAACGAGCTCCATCTTTAATCTCGTTGATATCCAGCCAAATTATTTCGGTTTCTTCGTAAGCCGCGACGGCTTCTTCTGTAAAGTGGAAACGAATATGCGTATCCAGAATACTTTTTAAATAATCAATTTGATCTACTATCATAATCTACCAACGATCTGTATAAAAGAGGGCCAATGCCTAAATACGTTCAACATTAAAATGTGATATAGAGTCAAAGGCCTACAGGAAGCAATTATAAATACCGGTGCCATATTGGCCTTGAAAAAAGACCTCTTTTTCGGCATCCGGCGAGGTTAATTTTCAAATCCGGATTAACGAGCTTGAAAACATGATTCGACCCGAATTCGCTCTGGTAAAAAGTAAAACCGACCAGACTCAATAACAGTTCCTTGTTTGCTTTATCAATAAAGATACCATACAGGACAACCCGACAAATTTAACCCAATAGGAGTAAAAACAATTATGCGTCAAACCTATTTAATAATCTGCCACAAATAAAAACAAAACACTATTCAAGTTTCTTTATTTTGATATCTATATATCGACAACGTATTCCATTTAACGTTCTTTATTGGCATCAAGGCTAAAGGCAAAGCATATAGTAACCTCCAATAGGTCATATCACCAGAAAACATCAATCCAATTAAAAATATAGCTACTACCGCCTTGCCTAATTTGGTGGTTTTTACAAAAATAGCTAATAGGGTAAAGCCAAATAGTAAAAACCCAGCAGCTCCATGCTCGGCAAGTAGCTCAACAACAATATTGTGAGGGTGAGAAATTGGGCCATTGGATTCAGACGTAGATGAATATAAATCCCAATTAGCCATTCCAATGCCAAAAGCCATATTATTGAGAAATATATTTATTCCATCGATCAACATAGAAAATCGTATACCTATAGAACCATAATTATCCTGTAAAAAGTTACTATCCATCAAGTTAAAAAACACAAGATATCTTGCTGGAATTAAATCGTTCAACCATAGGGTTAAGACTATTACCAGAAAAGATACTAACGCTACGAGAAGATGCTTAACCCCCCCACTTACCAACATATATGCGAACCCCCCCCCAATTAGTGCAACAAAAGGCCCTTTCGACTGAGTCCAGAATATAGCAACAACAAACAATAGAATAAAAACTATATAACGTTTATTTTTAGTTAGAGAAAACCTATAAATGCTAAGTATAGATAGCAGTGCTAATATCCAGCCATAAACATTGGGGCCATTAATAAAGAACCTTACACCTCGATCCCAAAAACCAGCATTCAATTTATACATAAATGTCAGAAAAAGAAATAATAATCCAACTTGAATAAACATATCAATAAATCGTTCGCCATATAGCAAAAGGCCTGTCCGCCACGTGCAGTAAAGTATTATCCCACCGATTAAAACACCATCCACTTTGGCCAAGGCCAACTCAATTTTTTCGGATCGATACAATTGAATTAACAAATAAATCGCACACAACAAAAACAATAACACAGGAATGACCCGCAACTTCAACACATTGGCGCGCAAGACCAATATCATTGCCAACAACCAAGCTGGTAACAACACCAATCTCACTAAATCAAAATCAACCCCCAATCCGAGCGTACCTATTGATATGAATACGTAGCTCAAAGCCGCCAAGAGCATTCCAATCAGCAACCCAGAGTTAGTCCCCGATTGAAAGTCATAATTATAATAATTCAAACCCATAAATTTTTTACACCCTTGATTGATTTTGGAGGCGAAACTCAATTAATTGTCCAAAGCACCAACTTTAAATTTGGAATAACTTATTCAATAAGGGCCATATCCAGTCTGACGAATTGCTTGCCATTGTAAACTCATTAATCGGAGTAATTTATAATCATTGCACCTGTAAATTTATCATACAGAATACGCCATGACTTAAATTACACGGCAAAATAACCACGCATAAAAGTTAAGGCGTAACGGAAAAATATACAAATTGTAATAGGCTCAAATGCTTCATAAAAGCTCCTTACAGAACATAATGTAGCCGCCAACTGCTCTAGCCAACAATTTTCTTGACAAACTTAGCTATAAGCCTGGGAAGTTCACGGCAATAGTATCCAATTACACCAAAACCATTATACCTGTATCGGCCATAACAACTAATGCACGAACGATCATCACACTTGATTAAATGAGGGTTATTCGTCATTACATCTTTCAGAATTTCCGTCGACTGTTTAGCATCTAATAAAGCACTCATACTATTACCAACCATACCAAACTTTACTGCGTTTTTTGATAGATGATACCCCCAGGCTTTATGAACCCCCCCAGTACAACCACCTAACTCCCTTTGTATGAAGCGCTTCGTCTGACCATCCTCGGCTATATATTTCGTCTCGAGTAATCCGCTAAACGGATGACTCGTTGTATGCCCCAAAAGTTCCTGAACATGGTGAAAAGTAAAAGGTGAATTCCTTTCATCAACAATTCCGAGCATTAAATTTTTGCCTCCCAACTCAACAACTTTTGAATAGGGCGAGTATTTTGAAAACTTCGGACCATCAACTGAGGCAATTTCCGAGCTGTAACGACCACGTGAGGTACAGCTGTTAATAGGATGCTTCCCTCTTATCGCGTCAGGAGCAAATTTCAAATATGCCTTCGCTAGACTACCGGAGTCACTAGGCGTGTCTGCTGTAAATACAAAATCGTATTTTTGAAAAAACCTTAGAAATGATGGGCTATATGTCGGAACGACTATTGTGCCTTCATCACCAAGAAGAGTGTGAAATATTTCAACCCAGTCCTTAAGGGTTTGATTTGCAGAGCGACTGAAGTAGCCAACTTGCATCAGGTCAGCAGCTACAAACAGTGTATCTCCCTTTTCAACCCCTAAGTCTCTTAGTTGATCTAATATCTGGTCTTTTGAAACTCTACGCATAATATATTTTCATTTTTACAATTATTACTTTTAAAGTTACTTAAAAAATTTAATATAAACAGCGTAACTTTAGCACCACTACCAATCAAACTAATTAAACAGCAACCTAGCGTACTCACCGGCTAAAACATCATACTTTCTGTTTTCAATCAACCAGGTCCGCCCCCTAGCTCCAATTTCCTCACGCTCTTCGAGCTTCATATTAGAATATCGTTCTATCTCTTTTGTTAGCGCTTCTGAATCCCCAACCTCTACAAATGTTCCAGAGCCAGCTTCATTTATCATAGATGGATAACCAGTATAAGAAGCAACAATTGGTTTACCGGACAACATATAGTCAATTACTTTATTTAAGGACTGCCCGTAATGCCAAACCTTGGAGTTATATACAGAAAAATACAGCAAATCAGCTTCAGATAATATTGACTGAACCATTTTTCGTGGAATTTTTGGCACAAATATAAGATTATTTAAATGCGAATACTGCGTCATATACTGTTTTTTTAGCGCACCATCACCAACCAAAATGAATTCAATATCATCCCGCGCTTGCAGTGATTCAGCCACTTCGAAAAAACTCTCTAATGCATTAGTGATACCAATTGTCCCCGCATACACCACTTTAAACTTATCACTGGACATGTATTCCTTACACTCCTCAGACAGCGGCATTGAATATTCAAGCTGATCGTTGTTAAGGCCCATTGGAATACAATAAACCTCTTTTTGGTGTCCTAATACTTCTTCGACGTGCTCCTTTAGATTAGGCATTGTGCCAACAATAACATCAGATTTTTCATACCCCAGCTTTTCAACATATGCGAGAGCCTTGATAAATATATTGGATTCATTAAACCCTCCCTCTTCTACTAAAGTAAGCGGCCATATATCTCTAATTTCAAATACCAGCTTACAACCGAATTTTTTTCTAAGCAGGAATCCATTCAAAATAGTTATCAAAGATAAACTTGAAACAATGATTACATCTGGTTTATCGAGTTTATTTTTATCTAATAAAAATAAATTCAATTCGAAATGAAGCCAACTCAGTATTCTTGCTAAAGATTTTGCCACTCCATACTTCATGGTCTTCAACCAACAAATAGTAACCCCATCAATATCTTCGAGGGTTACCCTAGAATCTAAATCCGGTAGCTTTGCCAGATTATTAGAGTCAGAGGTCACAACCGTCATTTTGCAACCAGCGTCACTAAGTCCTTTGACAATAGACCAACTTCTACCACCATAAGTAGATTCGTTTTTTGGTTCAAAATACTTTGTCACATACCAAATATTTTTTGACATCTAAATTATCCAAATAGAAATTATATGTTATATAACTTTGGTATATTGTTAACCACAGTAATTACTTCCTTAAAATCCATACCTAATGCATCAAGGTACCACCTAATATTTGGATACCGAGGCTGGTTTTCATCTTCAACTAATTCTAAGGCTTTTTCTCTAGTCATTTCACCTTCTCGAATTTGATTACTTCGGAAGGTGTCATGTTCAGAGAAACCTGCGACCGTGTAATAGATATAATTATAAAATGCGGCAGTACCATCACCAATTCGCCATGTAGTACTAGTATCTGTCGCCAACTCCCAATCATATTCATTAATCAAAGTATTATCGATGGTGTTTTCATCCCAGCGCCAATAATCAAAGATATGGAAGTAGTCGCTTTTTTCAGTAAAGCTCCTATAGTATTCTCCCGATAATGTATCCCACATTGAGCTATTGAAATACCCCGGACTTTTCAGCATTGCCTTAAAGCGCAGGCTTTGATAATTGAGCTGCGCCTGCCAGCCGTGTGTATATACGTTTTTCTCCTCAAAGGCAGGTGGCACACCTAAGAATCCTGCCTTGAAGTGAGTTACTTCAAGTGGATTTATGCCCCATAAGTTCAGATCAACACCCGTTTGCTTTTTCACTGTCTCGATATGACGGAAGAAATGCTTATCGCCAGCAGTTAATATGCTGATCATTCCTAAATGCGGAGACTTCAACCAGGCTTTAAGATTCATGGCAATATTTTGACGTTTTTTGCCAATATCATCTGCGACAATAATATTTTCTACACCCAGTTTATCGCACATACGACTAATATTACGGCGACCTAAGTCGGTAACCATGCCCCAGTCATAAGTATATGTTACTGGGGTCATCCCTAATTCTTCGACAATTAAATGAAGACCGTAACAGCTGTCTCTTCCTCCTGAGAATGGGACAATACAATCTACTTTCCCTTCTTTGCGATAAGGCGCTACCAAATCAAAAAGCTCTTCCTTCGGTTTAGGCACATTTCGCGGAGTATAGTTGTGGCAATAATTACACACGCCATCGGTGTCGAAATGAATATACGGCATGGTTTCAGGCAATATACATTTAGTACATCGTTTTAATTCAGGCTTTGGATAAACCAACAAATCTTCTTCTGACTTAATATACTGAAATGGTGGAATTAAATCCCTTGCTCTACCAGCATCATCCCTGATGCTTAATTTTTCAATTACCGGTATATCGAGAACTACCTGATCATTTTTTATTTGCGCTATATTCTCGCAGCCAATTTCACTCAGAGGATACTCTTCTGAAGAGAAATAAGTTGAACTTCCATTATTACCGAAATACAAGCTTCCATTATTAGAGAACAGCACCAACTTACCTTTCCTAGGTATTGCAATAGCACACGCTATAACACCTTTGCACAGAGAAAGAACTTCCTCTCTTAATTGATCTAGCGAGTCATTTTCACCGATATATTTCTCAGTAATACCAGCAATGACTTCGCTATCAATTTCATGCTTTCGCTTACTCCCTAACTTTTCCCAAACCTCTTCATCATTCACAATAATACCATTGTGAAGAACACAGATATCATCGCGAACAACCGGCTGATTATCAGATAAACCATTAGTGATAAGACGACTATGGCCCAGTACGATGGTTGACTTGTACGGTTTCTCTTTCTTTAATAGCTTTTTTATATCATAGTCTGCACGAGAGACTTTATATTCGTATGGAGTATTAAATATTAAACCGCTGGAATCCCTACCCCTCTGCCGGGCGTGATGAACAATTGTTTGTAAGTTCTTTACATCAACGGCCACGGTTCCTACATATCCAAAAATTCCACACATAATTTCTTCTCTATTCCATAATCTGTCAAAGGAAACAAATTTTACTGTACAATCAGTACAATAAGGTCTCCTGTTTATAATATTATTTAGACGATCAAGCTTATTTAATTAGATCCATATAAGCTTCATACAATTTTTCTATCACAACCCCTTGCTGTTCGGGAGTGATATATGGATGCATGGGCAAGCTAAATACAGTGCCCGCTAATGCTTCAGCGTTTGGAAATTGATCATGATCAAGGCCTAGGTACTTAAATGCAGTTTGCTGATGCATACAAGTGCCATAATAGACCACAGTCGGCACTGCACTTTCTTTTAAGCTAGACATGAGTTTCTCACGTTGTTCACTACTTTCAGCAATTAAAGTGTACTGAGCCCAAGAGCTTGTATACCCCCCCGGCACCTCTGGCGTTTTAAGTTTACCTTTTAATGCCGCTTCGTAGATCATTGCAACTTTATTACGATCGATTACTTCTTGTGGGAAACAAGCAAGCTTTTCTAGCAGAATTGCGGCCTGTATTGTATCTAGGCGGCTATTCATACCGATTCGTACGTTATCGTATTTATTGGTACCCTTACCATGTACTCGATAGGACTTTATCAGCTCAGCATAGTCATCGCTATCAGTAAAAATTGCACCGCCATCACCGTAACAACCTAAAGGCTTAGCGGGAAAAAAGCTGGTAGTCGCAATATCACCAAAGCTACCAGCCATTTGCAACCGGCCATTCTCATCCTCAATTGCCCCACCAAACCCCTGAGCAGAGTCTTCGAGAATAGTTAATTGATGAGTCTTTGCAATTCGTTTAATTTTTGGATAATTCGCTGGTTGACCAAACAAATCTACAGACATAATAGTCTTGAGATTCAGTTTTCCTTCTTCTTTTACTGCCTGAATTTTTCGCTCCAGATCCACTGGACACATATTAAATGTGGTTGAATCCGAGTCCACGAATATTGGTGTTGCCTTTGCAAAAGCAACTGCTTCTGCCGACGCAAAAAAAGTAAAAGTAGGAACAAATACCGCATCACCTTCACCCACATTCATAGCCATAAGCGCCAGGCTCAATGCATCTGTGCCGTTACCACAGGTAATGGCGTGTTTTACACCAACATACTTAGCAAGCTGCTCTTCCAGCTCTTTTACCTCCGGCCCCATTATATACTGTCCATGGTCCAGTACTGTCTGTATTCGGGAATCGATACGTGTTTTTAAATGTTGGTACTGCGCTGCTAAATCGATAAATTGCATAACCTGAAGCCTATAGTTATGACCACTTGCTCTTATTAAAAAAATTAATTAATTGTTTCTTTACTTAGCTGGCCATTAGATAAGGTATAAACATCACCAGTATGCGGACAAAGTACTCTTGCATTCCCTGTAATAGGAATATCTAATGCCTCGCCATATTCGCTCATCCAGCCTTTTTGTTTTGCAGGCACACCAACCATCATAGCGTAAGCTGGTACATCCTTGTTAACCACCGCACCAGCACCAATAAACGCAAACTCGCCAATGGTTACACCACAGACAATTGTACAGTTGGCTCCAAGTGTTGCACCCTTCTTTACCAGAGTATCCTTGTATTCATTTTTACGCTCAACTAAGGAGCGAGGGTTATATACATTGGTAAACACCATGCTAGGGCCACAAAAAACCCCCTCTTCAAGGTGGACATTGTCATACACAGACACATTATTCTGAATCTTGCAGCTGTCGCCAATCGTAACTTTATTACCTACAAATACATTTTGACCAAGTGAAACTCCACTACCAATTCGAGCACCACTACAAACATGAGCGAAGTGCCATATTCTTGAGCCTTCACCGATAACCGCGCCATCATCGACAATGGCGCTATCGTGCTGGAACACACTCATATTATTATCCTTAGATCTGGTTTTACTAACCTTTTACTTTTTCGAGCAAAGGGTGTGCGTTAACGGGAAAATCAATTACTTCGGCATTACGCATTTCTGCCACCGTTTCGATGGCAGCCCGATTGTCCTCTACACCATATCCATTACCCACAAGAATATTTTGATAGCTTTGATTGTGTAAATCAGTAAAACCGCCAGAGAACTCTAGCTCTTCTCCTTCGATATCTATACTGCGATAAGTCAGTTTCTCACCTTGCACTGCATTGTCTGGAAGATGATTTGCATCAATAGATAAAAACCACCGCACACGCGCACGTTCGTATTCCAGATAACCGGATGAAGTCTTCTCATCACGGTAATGCACTTCATTTTTCTTAATATCACCGAAAATAAAGTGAAGCATGTCATAAAAGTGAACGCCAATATTAGTCGCCACGCCGCCCGACTTTTCGTCAAAGCCTTTCCAAGACTTCAGATACCACTTTCCTCGTGAGGTTAAATATGTGAGATTTACATCAAATACTTTATCTATCGGAGCTGCAGCAACTTTATCTCTCAAGGCAATAATAGATGGGTGCAAGCGTAGTTGAAGTATCGAGTTTACTTTTGCACCATACTGCTCTTCGTAACGCTTCAACGTTTCTAGATCTTCCGCGTTCAATACCAGAGGTTTTTCACAAATCACATCAATGCCATTTTGCAAGGCAAATTTCATATGAGGCAAATGCAGATAGTTCGGCGAACAGATAGCAATATAATCCAGCTTCTGACCCGTTTGCTTTAAATCTTCGACATAACCAGAAAACTGCTCAAATTCAGTAAAGAACTCGGCTTCAGGGAAATGACTATCCATAATACCAACTGAGTCATTAACATCCATTGCCACTACCAGATTATGCCCGGTTTCCTTAATTGCTTTTAAATGACGAGGTGCAATATATCCCGCAGCACCAATCAAACCAAAGTTTTTCATAACAATCCCAAAAGACAAAAAGTATTAGCTATCTATATATTGACTAAAACAAACAGCTCGTTAGCTTTACAATCGCAGATCAGACTGCCCTACTGGCAGAACATACTTCACATCATACAGCACGTGCTTCTGTTTACCGTAAGATCGTATTTTACTCTCTCCCCACTCCTTGAAATCAGAGTGATCAACTGCGAGAACGATAGCATCATAGGTGTCTTCTTGAATCTCTGAAAGCAGCTCAATCCCATACTCCTGGTAGACCTCTTTTGAGTCCGCCCACGAATCGTGAACATCAACTCTCATATTGAAGCTCTCAAGTTCTTTAATCATATCGATGATTTTAGTATTTCGTACATCTGGGCAATCACCTTTAAAGGTAAAGCCCAAAACAAGGACTCGCGCCTCATCAATATGAATTTTCTCTTTGCTGACAGCCTTAACCAACTGAGTCGCCGTATATTGACCCATGCCATCATTTATTCTTCGACCAGCTAAGATCACCTCTGGCTGATAACCAATTTCTTTGGCTTTATATGTCAGATAATAAGGGTCGACACTAATACAATGCCCCCCAACCAAACCAGGTTTAAACGGTAAGAAATTCCACTTTGTACCCGCAGCATCCAATACTTCTTGAGTATCAATATCCAACATATTAAAAATTTTGGCGAACTCATTAATAATTGCAATGTTCAAATCACGCTGCGTGTTTTCAATTACTTTCGCAGCTTCTGCAACCTTTATGGAACTGGCCAAGTGCGTACCTGCAGTAATTATTGAGCCATAAAGGTCGTTTACAAACTTAGCAACTTCAGGAGTGGAGCCAGAAGTAATTTTTTTAATTTTGGTTAGCGTATTTTCTTTGTCACCGGGATTTATACGCTCGGGGCTATAACCAGCATAAAAGTCTTTATTAACTTTGAGACCGGATCCCTTCTCAATAATTGGAATACAAACCTCTTCAGTTGCCCCCGGATAAACAGTCGACTCATAAACTACAACATCACCAGGCTGAACAACACCTGCCAACATAGCCGATGAGCTGCGCAATGGGGTCAGATCAGGAGCATTATTATCATCAATAGGTGTCGGAACAGTTACTATATAGACATTGCAATCGGCAACAGCCTCAACATCGGCCGTAAAGGTTAGTCCAGTTGCTGAACGGAGCTCTTCGTCAGACACCTCTAAGGTTGCATCGTGGCCTTCGTGTAGCTCCCGAATACGTTTTTCATTTATATCCAGACCGATAACTTGCCGGGTTTTCCCAAACGCAACCGCCAATGGCAGGCCAACATAACCCAAGCCAATGATGGCGATCTTTGCTTCTGATAATTTCATAGATATCCCTAAAGTATCCAATTCTTAACAATTAAACTTTGCTTAAAAAATCAACAGACACGCTACCGCCCAAAGGTTCGTCGCGAGCTTTCCCTGTTGTCGCATCACAATTCACATTGCCAGAAACATCAAGCTGAAAGCTGGTTAAGCTCTACAGCCAGTTCCTGTTGCTGATTTAATAAATTCAGCAGCACAATGGCACGTTTTTCACCATCGTATTCTTTAAAAATCGCAATGTAGTCTTTAAACGGACCAGAAGTAATACGCACCTGCTGATCAACACTAAAAACTTCTTCTAATTGTTCGTCAAAGCACTGGCTTTTCAGGCTATCAATTAACACATGAGAAACAACCACCGGATTCACACCAAAGCGTAATAACATACGTGCACCAAGTGTCGAGCGTACTTTATTAAGCAAAGGGGAGTCTTTTTTGGATTTTAAAAACAGGTAACCGGGAAACATTACTTCCTGCTTTTTTATCAAAACACCAGCACGGATCTTTTCGATTTGCATATAGGGCAAAAATACTTCGCCCCCTTGCTCATGTAGATGCTGAAACGCGCGCTCTTCCTGATGTGGTTTTGTCAGCACCACATACCAGTTTTCTGTTACAACAACACCAGACACAATTAATTTCCAGCTAAGCTTTCCAGAATATTACTGCAAGCAACAGCAGGGCTTTCAGCCTGAGTGATCGGCCTGCCAATCACCATATAATCGACACCGGCCTTAAGCGCTTGCTCAGGGGTCAATACACGGCGCTGATCACCTTGGTCAGAACCAGCAGGACGAATCCCTGGAGTTACGGTTAGAAAATCCGCTGAGCAGTTATTCAGGATCAATTCGACTTCTTGTGCTGAACAAACAACACCATCAAGGCCGGAGCTTTCTGTTAACAAAGCCAACCGACGAACTTGCTCTTGTGGATCTAAGTTCAGGCCGATTTCAACTAAATCATTTTGTTCCATTGATGTCAGAACAGTGACACCAATCAGCAGAGGCTGATGAGTCTTCTTATCAATTTCGTTGCGAGCCGCTTCCATCATGCGACGACCACCGGAAGCATGCACGTTGACCATCCAGACGCCTAAATCAGCAGCAACACCAACCGCTTTCGCGCAAGTATTTGGAATATCATGGAACTTAAGGTCGAGAAATACATCAAAGTTCAAAGCATGTAATTCTTCAACAACAGCAGGCCCAGAAGCAGTGAATAATTCTTTACCGACTTTCACTCGACACAAAGCAGGGTCAAGCTGTTGCGCCATAGCGACAGCTTGTTCTTTGGTAGGGAAGTCCAGTGCAACTACCACCGGAGATTTTGTACTCATATATCCATCTTCGTATTAGCTGGCAACGAATGAAATGAATCAATGGTTGCCCAATCTTTGCAACTTGGGCAGCGCCAGTGAGACTCTTCAGCCTTAAAGCCACAGTTTTTGCAAATAAACTTCGGCTCATTTTCTACAATGCGGCGGAGAATATCATAGAGGGTAAATAACTGCGACTTATCCAACTGTTGTTTGTGCTGTACAACCATTTCTATTAACGCAAAAAAACCCGAGTTAGACGGTTGGTTTTTCAGCTCCGATAACAAAGCTGAAATCCCTGCTCCACCACCCTCCTGCTCAGCAAGCACCTGCACTTTCGCTACCAGCGCAGGGACGTAATGACTCTCCCCCCAGTGCATCCCCAAGTGTCGCAACAATCCTTCTGAATCATCAAGCGCCTTAAAGGCATCAATCATTTTCTCTAACAAACTGATCAATGCCTGAGAGTCAATCTCAACCGCCTTCAGATAACAACGGATCGCCTCATGATACTCCTGCTGGTCATAGGCCATATTACCGGAAACCACATAAGAACGAGCACATGCTGGGTCAATTTTTAACGCCTGACGACAAAGTTTTTGAGCTTCAAGGTAGTCTGCTGAACCAACCGCATTTTCAGCCAGCTCACATACCGCATGAGAAACACGTTTACTCAAATGAGGCGTCAACTGAAGCTTCTTAGTCGAATGCAACTGATAAATTTCTTGCCACTCCCCCTCTTCTTCATAGAGTTCAACCAAATGACGGGAAGCCAGTTCTTTAATTCGTCCTTTAGTGTCCAACAGCTCTAAATACAAACGCTCTGCCCGATCTAATAGACCCGCATGGGAGAAATCAATTGCCAACTCTAACTCAAGGGTTTGCAGGATATGTTTTGACAGGTCGGTTCGCGCAAAAAGTGATTGATGTAAATGAATCGCACGATCAACCTCACCTTTATCACGAAGGGTTTTACCCAGCTTAAGAAACAAGTCGACAGAGTCGTCATCTAACTGAGATAAGTTTAATAAACGCTCAAGAGATACATCGCCTGCTTGGGCCAGCAGGGCCTCAACACTAGGCAACCAGTTATCGGGGGTTTGTTTTTTTCCCTGTTTTGCAAAGCGGTAGCCTAACGTCCATCCAATAGCTACGCCTAGCAACAACAGCACATAGATCAGTGCAGAGTCCATCATGAATCAGCCAACTTTTTCGAGGCGCCGTTTCACCTCTTCAAGCTCCTTCTGCAGCTTGCGCAACCTGAGTTTCTGAGCAGCACCGGAAATACCACCAAGCAGCCAAACCGATAACACACCAACAGAGAAGACAAGCCCGCTCCATACAGCAATAGGAATTGTTACCTGAAAGCCTATCAGGAAATTAATCGTGACCTGATCCTTATTATGCGCCGCAAAAGCAACAGCATAACTGAGCAGTACCAAACAGATCAAAATGATGAATATTAACTTCAGTTGCTTCATTAAAAACATCGACCATTCAAAGTGGTATTACTCATCGTCCAGACTGTCATTAACCTGATCCCGCAATTCCTTACCCGGTTTGAAATGTGGAACAAACTTACCTTTGAGATCCACTGTTTCTCCGGTTTTCGGGTTTCGTCCTACTCGCGGCGCACGATAATGCAATGAAAAACTACCAAAACCACGAATTTCAATACGCTCACCGGAGGACAGTGTCTGAGACATGTGGTCCAGTAAGGTTTTTACCGCCAGCTCAACGTCCTTAGACGATAACTGAGGCTGTCGCGATACAATTTTCTCAATTAATTCAGATTTTGTCACAGTCATTCCCTCCTTGAGAACGTGCTTGTAGCGTTATCATGACAATAAACCTAGCTAAATCATGCAGTTAGGTGATTTCTTTTGCAACCCCATATGTTCAATTAATGATCAGTTTCTTCATTTGGGCATAAAAAAACCCGCCAAAAGGCGGGTTTTTCGGAAAGATGAACAATTACTTGTTCAGCTGTTCCTTGATCAGGTCACCAATGGTGGTAGGACCAGATACTTCAGCGTCAGCTTTAGCACGCTGCTCTTTCAGAGCCGCTTTATCAGCTGCATCGTCTTTCGCTTTAACAGACAGTGCCAGAGTACGGTTCTTACGATCAACAACAGTGATTACTGCTTCAACCTCGTCGCCTTCGTTCAGAACGTTACGTGCATCTTCAACACGGTCACGGCTAATGTCAGACGCTTTCAGTACCGCTTCAACACCTTCAGCCAGCTCAACGGTAGCTGCTTTAGCATCTACAGCAACAACCTTACCAGTTACCAGAGCGCCTTTGTCGTTTTCAGCAACGAACTCGGAGAATGGATCGCTTTCCAGCTGCTTAACACCCAGGGAGATACGCTCACGCTCTGGGTCGATAGACAGGATAACAGTTTCCAGCTCATCGCCTTTCTTATAGTTACGAACGGCATCTTCGCCGCTGTCGTTCCAAGAGATGTCAGACAGGTGAACCAGACCGTCGATACCACCGTCCAAACCAATGAAGATACCGAAGTCAGTGATAGATTTAATCTTACCGCTGATCTTGTCGCCTTTGTTGAACTTAGTACCGAACTCTTCCCATGGGTTCATGGTGCACTGCTTGATACCCAGAGAAATACGACGACGCTCTTCGTCGATATCCAGAACCATCACTTCTACTTCGTCGCCCAGTTGAACAACTTTGCTTGGGTGAATGTTCTTGTTAGTCCAATCCATTTCAGAAACGTGAACCAGACCTTCAACACCTTCTTCCAGCTCAGCGAAGCAGCCGTAATCAGTCAGGTTAGTAACGCGCGCTTTAACACGTGCGTTTTCTGGGTAACGCTCATTGATGTTAACCCATGGATCATCACCCAGTTGCTTCAGACCCAGAGATACGCGGTTACGCTCACGGTCGAACTTCAGAACTTTAACGTCAATTTCGTCACCAACAGCAACGATTTCGCTTGGGTGCTTGATACGCTTCCACGCCATGTCAGTGATGTGCAGCAGGCCGTCAACACCACCCAGATCTACGAATGCACCGTAGTCGGTCAGGTTCTTAACGATACCCTTAACAGACTGACCTTCTTGCAGGTTAGCCAGCAGCTCTTCACGCTCTTGAGAGTTAGCAGCTTCCAGAACAGCACGACGAGAAACAACAACGTTGTTACGCTTAGCGTCCAGCTTGATAACTTTGAATTCCAGCTCTTTGCCTTCCAGGTGCAGAGTGTCACGTACCGGACGCACGTCAACCAGAGAACCTGGCAGGAATGCACGGATGTTTTTCAGGTCAACAGTGAAGCCACCTTTAACCTTACCGTTGATAATACCGGTAATAACTTCATCCGCTTCGAATACTTTTTCCAGCTCTTTCCAGCTTTCAGCACGCTTAGCTTTTTCACGAGACAGTTTGGTCTCACCGAAGCCGTCTTCAACTGCTTCCAGAGAAACCTGAGTTTCGTCGCCGATAGCAACTTCTAACTCACCTTTTTCGTTCAGGAACTGGCTGCGAGGGATAACCGCTTCAGACTTCAGGCCAGAGTTTACTGTTACCCAGTCGCTGTCGATATCAACAACAGTACCAGTAACAATAGAACCAGGCTGCATATCCAGTTCTTTTAAGGATTCTTCAAATAGTTCAGCAAAGCTTTCACTCATGGTCATGATATATACCTATCTCGTTACGCGTGCTTCGAACTTGACCTTTGTTGATTAACGGTCAGGAAGCCGAAGTTAACGCTTGCCGAATAGCCAGTTATTCGGGGTTAGTTTTTATTTCAAAACAAAACGCTGTTGGGCCAGTCTTCAGCGATGTTTGCGCTTGTGACTGCACAGCCCACTGGCCAGTGTTTTATTTCAATCTCAGAGTATGCGTTAAATGCTCAACTATACTCAGGCCAACCCAGCTTTATTCACCAGATCCAGTACCTGATTGCAGACTTCTTCAATGGTCATAGAAGTACTGTCAATAACAGTGGCATCGTCGGCAGGCTTCAGGGGAGCCACAGCACGATTGCTGTCTCGCTCATCCCGGGCACGTATGTCTTCGATAAGGGCGGGCAAACTAGCATCAAAGCCCTTTTCAGTCAACTGTTTATAGCGACGCTGACCGCGCTCTTCGGCACTGGCCGTCAAAAAGACTTTTACCTGCGCCTGAGGAAATACCACGGTGCCCATATCACGACCATCAGCAATCACTCCTGGCAGAGTCTGAAAGTCACGTTGGCGCTGCAGTAATGCAATACGAACTTCTGGTAATGCCGCTACCTGAGATGCCAGACTGCCAACCTCTTCGGTACGGATCTGGTCAGTCACATCATCACCTTCCAGAATCACTTTGACACCTACCGGAGTCGGCTCGAAGCGCACATCCAGATTGACAGCAACTTCAGCAACAGCAGACTCATCATCCAGCCCCAAACCTTTGCGATCGGACGCCAGACCAGTAATGCGATACAAAGCACCACTATCTAACAGCTGCCAATTCAACTCCTGAGCTAAGCGAGCGCAAACAGTGCCTTTGCCGGCACCCGACGGACCATCAACTGTGATTACCGGAGCATCTGGATTTACAACAGCCACAACTACACCTCTTCCACTGTCAGATTCATACCAGCGCCATTAGCCAGCTCAACAAAGTTCGGGAATGACGTTGCCACATTGGCACAATCCAGAATATTGATCGGTGCGTCGCTGCCACGCAGAGAAGCAATCGCAAAGCTCATGGCAATACGGTGATCGTGATGAGTCACGATCTCTCCATCACCAAAGCTGCCATCAGAGCCGAAGCCCTGAATGATTGCACCATCTTCAGTGCCTTTTGCATCCACACCCAGAGTCACTAAGCCATCGACCATGGCCTGAATACGATCGCTTTCTTTAACTCGCAATTCTTCTGCACCCGTCAGAACGGTTTCACCTTCCGCACACGCAGCAGCAATAAACAATGCTGGGAATTCATCAATCGCCAGCGGCACCTGATCTTCCGGAATATGAATACCTTTTAACTGAGCGCTCTGAATACGAATATCCGCCACCGGCTCACCGCCGACTTCACGCTCATTTAACACTTCTAGGTTGCCACCCATAGCCTTCAGAATATTGATCACACCAATACGGGTTGGGTTAATACCCACATGCTCTAATGTAATGTCGGAACCCGGCATAATGCTCGCCGCTACCATAAAGAAAGCAGCCGATGAAATATCAGACGGCACATCAATATTTGTTGCCGTTAACTCACCACCGGATTTTAAAGAAACCGTTGAACCATTCACCTGAACATCATAACCAAAACCTTTTAACATGCGCTCGGTATGGTCTCGAGTTGGCGCTGGCTCAGTCACCGAGGTTTCACCCTCGGCATACAGGCCCGCCAGCAGCACGCAGCTTTTTACCTGAGCGCTGGCCATAGGCAGATCGTAATGAATACCTTTCAGAGACGAACCATTTTCGCTCAGCTCACTGCCTTTAATGACAAGAGGAGGCCGACCATTTTCAGCGGTTTCTACCACGGCACCCATTGCTTTTAATGGATTAGCCACACGCCCCATTGGTCGCTTAGACAGTGATTCATCACCACTCATTTCAACATCAAACTTCTGACCTGCCATCAGGCCTGACAACAGACGAATGGTGGTTCCAGAATTGCCAACATATAACGCATTGGGTGGTGCCTGTAAGCCATGTAAACCCACACCATGAATGGTCACCCGACCACGATGTGGCCCTTCAATGACCACACCCATATCACGGAAGGCTTGCAGAGTCGCCAAAGCATCCTCACCCTCGAGGAAACCAGTCACCTCGGTAGTGCCGTTAGCCAGCGAGCCCAACATAATAGAGCGGTGAGAAATGGATTTGTCCCCCGGCACTCGGAAGCTGCCAGATAATGCCTTACCCGGAAGGGCACGGTAAGTAATAGATGTCGCTTTCATAGGTTCCACATAGGCCCTGCGGGCGAGAATTTTTGAAAAATGGTCACGCGCAACCTTAGCCCGGGTCAGAACCCCCATAACCTGAGTGGTATCATCTTCCTCGATGGCCTGGCGCAAAAATTTGAGGTCGTGCTGAAATAAATCCAGCGTTTTTAAAATCTGATCTTTATTGGCGGAAAAAATATCACGCCACATCACCGGGCTACTTGCTGCAATGCGGGTAAAGTCGCGAAAGCCGCCGGCCGCATAATTAAAGATTTCTTTATTTTCATGACTGTTCGCCAGCGTATCAGTCAGCGAATAAGCCAATAAATGAGGCAAATGACTGGTTGCAGCCAGCACTTCATCATGGTGTTCCACTGTCATATATTCAACATCAGCACCCACCACACACCAGGCATTACGCACCAATGCTAGCGCCTGAGGAGAGGTATGATTTTCCGGTGTAATAATCACTTTATGATTGAGGTACAGGTATTCATCCGCAGCAGTCACGCCACTGCGCTCAGAGCCAGCGATCGGATGGCCAAGAACAAAACGATTAAAATCAGCCCCAAAGATTTTTGCAGCTGAATTTGCAACCGAACCCTTAACCGACCCCACATCGGTTAATACGGTATTTTCACCAATGGCTGGTGCAATGGATTCCAACACGGAATCAATCGCCAGAATAGGCACTGACACCACCACCAGATCGGCATCACGCACAACCTGCTGAATATCCTTATCGTAGGAATCAATGATGCCGTGCTCCTGAGCCAGCTGCATTGAGTCCAGATTGCGATCATAACCAGACACCTGCTGAACACAGCCACGCAATCGCAAGCCTTTAACCCAGGAGCAACCAATCAGGCCCAGGCCAATAACTGCAATTTTGTTAATGTGAAAGTCTGTAGCGGCTTTATTCAATTAATCACCTGATTCACCTAATTGAGCCAACACTTTTTCTAAAGCAGCAATAAAGGCCTGATTTTCTTTTTCAACACCGATCGAAACGCGTAGATATTCCGGCATTTCATAGTTAGCTACCGGGCGAACAATCACCCCCTCTTGCAGAAGGCCGCTATTCACCGCCATAGCATTAATACCTGCAGGCATTTTCACACTGATAAAGTTACCCACTGACAGAATAAAATCGAGACCGAGCCGGTTAAATTCATTCTCAAGGTAAGCCATGCCGCTATTATTCACGGCGATGCTTTTGGCAACGTACTCTTCATCCAACATGGCAGCTTTTGCAGCAGCCAGTGCAAAGGAATTCACATTAAACGGTGGACGCACGCGATTCAGTAAGTCAGCAATTTCCGGGCTGGATACACCATAACCCACACGCATTGACGCTAATCCATACGCTTTAGAAAAAGTGCGGGTCACCACCAGATTTGGATACTGATTTAACAGTGCCAATCCATTCGGATAGTCATTCTCATCAACATACTCAAAGTACGCCTCATCGAGCAATACCAGAACACGCTCAGGTACTTTATCCAGAAACGCAATCAGTTCGTCTTTTTTAATCCAGGTACCGGTAGGGTTATTAGGATTAGTGACAAACACGATACGGGTTTTATCGTTAATAGCTGCCAGCATGGCGTCCAGGTCGTGGGCAAAATTCTTTGCCGGAGCAGCAATGGTTTCTGCACCTACCATTTTTGCGACCAAACCATAGATGGCAAACGCATGCTGCGAAACAACCACATTATCGCCATCATTCACAAACACACGGGTGATGAAATCCAAAATATCGGACGAACCATTACCCAGTGTGATTTGCTCTGGCTGGATATTCAGCTTTTCACATAAAACTTTTTTCAGGTCAAAACCAGCACCATCTGGGTAACGGGTTAATTCTTGCAACTCACCCTGAATTGCCGCCAGCGCCTTAGGACTAGGACCGACCGGATTTTCGTTACTGGCTAATTTAACGATGTCTTTTTCGTTTAAACCTAATTCACGCGCCAGTTCATCAATTGGCTTACCCGGCTGATATGGGCGCAAACCCTGAACACCGTCAACCGCCTGGCTTTTGTAATCTGTAGTCATAATTTAAAGCACCGCTTCTATTTAGAGTACCGCTTTGGGGTAAGACCCCAGACATTTAAAATCAACAGAAATATTGCGCAGGTTTTCCAACACTGGCGCAATATGAGCGTCGTCAGCATGGCCCTCAAAATCAATAAAGAACACGTAATTCCAGGTACCGGATTCAGAAGGTCGACTCTCAATACGGGTCATACTGATACCCGCCTGATGGAATGGCTCAAGCACCTGATATAAAGCGCCTGGCTGGTTGCGACTGGATACAAGAATCGAGGTTTTGTCTTCACCAGAAGCCATGGTTTTTTGCGGACCAATAATCAGGAAACGCGTGGTGTTATCCGGACGATCTTCGATCTTGGCATTTTTCATCACCAGATCGTATAGCTCAGCCGCAGCCTCTGAAGCAATTGCCGCCGCACCTTCTTCCTGCGCAGCGCGCCTTGCCGCTTCGGCGTTGGAGCTCACCGGAATGCGCTCTACGTTTGGATAATTCTGATCCAACCATAAACGGCATTGACCCAGCGACTGGGCGTGGGAATAAATCCGTTGAATATTCTGCTCTACTTCACTTTCTTTAACTAAAAGGTGGTGATGTATACGCAAAGCGACTTCACCACAAATATTCAGGTTCGAGTGAACAAAGGTGTCTAAGGTGTGTGTAACAACACCTTCAGTAGAATTTTCTACCGGCACCACACCGTAATTGGCATTACCGCTTTCAACTTCACGAAACACATCAGCAATAGAAACCTGCCCCGCAGTTTGCACCGCGTGGCCAAAGTGCTTCACCGCCGCTTGCTGAGTAAAAGTGCCTTCAGGACCAAGGTAAGCAACATTTAATGGCTCTTCCAATGCCAGGCACTGAGACATGATCTCACGAAATAAACGCGCCATAGATTCATCGGCCAATGGGCCTTCGTTGCGATCCATCACCTTGCGCAACACCTGAGCTTCGCGTTCAGGGCGGTAAAACACCACATGCTCTCCAGGAGCTGCGTATTTTTGCTTCACCTCAGCGACTTCCTGAGCGCAGCGAGCGCGCTCATTTATCAGCTTGTGGATTTCTTTATCCAGGCTATCGATTTTATTTCGTAAAATCTCAAGTTCCTGCGCTTCACCTATGGCCGTTTCGCTCATGCGGTTACAAACCCCCATTGAAGCGAAAAGTGGGCTATTTTTCAGAACAGCAACAGGGATGTTGCGTGCTCATCGCAGGATGCAGGGACGCTCCTTGCGATGTGTGTGCCGAAAGATAGCCGACTTTCCGCCGGTAATTATCAGATAAACAATCAAGAGCCAGATACTTTTTCAGCCGCCGCATAGATAGGCCATCCCTGGCCTTCTATGCTACCGCGACATCCTGTCGCTGCTATTGAAAAAGTATCTGACTCTCGATTTGAATTATTACTAAAAAACTATGAGTTCTTCTCAGCAAACTCAGCCATAAATTCAATTAACGCATCAACACCAGCTTCCGGCACTGCGTTATAAATACTGGCGCGCATACCACCCACACTGCGGTGACCCGCCAGATTTAATAAACCAGCGGCTTCACTTTCTGCCAGAAAGGTTTTATCCAGCGCATCATCTTTCAGCGTGAATGGCACATTCATGATTGAGCGATTGTTTTTAGCAACCGGATTGGCGTAGAAACCACTACCATCAATGTAATCGTACAGCTTCTTAGCTTTACGCTGATTAATTTCAGCCATGGCAGCAACGCCACCCTGCTCTTTTAACCATTCAAATACTAAGCCAGCCAGATACCAGCTGTAGCTTGGCGGCGTGTTGTACATAGAAGCATTATCAGCAGCCACCTTGTAACTAAACATGGTTGGCGTACCGTCAATCGCTTCGCCTAGTAAATCTTCGCGGATAATAACGACACACAAACCTGCAGGACCGATGTTTTTCTGCGCACCGGCGTAAATCATGCCGAATTTAGAAACATCCACTTCTTCCGACAAAATGGAAGAGGAAAAATCCGCCACCAACGGTACATCGCCAGTTTCAGGGATGTAATCGAACTTCACACCACCAATGGTTTCATTCGGACAGTAATGAACATAAGCTGCATCAGCGGATAAATTCAGCTCATTTTGCGCTGGTGCCGAACAGAAACCACTACCTTCAGCTGTGGCGGCGATATTGACGTCGCAATAACGCTTCGCTTCCGCAATCGCTTTTTTAGACCACTGACCAGTGTTGATATAGTCAGCTTTCGACTTGCCACGTAGCAGATTCATCGGAATCATCGCGAACTGGCTGCTGGCACCACCCTGCATAAACAGAACCTTGTAGTTGCCCGGAATCTGCATTAAATCACGCAGATCCTGCTCGGCTTTTTCCGCAACCGAAACAAACTCTTTACTACGGTGGCTCATTTCCATAATGGATAAGCCCTTGCCGTGCCAATCCGCCATTTCCTGCTGAGCGCGCTCTAAAACTGTCGTTGGCAGAGCTGCCGGGCCGGCACAAAAATTAAATGCTCGTGTCATGTTATATCCAGACTTAAGATAATTTACGTTCTTTAATTAGCTTTTTACGTTCACGACGGCGAACGTTAGCTGCGGCAATCAGAGCAAACATCGAGCCCGCCATGAGACCGGCTACCACACCCAATGCAATAATTAACTTTTTACGAGGTTTAATAGGTGACAGAGGTACAACTGCTTTCTGATCATAAACAACAAAAACTACTTGACCCCAACGAATTTCAGCACTTTCCACCACTTGCATTTTTCTTAATAATTCAGACAGCCCACCAATATAACTATCATCTAATTCAGATGGGCGATCTTTTAAAAGCTTAAGCTCAGCTCTTAGCGCATTCTCACCCATCATAAATAGTGGAGGCAGAGAACCAACTGACACACGGTCACCACGATATAAAGGGCTTTTCTGGCCAATTGACTCAGCGACACCTGCCGCATCGGCTAACTGAAGAATACGACGCTCTTTATCAGCATGATACTGTGAACGTAAGTCATCGACTTGAATTTGCCAGTCAGCCAATTTGGTGGCAGTGAGCAAAGCAACATCATTCTGAATTTTATATTGATACCGAGCTTGAACAAACTCCGCGAACTTATTTAAAACCTGAGCAGATAGCTCTGCATCAGCCAACTCAAACTGAACCTTCAAAAATAAATCTGAATCTTTATTACCTGGATCAGAGTGGCTAAAACGTTCAACAAATAATTTAAGATTTTGTTCTTGTGATAATTGATCGTTGTAAATCAACTGCATCAGTGCTTTATTACCTTCCTGCTGCAAAAGTGAATAAAAGTCACTAATAACAGAAGCTGATAAAAATGATGCACGAATGCTCTTAAATGTTTTATTGGCAGTAAGAAAGTTATTCCCAAGCACATTTTTAAGTGCTGGTTGATTCACCTCTAAAAAAGCCACATCATCCGCTTCCTTAACAACAAGCTCAGTTTTATACACCGGCGTTGCGATAAAGGCATAAACCAAAGCTAAAGCAACCGTCAATGCAACCGTACCCGCAATCCAATACCATTTATCCTTAAGATCATCAATCAAATCAAATAAATCGATTTCATTATTACGTTCGTTTTGGTTATTCGTTACTTCCATTGCCACTTATCCCTCAATCACTTCTTCACTTTCCGACTCATCTTCGTCAGCATCACAAATGCGCTCAACACCCACCAGTTTCTCTTTGTCAGACACTTTAATCAGAGTCACACCCTGAGTATTACGACCTAATTGAGAGACTTCGCTAACGCGGGTACGAACCAGTGTGCCTTGGTCAGATACCAGCATCACTTCATCGTTTTCAAACACCTGAACGGCACCAACCAAGGCACCATTACGCTCACTGGTCACCATGGCGATTACACCCTGGGTACCACGGCCTTTGGTTGGGAATTCAGTCACTGCCGTGCGTTTACCAAAACCACGCTCAGATGCCGTTAGAATCGTGCCGCCTTCTTCCGGAATAATCAGAGAGATCACATTCTGATCATCGGCCAGCTTGATACCACGCACACCGCGCGCGGTACGGCCCATTGGACGAACAGCTTCTTCGCTGAAACGTACGGCCTTACCAGCATCTGACATCATCAGAATATCTTTACTGCCATCGGTAATCGCAACGCCTACCAGATGATCACCATCATCCAGCTCACATGCGATCAGACCGGTAGAACGAGGGCGGGAGAACTGATCCAGAGAGGTTTTCTTAACCGTGCCTTTCTGCGTTGCCATAAACACATAACGGTCTGCGCTGTATTCATCAACCGGCAGAATCGCGGTAATACGCTCGCCTTCTTCAGATAAATTCAGTACGTTAACAATCGGACGACCTTTGGCGTTACGTCCCGCTTGCGGAATATCGTAAACGGTTAACCAATAGACTTTACCGGCATCGGTGAAACACAACACGGTATCGTGGCTGTTCACCACCAATAAATGTTCAACAAAATCTTCGTCTTTTACCGACGTCGCCGATTTACCTTTACCACCGCGGCGTTGCGCTTGGTAAGTATCCATCGGCTGAGTTTTGGCGTAACCGCCGTGAGACAGGGTCAGAACCAGATCTTCTTCCGGAATCAGATCCGCCATGGTCAGATCACGTTTTTGCGCGATAATTTCGGTACGACGCTCATCGCCGTATTCTTCACGAATTGCTTCTAATTCTTCACGAATAACCTGCATCAGGCGATCAGCGCTGCCCAGAATCTCCAGATATTCAGCGATTTCTGTCAGTTTCACCTGATACTCTTCGATCAGTTTTTCGTGCTCAAGGCCGGTCAGTTTTTGCAGTCGCAAATCCAGAATCGCTTGCGCCTGAACCGGAGACAAATAATAACGACCATCACGGAAACCATATTGCTCAGGAAGATCATCCGGACGACAAGCATCTTCACCGGCACGCGCCAGCATGTCGGATACATCACCTGGTTCCCAGGCAGTGTTAATCAAAGCTTCTTTAGCTTCGGCTGCTGTTGGAGAGCGCTTGATTAATTCGATCACCGGATCGATATTCGCCAGTGCCAGCGCCAGACCTTCGAGAATATGACCACGCTCACGCGCTTTACGCAGCTCATAAATAGTACGACGTGTCACCACTTCGCGACGATGCTTAACAAAGGCATCTAATAATTGCTTCAGGTTCAGCGTACGTGGCTGACCATCCACCAGCGCAACGGTATTAATACCAAATACCGTTTGCAGCTGAGTTTGGGCAAACAGGTTATTCAGCACCACCTCGGGCATTTCGCCACGGCGCAGCTCCACCACAATGCGCATACCGTCTTTATCCGACTCATCGCGCAGCTCAGTAATGCCTTCGATTTTTTTGTCTTTCACCAGCTCAGCGATTTTTTCAACCACCCGGGCTTTGTTCACCATATAAGGGATTTCGGTGAAGATAATCGAAACCTTGTCGTTCTTTTCGTTTTCTTCAAAATGATGCTTGGCACGCATATAAATGCGGCCACGGCCAGTGCGGTAGGCTTCAACAATGCCATCACGACCGTTAATAAAGGCACCGGTTGGGAAATCCGGGCCAGGGATATATTCCATCAGGCCATCAACATCCAGCTCAGGATTGTCGATTAACGCCAGCGTACCGTTTAATACTTCAGTGATATTATGCGGCGGAATATTAGTCGCCATACCTACGGCAATACCGGAAGAGCCGTTGACTAACAGGTTCGGAATACGGGTCGGTAACACTTCCGGAATCTGTTCAGTACCATCGTAGTTCGGCACCCAATCAACGGTTTCTTTATCGATATCACCCAACATACTATGGCTGATTTTTGCCATACGTACTTCGGTGTAACGCATCGCTGCCGGGGAGTCGCCATCAATCGAACCAAAGTTACCCTGACCATCCACCATCATATAGCGCATGGAGAAGTCCTGAGCCATACGTACAATGGTGTCGTATACCGCAGAGTCACCATGTGGGTGGTATTTACCAATCACGTCACCAACCACACGGGCCGATTTTTTGTATGGCTTATTCCAGTCATTGCCCAGTACATTCATGGCATGTAACACACGACGGTGCACCGGCTTTAAACCGTCACGCACGTCTGGCAAGGCACGGCCAACAATTACGCTCATAGCATAATCAAGGTACGACTGCTGCAGTTCGTCCTCGATGTTAATTGGCAGTACTTCTTTGGCTAACTCACCCATAGATATCCGACCTGTTCCTTTTTAAAGGGGTAACGCTCTGTTTGAACGTCAAATACAAAGCATCGGAGCATATCACAACTGACAGCCAAAAACCGAAGAAAAACAAGGAAATACCCGCTGAGAGCTCCTGTATCGCGTTCTCAGCGATTTTTGCTTCTAGAGGCCAACCCAAATTGATCAAAAAACAGACAAAAACTCTTTCACCCTACAGCCACAACAAGCCCTGAGAGATTGGCAAAAATCGGATATACTCTCGCCACGTTTATTAGCCCGGAATCCGGAATCATGCAGGCAGACCTTCAAATCAACGCCCGCTGGGTAGCACCACTCAGCACGACTCATGATCGTACCTTGCTGCACAACCAAGCGGTATTTGTGAAAGACGGAAAAATTCTTGCGATTCAGGATCAACAAGCCACCAGCCATGAAGCCGATCAGGTTGTTGAACTCAACGACCATATTCTGCTGCCGGGTTATATTAATGCGCACGGCCATGCGGCGATGTCATTGTTTCGCGGTCTGGCAGACGACCTGCCTTTAATGACCTGGCTGAACGACCATATCTGGCCTGCCGAAGGCAAATGGGTAAACAGTGATTTTGTTCTCGATGGCACACGTCTGGCCATCGCAGAAATGCTGAAATGTGGCACCACAACCTACTCGGATATGTATTTTTATCCACAACAAGGGGCTCAGGCTGCTCTTGAATCCGGCATTCGTAATGTCAGCTTTACACCAATTCTGGATTTTCCAACCAACTTCGCCCAGAACGCTGACGATTATATTGCCAAGTCCGTTGCTGCACATAAACACTTTCACAACCAGCCACGCATCACAATTGGCCTGGGGCCACACGCGCCTTATACGGTTTCCGATGCCCCTTTAAAAGAGATCACAACCCTCGCCGATCAGCTGGATACCCCGGTACAGATTCATTTGCACGAAACCGCTTTTGAAGTCGCCCAAAGCCTTGAAGAGAAAGGTAAACGCCCCACTCAGCGCTTAGCCGATTTAGGATTCTTAACCGAGCGTGTCAGTTGTGTGCATATGACGCAGATTTCGGATGAGGATATTCAGATTCTGCAGCAAACCGGCGCTTCCGTTGTGCATTGCCCGGAATCCAACTTAAAACTGGCCAGTGGTTTTTGCCCAACCGCCAAACTGCTGAGCAACGGCATTAATTTAGGTTTGGGCACCGATGGTGCCGCCAGCAATAACGATTTAAATATTCAGGGCGAAATGAAAACCGCCGCCATGTTGGCCAAAGCCGTCGCCGAAGATGCAGCAGCCCTGCCCGCCTGGCAGGCTTTGGAAATGGCCACCATTGGCAGCGCCAAATCTCTGGGCATTGATGATCAGGTTGGCTCACTGGATATTGGTAAATGGGCTGATATGCAAGCAGTGAATTTATCGCAACTGGGTCAGAGCCCACTGTACGATCCGATTTCACAACTGGTGTATACAGATTCCAGCCGTGCCACCGAATATGTTTGGGTTGAAGGCAAGGCCTTGTTAGAAAAAGGCCAGTTAAGTGAAGCCAGTGGCCTGGATGAAGAACAGTTAATTGCCAATGCGGTGCAGTGGCAGAAGAAAATTTCGCAAAATTAATTTTTAGGAACCGCAAGCAGAATCAGCACACATTATTTTTCAGCCGCCGGATCGAACAGCACATCCCTGTGCTGGCGATCCTATCGCCACATCCTGTGGCTGCTTTGAAAAACAATCTGAACTGACACTACTTGCTGGTCAGATGAAGTGACAAAATGACTACTGAAAATAAACAAAACGTCGACAGCGCAGAAATCGCAAAATTTGAAGCGCTGGCCACTCGTTGGTGGGATCTTGAAAGCGAATTTAAACCGCTGCACGAAATTAATCCACTGCGCACCAACTATGTTGATCGTATTGCCCATCTGGCCGGTAAAAAGGTGCTGGATGTGGGCTGCGGTGGCGGCATTCTATCTGAAGCCATGGCTCAGCGTGGCGCCGACGTTACCGGTATCGATATGGGTCAGGCCAATCTGAACACCGCCAAGCTACACGCATTAGAAAGTGGTGTAACCGTGGATTATCAGTGCATTCCGGTAGAAGAACTGGCGGAACAACAGCCGGAATCTTTCGATGTCGTGACCTGCCTGGAAATGCTGGAGCACGTTCCTGATCCACTCTCCATTATTAAAGCCTGCGCCAAACTGGTTAAACCGGGCGGACAAGTATTTTTTTCCACCATTAACCGCAATCCAAAGTCTTATGCTTTTGCGATTATTGGTGCGGAATATTTGTTGCGCCTGGTTCCGACAGGCACGCACGACTATCACAAGTTTATTAAGCCAAGTGAAATGACTCGCTGGTGTCGTGAAGCCGGTTTAGCCGTTACCGATATGACAGGTATGGTTTATAACCCAATCACTAAGATTTACAGCCTGAAAGACAACGATGTCGACGTAAATTACCTGATGGCTGCGGAAAAAGCGGAATGATGGCTTCACGCATAAAACCTGAAGCGATTTTATTCGACTTAGACGGCACCTTAGTGGATACCGCCCCGGACTTTTTTGCTGTAGTAAATGGCTTGCGCAAAGATCAGGGCAAACCAGAACTGGTGGATGAAAAGATCCGCGAGCAGGTTTCTAACGGTGGCTCTGCACTAACACGCATCGCCTTCGATTATCCCGATCAGGCAGGTCGTGATTTAGCGACGGCTTCCAGTGTTTTTCTGGAACATCGTCAACAGTTGCTGGATCGCTATTTTGACCATATCGGCACGTTAAGTGGCTATTTCCCGGGTTTTGAAACCGTTATTGCTGAGCTGGAAAAACAGGGAATTTGCTGGGGTATCGTCACCAACAAACCTCGCCTGTATACAGAAGAGTTGCTGAAGAAATTGAATATTCAGTGTGATGTGGTGATCTGTCCGGATGATGTTTCCAAAGCCAAGCCTGACCCAGAACCATTATTAAAAGCTGCTGACATATTAGGACTTAAAGCCGAACAATGTTGGTACGTTGGTGATCATATCCGCGATATACAAGCTGGCAAGGCGGCTGAGATGTTCACCCTCGCTGCCAGCTTTGGTTATATCGAAGCAGATGATAGCGCTGAGAACTGGCAGGCGGATGCAATCATCAACTCTCCCGAAGCCTTATTAACTGAACTAGAAGCAATTTAAGCAAAGATAAGCAATAAAGGCCTGATCGCTTTTCAAAGCAGCGACAGGATGTCGCGGTAGCCCGGCAGGCACATGGATGTGCCTTCGAGGCGGCGGCGAAAAATGATCAGGCCTTTTATTGCGTTGCGATTACTGAGAAGACGATTTTAACAATGATCGAAATTAGCCAATTAAAGCCTGTTGTACAGGCACAACAAGAACAGGTTTTAAAAGGCCGCGTCATTCTGGTAACGGGGGCAGGCTACGGCATTGGCCGTACTGCTGCGTTAACTTACGCTCGTGCCGGTGCAACCGTTTTGCTGCTCGGCCGTACTCAGGAAGCATTAAACGACACCTACGATTTAATTGAAGCAGAGAATTTGCCTCAACCAGCGGTACTGCCCTTTGATTTGGAAGAAGGTGAAGAAGATAAATTCCGCCAATTAGCTACGTTGATTGAAGAGAATTTTGGTCACCTGGATGGTGTTCTATTAAACGCTGGCGTACTTGGGCAACGCACCAGCTTAGAGAACTCCGATTGGAATACCTTTCAGAAAGTGATGCAAATTAATGTGAACGGTCAGTTCATCTTAATGAAGCACTTAACACCACTGCTGCGTAATGCCCCCAAAGATGCCTCTGTTATTTTCACCACGTCCAGCGTGGGCCGCAAAGGCCGTGCTTACTGGGGGGCTTATTCTGTATCGAAGTTTGCCACCGAAGGTCTGATGCAGGTTCTGGCAGAAGAGCTGGAAAATACCTCTGACATCCGGGTTAACTGTATTAATCCGGGCGGCACCCGTACCCAAATGCGCGCGGCGGCTTACCCAACCGAGCACCCGCATCAAGTACCAGAAGCCGATGCCATTATGCCATTGTACCTGCACCTGATGTCGCCAGACTCCATTGGCACCCATGGTCAGAGCATCGACGCGCAACCCAAGTACTAACAACAAAATAACCGCTACAATAAAACCACAGGATTAGAACAGTGCTTCCCGCCCACGCCCTTTACTGGCGTGGGCTTTTGCTATCTAATCAGTCAACTTTATTGATCTACTGAACAAACACGCGCAACTGCGCAGGAGACTGCAATGGCCGGCTTACTTCCCGACCTCGACCCGAATGGTTTATTAGAATATTCCGTGGTATTTACCGACCGCTCACTGAACCATATGTCACAACAGTTTCAGGGCGTGATGAATGATATCTCAGCCACCCTGAAATCGGTTTATAACGCTGACGCTGTGGTTGTGGTACCGGGTGGTGGCACCTACGGTATGGAAGCGGTTGCACGCCAGTTCGCTCAGGATAAAAAGACCCTGGTGATTCGTAACGGCTGGTTCAGCTACCGCTGGACCCAGATCTTTGAGATGGCCAACATCCCGGCTTCCAGCACGGTATTAAAAGCCAAGCGCATTGAAGAAGGCACGCAGGCACCTTTTGCTCCGGCTCCTATCGGCGAAGTGGTTGCGACCATCAAAGCAGAGAAACCAGAGATGGTTTTCGCGCCTCATGTAGAAACCGCATCCGGCATGATTCTGCCAGACGACTACCTGAAAGCAGTTGCTGACGCCGTTCACTCAGTTGGCGGTTTATTCGTTCTGGACTGTGTGGCTTCCGGTACTCTGTGGGTCGATATGAAAGCCATCGGTGTTGACGTATTAATCAGTGCGCCACAAAAAGGCTGGAGCTCTTCTCCATGTGCCGCCCTAGTAATGATGAACCAGGCTGCGCTGGACGTGATGGAAAACACCACCAGCACCAGCTTCGCCGCTAATCTGAAGCAATGGCACATGATCATGCAGGCCTACGAAAATGGCGGCCATGCTTACCACTCGACCATGCCAACTGATGCACTGACTCAATTCCGTGACACCATGATGGAAACCAAAGAATACGGTTTCGATAAAGTGCGCGACGAGCAATTAGAGTTGGGCAAACGCGTACGCGAAATGCTGGAAAGCAAAGGCATTAAGAGCGTTGCTGCCGAAGGCTTTAAAGCACCCGGCGTTGTGGTTAACTACACCACGGATGCAGATATGCAAAATGGTAAAAAGTTCGCAGCCCAGGGTATGCAAGCTGCTGCTGGTGTACCATTGATGTGTGACGAAGGTGATGACTACCAATCGTTCCGTATCGGTTTATTCGGCCTGGATAAACTGCATGATGTTGAAGGTGCGGTAAGTCGTTTAGAGAAAGTGATTGATCAGATTCTGTAATTTCTGATTTATTCGCTTAATACTAAAAACCGAAGATAAGTGAAGGCTTACCTTCGGTTTTTTATTGCCTCATAGGCAAAGAAAATCAAAACGGGACATCATCATCAAACGCCGGGCCGGAAGAAGCCGGAGCAAAGCCGCCCATATCAAAGTTCTGAGCCGCTGGCTGACCACCCGCGCGATCCACTTTCCACGCCTGTAAGCTGGTAAAACATTTTTCCGGTTTACCCGGTGCATTCCACAAACGGCCGGAAAGGTTAAAAGTCACCACCACTTCTTCACCTACCTGATAACCATCCATCAATGCACACTTGTCTTTGATCAGCTCTAGCGCAACATAATTCGGGTAATCCGGGTTTTCACCATCACCGCTCAGTTTGATCACAAATTCACGCTTGGTGAATCCGTTCTGGCCGTATTCACGGGTCTGGTCGATGGAGTGAATGATTCCCTGAGCTTCAAAGCTTTTAGACATAACGTTACCTGATGGTCGAATAATAAAACGGAGTCATCATAACACCCTCATTAGCCGTGCTAAACCGTGAGAATCACATTAAAATGGCCGCTTGTATTAATCAGAATTGAGTAGTATCTGATGCGCTTACGCTCTGCCCCGTCTCTTGCACAATGCCTGCTGCTGGCTATTTCTCTGTTGTTTGTTAATAGCGCCCCTGCTGAACCACTGAACTTTCGTCAGGCCAAAAAACAGCTCAAAGCGTTGTACAAAGGTGAATATCAAACCAGTTTTTATTGTGGTTGTGACTTTACCTACCGTGGGAAAAAATTAATCCCTGAACTAAACAGCTGCGGTTATCAGGTGCGAAAACAACAAAAGCGCGCCAGCCGAATTGAATGGGAACATATTGTACCGGCCTGGGCGTTTGGTCATCAGCGTCAGTGCTGGCAAAGCGGTGGCCGCAAAGCCTGTAAAAAAGACAACGAGTTCCGTCTGATGGAAGGCGACATGCACAACCTGGTGCCTGCCATTGGTGAAGTGAATGGTGATCGCTCTAACTATCGCTTCAGTGACTGGCAAGGATTCCCGAAACAATATGGTCAGTGTGAGATGGTCGTCGACTTTAAAGGGAAAAAAGTCCAGCCCCCGGAAATCAGCCGCGGCGCCATTGCCCGAGCGTATTTGTACATGAGTCAACAGTATTCTCTGAAATTATCGAAACAAGAACGGCGGCTGTATCAGGCCTGGAATAAACAGCACCCGCCAAGCCGTTGGGAGTGCCGCCGTAATCAGCTGATTAAAGCAGTTCAGGGCAATCGCAATCCGTTTATTGCCCCTTGCCAATAATGGCTGAACCCATTCAGGCGACTTATTTCGCCTGAATATGAAAACACATATGAATGTTTTTACGCCGGGCAAAATCCTGCGGTACCGATTTATGGCTGACATTCTGGATAGTAAAGTCAGATAAGGCTTCACTATCCATCTCAAACTTGCGGTAGTTATTTGAAAAAATCATTAAACCGCCCGGCTTCAGCAACGCCATCGCATCCTGAATCAACTGCACATGATCACGCTGTACATCCAGTACACCTTCCATCCGTTTAGAGTTAGAGAAGGTTGGTGGATCCATAAAAATCAGATCGTATTGCGCTGCTGAATGTTCCGCAGCTTCTTTCAGCCACTGCATACAATCGGCCTGCACAAATTCATGTTCACTGATTTTTAAGTTATTGGCGGTAAAGTTATCTTTACCCCAGTTTAAGTACGTCCGGGACATATCAACACTGGTGGTTTTTGCGCCCGCCAGTGCTGCATGCAAGGAACCCACCGCGGTATAACAGAATAAATTCAGCATTCGCGCACCTTTAGGTAAGGCAGCGCAGTGTTTGGCAATCTCCAATCGGGTTGGACGATGATCAAGGAATAAGCCAGTATCGAGGTAATCTTTCAGATTCACCAGAACCTTGGCCTGTCCTTCAATCACCTCAAAGCGGCGCGACTCAACATCTTGTTGCTTCTCATATTGCTTCTTGCCCGACTGACGCTCACGGCGTTTTAAAATAATCTGCTCGGCCGGAATATCCGTTACCTCAGGCAAAGCCGCTAATATATCAAGTAAACGACGCTCAGACTTTTCTTCATCAATGGATTTAGGTGGAACATATTCCTGCACATGCAGCCATTCAGTATCGCTATTGGCATCCTGATAACAATCCACCGCCACGGCGTATTCCGGAATATCCGCATCGTAAATCCGGTAGGCATGAATATTTTCGCGCTTGGCCCATTTTTTCAGCGGTTTTAAATTCTTTTTCAGACGATTAGCAAAGGCTTCTACCGGGCCACGAATCCGGCTTGGGGCTGGTGCCGAGGATTTTTCATCCGCTGGCCCCAATACCAATAAGCGCGTCTGAATTTTACCGTTCATAAAACGGTATTGTTTTTCCAACGGGCGGCGAATACTTTTTGATAAATCGGTATTACCGGTAAATACCGCTAATTTCCAGTGGGGCAATAAACGCAGTGTGGCGTCGTTAAAATCCTGATACAGAGGTGCCAGTTGTGGCAGTTCACTCAGGCGCTCACCATAAGGCGGGTTACACACCACCAAGCCGCCTTGTTCTGCAGTTTCTTTCTGAATACGCAGATTTTCGATGGAGCGACGCTCTAAATGGATTTTGTCTTTTAACCCGGAGCGTTCCAGATTTTTATTGGCAGCATTTAACTGCTCTGAATCAATATCAAAACCGTACAAACGGTTTTTCATATTCGCTAAACCATCGGTACGGCGTTGGCGAGCTGCTTCGACTTCTTCCAGCCATAATTTGCGGTTATGGCGCTGCCAGCGATCAAAACCCCATTGCTGGCGATTTAACCCTGGTGCAATATCGGCCGCCATCATGCCCGCTTCAATTAATAAGGTGCCGGAACCACACATAGGATCAACCAGATGACTGCCCTGCTTTAAGGCTTCCTGCCAACCGGAACGAATCAGAATCGCCGCCGCCAGGTTTTCTTTTAATGGCGCCTTTCCCGGCTGTAAGCGATAACCACGACGATGAAGACTCTCGCCACTGACGTTCAGATACAGCGCCAGCTTCCCTTTACGCAGCTGTGCTTCAATACGAACGTCACCATCTTTGGCCACCGACGGACGAGCACCCAGCTCTTCACGGAAGTTATCAACAATGCCATCTTTCACCTTTTGCGCACCAAACTGGGTGTTACGCACAAAGTCCGTTTTGCCGTGGAAATCGATGCGGAAGGAAGCGCCCACCGGGAACACCGTTTGCCAGTCTACGTCGCGCGCCACCTGATAAAGTTGGTCAACATTGTCTACCTGACTTTCCTGTAAAGGAAACAGCAAGCGGCTGGCCAATCGGGTCCACAAACAGAAGCGATAAGCGGTGCGCAAATCCCCCTGCCATAAAACGCCAAGATGGGTTTCTCGTTCAACTTCCCCACCTAAGTCTCTGATTTCAGCTGCCAGCAGTGGCTCAATACCTTTGGGGCAAGCGGCCAACCAGCGTAATTTGGGAGGGGAAGATTCATTTTGCATGGTGATAACAGCCACTTCGTCAAATAGTTTCTGGCAGCAAAAATGCCGCCACTTATAAAAAATTGTTTATTAACATCCCAGTTCCAACAGAGTAGAACTGTCATGGTTACGTCATAAAACGCTCAGCCATTTTCAACGACTGAATGCTTTCTGACTGATGTTTCCCAAATAATGCGAGGACGCAACGTATGAAGAAACAGAAACGCGATATGCAGGAAAGAGCTTTTGCACGAGGTTACCGCGCAGGTGTTGAGCGCCGTTCAAAAGATCTTGCCCCCATGGGGGTTCAACGCGATGCCTGGCTGGCCGGATGGCGTTCTGGCCGTGCCGATCATTGGGATGGTTACACCGGCGTTTCTGGAGTTCATAAGATCGCAGTATAGCGGCTCACGGTTCTACCGCTAAAACCTATACCTCCTCTCCCGGGAGGTTGGCCCGGCCTTGAGCCGGGCTTTTTATATCAATTAATATCCGTTATTTCATGGCTGCAATGGCGTCAACACACTCACCAATCAGCTCCGGGCCACGGTAAATAAAGCCGGAGTACACCTGAACCAGTTGCGAGCCCGCGGCCATTTTCTCAACCGCCCCTTTGCCATCAAGAATACCACCCACACCCATCACCGGCAGTTTGCCATCCAACGCTTTCACTAAACGCTCAACGGTTTCAGTTGCCAGTTCTTCAACCGGTGCGCCACTCAGGCCACCTGCTTCAGTGCCGTGCTTCATACCCTGAACACCGTCACGCGACAGCGTGGTATTGGTAGCAATCACACCGTCGATATCGGTTTCGATCAGGGTTTGCGCCACCATATCAACTTCGTTGTCTTCCATATCCGGCGCAATTTTGACAAAGATCGGCTTATAACCAAATTCTTCAGCCAGCTCTTTCTGGCGCTGTTTTAACGGCTCCAGTAACTCTTTTAACGCGTCACCGTATTGCAGAGTGCGTAACCCAGGCGTATTCGGAGAAGAAATATTCACGGTGATGTAGGTGGCGTATTGATACACCTTCTCCAGACAGATCAGGTAATCAGAGGTGGCATTCTCAACCGGGGTATCAAAGTTTTTGCCAATATTAATACCAAGCACACCTTTGTATTTGGCTTTTTTAACCTGCTCAACCAGATGATCCACACCTTTGTTGTTAAAGCCCATGCGATTGATAATGGCGCGGCGCTCCGGAATACGGAACAAACGTGGTTTTGGATTACCCGGCTGCGGGCGTGGTGTAATGGTACCAATTTCAATAAAGCCGAAGCCTAAACGGGCAAAGGCATCGATATAATCGCCGTTTTTATCAAGGCCCGCAGCCAGACCAACCGGATTGGGAAACTCAATGCCCGCCACGGTGGTCGGTGCAGAAGCAACCTGAGGTGCCAGATACTGTAACAGGCCCAGACGTTCACCAGCGCCCAGCATATCCAGGCCCAGTTCATGGGATGTTTCGCCACTTAAGCGGAAAAACAGTTGTCGGGTCAGCCCATACCAATCAGCCATCATCTACCTCACATCAGCCACAACGAATAAATTGCGCGGCATTATACGCAAGCTGGCGGCGGATGTAGATGATCTTATGCAAGCATCAACCGATTCGCTGAATCTTCTGAAACTTCCCTTCGCGATTAAATTCAATCAGAAAACGGCCATAAATACCGTCGCGGGTGATCATTTTATGCAGGATATTGGCTGGAAACTGTACCCGGCGGCCATCACTGGCGATGGCACTCACCAGCTTGGCGGAGCCCTGATAGACCCGCAGGTATTCGTCGGCAGGAATGGCTAAATCAACAATAATACTGGGATTGCTCATAGGGTTAACACGCTTTGATCCAACGTTTCCCGATTACTTCAACAGGGCTTCAAGAAATGCCAGATAGTGCTGGGCATTTGAGCCTTGTTTTTCGGCCGTCATCATACACACCCGGCGCTCATACACTTCCAGCATCAGCAGCTCATCGAATAATTCGGGCAACAAGGCTGCCAGCTTTTCGGCATCGCCTTGTGTACCCTTATTATGCCAGCTCAGGCCTTCGGGCAGCCATTCATCATCCCAGGCTGGTTGGCGGACAACACAATACTGTAATTCACCGCCAGAAGCGTCTTCATGACCGCCACCATTTTCGTAGGAGGCTTTTTTCATCAGGGTGTAACTGGTGGCGGTAATATCGTCACGCACCCCAGTTTTGGCGGCATCAGCCTTAAAGGTGAACTGTCGCACCTGTAAACCCGCACGAATAGCATTAAACCGTAAATCAGCCAGACGAGCATCACGAGCGCTGGGCTTTAACCAGAACACTGAGCCCATAATCGCCATCACAACGGCGGCAATAATTAGCCAGGTCATTCCGTCATCTCCTCAAGCTCCAGCCAGCGTTCTTCCAGTTGCTCCAGCTTCTCTTCTATTTCGGCTAACTGCGCCAGCACTTTCTGGACGTTATCGGCATCTCCGGAATAAAAATCAGCAGCATTGCTTTGCTCTAATAAGGCATCCCGTGCGGCTTCCGTTTCAGCAATCTGATCCGGCAGGCTATCCAGCTCACGCTGCAGCTTGTAACTGAGTTTTTTCTTCTGCGGTGCTGGTGTCGATGTAGGCTCAGCAGCTGCAGTCTGTGTCGATTCAGCTTTTTTCGCCGCTGTTTTCTGGGCAGCAGGCTTCTGCTTTTCCAGTGCCGCTTTGCGTTCCTGCCAATCACTGTAGCCACCCACCTGCTCATCAATATGGCCGTTTTCACCAAATACCCAAAGCTGGGTCACCACATTGTCGATAAATGCCCGGTCGTGACTCACCAATAACAAGGTAGCGTTGTATTCCAACAAGCGCTCTTCCAGCAGCTCCAGAGTTTCCACATCCAGGTCGTTGGTAGGCTCATCCATCACCAACAAGTTACAAGGCTTGAGGAACAGCTTGGCCAGCAACACCCGGTTTCGCTCACCACCCGACAGGGCTTTAACCGGCGTTCGGGCTCGTTCCCCCGAGAACATAAAGTCACCCAGATAACCAATAATATGGCGTGAGTTACCATTCACAATCACGTGGTCTTTGCCGTCGGCAACGTTATCGGCAATGGATTTTTCTTCATCCAACTGATGACGAGCCTGATCGAAGTAGGCCACCTCCAGCTTGGTTCCCACCTTAATTTTACCTTGCTGCGGTTCGAGTTTGCCTAACAGCAGCTTTAATAAGGTACTTTTGCCGACCCCATTAGGGCCTACCAAACCAATACGGTCGCCGCGCAAGACATTAGCGGTGAAATCGCCCACCTGCGGGATAGCCTTACCATCCTCTTTCTGCCAGGCATAAGACAGGTTCTGAATTTCGAACACCATTTTGCCGGAGTTTTCGGCCTGACCCAGATTCAGGTTGGCGGTGCCGGCCACCTCACGGCGCGCTTTACGTTCTTTGCGCATTTCTTTTAAGCGCTCAACCCGACCTTCATTACGGGTGCGGCGAGCTTTAATACCCTGGCGAATCCACTTTTCTTCTTCTGCCAGGCGTTTATCAAACAAGGCGTTTTGTGCCGCTTCGTCTTCTAGTCGTTTTTCCCGGTGGCTGATAAAACTTAAATAATCACCGCGCCATTCGTGCACATGACCACGATCCAGATCGATAATGCGGGTTGATAAATTTTGCACAAACGCCCGGTCGTGACTGATAAACACCAGCGAGCCGTTAAACTGCTTAAGCTGCTCTTCCAGCCATTCAATCGTAGGCACATCCATATGGTTAGTAGGTTCGTCGAGAATCAGCAATTCCGGCTCAACCACTAATGCACGTGCCAGCATCACCCGACGCTGCCAGCCACCGGAGAGAGAGGAAAAACTCGCTTCACCCGGTAAGTTTAATTTCTGGATAATGGCATCCACTTTTTGCTGCCAGCTCCAGCCATCGGCCGCTTCAATTTTGCTCTGCAGCTGCTCCAGCAGTTTTAAATTCGCCGCCGCACCTTTGGCGGTTTCATCATGGTATTGCGCAATCACATGGCCAAGATCTCCCAGCCCTTCCGCCACCACATCGTAAACCGGCATATCCGTTGTTTGTGGCAATTCCTGTTGCAACGTTGCGACCCGCAGCATATCGCGCTTCACCACACTGCCATCATCGGGAATCACTGAGCTGTTGAGCACTTTCAGCAGTGTCGATTTACCCGCACCGTTACGTCCAACGATACAAACGCGCTCTCCGGAGTGAATCTCCAGATCAATTTTGTCGAACAGCACATGATCACCAAACGCCAGCTCAACCTGCTTTAACTGCACCAACATCATTACCGAATATCACCCTAAGTTTGCGGTAAAAGGCGCAGTATACTGCAATACGTTGGTCATGGGCTGATCGCCCGGCGATATGTTATAAAGAAAATTACCAGTTACTTAGACAACCAATTAACTGGGCAAGCAGTAGCGCGCGTTTGTATTAATAACGGAAAACAATAATGACAATTCATTTAAATCAGGGGCACATCGCAGCCATCGTGCTGTTTTTATTAATGATTATCTGGGTCGCCAGTGGCAGCTTAGGGCCGGAAGAACCCTTTTCTAACCCCCGGCCTCTGGTGATGGAATCCGGACTCAAACGGGTTCAGGTTGAACAGATGCAGGGCGAAGCGACTCAGCGGGATGTGATTATTTCCGCCAAAACAGCCGCCAATCGCCGGGTTGAATTACGTTCTGAAATCCGTGCCAAGGTGGTGGCTATTCACAAAAGCAAAGGGGAGCGGGTACAGCAAGGTGACGTGTTAATTGAGCTGGATGCGCGTGACTGGCCGGCGCGATTAAAACAAGCAAAAGCCAACCTGAAACAGCGTCAGCTGGAAGAACAAAGCGCCCAAAAACTATTTGCCAAAGGCCTGGCCAACGAATCTCAGCTGGCTCGGGTACAAACCGATCTGGCGAACGCTGAAGCAGAAGTGATCCAGTATCAGTTACAGGTCAATGCCACTCAGATTAAAGCTCCGTTTAATGGTGTGTTAGACAGCCGCATGGTCGAGATTGGGGATTTTATTCAGGACGGCCATGAAGTCGCTACAGTGCTTGACTTCGCACCCTTTTTAGTGGTTGGCAGCCTGCCGGAGCAGGAAGCCGCACACGTTAATATTGGTGATCCGGGCCACGCTATTCTGGTCAACGGTACTCGGGTTGACGGTCATATTCGGTTTGTCGCGTCAGAAGCCGATGTGCAAACCCGTACCTTTCTGGTCGAGCTGGAAGTCGATAACCCCAGTGGCGTGATGACCAGCGGTTTAACCGCCAAACTTCATGTGCCGCAGCCAGAGACCCATGCTTATCACGTGTCTCCGGCGTTATTAATTCTCAACGATGAAGGCAAACTGGGCCTGAAAGGCATCGATGAAGAACACCGGGTTATCTTCCGTCCGATAAGCCTGTTAAAAGCCGATAAAGCCGGTATCTGGGTTTATGGGCTGGGCGCCAGCGCTGACATCATCACGGTTGGTCAGGGGTTTGTTGAATACGGCGAGCAGGTTGAGCCCGTCTTTGTCACTGAACAGCATCAGGAGACAGCAGAACCCGCTGCCTCCGATACCGACCTTGATACACAAGCCGCGTTAAGTGCGGGGTAAAGACACATGAATAGCCTTATTGATGCGTCGTTACAGCGCACCCGCACCGTTTTGATGTTGTTTTGCCTGATCACCCTGGTCGGCATCACTACCCTGATCACCATTCCCAAAGAAAGTAATCCGGATATTACCGTGCCGCTGGTGTATGTCTCGGTGAATCACGACGGCATTGCCCCCGCCGATGCCGACACCCTGATTTATAAACCGCTGGAAAAAGAGCTGCGCTCACTGGACGGCTTAAAAGAGATGATCTCAACCGCCACCTCCGGGCATTTATCCATCCAGCTGGAGTTTTATACCGATACCGATATTGATCAGGCATTACTGGATGTGCGCCAGAAGGTCGACGATGCCAAAGGCGAATTACCGACGGACTCAAAAGAGCCTAAGGTCAAAGAAATCAACGTGGCGTTGTTCCCGGTGATGGTGGTTACCCTGTCGGGCGAAGTGAACGAATCCGTGTTGTACGCGGTGGCCAATGATTTACAGGATCGTATCGAAGCCTTACCCGGCGTATTAGAGGCCGAAGTACGTGGCAAACGTGAGGAAATTGCCGAAATTATTGTCGACCCCGCGCGCATGGATAACTACGGCTTGACGCTGAACGAGTTAGGTCGTTTGGTCAGCAATAATGCGCAACTGGTTGCCAGTGAAGATCTGGACTCCGGTGCGGGCCGCTTTGGCGTTAAAGTGCCGGGATTGATTGAGAATATTCCCGATATTCTTAATCTGCCGGTCAAAGCCGACGGCGATAATGTGGTATTATTTAAGGACATTGCCGTTGGCCGCCTGGCTTATAAAGATCGCAAAAACAGCGCCCGGGTTAATGGCAAACAAGCGGTCACACTGGAGATCAAAAAACGGATTGGCTCCAACATTATTCATACATTAGATGACGTTAAAGGCATTATTGAGCAGGTCCAGCCCTACTGGCCGAATGGTATCGAAGTGGGGTTATCCCAGGATGAATCAAAACAAATCGAAGAGATGCTCAATGATTTGTTTAACAACGTACTGGTTGCCACCCTGCTGGTGATGATTCTGATTTTAGCCAGCCTTGGTCTGCGCAGCTCATTTATGGTGGGGATTGCCATTCCAGGCGCTTTCCTGATGGCACTGATTGTACTCAGCGTACTCGGCTACACCCTGAATATGGTGGTGTTATTCTCACTGATTTTATCCGTAGGGTTATTGGTCGATGGCGCCATTGTAGTCACTGAATTTGCCGACCGCCGCTTAGCCGAAGGCGCCGCCCCACGCCATGCTTATGGTGAAGCGGCCAAACGTATGGCCTGGCCAATCATCGCTTCAACTGCCACCACGTTGGCTGTATTCCTGCCATTATTATTTTGGCCCGGAGTCACCGGTGAGTTTATGAGCTATCTGCCACTGACGCTGCTGTTTACTTTGAGTGCTTCACTGATCATGGCATTAATTGTGGTTCCAACCATTGGCTCGCTGGTTGGCAAGCAGTCCAGCCAGAACCTGAAGACACTGGATATGGTTGAAGCGGCCGAACAAGGTCGCTTTGACGAATTAAAAGGCTTCACCGGCGGCTATATTCGGGTACTTAACAGTGCCCTGCACCATCCGGTAAAAATCTTATCCGCCTCCGTCATTGCCCTGTTTTTATCCTTTTTCGCCTATTCCATGTTTGGTAAAGGTGTTGAGTTTTTTCCGGACGTGGATGTCGATATTGGTCTGGTGGATATTCGTGCGCGGGGCAATTTGTCCATCAGCGAAAGCGAGGCTCTGGTACAACAGGTAGAACGCCGCATCTTTGATATGGCCGAGATTGAGTCCATCTATACCGCTACCTTTGTTCGTGCCCCTAATGGCGCAGCAGCGGATGTGGTGGGCCGGATTCAGATTGAGCTGGTGAACTGGAAACACCGGCGCAGCGCTAACGATATCCTCAAAGATATTGAAGCCCGCACCGCCGATATCGCTGGCATCATTGTTGAGACCCAGAAAAAAGCCAACGGCCCATCTGAAGGGGCCGATATTCAGCTGCAATTTACTGCCGCCGATGCTGACGCCATTGGCCCGATGCTGGATCAGGTAAAAGCGATTTTTGCAGCTGATCCGGATTTGAAAGATGTACGTGATGATCGCCCGCTGGAAGGCATTGAGTGGCAGCTGGATATTAACCGTGAAGCCGCAACCCGTTTTGGTACAGACATCGTCAGTACCGGCTCGATGATTCGTATGATCACCGGTGGTCAGAAGGTAGGAGAATTCCAGCCGGACTACAGTGATGAAGAAGTTGAAATCCTGCTGCGTTATCCGACGCAGGCGCGCAATATCGACCAGTTCTCTCAGTTTAATGTGCAAACTCACGATGGCCTGGTACCGGTTTCTAATTTTATGCAGCGTATTGCCGTGCCCAAATCCGGTGACGTGGTGCGACTCGATGGCAAACGCCGTTATCGCCTGACCGCCAATGTACATGACGGGGTGAACGCCACGGATAAAATTTTTGAATTAACCGAGCGGATTAAGTCGATGCCCTGGCGTGAAGCCGGTGTGGAACCCCGTTTCCGCGGCGACTTTGAAAAGATGGAAGAAACCGGTCTGTTTTTGGGTAAAGCGTTTGGCATCGCAATCTTCCTGATGGCCACCATTCTGGTGACACAGTTCAACAGTTTCTATAACGCGGCCTTAATTATGAGCGCCATTGTGCTGTCGATTGTTGGCGTGTTATTCGGATTAATGATTCGTGGCGAACCGTTTGGCATTGTGATGAGTGGTTTGGGAGTAATCGCGCTGGCTGGCATTGTGGTGAACAACAATATTGTGTTGATCGACACTTACAACCGCTTGATACGAGATGGCCTGGAGCCGATTGATGCCGCCCTGAGAACCGGTGCACAACGTCTGCGGCCGGTGATGTTAACCGCAATCACAACCGTATTAGGCCTAATGCCGATGATGTTGCAATGGAATATTGACCTGCTGAACCGCGACTTCTCAGTGGGTGCGCCTTCGTCTCAGTGGTGGACACAGCTATCAACGGCGATTGCCGGTGGGCTGGCCTTTGCGACCTTACTGACCCTGATTCTGACCCCTTGTTTATTGGTGTTTGGTGAAAAGCTGAAACAAAAGCACAGGGACAAACGTCCATCAGCGTCAATAACATCCCAGACCTGATAACTGATCAGAAATCATTCAGAAACGACTTGCCGCTGCAATGCAAGTTACTGAAAAAATTAAAAAAAATAGAAAAAAGTTCAAATAAGGGTTTGACAGAGTTTGGAATATGAGTAGAATGCGACCTCGCTTTTACGGGCAAGGGTGATTAGCTCAGCTGGGAGAGCATCTGCCTTACAAGCAGAGGGTCGGCGGTTCGATCCCGTCATCACCCACCAATTACTTTGAGTAATTGTTACCGTAAAAACGAGCGATTTAGGAAGTGGACTGGTAGTTCAGTTGGTTAGAATACCGGCCTGTCACGCCGGGGGTCGCGGGTTCGAGTCCCGTCCAGTCCGCCATTTTCTTAAATCAAAATGGGTGATTAGCTCAGCTGGGAGAGCATCTGCCTTACAAGCAGAGGGTCGGCGGTTCGATCCCGTCATCACCCACCACTACCTCAAAGTGGTTAAACATTGTGACTTATGCGGACTGGTAGTTCAGTTGGTTAGAATACCGGCCTGTCACGCCGGGGGTCGCGGGTTCGAGTCCCGTCCAGTCCGCCATCTTCTTATAAGAAGTAAAATTATATTGCGAACTATATTGGCTCACGGCGAGTCCTCGGAATGCCGCCCAATCCAGTACGCCATCTTCTCAGAGATGTAAAACTTTTGGGTGATTAGCTCAGCTGGGAGAGCATCTGCCTTACAAGCAGAGGGTCGGCGGTTCGATCCCGTCATCACCCACCACTACCTCAAAGTGGTTAAATAATGTGACTTATGCGGACTGGTAGTTCAGTTGGTTAGAATACCGGCCTGTCACGCCGGGGGTCGCGGGTTCGAGTCCCGTCCAGTCCGCCATTTCTTATCTATATCCTATTATCATTTCTTAAATTCAAATCCAGATTTCTTCTGTTGATTCGATATTTGTCATCTGCTGTTCATCTACTTACGTTATTGTTTTTTCGATCCGGTTTGTGCAATCAATGGATTCTGATCAGATTCACTTTGTTGACCAACAAGTCAAATTCGTTATGATTAGCAAACTGGCATAAGTGATGCTTTGTTAAGTATGACAAACCATTGTCAGAAGTTCAGAAACGGAGACTGAACTGCAAGATACTGAGGAAAAGAAGGAGGACATTATGTCTGATTATATTGAAGATCTGCTGGATGTCGCATACGACGATTACGAAGACGACATCGACGACGCAGTTGAGCTGTAACCCAGCCAAACCGGAATCGCGTATCAATGACTGCGATTCCGGAAAACTTCTCTGAAACGACCGGGCGCCTGCCCGGTCCATCGTTTAAAGGCCCGCTGAAACGCCGCCGTTGAGCCAAATCCCAGCAAATAGGCAATCTCTCCCAGCGTTAACGACGTATCCCGCACATAACTGACCGCCAGGTCACGCCGGGTATCATTCATCACCTGCTGAAAGCTGATACCCTCTCCCGTGAGCCGTCGGCGAATAGTCCAGGGAGGCATATTGAGGCGCTGACTCACATCTTCCAGGGTTGGCGTTTTTCCTTTGAGCAAGGGGCCTATTGCCCGCTCGATCACTTCCCGGAAACTCAACCCTAAGCGAACACGCTCCAATTCACGCTCTGCCAATTGTTTTAAGCCATGATAGGTTGATGCACAACGATGCACCAACGGCAGTGACAGCGCCCAATCGTGGATCACAACGGCATTACGCTCTGCGCCAAACTGAACATCACAATCGAAATATTGCGAATAGCGTTCAACATAGTCCGGCGCATCAAATTCAAACTCCACTCGCTGCAATAAATCCCGACGTCCGGATAACCACTCCAGCATGCAAGCCCAACCGGCCAACACCGAATCCACAACAAACAGGTTGTACTCATTGTATGGACTGATTGAATAAAAGTTGGCAACACCCTGACCGCCTTCAAGAAAGAACTGCGAACGCCCACGGGCATTAAAGCTAGATAACAACTCGAACTCGGTAATGGCAGCACACGCCGTTTTGATATCCGGAGCCGTCTGCGCTACCAACCCCGCCAACCCCAGCGTTCCGGGCGATGTCAGGCGGCCCATTTCGAGACCCAACCAAGGCACCTGATGCGCCTCAATACAGGCGTGGCCCAGCCGCATAAAGCGGGGAATGCTGATGCGCGCATCGGGTGAATTCAACTTCACTTCATCAAGCTGGTATTGATCAAACTGCGCTGCCGGACTACCTCCCAGTGATTCCACTGCTCGGCCCATCACCTCAACAATGGCAACCGAGACATCACCCAGCTTCATAATTAATGCTCTTCATTTTAAGCCTAACCCCAAGCCCAAGCATCAACACCAAGCTCAGGCATCAAACTCAGGCACCAAACTCAGGCACCAAACTCAGGCACCAAACTCAGGCACCAAACTCAGGCACCAAACTCAGGCACCAAACTCAGGCACCAAACTCAGGCACCAGGCTCAGGCATCAAAACCGTCATCAGAAGAACGGTCCGAACTTGTGTGCTCCTGGTAGTCTTGCTTCTCATCCAGGTTCTTATCACCCTGCCCTTCATCATAAAAGTGCTGCAAAAACTGATACGATAACGACAGCATCACCAGACCAACCAGTGTCGTCAGGTACACACCAAATGCCGCAATATAGTTAAACAAACCAATCGAATCGGCAATCGCAAAGGCCAACCAGAAAGGCGCTGACATCACAATAGGCACCACCCAAACCACCACAACCAGCCGACTGCCATTACCCTGGCTCATACTCCAAGCGCGACTCAGCGGAGAACGCTGACCCAGTGCAACTTCTGGCAATGTGATCGACAAACGCGACCAAACGTATAAAACCACCATAATGGCCAGTGCGACGGCCACAAAAACCCGCTCTTCACCAACCAGCGCCATCGTTCCCAGCATCAGAATAAAAAAGGCCACTGAGCACAGCACACCAATCTGAATACCACGCAGCAGATAGCTGAATTCATTGCGACCGAAGCGGTGAATCGCGTTTTTATTCCATTGTTCTTTCGGCAGTAACGTAAAACGGTGACAGGCTGTCGCCAATAAAATACTTAAGACCAGAGAACAGAGCATAAAAATCAGTTGCTCCGGTTCAAATGTGACCATTTCTTCGTTTTCAGCCGCGGCAAAAAAGTGCTGAGTCGCCCAGTCGATCGCAGAGAGCAATAACAAAGCGGGCAAAAACATCTGAATCACATCGCGGCGCTTACTCCACAGTAAATCAATGGCTTCTTTGACAATATCCACCACCGGCAATTCAGCATCCAGACCTAGACGACTTTTCATTCCATTCCTCAGAGGTTTATTCAGTAAATTCAGGGCATAAAAAAAGCGGTGTTATCTTAATGCTTAGTGCATCAAGCGAACACCGCTTTTTGATCAGCTTGCGATTAACCTGCTGGAGGTACCACACCATGCTGATTAGCATGACGCTTACGGATACGCTCTGGACTTAACAGGAAGTGTGCCAGTGCTGGCAACAGAACCAGTGCACCCAGCATGTTCCACAGGAACATAAAGGTCAGCAGGATACCCATATCGGCCTGGAACTTAATCGGAGAGAAAATCCAGGTCGCCACACCAATCGCCAGTGTCACACCGGTGAAGCTCACCGCCTTACCCGTTGATTTCAGAGTTTCCAGGAAAGACTCCTGCAGCGACTTACCAGCAATAATCATCACTTCTAAGCGGCTGTAGATATAGATACCGTAATCCACACCAATACCCACACCCAGCGCAATCACCGGCAATGTAGCCACTTTTACACCAATGCCTAACCAGGTCATCAGCGCCTGACTCAGAATAGAAGTCAGTGCCAGTGGAATAATGATACAAGCAACGGCCGGCAATGAGCGGAAGGTTGCGAAACACAGCACAAACACCACCACGTAAACAAAGATCAGCATGGTGTTCTGAGCGTCACCAATTACCTGGTTGGTGGCTGCTTCGATACCAGCATTACCGGAAGCCAGCTGGAAACGAACCGGTACAGAATCAATTTCACCATCAGCAATGGCCTGATCAATCTGATCGATGGTGTAGCTGAAGTACTTCTGATCCACACTGTCGTCGTAATCCGCTTTGAAAGCTTCGACTGCCTGAACGGCTGTTTCCAGCGTTTCAGCTTTATGGTCATTCAGGTACACAATTACGGGTGCCATTGAACACTCAGCATTCAGTAACGAGCTTGGCGCACGCTGAATGGAAGTATTCAGAATAGTTTGGTTACGTGACAGTGAAGACCAGTTCAGGTTGCCTTCGTTCATCGCTTTGGTCACCAGCTTGGAAACGGTCACCAGAGACGTGGTTGATTGCACGCCCGGAACGTTTTCCATATGCCACATAAAGCGGTCAACGGCGTCCATTACTTTATAAGCGTTACACTGCTCTTTAGCCGTCTCAACCATCACAACCAGTAAATCTGAGCTGGTTGAGTAGTTGCTAACCATAAAGTCGTTATCCAGGTTGTAACGGGAGTCTGCACGCAGCTCCGGCGCACCTTTATCCAGGTCACCGATTTTCAGATCCTGACTGACGAAGTAACCACCAATAGCCATCGCAATAGCAATAGCAATCGGGAAAGGTGCCACTTTAGCGGAAGCAAAGTGAGACAAGACTTTCCATAATTTAGGCTCAGACTTTTCAGTTTTCTCAGCGTGACGAATACCGCTCTGGCTGATACCAATGTAAGACATCACAATCGGCAGCAGAATCAGGTTGGTGACAATAATCATGGCAACACCCACAGACGCAGCAATTGCCAGTTCCTGAATCACACCGATATCAATGAACAACAGCGTCAGGAAGCCCATACCATCACTTAACAGTGCCAACATGCCCGGAACATACAAACCACGGAACGCCTTACGTGCCGCCATCAGTTTGTTTTCACCCTTACCGGCTTCAATCGCAATACCGGAGATAATCTGAACGGCATGACTGATACCAATCGCAAACACCAGGAACGGAACCAGTACTGAGTACAGGTCGATGGTGTAACCCATCAGTGCCAGTGCACCTAACTGCCAGATAACAGCAACCAGAGAAGCCAGAATCGGAACAATGGTGCCGCGGATACAGCGGGAATACAGGAATAAAAGAACAAAAGTTGCGATTGCCGCTGCCAGGAAGAAGAAACCAATCTTCACCGCACCATCTAACAGGTCACCCAGTTTTTTCGGGGTACCGGTGATATAAATACGATACTTATCATTGCCGTATTTAGCGCGGATCTTTTCTTCCAGATCGTGAGAGAACTGCTGGTAGTTCAGCTTTTCACCGGTTTCCGGATCTTTTTCGATCAGCGGCACATCAATAATGGAAGAACGGAAGTCGTTCGCCACCAAGCGACCAACCTGACCGGATTTCAGTACGTTCTGACGAACCTTTTCAAGACTTTCAGCGTCGCCACTGTAAGTACTCGGGATTACCGGGCCGCCCTGGAAGCCTTCTTCAGTCACTTCCGTCCAACGCGTGTTTGGCGTCCATAAAGACTGCATCGCAGAACGGTCAACACCAGGAACAAAGAACACGTCATCGTTGATTTTACTCAACGTTTCCATGTATTCCTTGGTAAAGATTTCACCTTCAGTGGCTTCGACAGAAATTTTGACGTTGGCCACGCCGCTGTTCAGGGAATCTTTATGCACCAGGAAGTTCTGGATGTACTCATGATTCAGCGGAATGTATTTTTCAATACTGGAATCTAACCGTACCTTGGTTAAGCCATAGGCAAAAACAGCGGTCAGCGCTGCCAGAATGATTAATACCAGGAAGCGATTGTTAAAGAACAAACGCTCCAGCATAGGTTCGGTTTCAGGAGACAGAATAAAGTGCTCTGGCTCCGAGGAAAAATGATGCTTTTGTTCAGACATGATCAGAAATCTCCCGCAGCCATACTAATACTTTGATCCATTAATTCACCCTTAGCGTTCAGACGCTGAACGCCTGCTTCACCAACAATGACAAAACTACCATCGCTGGCTTCAACTGCTGCCGCAGAAGCTTTACGCCCGGCAAGAATCAAGGTACGACTGTTTTTTAATGACTGATCAAACAAAATGACAGAACCGGCATTGCCGACTAATAAGGTGTTTTTACGGCCAACATAACCAGATAACAAGGTCTGTTCGCTACCGGTCTCCAGTTCGTTCCAGGTGATACCACCGTCAGCTGAGCTGAATACGTGACCACGCAGACCAAATAGCAATTGCTGCTCACCAGCATTGACTAAGCCAAACAGAGAACCTTCATAAGGAGATGGGGTACGGCGCCAGGTTTTGCCCAGATCATCAGAACGCATCACCAGACCCATTTCACCGACAACCACCAGAGAACGATTACCAACCAGAGAGATACCGTTCAGGTGTAAACGCTCTGGGTTTGGCATACGCGCTGACACATCAACCCAGCTTTTGCCGCCATTGTCGGTGTAGAAGAACATACCGTAGGCACCAATGGCATAACCACGTTTAGCGTCGTAGAACCACACATCCAAAAACGGCTTGGTTGAACCGGTTTCTTCATCATATTCAGCGTCTTCGCGCGAGTAAGTAGCTTCCTCAAGCGCCATTTCAGCTTCTTCAATGGCAACATCATCAGCGGCTGCCTGTGCCTGTGTCAGCGCATCCGCTAATGCGTCTTCTTTTTCTTTAGCCGCAATCACAATGGCTTTGTTGGCCTTGTAACCATCAAACTCACGACTCCAGTTTTGGCCGCCGTCTTTTGTTACCAGAATCACGCCATCGTGGCCAACTGCCCAACCGGCTTCAGGAGATGCAAAATACACCGCCGTCAGCGTTACACTGACCGGCACTTTACCCTGATTCCAGCTGCTGCCATTGTCATCGGAATAAATCACATGACCATGACTACCAACCGCTACTAAGCGATCACCGGCACGGGTAATATCCAGCAATAGAGTCTGATGCGCTTTGGCAGTGGATGCCGAAGGTGTTTCAAGCGGGTCTTGCCAGCCAGCCTGAGCAAACTGGGCAATAAACAGGGTCAGAATAACCAGCATCCGGCGAGTAGCGGCGAAGCCACCAGCTTTTACGCCTGATTGTGGTCGTCCCAAACTAAATAACATAAGTAGCTCCGTTTTTTATACTAATGTCGGAAGGCGGCTAGTCTAGCCGACACATTTGTTAATGACTAACTTCAGCATGTTACAAAATGTTAACACATCACCGTGCTGTAACAGCCTCCCCTGAAGCGCATCTTATATAAAAACGGATGGCTTATTGCCATCCGTTTTTATCACCCAAATTAACGTCGACCTCGTCGGCGCAACTCCGACGGCGTGAAATAACGCTCACCCGGTGGCTTCTGGCTGAAATCAATAGTTGCTTTCTCTTCGCTGTCCATTCCCTGAACGTGATAGCGTTTTGCTTTCAGATCATGGAAAACATCCAGCGTGGTCCAGGTCACCGGTAATTCATAATAGGTTTTCAGGTACGCCAGACTGACGCGCCATAAATCTCCAGCGGCATCGTATTGATCAATGGCCACTGCTCCCCAGGTATCTTCATCCAGAAAGAAACGACGCTTATGATATACATGACGCACACCGTCTTTTAACGTTGCCTCAACCACCCATACCCGGTGTTTTTCATAACGTGTGTAATCCGGGTTGATATGCCCCGGCTGCAGCACATCGTCGTATTTGGCTTGATTTGAGCTCAGCTTATAATTGTTATAGGGAATATAGATTTCTTTTTTGCCCACCAATTTCCAGTTATAGCGATCCGGTGAGCCGTTATACATATCGGTATCATCGGCATAACGCAGGCCATCAGCAGCGGCAATCGGAGTATCGTATGCCAGGTTCGGTGCCCGGCGAACACGGCGCTGACCGGCATTATAACCCCAGGACTGACGTGCTTCGTCAACCTGATTGAGGGTTTCATGCACTAATACAGCGCCACCCGCCAGTCGTGCTGGCGCTTTGGTCAGTGACTGGTAATAAAACAGAATATTATCCAGATCATCGACAGTGCGATCCGGGCGATAGTAGTTAAATTCAACGTTCTGCTGCACGGTTACCAGTGAATAATCACCATCGGTATGTACTGCCACTTCTGACGAACGACGTGACAGGTACACTCCCCGCCAGCGGGTAATGTGATTCCAGATAGCTTCTAAGCCATTTTTGGCAATCGGGAACGGGATACCACCATAGGCATACAATAAACCGTTACCATTTTCAGCCAGCTCAGCCCGTAAGGCATTTTTGTAGATATTGTCGTATACCCACTCAGGTGCGGCCGCGGTACGACGGGTTTTATAGATCGGCATCCGGAAGGTATCCGGATAGGTTTTGAATAAGCCTTTCTGGCCGTCGGTCAGGAATTGTTCGTATTGCTGCATGTTAGCAGCGGTAATCACAAACAATGGCTGATCATCAGAGAAAGGGTCAGGGTGATGCTGGCCAACTTCGGAATAACCGGCTGGCGGTAAACTCAGACCACCACGCCAGGCTGGAATATCACCGGTTTTATTGCCAGCGCGTTCTGCGCCCATTGGCGTCAGTTCCCCTTTCAGACGCTCGGCTTCTTTAACTGATACAGCCCCCATAGCAGAAGATGCTGCCAAAGACAGTGCAAGTGCACTTGTCGCGATCCAATTATTTTTCTTCATTTTGCGACCTCAACGACACCGCTTATACGGTTTATTTTCGTCCAAGCATAAAGAATTATGACTTTATGCTCAAACCAAACTCTTACTGACAACTTCGTAGACGTCTTTTGACAAATCCGATTGGGCCATAATCCGTTCTAATTCTGCTTTCATTTGTTGCCCTTGTTGCGGGATAAGCCGCTTCCATTTTGTCAGTGGTGCCAATAAACGCGCCGCAATCTGGGGGTTTGAAGCATTCAGCCGAATCACCGCATCGGCCAGCAGGCGGTAACCCGAGCCATCGATAGCATGAAAATGACACAACGCCTGATTGGCAAAGGCGCCAATCACCGAGCGAACTTTATTCGGATTGCGCCAATCAAAAGCGTCGTGTTGCAGCAACGTCGTCACAAACTCAGCATTGGCCAGTTGTGATGAACCCGCCTGAGCAGCCAGCCACTGATTCACCACCAGCACATCATCCTGCCATTGCTGATAAAAACGCTGCAGATAATCTTCTGCCAATGCCAGCTCACCACTGTTGATCAGTGTCACAAGCGCTGCCATCTGATCCGTCATATTGTCGGCTTGCTGATATTGCTGCTGTGCCTGCTGCACACCGTCAGCATCCGCCAGCGCCCAATAGCTCAAGGCCAGATTTTTCAATGCCCGGGCTGACATCTGGCGTGGTTCCGGAGCATAAGCAACAGCGGCTGATAAACGCTGATACACAGCTTTAAAGTCAGTAACCAGAGCCTGGGCCAGTGTTTCACGTACCTGTTTACGCGCCTGATAAATCGCCTGAGGATCAATCTCCGAGGAGAACTCGGCGATATACGACTCAGATGGCAAGGTCAGCAAATACGCCACCATGGCCGGATCCAGCGCCGGATCCAACAACAAAGAACGTAATGCCTGCTCAGCCGCCAAATCCAGAGTAAAGTCCCCCGCCATGGCGTTCTCAACCCAATGCAACATCAGCCGCTGACCGGCATCCCAACGATTAAACCCATCGCTATCGTGCTGCAACAGGAACAACAACTCATCCCGGCTTTGATCAAATTCCACCTTCACTGGCGCGGAGAAATCACGGAACAGTGAAACCACCGGCTGCTCAGCAACATTGGAGAACACAAAGGTCTGCTCAGCTTCAGTCAAATGTAACACCTGACTCGCTTGGGTCCATGCCGCTGCCGGTTCAACCACAATAGGTAAGTCCTGACCACGGCTATCCAGCAACCCAAGCTGAACCGGAATCCACATCGGTTGTTTATCGGTTTGCCCCGGAGTATCCGGACAACGTTGCTTGAGGGTTAAAGACAACTGCTGCTGATCGGCATCGTATTCGCTTGAAACCGATACCACCGGCGTACCCGCCTGTTTGTACCAGCGTTTAAATAAGGTGAGATCAACGCCGTTGGCATCTTCCATCGCCTGAGTGAAATCATAAATGGTCACCGCCTGACCATCATGACGGTCAAAATACAGATCCGAACCTTTGCGGAAGCCGTCATTGCCAAGAATTTTGCGCTGCATCCCCACTACTTCAGCACCTTTTTCATAAATCGTAACGGTGTAGAAGTTGGAAATTTCGATAAAAGAATCCGGTTGTACCGGGTGCGCCATGGGGCCGGCATCTTCAGCAAACTGCACCGTACGCATAATACGGGCGTCTTCGATACGCTTCACCGTGGCCGAATTCATATCGGCGGAGAAACAGGCATCACGAAAAACGGTAAAACCTTCTTTTAAACTCAGTTGGAACCAGTCACGGCAGGTCACCCGGTTGCCCGACCAGTTGTGGAAATATTCATGCGCGACAATGGCTTCAATGCGCTGATAAGCAGCATCGGTCGCCGTCGCAGGATTGGCCAACACACAAGAAGAATTAAAGATATTGAGCCCTTTGTTTTCCATTGCCCCCATGTTGAAGTCATCAACCGCGACAATCATAAAGATATCCAGATCGTATTCCCGACCATAGCGCTCTTCGTCCCACTTCATGGAGCGTTTTAACGCATCCAGTGCGTAGTCCGTTTTGTCGATATTTTGTGGCTCAACAAAAATTTTCAGCGCCACTTCGCGACCCGACATCGTGGTAAAAGTATCTTCTTTAACCTGCAAATCACCGGCAACTAACGCAAATAAATACGCCGGTTTTTTATGTGGGTCATTCCAGCTGACTTGCTTCGTGCCATTAGCCAGCGTTTGCTCTGCAATCAGATTGCCGTTCGATAACAACACCGGATACTGAGCCGCATCGGCAATAATATGGGTAGTAAACACCGACATCACATCCGGGCGATCCAGATAATAGGTGATACGGCGGAAACCTTCGGCCTCGCACTGGGTGCAATACATAGAACCCGACTGATACAGGCCTTCCAGTGCAGTATTTTTATGAGGATAAATGCGCGTTTTAATGGTAACGACCGGATTTTCAGCCAGCCCTTGCAGCGTCAGTGACTCATCATCCAACTGATATTGATCGCCACTTTGCTCCACCCCATCAATCACAACCGATAATAATTCCAGCTCCTGACCATGTAATGTCAGGCTGCCATCCTGAGCAACGTCATCGTTACAGGTCAGCTGTAATTGTGACGTCACAAGCGTAAATTCCGCCTGCAATTCAAACGTCAGCTCAGTACGTTCAATCCAGTATGCAGGCTGCTGGTAATCTTTCAGGAAAATCGCTTGTGGTTGTGCATCACGCATGATGGCCTCGGAATATCTTGTTGCAATAATGCGTTGATATTACCTGTTCGCTATCTGGCTGACACCTGTTTTGCGGAAGGAAATCCGGGCAATTAACAAACTCCAAGAAAAAAGCGACCCGAAGGTCGCTTTTGAATGATTATGTTCAGACTGATAAATTAAAATGTAAACGATAAACCTGCCGATACCGCACCTTCCTCTTCATCAGCAAAGGCAACGGCCAAGTCCAGATTAAGCAAATTAAACGGACTTAAGCCTAAACCAAAGGTCACGGTATTATCGAATGTATTTTCGAGATCGATCTGATAACCGGCACGCAGTTGCACCCAATCCCAGGCATTACCTTCAACTCCCAGGCTGATTAAGCGAGTATCATCATCCACATGGCTAAAGCGTTTTTGCTTAGTCACATCAATATCTAATGCCGCGGTAAAATAGTGACTGACATAAGATCCGCCCAGAGTCACTTGTGGCCCCAGTTCATATTCGTAATCATACAACTGAGTTTCTATTGTTTGCTTAAACAGATCTTTCACAACCGCAGCTACACGCCATTGGTCTTTATACCAGGTAGCCCCCAGATCGACATTTAAGGAAGACTCATGCACGGAGTTTTCATAAGTGATCAGATCCAGGTCGCCAAAATCCGGCGTTTCAACATAGGTAAATAAACGCTGATATTTAGGCGAAACACCCAGAGAGAACTGATGGTTGTTATAGGTAAAATTCTTGGCAAGTGAAGCGCCGTATTCGTAATACTCAAAGGCAGTTGTCAGGTGATTGGATGAATCATAGCGAAGCTCTGCTGCCTGCTCGCCAGCCCCCAGCTGCGGCAGAACCTGATTAATATTAATCGCCTCACCATAACGTCGACCAAAGAAATTAGCTGATATTCCCTGCTCCGAAAATAGTCCTGGAATCGCAACAGCAAAACCATAGGTTGCAGTAACTGAAGCTTCTTTCTCACCTGCCAGGTCATTTAAACCGGCATTCAGTTCATCAATAGTTTCTTGCGAAGCGGAGCCATTAACAACCTGTTCAAATTTGAAGTCTTCATAAGTGTCAAACAGTGCATCTGAAGCATCGGTCACTTCGTCATCATCACGCTCACCCGCACCAATAACGGGTAGCATCAGACGAACATCGGCTGATTCAGCATGATTGGCAACCAGAGAAGGGTTATAAAAAGGAGCCGCTAAATAGTTAGCACTGGAGACCCCAGTAAAACCCATACCATTACCTCGACTATCGGCCACCTGAATGGCCGCCAGTGATGCGGAGCTGGCCATTAGGCCACTAATCACCAAGCATAGTTTGTGTTTCATCAACATAGCGCGCTTCCCTTACGTTATAAAAAACAGCCATGCTACTCAGACATCGGATTATAAATATGCAATTCCCGCAAAACCGTTCTGAAGCCACAAAAAAGGCCGCTCAGCAGCGGCCTTTTTACAAAGTTTAATCATCTGCTTTTACGAAAAGCTGACAGACACGGAATAAGAAGTGAATTTACGGATATTAATCACTCCGCTGTCCAATATTAAATATTGACCTTTAATACCTTCTAACTTTCCTTCCACTAGCGGATTTTTATCCAAATTAAAACTGGTGATTTTGGCTGGAAACTGCTCAACCGGGAATTCAAAAGCATACGCCGCGGTGTCGTATAACAGCTCGATATCACCCGGGTTTTCATTAGCAATGATCGAGTTTAGTTGTGGACTGAATAAATCAAACAATCGATCCCGCTCGGCTTCTAAATCCACCGCCTCAGCATTGCCTTTTAACATGGCCCGCCAGTTGGTTTTATCAGCAATATCCTGCCGCAGACAGTCTTCAATCAAACCCGACTGTTTGCGTGTTGCCACCCGGGCAACCGGTAAGGCCTGAGTCGCTCCTTGATCCAGCCAACGCACTGGCACCTGAGTTGCCCGGGTAATGCCTACTTTAACGCCGGATGAGTTTGCCAGATAGACAATATGTTCGTTAAAACACACCTGTTTCGCCCACTCTGGTTCACGACAGGTACCCAGATGGAAATGGCATTTTTCCGGGCTCATCATGCAGGAGTCACACTGCGCCAGTTTGCTGAAACAGGGGTAACAATAGCCCTGACCAAAGCTTTTTTTGCTCTTACGACCACAGTGGCAGCAGTGAATATCACCCACGTATTCCAAGCGGATGGTTTTACCAATAAAGGGAGTTAAAGGAATAGCTTGTTGATCGAGAATCAGATCGTATTGCACTCTATCCGCACAACGATCCGCACAACTATCTGCGCCACTTTCAGACGGCACCGCACGGGCCGCCATCTTTTGCAGATGGCCGCTGAATTCACTCATATTAAAAGTCCTCTGACCCGGATTACTGAAGCGTCAGAGTTTGGGTATCGTCATCACCTTTCGATGATTTACAACCACCGTCAATGTAACCCACACGCTGATCAGCAGGTACATCGTGGCTGTTTTCATAATGCAGAATGGCTTCCATGCACAGCTCCCGTTGCCCGTCTTTCAGCTGAATACCATTAGGCCAGCGGCCGGTGGCAACGGCATTTTTCAGATTTTCATACACTTCGGGCGTTAAAGATTGGATCAGTTGATCTAACGTCATGGAATCTCTCGTTTCATCAATTGTCTCTGCTTATCAAGCGTCTATTTATCAAGCATTTAGTCTTGTACAGAGTCATCGTTCTTTTAAGTATTTGATTGTAAGGCGCTATTTGCAGGCCAGACAAAGGCACATAATAACCCAGCCAGCAGGCCACCAAAATGGGCACCATGGGCAGTGCCACTCAATCCGGGGACGATGGTATCTCCCATCAGAGTCAGCAACAGCCAACCCACCATGATCGGCAGTAAAGCAGACGGCAGTTGATACGGCAGCTGTAACCGACGCTGACGGCTGGCAACCCAGGCCAGCATACCTAAGGTCACACCGGAAGCACCACCAAAACCGGGCCCGGCGTACCACCATTGGGCGGCATTGCCAAACACACCACAGATCAGAATCACACTGATTAAGGCAAACTTACCATCAATACGTTCAATCCGGCGCGCCAGCAGCCACCACCAGAACATATTCATCAGGATATGCATCACTGAGAAATGCAGCAGTGTTGGCCGCCATAATTGCCAGAGCCCCATCTCCACATACGCGCTGAGAGCAAACCTTTGCTGTGGCCACAGCGATTCACCCAGTAACAACCACTGGCCCCAGTCAGAACTGATATACATCCAGCAGAACACTGCAACAAACAGCGGGATAAACAAGGTGGCCAGCGGCGCTTCGACAATCGTCAACAGACCTTTCATAACACCGGAGCCAGCGGCGGAATCAGGAATCAGATCAGCCTGGTCTAACTGATTGTTTTGCCATTCGTCGAGCCAGACTTTCACCTGCGCCAGGTCGCTTTCCCGGGCCAGCAGCAAACATTGTTTGCCGTTTTGTACCACCACCCGATGGGGGATTTTATTGGCCCATAAGCGTTGGGTCAGTGGTGATAAATTCACCTTAGGGTCAGCCACTAAAGCCAGTAACGGGTCGTGTGAAGAAGTCATTGCGTTCACCTGTGCGCACTAGCGCTCACTTTTCTCGACCCGCATCCAGGTAAATTTACCCGGTTGAAGGTGATGTTCGGTGTCCATGCGGTAGGCTACTAAACGACCATATTTCACCGCACTGTAATCAAGGCAAGCGATATTGGGCACAATCGGGGCTGGTATACCCCACATCCAGTAATGACCAATAAACAGTGGCTTTTCATCCGGGCCATAAAACAGCAGCTGTTGTTTTTCCTGTTCCGACAGCTGGGCGTGTTGAATATCTTCTGGCAGAGGGTCGGGCTGGAACACCACGTCGCTGTAACGTTGTGGTGTATCGGCCCAGAACTTGGTGCGGAAGAATTGACGCTTCATACCATCTTTAGCGGTCATCGAACGGCCATCCGGTAACTTCAGCGATGTGCCACGCAAGGTGCGATCAAGGAATTTATAAATAAACGAGCTGGTATCAACGGATTCTGCCAGCATGCCTTTGTGCATCTGGTTGCCACCATAACGGGCAATAAACTCATCAATCATCGCCTGATCCCAGCAGGCATGCACTACACGAAAGTGATCAAACTCCTGAAACAGCGGCAGCTCAACAAACCAATCAAGGAAATCATTAAAATCGTGAGGATGATTGGCAAACTGCTCGACGGTTTGCTCGACAATAAAAGTATTACGTTTGGTGTGTGGCCGTAAAAAAGGCTGGCGCATTCCAGCTGGTGCTTCGGTGCAGTAGGTCACAACATTGTATTCATGATTGCCCATCACAATTTCGGCGTGGCCGTTGTCGACCATGTCGCGCACGATATGACAGGCCAGACGAATATTAGGCCCACGATCGACAATATCCCCAAGAAACACCACTTTGCGTCTGGGGTGCTGGTAAACACCGTTTTTCTTGCTGTAACCCATTTGTTCCAGCAAGTGAATAAGCGTGTTACCACAACCGTGAATATCACCAATTAAGTCGTAACCCTGATGCATAAAATCAGTCTCCCAGGTTACTGGCCCAGCCTAATTTGGTACGGCAGATTTCATAGAAGTTGTGACCTTTAGGGTGGATCAGCTTCAGCTTGTGGGATTTTTTACGAATGGTAATGGCATCGCCCGGTGCGCAAGACACATGGTTCTGACCATCACAGCTGATGGTTGGATAAATATCCTGCTCAGCATTCACCACAATTTTAATTTCACTTTTGCCATCAACCACAATCGGACGGCTCGACAACGTGTGTGGGAACATCGGCACCAGTACCAGAGCATCGAGACGTGGGTGCATGATTGGCCCACCACCCGAGAGAGAATAAGCCGTTGAGCCGGTCGGGGTTGAAACAATCAGGCCATCGGAGCGCAGGCTATAAACAAACTGACCTTCGATATACAGATCAAACGCAATCATACGGGCCGATTTACCCGGGTGCAGTACCACATCGTTTAACGCGGAAGCTGAGCCAATTGGATTACCGTCACGTTTCACCTCGGCATCCAGCAGGAAGCGGCGCTCAACAATATATTCACCATCCAGCACATCCTGAACCGCATCCAACATGGTGTCATCCGGGCTGATATCGGTCAGAAAGCCCAAGCGGCCACGGTTAATACCCAGCACCGGGGTATTAAATTTTGCCAGCGCACGTGCGGCTCCCAGCAAACTGCCATCGCCACCCACCACAATCACCAGATCGCAGATTTCGCCCAGAATACTGACTTTGGAGGTTTGCATACCGTGCCCCGGCATCACTTCAGCAATACGATCTTCGAGAATCACGTGGTAACCCTCTTCCATCAGATAAGCTTTCAGGCGTTTGATGGTCTCAATCACTTTTTTGCTGTTCAGGCGGCCGATGATGCCAATATTGCGGAACTCTTCCATCTGCTTTTAACTCGTCGAAATCAGGTCGGTAAGGTATAACTGCGGGTTATACCATAGCTGACGCCAAAACGCTTCGGAGTCCTTTTTGTTTTCACGCTTACCTGATCCGGATCATCCTTATTTTTCATTACCTTGCCAGCATCAGAGAGATCTGGTCTGGAGTGTTTGTGGCCCAGCCTTATTGGATTGTGAGTGGTCACCCACCCAGCTGCCTGATGGCTTAACGCCGGAGGCGCACATCCCAGCATGGATTCACTCCATGGCGGAACCTGAGTTTCGCAGCACCCGCTTAGGACTGATGTTTGAAGAAATCTGGCATCAGTATTTACACCAAAGCAGTTGTTCATTTAGCGCCAACATTCAGGTTCAAAAAGGCAAAAAAACCTTAGGGGAATTGGACTTACTGGTAGAAACACTGACTCAACACTGGCATTTCGAATTGGCGTTAAAGTTTTATCTGGGGTTTGGTGAAGACTGGATTGGTCCGAACCGGCGCGATTATCTGGCCGATAAAATCCATCATACGGTGACCCGACAACTGCCTCTGGCGCGCAGCGAAGAAGCGCAACAACAGCTCCCTGCACACCTGAGCGGGCTGAATTCGATGGCGCTGATGCGTGGCTGTTTATTTCATCCGGCAGACGTTGGCATTACGGCGCAGCTTCCGCCCGAAGTGAATACTAACCACTGGCGCGGGTACTGGATTCATCAGTCTCAGGCGCGACAAATCCTGCCAGATTCACGTTGGTTTCTGTTGTCCAAACCGCAGTGGATCAGCCCGGCCTGCGTTGATTTCAGTGTTGATAAAGACACATTACTGGAGCATGCGGAGATTCACTTTAGGCATCTGGATACCGCGTTATGTGCCGTGGAAGTGGCTGAGAATCCGCAGGGAAAATGGTGTGAGCAGCAACGTTGGTTACTGATGCCGGATCATTGGCCAAATCAATCGTAGCGTCTGCCGCTAACAATCTTATACCTAACAACTTTGCCATCGATAAAATTTCAGCCGCCGCTCAGAAGGCACGTCCCTGTGCCTACTGAGCTACCGCAACATCCTGTTGCTGCTTTTGAAATTTCATCAATACCAAAGTATTCAACTAAAAGGCTATCCATTCTGAAGTTATAAGTTAAAACCCCGCCGCCCTTGTAAGCCCCCGGAGTGAACCAGCAACACCCGTTTTGTCGCCAGTGGCGGATTAAGTGATAACTGCTGCTCATAAGCCCAGAACAACTTCGCGGTGTATACCGGATCAAGCGGCAAATCCTGTTGGTCGTAACGCTGAATCAACGCTCGTAACACCTCCGGGCATTTGCCAAAGCCACCATGGTGATATTGATCAAAGAGTTGCCAGTTTGCCGAGGGCATTGCTTGCTGCCAGCGCTGGAAACATTCTCCTTGATCTGCCACCGCATTAACGCCAACAACACGGCATTGAGATCCTTGCTGGTATAAGGCTTTGGCCAAACCCAGCGCTGTCGTTCCAGTACCCACCGCCAACCAGACTTCGTCATAGGGTAAACCTTCAGAGCGTTGACAATAGTCCGCTAACAGCCCACAACCGGATTCACCATCAGCCCCCTGACCACCTTCGCCAATGACGTAAGCCTTGTACTCAGTCGCCAATTGTTGCTGGTAATCGACCTGATAGCGCCGGGAGTACGTTTTTTTATCGGCAAACACCAGCGTCATGCCCATCGCCTGGCAATCTTCCAGCGTCGGCGTCAGCGGCAGATGCTCATAACCTCTGACCACGCCTATCGTTGCTATGCCAAAGCGTTGCCCAAGCGCCGCCAGAGCATGTAAATGATTGGAGTATGGGCCGCCAAAACTCAGCAGAGCCCGAGCACCCTGCTGTTCGGCCTGCTGCAGATGACCAGATAATTTGAACACTTTATTGCCAGATATCTGCGGGTCGATCTGATCCAGCCGCAACACATCCGCCCCGGGCAAACCCGGCAGCGGATGAATCAATGATGGTTGAAAAGACAACAGTTCAGCCAATAAAGAGGAGGGAGAAACAGACATCAGAAGCGTTTTTTATCACCCGCATTGGGGTCTGAGGGAATACCAAACTGATTGGTTTCTTCCTTGGCAGACTCTTTTGATAGCTCCTGGCTTAGCGTATCTTCAACTTTCGTTTCACCATTGTACAAAGCGGCGGCCCTCTGCGTCAGATCACGGATCCGATCATTCTTTTCCGGATACTGGAGGTCAAACTCAATCAACAGCTTCTTAGCCGCTTTATAATAGTTGGTCGCCGTCACCACATCGCTGCGTTTGGCGGCAACATCCCCCTGTGCGGTGTAAGTATCCACTTCCCGCTCTAACAGTGTCATACGCAGATACCGACGGTATTCCATCATCGCGGTTTCGGAAATCTGTTTTTGCTTCACCATTGGCCCCAATGCTTTTAACACCCGGGAAAACTGCTGTTTGGCATAGCGGATTTCACGGTCACTTTTCAGCACTTTTCGCACTGAGTTACCCGCTTCAATTTTCTGCTGATATTGCTCCGAACTAAAGTCAGTGTCTGCCGCTGCTGCATCTTTTTTGGGCAGCGCTTCCCGATATCTCTTGTAGAAATAGGCAACCCGCTCCAGCACCACCAGCTGAACTTCTTTGAAGTTATCCACCATAATCAGAAACTCAAGCGCTTCCAGTAAATCCTCGGCGGCGATTTTAATCGCCCTTGCCTGAGCCCGTTTCTGATATTCCGCTTGCTGCTTTCTGCCTGCGATTACCAGGCCAAATAACACCAGCATTATCGGCAGAGCAATCGCTACAACTAAACCAATCGCCGACATAAACTATTAACAACCCTCAATTTTGTGCTATTCCTGAAAAAGCCAACGCTGCAATAAGTCTAGCAACGAATCAACAATTCGCAGCATCTAACTCAATCCAGGCCTGTGTTAAACATGCTAAAGGCCACAGATATTGAGTGATTGGCCGTTAATATGAAACAGAAGGCTTGACCACCCCCCGGGGTTTACGATTAAAGTGTCGCGTCTTAGTGTCTGACAATGTCAACTGAAAGTGACAACTATTGAGGGTAAAACAAAGGACATGGGTAAATCGCTGGTTATCGTGGAGTCGCCTGCCAAGGCCAAAACCATCAACAAATATCTGGGCAAAGACTTTATTGTTAAGTCCAGCGTTGGTCATGTACGCGATCTGCCGACCTCAGGTTCCGGCAAAACCAGCGATCCGAAAGAGCGCGCCAAACAAGCCGCACTGACCCGCAAAATGTCGCCGGAAGAAAAAGCCGCCCACAAAAAGCGTAAGGCCAAAGAGCAACTGATTGGTCGCATGGGTGTTGACCCGGAAGACAACTGGAAAGCTAACTATCAGGTGCTGCCCGGTAAAGAAAAGGTTGTTGATGAATTAAAACGGCTGGCCAAAGACGCTGACCATATCTATCTCGCAACCGATTTGGACCGCGAGGGGGAAGCCATCGCCTGGCACCTTCGTGAGATTATCGGCGAAAAAGACAAGAACTATCGTCGTGTGGTGTTTAACGAGATCACCAAAAAAGCCATTCAGGCGGCGTTTGAACAGCCCTCTGAGCTGAATATGAACCGCGTAAACGCCCAGCAAGCACGGCGTTTCCTCGACCGCGTGGTTGGCTTTATGGTATCGCCATTATTGTGGGCCAAAGTCGCTCGAGGTTTATCCGCCGGACGGGTTCAATCCGTTGCCGTAAGACTGATTGTTGAGCGCGAACGTGAGATTCGTGCCTTTATTCCGGAAGAATACTGGGAAGCTTTCGCCGAGCTGAACACTGCCGACGGCACTGAATTAAAAACCCAGGTGCTGAAATTTAAAGGTGAAGAGTTCCGCCCTACCAACGAAGCCGACACCATGGCCGCACTGGATACCCTGCGTGCCAGTGACTTTATTGTTAAAAGCCGCGAAGACAAACCGACCAGCTCCAAACCTGCTGCCCCTTTTATTACTTCAACGCTGCAACAAGCTGCCAGTACCCGTTTAGGCTTCAGTGTTAAGAAAACCATGACACTGGCGCAGCGCTTGTACGAAGCCGGTTACATCACCTATATGCGTACCGACTCCACCAACCTGAGTCAGGACGCTATCGACAGTGTGCGTGGTTATATCACCGATAAACTGGGTGAAGCGTATTTACCGGAACAACCACGCCTGTACAGCAGCAAAGAAGGCGCTCAGGAAGCGCACGAAGCGATTCGTCCTTCCGATGTAAAACTGCGCTCTGGTGATTTAAAAAGCATGGAGCCGGACGCTGAGCGCTTATACGACTTAATCTGGCGTCGTTTTGTCGCCTGTCAGACCAACGATGCCAAGTTTACCAGCACCACCATTACAGTCTCTGCATCCGACTACGATTTAAAAACCCGTGGCCGCGTGATTCGTTTTGATGGCCATTTAAAGGTCTTACCACCTGTCAGCAAAAACGATGACGATAAGGTACTGCCAGATGTGCAGCAGGGTGAGAAGCTGAAGCTGCAACATCTGCTGCCAAAGCAGCACTTTACCAAGCCTTCTCCACGTTTCTCCGAAGCGGCATTGGTAAAAGAGCTGGAAAAACGTGGCATTGGCCGTCCTTCGACCTACGCCTCCATTATTTCTACCATTCAGGATCGTGGTTACGTCAGCCTGCAAGGCCGTCGCTTCTATGCCGAGAAAATGGGCGATATTGTTACCAGTCGTCTGACGGAAAGCTTTGATGAACTGATGGATTACAGCTTTACCGCCAACATGGAAGAAAAGCTGGATGATATTGCCGATGGCGATATCAACTGGACTCAGGTACTGGATAATTTCTACAACGACTTCCAGAACCAGCTGGATGTGGCGGGCAGCGATGAAGGCATGCGCCCGAATTCGCCGGTCGATACCGACATTGACTGTCCTAAGTGTTCCCGCAATATGCAAATTCGCACCGGCTCAACCGGGGTATTCCTCGGTTGCTCCGGCTACAGCCTGCCACCCAAAGAGCGCTGTACTCAAACGCTGAATCTGATTCCGGGTGATGAAGCCATCACCGCCGATGAAGATGAAGAAGCGGAAAGCCGTCGTCTGATGGACAAGCGCCGTTGCAAGATTTGTGATGCCGCAATGGACAGCTATTTATTAGACGAAACCCGCAAAGTGCACATTTGTGGTAACAACCCGGACTGCTCAGGTTTCGAAGTGGAACAAGGTCAGTTCAAGATCAAAGGTTACGACGGCCCAACACTGGAATGTGATCGTTGCAGCAGCGAGATGCAGCTGAAATCCGGCCGCTTTGGTAAGTATTTTGGCTGCACCAACGACGAGTGCAAAAACACCCGCAAACTGCTGAAAAGTGGTGAGGCTGCGCCGCCAAAAATGGATCCGATTCCGATGCCGGAGCTGGCTTGCCAGAAAGTGGAAGACACCTACGTGTTACGTGACGGTGCCGCTGGTTTATTTTTAGCCGCCAGCCAGTTCCCGAAAAATCGCGAAACCCGTGCACCACAAGTGGCAGAGTTGTTATCGCATCAGGCCGAATTACCACAGAAGTATCACTATCTGCTGGATGCCCCTCGTGCTGACAGCGATGGTAACCCGAGTGTCATTCGTTACAGTCGTAAGACCAAAGAACAATACGTTATGACCGAAAATGCCGAAGGCAAAGCCACCGGCTGGACTGCGCATTTTGTCGATAGCGCCTGGGTCATTACCGAGAAGAAAAAAGCCGCTCCAAAAAAGAAAACGGCAGCGAAAAAGCCAGCCGCTAAAAAAACTAAAAGCTGATTGTTTCGTAGCTGAAGCCCGTTTTATTCATACCGAAATCCGAGAAAAGCGCTGATTAAATTAGTGCTTTTCCCGGATTTTTTCTTTTTTAAAGCCTTGTTAGCGTCAAGTTATGCTCTGATCCGCCAGGCATTTTCTTAAATAACGACAGGGAAAAGATTATGAAATGGATAACAACATTCATCACAGCTGCCACGTTAGCTTTAACGCCACTCTCGCAGGCTGAAAATACAGAGCCCTCAAGTCCCGCTCCGCTATCAATTAACATTAATACCGCCAGCGCCGAGGAATTAGCCGAGCTGGATGGTATTGGCAAATCCAAAGCAGAAGCCATTGTCTCTTACCGAGAGAATATGGGGAACTTCAGCTCAGTTGATGAACTGATATTAGTCAAAGGCATTGGTGAAGGCATACTGGAAAAGAATCGCGGCTTGATCGTAACCAGCACCGACTGACTACCTTCTTAACCCCAGCTAAAACCAACAACCCAAACCAGCAACTGCCAGATACAAAAACAGCCTCAAGTGAGGCTGTTTTTGTAGGGTTTAATGTTTATCAAAACATTAGTCTGCGATTAAACAGTTACCCCATTCACAACGCGCTAACAGATAACTGCCATCCGGACAGCGGGCATCATACACTTCATGAGGCCAGTCATTTTTCAGTAATTGTACTTTCGCACCCGGGCAGCCTTCGCGCTTGGTCATTTTTTCTACCACGTAAAATGAACGACCATACACTTTGCCGGTACGAGCCTGCACTGATGCCTGTTTTATTTTCAGGTCATCCGCACCATTCTGAGCACGTCGCTGTAACCCCACCAGACTGTTGTATAAAGTTTCGTTGCCACGCAAATCGCGCTCACCGTCATTGTATTGCGCCAGAATACCTTCACATAAACTGTCTTTATCACTGCTGTTTTGCATCAGTTCAGACACTTCCTGCTCAGCCGTTTCCACCACCTGCCAGGTAATGGCCATCGCCATACGGGCACCGGTTTCTGCACGGTCATCGGTCACAGTGATAATGTCGTGAGTCAGACCAAAATCGGCACTTTCAACAAATGCGCCGTTGCGTTTCCACCAGTTTTGCTGAGTTGTCAGCGCCTGTTGTTTTGCCGACGGACTAACGTCCTTACAGGCATCCACCCAGCTGCGTAAGCTGGTATCCGTTTGCAGAGCGTAATACACCGCTTCACCGGTTGGTGATAATTGACTGGACGCACAACCAACCAGACTCAGCAGAGCCAAAGCGGTAACGATTAAACGCATAACATTCTCCTTTTGAGGCTTTAAGCCTGTTAACAGGCCTCAAGCCAGGCCGATAATTCTGAGTGGGTAAATGGCCAGTCTAATTCCCGGCCATTCACCTCATCTTTTAATACCGGAATCCGGTTGCCATAACGTTCAACCAGTGTTTCCGACTCACTGATGTCTTCAATATAAACATCCACCGCCTGGTTAGCGGCAACATCAATAATGACCTGCTGGGCAAGCTCACACAGATGACACGCTTCGGTACTGAATAAAACGTAAGACATACCACTCCTCCGAAAAACCTCTACATTATAGCGATAATCTTACGGAAGACGTGGTTATTTATGCGGAATGAATAACAACCGGATTAAGCAGAGGTGCCTGGACTCTGATTAAATAATCCGGCCAGTTGTGTGGCTGCTTCAAGGCCCTGATTGAATTGATTAAAGATGTCTAACCGCTCTTCTTCCGGCAATAACTGATTCACCAGTTGTTGCAAAGTATCCTGCGGTTTCGGTAAGGCTGAGGCTTTATCAATGGCGGCCACATAAGCATCGACATAAGAGGCCAGTGGTGCTTTTAAACTTTCCAGTTGTTCGGTCGGTAATTGCGGCTGAATATCGGAATAGGCACGAGTCGATGAAGCAAAGGTCTGCTGGGTCAGATTGAGACTCAGAGACGCCAGTTCATTACCATCAAACCCTAATTCGAATGCCTGCTCCAGTGCACCGCCCAGGTCTCCGCTAAAGAAGCGTTCACTCAGATCCTGCACGGAATCGAACAAGCTGGTCAGTGCCTCCCTTTCATCTTCGTCGAGATTACCTTCAACGGATAATTCATAACCGGACTGACTGCTACTGCTAAGATTTAACTGACCCGGCGCAAATGAAGCTGAACGCGACTCAGACTGACTGAACGACACCGTCACTTTATCACCATCCCGGGTAAAGACTTCCAGTGACAGGCTGTTGGCTACACTTAACTGAGATTGACCGGCAAATGCTCTCGGCTGCTCTGAGCGCTCCGCCTGAGACAAAGGTTCAGGCGGCCGCAACGATTCCCCGGCCGCCAGACGATCAAGCCCGTCTTCGATCAGGCTGCGCCCGGCATCCAGCTCACGCTGCAGGTCGTCATTTAATAGCCCACGTCCCTGTAAAATAGACTCACCTTCGGCATACCCTTTGGCAACCCCTTCCCGTGCTGCGGCGACGCGTTCAGCAATACGTTCTTCCGAGGCACCGGCAGCGCGCAGACGTTCAATATCCCGGCCAATAAATTCCAGCATATTATCGGCAGTTTGCTGGGCTGACTGACGATCAGAGCGGGCAACTTCACGTGCCTCTGTTGTGCTTGGCTTTTGTACGGCATTGCCCGGGGAGGAGGAAGCCTGATCACGATTGCCGACCTGAGCGTTATCTGGCTTGAGAAAGCCAAATTGACTGGGATTAAGGGAGATGGTCATAGCAGGCCTCCGAAATGCGTTTCTATTGGCTGGTTATCGGCCGGCAACAGCCATTCTTTAACGAAAAAAGCCGCAGTTTTGCGGCTTTTTCAAATATGAGTCAGAGCTTATAAACTGGCTCAATAACAAATAGCACCCTGCTGGAAGTCATCGTTCAGATCCACCGACCAACTCACCTGATGATTTTCTAGCTCATCCAGCACATCCTGAGTGGAAGCGTACATCAGCTGAGTCATTTTCATGGCTTTAAAGGCCGCGCGACAGGCATTAGCATCCAGTGCCATGCTCTCTTCCAGAGTCATAATCCCGGCATGAACCAGCTCAGTACGCCAGCTGTTGGTGTCGCCGGATTCAGTCAGATGATTCACTAACGGTTTTATCAGAGATAACTTTTCGCCAGACATAGGCACCTCGGAGTGTCGTAGAGTTATTGTTAGAAATACGGTTCTTGCTTAGAGGTGCTATTACCTTGGCCCTTCATCAGGAGAAAATAAAGGTTAAAAAATAAACAGTTCTTTGAACAATCGTCACCAATCCAGCCTCCCTGACAGATCCGTGCCCCCAACCTTCTTAACGCTGCTGCCGCTGATTTCGATATTCCACCGGAGTTTGTTGTGTCCAGCGCTTAAAGGCCCGGTAAAAGGTACTGGGCTCGGAGAAACCGGTCAGATAGACAATTTCATCGATGCTTTCATCGGTTCTGGCTAATAAGCGCTTTGCCAGATTGCAGCGGTAATTCGCCAGTAACTGATTAAAATTAGTATCTGCTTCCGACAGCCGGGTCCGCAATGTGCGAGGCTTGATCGCCAAGCGTGCTGCCACGGCATCAAGGCTGACTTCACCGGTCTCCAGTATTTCACCAAATACTTTATAAACTCCGGAGACAATATCCCGGCGTTCCAGTTTGGCAACGTGTTCACTGGCAAGCTTTTCGTGTAACTGCAACAATTCCGGTTCCGCATGGGAAGACGGCTGCGCCAGCAAGCGCCGGTCGAAATAAATCCTGACTTCCTTTTGTGCAAAGGTAACCGGGCACTGATAAATGCGCTGATGCTCCTGGTCAGAACCCGGTGCCGGATGGGAGAAATGGATATGAGACGCGACAAACGCTCCATCGGTCACATACTGGAAAAACTGGATCAGCCCCAACACCATACATTCCGACAAATGCCGCAACGATGAGGTCAGATCGGTTGCGGTTCCAACCCGGATATACACCTGATCTCCGGCCTCTTCCATGCTGGATTGGGAGGCGTCACTCAACAGCCGCTGATAGTTCAGTGAGCGGCTTAAGCCATCACCAAAGGTTGGGCTGGATAAAAACAAATATTGCAGTACCTGCCCCTGATACACAGGCAGGTGTTCGCCTAAATGCAGGCCAATATCGCTATCCTGACTGACATCTTCCAACACTTGCCAGAATAACGTTTGCGCCGCATGAGGAGTACGGGCGTGCCGGTCTGAAATTAATTCCGGGGTGATTCCCAGCCGCTTTGCGATAGTGGCAACATCCAGATCCATCTTCTGCATGGCCTGATACGCCAGCTGAATCATAATGCCGGAGTCACGTAATTCTGCTATTCCACTGGACATAAGTGTTTGAATTTCCTCAGGAGTATCAGCGGATTTTGCCAGATCAAAGCACGGCTGCAAGTGTTATTGACCTTTCTGACGCAACGACCAAAAGTGCTGCCAATGGGTTAACGAAAAAGCAACTTACACTGATCCGCTCATCCCGTTTGTTACCGGAGTGGATCATGATGGATCCTGTCAGCCCTCTTCTTTTTCGCGAAACACCGTCATTACCCGGCCAATATCTGCGTGCTCTGCTTCACCGGCAAAAGCCTTCATCTCAGAATTCGTTGCCGGCATTAGCAGCGTTGCAGAGCCACGTAATGCCAGACGTCCATCATGTAAAAGCTTATGCTGAGCTGTGTGGTTTTAACGCTTCTTTATCGACGTTGCCAATTACCTATCCGCATATGTTGGCGTTTCCGCTGCATATGGAGCTGATGCTGCACAAACGCTTTCCTCTGGCACTCATCGGGCTGGTACACATACGCAACCGAATCACTCAATACCGTGGCATCCAGCCACACGAAACTCTGTCCATTTATTGTGTGCTTTCAGGCCAGCGTAACACCGCTAAAGGGCTGGAATTTGATATCACCTCACAAGTCTGTAGTGCTGGTGAGTTAGTCTGGCAATCCGTCAGCACCAATCTGGCTCGCCTGCGCAGCAGCACAAACAGCAACAACTCAAATGGCAAGGCAGCGGAACAGAAGAGAACCAGAGAACCGCTCCCTCCCCATTACGCTTTACACAGTCAGTGGTCACTGCCTGAAGATCTGGGAAGACGTTACGCTAAAGTCTCGGGAGACTCTAATCCGATTCATCTGTGGCCAGCTTCAGCCAAATTATTGGGATTTAAACGCCATATTGCACATGGTATGTGGAGCAAAGCACGACTGGCTGCGACGTTATATCCTCAGCCTGACAGCGAAGCCTGTACTCTGGATGTTGAATTTAAGCAGCCGGTTTTCTTACCGTCGAAAGTGTGTCTGTTCACCGACCCTGACCTGAGCGGTCAGTTTTATGTTGCTGATGCTGAACGGCTGCAGTGTTATTTACGCGGTGTCATACAGGAAGGCTCTTACTGAAGCCACGATCCCTGAAAAATGCTTTTTGTGATCACCTTCACACTAAAACAAAGATCATATGCGTCATCATTTAACTTTAATAAACAAGCGTTTATTCTTTTTAGCCATATCGTATCAACCGGCAGAGTATTACCTCATTGCCGGCTTTTCCAGAAAAGGCAGCTAACCATGCGCTTCGTGTAGATGCGTGTCACGCAGCTGCTACAATAGGTAACAACCGACAAATTTTGTCACCCAGGCATGCGATAAAATCAGACAATTGTGTACTTTGACCAATGGCATGACCATTGCTCGTAATTCCCGTTGTTATAAACAGTGCCATGAATATGGCGAACATGCTGTTACCCAACACCGGATATACAGGATTAACCGGGTGTAAAATATCACCTAAAAATAAAAATCAGGCGTTTAAAATGGAACAAGGCTATTTATCGACAGCGTTAATCAGACCTTTGCTGGAAGCAACCGGATCGGCCTTTTTTAACGAGACCCATGAGCATAACGATGCACTGCAACGTGTTATCAAACAAATGCGCGACCCGGATAGCCTGATTAATAAGGCCGATGCTGATCAGATGATTACCCAGCTGATCCACAGCAGCCGCGACGAATCCTTATGCGTCCAGCCGGCACATCGTTTTAATACCCATAGCAGCTGCCAGCTGCAGCATCTGTTTTTATGCTGCAACACCCTGCGCGAGGCTCTGTATTATCTGGAGAAGTTTTCGCCACTGCTCAGTGATCAGTTGGAAATTCAGGTAACCCGCACCCGGGATAACACCATCAAAGTTAAACTGCCGGTGTCTGAAGACTATATTCGCACAACGGAGCGTCACCGTACTGAAGTGATTATCAGCACATTGCTGAACTGGTTACGCCAGCTATGCGGCAGCGAGTTACAGATTAATGCCATTACCCTGCCCTTCCCGGCGACGCAATACCGCTCACAATACGAGCGTGCCTGGCGTGCTCAGGTAGAATTTAATAACCCCGAATGTGCGATTCATTTTAACAGCAAGTGGTTAGATGAAGGGTTGCATAATACCAACCCACACATTCTGAAAATGATGAAGCGCGAAGTTGAAGAGCGCTATCGCAAACTGGCTCGCTCCGGCTCCTTAGCTGAGCGCATTCGCAAAGCATTAAGCCAGAGTAAAATTCGCCTGAATGCTAACCAGCAGGAAGTGGCCGACTATTTTCATATCAGTGCCCGCACTCTGAACCGCCATCTGCATAAAGAACAGACCTCACTGAAACAGATTATTACCGATGTACGCATCGATACCGCTAAGCGTTTACTGGTCAATTCCAACGACAGCATTGAACAGATCGCATTACAGATTGGTTTATCCGGACGCCGTACGTTGGATCGTATTTTTATCAAAGAAATTAATCAGAGCCCGGCCCAATACCGCCAGCTGCATAAATCCGGGCCATTGATGGTTGTGAATGGTTAACGGGCACTGGTCACTATCAGGCAATGCCCAGCAGGCGGACTCGTTGTAATGCAGCGACACTGACCGCGTCGGTGATTTCCCCGGATAGTGCCATCGCCAAAGCGTCCGAGAAGGGCAAACGGCGCACGGTAATCACTTCCGTTTCTTCAAATTCCGTCTCACCCTGCTGTAAATCGGTTGCCACAAAGGCGAATGCCTCTTCGTCGGTAATGGAATTACTTAGGTGCAGATGACACAAAGGCTGCAGCTGCTTTGCCAACAAACCGGTTTCTTCCTTCAGTTCACGTAACGCACATTGCTCAGGGGCTTCATGATGGGGCGCCCCGCCCATGGGTATTTCCCAGTGGTATTGGTCCAGCGGATAACGATACTGGCCCACCAGCCAGGTATCGCCGTTCTCGGCCAGAGGAACAATGGCAACGGCACGATTCTTAAACGATACCGTACCATAAATCCCCGGCTTTCCGGCTGGGTTAAGCACCTGATGTTCTTCGACATGAATCCACGGATTATCGTAAATCAGCCGTTTCTGCTGCACTTTCCAGGGATTATTCTGCTTCATTTAAATACCGCCGGCTGCTTCCATTTCATAACGGCCAGAAACGCAATGCCGGAAATAGCTCCTAATAGATGTGAATTGGTTTCGACCCGCCCGCCAATATAATCCAGCAGCGCCATATCATTATAAAACGGTGATTGTTCCCATAGGCATTTGCCAACAATAACAAGCAAAAACAACCAGGCCATCCGGCGGCTGTAATACGGTGAAAGAAAGGGGGCAACCAGTAATAAACCATGCAGAGCACCGGACATACCCACATAACGTTGCAGATAGCCGGCATACAGATACAAACCAACCCCCACAACACTGATGCACCAGGCCAGCAGGAAGATACCCAAGCGGTTATTCAGAGACGGGCCGGCAATATAGGCAAACAGTGCCATACCAGCGGTATTACCCAACAGATGGTTGTCAGAAAGATGGACCCAGCTGGCGGTAAACAAACGCCACCACTGCCCCTGATTGATCAGGCTTCGATCAAACTCCAGCCACCGGGAAGACCAGGGCTCTAATAACCCCAGCGCCAGCATCAATATAATGCTGGCAATATACAATCCATAACGCTGAGTCACATTGCGAACGGCAACCACAACTTGCCCTCTGGCAGAAAAGTCAGCGCCGCATTATAACCGTCGAATACGTGGAACCAAGCACAACAGCAACATCCAGAGTGCGATTGCACCACCACCGCCGCCACCGGAAGAGGACGCGGCATTCTGACCATCGTCGGCCGGAGCAATAACACCCGCATCAGAGCCACTATTGCCACCAGTACTGATAGCAGAATCTGCCGACAGCGGAGCATTGTTTGCCATTACCAACAAGCGCGCAGGCACATCAAAATTGGCGACCTGATACCCCTGACCCACCTCAATCACAGTATCACCACTGGCATTACCCTGAGCATCAATGGCCAGAGTCAGATTGCCGGACTGACTTCTGACTGACAGCTGCAAATAAACTTCGTCGTAATCCTGGTTTTCCAACCGTTGGGCAAACATTAAACGGTTCCAGCCGCGGCTAACCGAATAGTTGGCCTGCGCCATCAGCGCTGCACCACCGGACTGAGGGTTGTCTGCGAACAAAGCAATATCAACAACACCATTCTCTAAAGCAAACCAGTCCACGCCATCCAGAGCCGTGATCGCGTCATCAATTGGCAAGCGGATAACAATCTGAGCAGCGCTATCCGCTACCCGATACGACGCATTAGGGCCCACTTCATCCAGGCCAATATTGTTGCCATACACAGCGTTACTGATGCGCAAATCAATGTCGGCGACCAGACCAGCTTGCAGGCGTACTAACTCAACCGCATTATCTTCGGCGCTTGGCGCCGGGCTGACGGCTGAAAAAACCACGCTGTTTTCAGATGAACTGAAGACATCATTGGCATCCCCACGATTCAGATTATTATCCAGGTCGTGACCACCATCGGCTTCTTCTACACCCACCAGCTGATGGTTAACGTCGTCATTCTGGCCACCTAACGGGCCGTAACCCACGCGGTCATCAATGCGGGTCAACAGAATGCCTTCCCCAGGCAGGCCCGCATCAAAATCACTTAAACGGCGATGTTCCAACAATAAACGCTGACCATGACGGTAGGCATCCAGAGAGACTTCCAGTACATCAGCCGCTTCTGATAAGGCCCGTAAACGCACGCTGGAAAAACCTTCTTGCGCCTGATTTGGCTGTACAAAGCCCACCTGCTCTTTACTCCAGCCCAGCATATGAGCTGGCTTATTACCGGCGTGGCCAGCAGATGAATTCCAGCCGCCTAATCCCATCAAGCCCCAGCGGCCAACACCTGCACTCTGACCCCCACGGTCGTACAAATCCGGCAGGTCGAACAACAGGTGACCCAGTTCATGACAGATAATACCAATGGTCGCCTGGTGATCCTGGTGGCGCTCACCAAACATGGCATATTCACCAATATTCACAGAGCCGTAGCGGCCCTGAGACAAGCTGCTTTTGTGTGCCCAGACGCGAGGATGGCTGGTGCCTGCACCAGCAAATGCCTGCTCATAACCTGCCACCATAAAGACGATAGCCAGCTCGCTGGGGTCCAGCCAGCTGTCACCGTTACGATCATAAGCGGCCAGATTCAGATCCTGAGGCAGAGCCGCTAACGCATCCCGGGCAAGAGTCTGACTCTGAGTGCTGAAACTATTGCCAAAATCAGGGTGATTACGGTTTAAACGTACCGAAACAATACCGTCATTGAGTGCGCCATGGTTTTCGTTAACCGCCGCCACTTCGAAGTTATCGTAGGAATTTTCAAGGAAGTAACCGGTGACGCTGTCTTCACCGGAGAACATACGCTGGGCAATCTCGGCGTCGCTGTAACGGAAATCCTGATCAGCAAAAGCAACGCGAACCACCAGCAACGGCTGACGGTGATACTGGCCAGCGGTAAAACGATAAGGAGTGCGCTCTGACTGAGCCAGCTGTACAGTGCGTGACAGTGTGTGTGAATGGGCCTGAGCTCGCAGGTCTTTAGTTGCCAGGTTTTTAACGACAACACCAGCAACAACCGCTTCACCGGTGGAGATAACCCGGCCCTGATCATCACGTTGGGCATAAAACCAGTAACCTTGCTGTTCAACCAGCAGCTCGCCCTCATCGGTTTCAACCCAGAGGTTATCCTGATTGCCCTGAGTGGTTACCCACCACTGTTGGCCATCGGACAGAGTAATCTGTACGCGCTGAGACAGTGGCTGTACGGATGCTTCAGCACCCAGTGGCAGTAATAAAACAAGGATAAGAAGAACAACAAACATGACCACGCTTCCGATATTTCACTATCTGAAGCGTAGATAACCTTTGTTTACTGAAAGCCCGTTTTAACAAAGACCTACAACAAAGCAAAAAAGTGACTCAGGCATCATTCAGCCACGTCAAAAAAATGAACGATGAGTTTTTGACGCTCATCACCTCCATACATCTGAAACCCGAAGTTACCGTTTTTTAACACTCTGGTTACTTTAACCATCCACCTGTTTCACAAACGCCAGCGCTCGCTTTTCCATCCAGTAGGTCTGATCCGTACTGCGCTCAATAAAACCAACGTGACCACCGCTGTCAGGCACTTCCAGATGCAGATAATCATGCTGGCGCGCCATGGCTCTGGGATAACAAGCGGCCGATAAAAACGGATCGTTATCAGCATTCACCAATAACGCCGGAATCTTAAGCTGTGATAAATAAGACAAACAGCTGGACTGCTGCCAGTAATCCAGAGCGTCTTTAAAGCCATGTAACGGCGCCGTATAACGATCATCAAACTGGCGGAATGTGCGGATTTGTGGGTAACCATCAGCGGACACCCGATCCGGAAAACGTTGCGCCTTTTGTTCCACCTTCACCCGCAGGTCACGCAGAAAACGCCACATAAAGATACGATTGCGGCGACCTGCCAGTTGGTTAGCACTGCCTTTTAAGTCACAGGGAACTGAAAAGCCACTGACCGAAGCAACCGCTTGCGGCATATGCGCATCACGCCCGGCATATAACAAGCTGAGGTTACCGCCCATCGAAAACCCCACCAGATGAACGCGCTGATAGCCTTGCTGCAGCGCATGGCAGACCACACGATGCAGATCGTCTGTCGCACCGCTGTGATACATACGTGGCAAACGATTGGGTTCGCCACTGCAGCTGCGGAAGTTCCACGCCAGCGCATCCAACCCTTCGCGGTTTGCCTGACGTAAAGTTCCCAATACATAAGGTCGGCGTGAGTGGCCTTCCAGCCCATGCGACACAATAACCAGTGATGATGTTCGACCCTCGCGACAAAGCGACCAGTCGAGGTCAAGAAAATCACCGTCATCCAACTCCAGCCGCTCGCGCTTCAGGCCAGGCAGATCAAGATTACGGAATAAAGTTGGATAAATGCTCTGAACATAGCCGTTGGCAAAGCCCCGGGGTGGGCGGTATGAAGACGTAAGCAGGGGCATAACAGGCAATACACTCAAAAGAATCAGCGTGTATTGTAAACAAGAAAGCAATCAGGAAGGCAGTGCCAGAAAGGTCGTAATCAGAAGCGCTGATTCAGATAGTCCAGAATGGCTTCGCGGCTATACAACCAGCGGCCTTGCTGCTCGTCGTCGATACGCAAACAGGGAACCCGCGGCGCGCCACCACCGTTTACCAGCTCATTGCGATAGGCGTTAACACGAATCACGTCTTTTTCCACCACCCGCAGGCCGAGTTTTTCACAATGGCGTTTGATTTCGATAGAGGAAGGACAAGTGCGGCAGAAATACAGGTGCATTTTACGCGACGCACGATCCAGCCGATGTTGCTCGTCTTGCGATCGCTGCAACGGTTTAACCGGTACCATACGATCGAGAAAGTCAGCCGCCAGACCTTTTACTTGTCGGGTCAGTGTCATGAAATAGCACTCGTAACAGAACGAGCGGCATTTTAGGCAGTTGGCGTTAAATATCCAGTATCAATTGGTTAAAAAGGCAGAAAATTTTTATCCTTTCTGCCTTTTTCAATAATTCCATATCAGGGAGTATGCAGAATGGAAACTGATGTCAGTACAATCAGCATGGTAATCACCATCAACCAGCGGCTGCGCTGACAGAACTTACACGGTTTTTTGCCTGCTTTATGATCGCCGCTGGCGGCTTGACGGGCGAGCCGCGCTTGCTGCGCAGCTCTGGAGTTGGTGGTAAACATACAGTGCTCCCTGTTTACCCTTGAGTATAGGCAACTCTGAGTAGTTCATCTGAGTAGTTCAGTCGATCCATTTATTACGGCTGAATGACGGAATATCGCTCCAGTTTTCCCAATGCATCCAAACGGCTACCGCTTTGCCAACAATATTTTCTTCTGGCACAAAACCCCAGCCTCGACTGTCATGACTGTTACCACGGTTATCGCCCATCATAAAATAATGGCCTTGTGGAACTTGCCACTCCCCTTCCGGGCCAGCCCAGATCACTTTTTGGTTAGAGCGGCGATCCACTCCCACTACCCACTGAATTGGAGCATCAGCAGCATCCAGTGATTCCTGCGCCAGATATTTACGTGGGTTATACGGTGGCTCACCACCCAGCTCCTGAGTATCGATGCGTTTGCCATTGATGGTCAGCTGTTTGTTACGATATTCAATGGTATCACCCGGCAGACCAATCACACGTTTAATAAAGTAGCGTGGATCATTCGGCGGGAAAAACACCATCACATCGCCTCGTTCCGGCAGGTCGATGGGTACCAGCGTGTTGCCAAACACCGGCATACGCAGACCATAATGGAATTTACTGACCAGAATAAAATCGCCTTTTACCAGCCCTGGCTCCATCGAACCAGATGGAATCTGAAACGGTTCGGCAATAAAGGAGCGCAATACAAACACTACTGCCAGAACCGGGAAGAAGGATTTGCCTTGTTCAATAATAAAGGGCTCTTTTTCAGCGGCTGCCAGTTCATCGGCCGTCGCCATACGCTCTTCCAGCTCGGCGACACGGGCCAGACGTTGCTTCTTAAACCAGAGAACATCCAGCAGCGCAATCAGACCGGTAGCCAGGGTGGCGATCATCAGAATCAGAGGAAAATCGATATCCATAGCGTTTTCTTATAACAAGTCATAATAAAGTCCGGCATTCTAACCCCCTGACCTTCTTTACGCGAGCAGCTAGACTCTTTATTACTGAGTTTCTGATAACGGCTAACCCATAAAAAGACCATGACTCAATTCCAGACACCTGATGGTATCCAACTCGTCTACGAAACCTTTGGCCTGAGCCAGCATCCGGCTGTCATTCTGATTATGGGCTTAGGTGCCCAAATGCGGGTCTGGCCTGATGAGCTGTGCCAGCGACTGGCAGGAGCCGGATATTATGTGGTGCGCTTTGATAATCGTGATGTCGGAGATTCGACTCATCTGAATGATCAGGGCTCACCCAGCCTGTTAAAAACCTGGCTGCAACAAAAAATGCAGCGTCAGGCCGACGTACCCTATACCCTGCATGATATGAGCCGTGATGTACTGGCCCTGCTGGACCAATTGCAACTGGATAACGCCCACCTGATCGGCGCGTCAATGGGTGGCATGATCGCTCAGATTCTGGCCGCCACCAAACGCAAACGGGTACGCAGCCTGACGTCGATTATGTCAGCAGGCCGGGCACCCGGGTTACCCGATCCCAACCTGAAAGTGTTGCTGCAGTTAGCCAAGCGGCCGACGCCGTTTAATCGCGAGGCATCCGTTCGTTACACCATGCGGATGAACCGCCTGATTGGCTCTCCCGCCTACCCGATGGATGAAATGGAATTACGCCAGCTGGCAGAAACCAGTTTTGACCGGGCCGGTTCGCCGTGTGGCTTTAAACGCCAGCTGGTTGCGATTACCGCCGCCGGAGATCGTCGTCATTTGCTGCAAAAAATCAAAGTACCGACTCTTGTGATTCATGGTTCCGATGATCCACTAATCCCAGCGCGTATGGGTGCTGATACTGCGGCAGCCATTCGTAAGGCCAAATTAAAAATTATTCAGGGAATGGGCCATGACCTGCCACCCGCTCTGGTACCAAAGCTAAGTAAAATGCTGATTAAACACCTGAATAAGTCAGAACGAAAATGGCATAAACGAACATTAAAACGTGCCGCTCAAAATGACCTGAAAAATCAGCCCAACAACCTAATAGCGGTGTAATTCTTTACCGAGATCAAGTTTTTATTAAATAACCAGATAATCACATACGATCTGCTACAGTTAATCGCAGATATTAATTGTTGATGAGATTGTCATGGTTTCTTTCTTGCGCTTAACGCCCCTGCTATCCATATTAAAGCCTCTGTTATTAGCCTTGTTGGTTGCATCCAATACTAATGCGGCGCCCACTCCGGGGTCACATATCAAGGTGTATGTTCCCAGTCTGCCGTACTTATACGTTTCTCATGCCATTAATGGTGCCTTACTGAAACCCGCCAATAACGACAGAAACTGGGATTATGATCTGGCGACGTCTTACCGCCAGCTGAGTGATACAGAGTATGAGTTTTCGTTACGCCGTGGCGTGGTGTTTCAGGATGGCAGCCCGTTTAATGCTGATGCCGTGCTGGAAAATATGACGTACTTTAAAAAAGCGCCGTTTTTATTTAGTAAATTTCACGAGTATTACGACAGAACGGAAAAAATCGATGACTATACGGTTCGTTTTCATTTAAAAGGAAAATATGGTTCGTTTATCAATGATGTGATCTGGCTGCATTTTTATACAACCGACTACCTGAAAAAATTCGGCTGGAATGGCAAAGCAACCTGCCCGAATCTGGCAGAACCCGGCCCTTACGCCACCGGCCCTTATATTCTTAAAGAAGGCTATATTGAAGGCGATCGTAATACCCCTAAAGCCGTACTGGTCGCTAACCCAAACTATTACGCCAAAGACCAGATCAACGTTGAAACAGTAACCGTTTATACCCAGCTGGATTCTGATATTGCCTTAGAAGAAGTGACGGACAGCGAAGGTCAGCTGGATATTATGCCAATTCCGGTGACCGAAGTGGCATCAGTAATGACCTCGGCATACTCAAAGCTGATCAGTGGTCCTTCCAACGACAATATTGCCATTCATATCAATATGATTACCGGCAACCCGAAATTAAAAGATAAAAAAATACGCCAGGCTCTGAATCGTGCGCTGGATCAACAGGCGATTATTAAAAATTCATTTTTTGGTTTTGCTGAAAGTAAACCAACACTGGCCTCTCCGAATTTTCCCGGGGTCAGCAAGGTAGCGCAGTCGCTGAAAGCCTACTCAGAGGTTGAGAACCCGAAAGCTATTCGTCAGCAATTAACACAAACCCTGAAAGGTCTGAAACTTAAAGTACTGACTCAGGAGCGATTTATGTTCCTGTGGAAATCCATCGACCGGGATTTACGAAAAGTGGGTGTCGAACTTGAGTTTGAAGTCACTTCCAATGAAACCGTTATTTTTGAACAACTGCTGTCGACCAATGCCGGTAAAAATACCATGGACTGGGATCTGTTGGTGTGGGGCGATGATGACTGGTACTTCAACCATCCATGGTCTGCCTTTTTTGTTTATAAAACTGACAGTGTCTGGAGCACCATTTCTCCGGACCCAACTATGAATGCCTACATCGATACTATGCTGACGGAGACACTGAATACGCCGGCATCAACACAATCTATCCGCCAGATTATGCAACGCGCTTACGATAATGCTTATATGTTGTTTGTACCTGCGCCGAAAAAAGTAATGGCGGTTAATCAGGAAGTGCATTTCACCCCCTATAAAATGGCGACCATCCCTCTCTGGGAAGTAGAAATTACCGATCAGCACTGGTCGGTTAAATAAAACCGACCCAATTCAATAATTAAGATTGATACAAATAGGCTACACCATGTTTTCTTCATTAAAATATCGCCTGATGAGTATTCTGATTGCCATCGGCATTATTCCGGCACTGATTATTGGGATTACTTCCTTTTATATTTCCAGTGATTCATTAAAAGAGTATGTTTTCTCACAGCTGACCGGCACCCGTGATGTGATGCAGAATCAGATTGAGAATTACCTGAACAATGCCGATCAGGATGTTGATTTATTGGCTAACAGCAATGAAGTCAAATCACTCTACCGGGCAGCGAAAGTGTATTTAAAGCGCGAAGAAACAACGCCGGATCAGCGCATTAATACCGCAACCTTTGAGTATCAGGAATTATGGGCTGATAAAGGCGATACCATTAAAAGCTTTGCAGATACCAAAGGCTACAGTGATGCGCTTGTGATCACTGCAGACAGTGGCCATGTTATTTACAGCAGCCAGAAAAATGAAGACTTTGGCTTAAACCTGAAAACTGTATCCAACAACCCCTTAGCAAGCATCTGGAACAAGGTAGTTAGCAGCAAACAAAAGCAATATCAGGATTACCAGCGTTATCCGTTCCAGAATAACGAGCCGGTTGCTTTTATTGCCGCACCAGTACTCAACCTGAAACAGGAAGTGGTGGCGGTTATTGTGCTGCAACTGTCCCGAGATATGATTAATAACATCACAGCACAACGCTCTGGCATGGGTGAAACCGGCGAGAACTATCTGGTTGGTGCAGACTATCAAATGCGCTCAGACTCTTACCTGAATCCAGGCAAATTTTCGGTGGTGAATTCATTTGCACAGGGCAATCAGGCAAACAGTGACGCCATTGTTAACGCGTTAAATAACCAACAAGGCACTATTGTCTCTCGCAGTTACCTTGGTGCCGATGTGTTAACGGCGTACACCCCAATCCGCTTCGGAGACAGTACCTGGGCACTTTTGTCAGAAATCAGCCAGAAAGAAGCGTTTTCTGCCGTGAGTGATATCTCCAGTATTATTATTGGCATCACTCTGGTTTCTGCCATCATTGTTGTACTGGTTGCGATGTACGTTAGCGCATCCATTACCTCACCGGTAAACAAAATGACCGAGTTCCTGAATGAATTGGCCTTAGGTCATACCGCTCAGCGCCCTAAACTCAGTGGCAACGATGAAATTGGTCAGATGGCCAAATCCCTCGATAGACTGGCCAGCTATCTGGATGACGTGTTAGTGCGGGGATTAAAAAATATTGCTGAAGGTGACTTAACTCAACAAGTCACGCCACAAGACAATAGTGACGTAATCAGCCACGCGTTAATTAAAACCAATGAAGGGCTGACCGGCATCATTAATAATATCCGTGGTTATACCAATAACCTGGTTGAGCAGAGTAATAAAATCCTTTCTTCCAGTGATCATATGTCGGCCAACTCCGATGAATCACAACAGGCGCTGGAATCCATTTCGGTATCGTTATTAGAAGTGGGCAAGGTGACAGACAATACCGCCGAACGTACTACTGAAGCCGATAACCTGGGTGTTGCAGCAGCAAAATCAGCCATCGAAGGTAAAAAGCAGGTGGGTAAAGCGGTGATGGCGATGGAAGATATTAAAGCCGCCACCGATAATATTTCCTCCATTCTGGTAGCAATTGAAGGGATTGCCGAACAAACCAACTTGCTGGCATTAAATGCCGCCATTGAAGCCGCCCGTGCTGGCGAAGCTGGCCGTGGTTTTGCCGTGGTTGCTGATGAAGTCCGGACACTGGCCTCACAAAGTACCCAAGCGGCGAATGAAACCGCCGAGCTGGTAAAAATTGTGGTTGAGAAAACTCAGGTTGGGTCGGAAATTACTCAAACCTCGGCAGAAAGCCTGTCGGCTATTGTTGAGTCGGTTGAGCAGGTATCGGTGATTATGGGCGATATTTCCCGCGCGTCGATTGAACAATCCGGTGCTGTCAGTGAAGTGAATGAAAACCTGATTAAAATTGCCGACATGAATAAACTGACTTCAGAAAATGCCCACCAAGGGCAGGAAGTAGCCCAGGCGCTGGCGTCTTTCTCCAATGGTTTGCAGGAAATTGTGGCCAAGTTTACTTTAAGGAAATAAGTACTTTGAGAAAATAATTCGTTTTAAGAAAATACCTGGCAAGTTATCAGCCCCGTTGCGGCGGCTGATAACCTGAAAATTGCCGGGCTAATTCCGCCGCATAGTTATCGGTCATACCTGAGATATAATCGATCGCACGCATATACGACTGATACAAACTCCAGTCGGGTTTAGGTGCCGATTTCCCCATTAATTCCAGAATACGCTGATTACGGAACGTCGCCTGGCCGGATTCTTTGTGTTCCCGCACCGCTGTTAAAAACGCTTCTAACAAAATACCCAAGGTCGAATACGAGCCAATTTCGACCGATAATTTCCGACTGTCTTTAAAAATACGCTGCCGTGCCAGATCTTTAGCCGCCTGCACCACATCGGCCACCGGGCCGTGGCAATATTCGACCAGATCACCACGTAAAGTACCGGCTAATAACGCCTCCTGTTGTCGCACAAAGGCCTGACTCACAGCATTCACCATGGCTTCCATCACCTGCCCGCGCAACATTTGCAAGCGCCGCCGGTCGTTATCGGCCTGATCCAGATCGATACTGTTGGCCGCCCAATCGTCAGCCAACAAAGGACGCAACAAGTCTTCTACTTCCTGATAACGCAGCAACCCCATTTCGATGCCATCTTCAAGATCAATCAGGCCATAACAAATATCGTCTGCCGCTTCTAATAAATACACCAATGGGTGACGACACCAGGCATTTGGGCCAGTCTGAATCAGACCTAAGGTATTGGCCAGTTCCCGTAAAATTGGTAACTCCGTTTGATAACAGCCAAATTTTTTGCGCTCACCACGGGCAACATAATCCGACGTCCACGGGTATTTAAGAAACGCGCCTAACGTCCCATACGTAAGTCGCATTCCACCCTGAAAGCGATGATATTCCACCTGGGTGACTATTCGTAAACCCTGCGCATTGCCCTCAAAGGTTTTTAAGTCCTGTTGTTCGGCGTCGCTTAAACCGTCGAGAAAATGCGCATTTTCTGGTTCCTGAAACCAATGACGGATAGCATCTTCGCCAGTATGACCATACGGCGGATTGCCAATATCGTGCGCTAAGCACGCGGCCTGAACCATGGCGCCAATATCGGCGGGAGTAATATGGCTGGGTAGTTGGCTGGCGGGTGATTGATTTAACAATGCTTCACCGACCCGGGTTCCTAAAGAGCGACCAACACAACCCACTTCCAGACTGTGGGTTAAACGGCTGTGAACATGATCATTTTCCGACAGCGGATGAACCTGTGTTTTACGATCCAGCCGCCGGAACGCCGAGGAGAAAATAATACGATCGTAATCTTTATGGAAAGGAGAACGCCCCAATTCAACGGCCAGTGTGCCCTGAGGCTCTCCAAAACGGAGAGGCGATAACAGCTGACGCCAGTTCATTGTGCTCATAGTCATTCCTTTTGATAAGGCAACGCTGAACATAACACACTGGCGCAGTAAATAGATTAAAACGCCGTTGAATTATGCTGTGCTTTAAAACACTGCAGGATAGTCACGACGAATGGCTTCAATCCCCGCCAATACCTCAGCCGATAACGTCACATCAATTGAGTCAATATTGGTTTTTAATTGTGTCATATCAGTTGCCCCAATCAGATTCGAGGTGACAAAAGACTTGCTGTTCACAAACGCCAGTGCCATCTGACACACATCCAAATCATGCTCCTGGGCCAGCGCCATATAGCGTTGAACCGCAGCATCTAATTGTGGGCCATTGCGATGTTCTGCCCGGGTTTCAATGGTTAAACGAGCACCTTCAGGCTGCGCTCCGTTTAAATATTTACCACTGATAATACCGCGAGTAAGTGGTGACCAGGCTAATAAACCACAGTCTTCAGCCAAAGCAATTTCACTTAAGTCGGGCTCAAAATAACGACATAACAGTGAATATTCATTTTGGATGCTGGCCATACGCGGCAGGTTATGCTGATCGGCCAGTTGCAGCCATTTCTGCATTCCCCAGGCAGTTTCGTTGGATAAACCCACGTGCCGGATTTTGCCCTGCTGAATTAAATCCTGATAGGTGGTTAATACTTCGAGAAAATTATCCTGCTCTTGTTGCGCATCAAATTCCGGAGCAAAGCCCCAGGTTTTGCCAAAGTGGTAGGAACCGCGGTTCGGCCAGTGCATCTGATATAAATCGATATAATCGGTTTTTAAGCGTGTCAGGCTGTCTTCCAGCGCGCGAATCACATTGTCTCGATTAATGATGTCGCCATCACGAATCCAGGCTAACCCCGGGCCAGTAATTTTGCTGGCAAGAATAACCTTGTCACGGCTGCCACGTGCCTGAAACCAGTTACCAATAATGCTTTCGGTAGTGCCGAAAGTATCAGGAGATGGCGGAATGGCGTACATTTCTGCGGTATCAAAAAAATTAATCCCGCGCTCTAAGGCATAATCCATCTGCTCAAAACCTTCGGCCTGGGTATTTTGTTTCCCCCAGGTCATGGTGCCCAGGCCAATCAGGCTGACATCAAGGTTGGTACGTCCTAACTTACGGTATTGCACAGACAGATCTCCGCCAGATAAAAAAGTGGATTTTAGCCAGCAGTTGCTGTCAGTACCAGATCTGTCAGAAGGCAAAGACAAATCTGGTTACGAGCCAGGTTATTAGCCCAGTCACGAACGTGACAATAAAAACTGCTACGAACGAGACAATAAAAAATGCGCTCGCGCGGTGGCTATCGGATTTTCTCGTGAGGTTTGCCAGGCATTAATAGCCACGTTGGCCACCCGATTACCCTGACGCCAGACCTGACATTCCGCGTAGGTATCCTGATGCCGCCCGGCACGTAAATAATCCAGCGAGAAATCAATCATCTTCGGAATGGTGGCACAGTCCATATTCATCATCAGGTGCAAGGATGCCGACAACTCCATAAATCCCCCAATCACACCACCATGGATCGCCGGTAAAATCGGATTGCCGATATTGTTATCGTTTTTGGGTAAGTGAAATAACACATCGTTACCCAAACGCTGAAACTGCAGGCCAATTAATCCGGCATACGGGATGCGGTCAACCACCGGCTGAAAGTCGCCATGTTGCTGAGCAAAGCTCAGGGTTTCGGCAAAGCTCAGGGTTTCAGCAGTTTTTTTGTCGTTCTGGCTCATGCCTGCTCTCCCAACTCGATCCGGGCGCGAAAATCAGCCGGGGTCATCTCCGCACCAATCCGCACAAAGGTGGCCGAACATTTCGCAATCAGATTGCCATCCGGCTCACTGGCGGATGAATACTCCGCCGTGTGTTCACATTCGTACACCCGACACTCAGTAAATACTACCTGACTGGCAACACGCACCACCCGGGCAACGGCCAATAAATCACAGTCTGAGTGGGCACCCTGCATATAATCCAGCCGTAAATCCAACGTTGGGCATAACTCAAAACCGGGCAACACGGAAAATACTGCGGTACCACTGGCGGTATCCACCAATGTCGTCAGGCTGCCACCGTGTAAAGTGCCGCTATCCGGATCGCCGATAACCTGAGGCTGATAAGGCAAACGCATCACAATGCTGTCGGGCGTTGCCGCTACCACGGTTAACCCCAATACCTGCGCATGTTGTAATGTGGCGAGAAACCGCTCGGCCCGGGTCTTGATTGAAAGCTCAGTCATATCACGCTTCCTGTAGTTTTCGGTCACAGTCAGACAATTGCTGACTCAATGGAGACGAACTTATACCCGAACAGCCATGATAGACAATGACCAAACTGTTGCAGCTGAGTAGCATTTTTTCTCAGACCATTGCTGACACTAAGATCAAACACGTACACTGCTTTTTATTTAACGGAAGATCACCATGGCGAGCAATGATAATAAAACCGCTGACAACGACCACAAAACAGCGAATATCCTCCCCACGCAACGCACTCTGGATGATTATCTGGCCAGTGTTAAGACATCCTGCAATGAGATTACCATCGACGCCAGCTGGGGTCAGGGGCGTACTATTTTTGGTGGTATGTCGGCGGCGCTGTTATTAAAAAAGATTAATCTCGATGCCCCGGATACAGGATTATTACGTTCAATAAATATCGCTTTTTGTGGCCCACTATTGAGTGATCAACCCGGGGCGCTGAGCAGCCGCGAAATCCGCAGTGGCAAATCCACTGCCCACTGGCAGGCTGAGCTGGTTCAGAATGAAAAAGTAGCCACCATGATCACCGCCTGCTTTGGACACCAGCGCGACAGCGATATTGAAGTTAAACATCCGGCCATGGAGCAGCGCTTGCCAGAAGCTGGCAAGCCACTGCCTTATATCAAAGGCCTGACCCCGGAGTTTGTGCAACACATTGATTTTATTTATCACGATGGCCAGCTGCCGTTTAGTAACAGCAAGGTGAATCATATTCACGGCCTGATGCGCTTTCGCGATCAGAGCGGGCCATTACAGGATGAACATCTGATCGCTCTGATTGATTCCTGGCCCCCTACCGTGCTGCAAAAAATGAAACGTATGGCGCCCTGTGCCAGCGTCACCTGGAATCTGGAAATTGTCACACCACTGAGCCAGCTGCCACGCCCGATTGCGGCGGATGAATACCTGAATTACGAGGCAGACATTCGCCAGGCACACGATGGTTATGCCCATACCGAAGCGCGTATCGCCACTCAGGATGGCGTGCTTCTGGCCCTGAGTCGCCAGTTAGTCGCGGTCTACGACAAGAAATAAAAGCGCAATAAAATGTTATCGATTATTTGCTCATTTGCTTCCAGGCAACTATTACTTAAGGAGATTTTTTAACTCTGCTGTAAACCCGCTATGACGACCCCAACCAAAAAAACCAAAGTATTGATTTGCGACGATTCGAGTTTCGCACGCAAACAAATGAAACGTGCCTTGCCGCCGGAGTGGGACATCGACGTCAGCTTTGCCGGAGACGGGCTGGAAGGCCTGGAGCAGATTCGTAAGGGCAATGGCGAAGTGGTGTTTCTCGACCTGACCATGCCGAATCTGGATGGCTACGGTGTACTGGAAGTGATCCGCAAGGAAGATTTACCGGCCATGGTACTGGTGGTTTCCGGCGATATTCAGCCGGACGCTCAGGAGCGTGTACGTAAACTGGGGGCCATGGCGTTTATCAAAAAGCCCATTGACGCCGACAAAGCCCGCACGGTTCTGGCCGAATACGGCATTCTGACTGAGGCCTGATATGAGTTCTGTTTCGTTAAACGAAGATCAACGCGATTGTTATCAGGAACTGACCAATGTGGCCATGGGCCAGGCGGCAGATCGTCTGGCTCGTTTGCTGGATGCCTACGTTGTTTTACCAGTACCAAAAGTGAATCTGATTGAAAATAGCGAATTACATATGGCGATTCAGGATGCTGAAGCAGACGCCGCCGTATCCGCTGTATGCCAGGGATTTATTGGTGCCGGGATTGCTGGTGAAGCCATGCTGCTGTTCAACGACACCAGCTTCGCTGATTTAGCCACCCTGATGAATTATCCGGGCATGAACAATCCAGAAGCCCTTGATCGTGAAGCCGAGCTGGAATTGCTGATGGACGTCAGCTCGTTATTAATCGGCGCCTGTATTCAAGGCATTGGTGAGCAACTGGAAATCCACTTTAATCAGGGACACCCGGTGGTGTTAGGGCAACATTGCCTGGCCAGCGATATTCTCAAAAGTGGTAATCATCAGTGGACCAAAACCCTTGCCATTGAGATTCACTACACCCTTGAACACGTCAATATCGACTGTGATTTATTACTGTTATTCACTGAAGATTCCGTTGAAAAACTCAACAACGTGATCGACTTTTTGCTGGATTAATTTATGAGCGACGCCAATATCGGAATAGGTGACATTCACTGGTTAATGGATATTCTGCAGAATATCGATGTCGGCCTGGTGGTGCTGGATCGTAACTACAACATCCAGTTATGGAATGGCTTTATGGAAAGCCACAGCGGTGTCAGCCCACAAAATGCCAAAGATCAGAATTTATTTCAGCTATGCCCGGAAATTCCTCAAGACTGGTTTAAACAAAAGTCCGAAGCGGTTTTTCAGCTAAAAACCCGTACCTTCACCATTTGGGAACAGCGCCCTTATTTATTTAAATTCAAAAATTACCGGCCAATTACCGGGCGCACTGCGATGATGTATCAGAACACCAGCATTATCCCGCTGGAGTCGGTGGATAAAACCGTCGATCATATCTGCATCATTGTTTACGACGTGACCGATGTCGCGGTGAACCATGAAGATGCCCGCTCAGCCAATGAGTCGTTACTGGAACTGAACAGTGTCGACCAGCTGACCGAACTGCCCAACCGGGTGATCTGGGAGCAGGATGTACGGCGTGAACATGCACGTTGCAAACGCTCGGGTAACCCATCCAGCATCGCTATTTTTGATATTGATAATCTGGCTGCCATCAATGCTCAACATGGTCACCGGGTAGGCGATCGGGTGTTAAAAACCGTTTCGGATTCACTGCAACAAACCATGCGCCAAACTGATTTACCGTGTCGCTTTGGTGGCGATTTATTTGCGGTATTACTGGTGGATACGGATGCCCAAAGTGCCATGGAATTTGCCGAGCGCATCCGCACCATTATTCACGGCTTGATTGTACGCCAGGGAGATCAGCCGATTCAGATTACCACCAGCATTGGCCTGGCCGCCTTTGATGCGGATTTCAGTACCGAAACCGACTGGCTACTGGCGGCGAATAAAGCACTGCTACATGCCAAACAACAAGGCGGTAATCAAACCACCCTCTACCACCCCAGCATGCGTAAATCCTGACCTTGATTTGAGTGACCTTTTCGCTGACAATTTAGACTAAGTTGTTCGCAAATTGGTCACCCATGTCATCACCCCGCCCTACCATTCCTGTTGCCTTTATCGAAGCACCGTTGCGCGGTGTTGAATCTCTGGGGTTTAACCGTCGGGACCTCTGGCTCAGTGCGGGTCTTGACCCGGAGGAATTAAATTCCGGGCAATACGCCATTAACGGCGATGATTACGCCCGTCTACTCTCCTGCATCTGGCGTCGCTGTGACGATGAATTTATGGGGCTGGCTCCGGTACGCTCACACTTTGGCACCTTCAGTATGATGTGCAAAGCCATCATTAACTGCTCGTCGCTGGAGCATGCCCTGCATCGCGCTCAGGCGTTTTATGCGTTATTTGATGGCGCTCCGAATATCCGTCTGGAAAAAGGCAAACGCCTCAGCAATATCTATATCGAACATCGCCCGGAATACGACCCCGATCATTTTTTATGTGAATCCTTATTAGCCATCTGGCACCGGCTCTTCAGCTGGCTGGTCGGTCAGGGCATTCCGCTGTTATCGGTTAATTGCAGTTACCCACCACCGCTACACGCTGAACTGTATCAGGTGCTGTTTGCCACCCCGGTTAAGTTTTCTCAAAACGAAACTTACCTGCAAATCCCAACCCGGGTGTTGTCCCTGCCCGTGAGTCAGACACCGGCTTCGCTGTATGCATTTTTACAGACCTCACCGGCTGATTTTCTAGCTCGCCCGAATCCGCACGAGAGCATGACCGGGCGCTTGCGTCAGTTGTTTCGCCAATATGCGATGGAAGATTTGCCATCGCTGAACGATGCCGCCGAATTACTCACGGTCTCCGGTGCCACCCTGCGTCGCCGCTTAAGTGATGAACAAACCTCATATCAGAAATTAAAAGATGAATGCCGTATGGAAGAAGCCAGCCTGATGCTGGCACAACCCGATGCCAGCATTCGTGATATTGCCGAGCGCCTGGGCTTTACCGAAGCCAGCACCTTTCACCGCGCCTTCCGCAAATGGCATGGCATGACCCCGGGTGAATATCGGGCTAATAAATTAGCTGAAAAACATCAATAATCGCTATACGGGTAAATCGACTCGGCATACAGCTGCAGATCCTGAACCCACTGCAATTTAACCGGATCATCCATCACCTGTTGTGCTGCTTGTTGTAATTCACGCGCGAACTGTTCGTAATTTAATAATGGTGAATCGGGAATACCTTGTAATAAGCGTGCCTGGCGGTGTTGCTCCCAGCGTTCGCGTTCATCTTCATTCAGCGTATCCGGGTAATTTCGGGCACGATAACGGAACAACATTTCTTCACCACGGGCATCCGCAAAAGGGGCTGGCCAGTCGGCTAAATCCCAATCGGATAACCGGTGCAGATCGTTCATCGCGCTCTTATCCTGAGCCGAGAAAAAGCCATCGTATAAACGTGCATCCACATCTTTAGCAGCCGCAAATTCCTTACCGGAAAATACCTGATGCAATTTTGCGGTTAAATCTGCGCCATTTTTAATCAGCCCCAGGTGCTGGCGTAATGTATCACCGGATAAATTCCAGCGTTCAGCCTGATCCGGCGTTAAGGTTTTTGCCGGAGCCAGTACCGGGGATTTATTAATATGAATTTCTTTTAGTGGTAAGCGGGTAACACCTTCGGGGAGTTCATCATTTTTCACAAATACCCGTTGCTGAATCTGCTCCGGGGTTAACTCAAACAGTGGCGTTGGGTCCTGATGTAAATCGTACACAATCACGCTGTTTTTATTGCTTGGGTGCCAGCACAAAGGCACCACCACCGCCATACACCCCTGCTCTACCGGAAACATGCCCGACACATGCATCAGAGGTTTATGGTTTTGTACATCAATCAGTTCAGCAATACGTTGTTTGCTGCGTTGATGAAATAAATAATCGAATAACTTAGGTTGTTTTTCTTTGACCAGTCGTGCCAGTGCAATGGTGGCACGCACATCCGATACCGCATCGTGAGCACTGCCATGATCAAGGCCATTGGCCGCGGTTAAATGTTCCAGTTTAAAACTGGTACGACCATCTTCGTGTTTGGGCCACTCGATACCATCCGGGCGCAAAGCATAAGCACAACGCACCACATCGAGTAAATCCCAGCGGCTGTTACCACCCTGCCATTCACGGGCATAAGGGTCATAAAAGTTACGGTACAGGCTATAACGTGTGACTTCATCGTCGAAACGGATGCTGTTATAACCGGCACTGCAAGTGCCAGGCACACTGAACACCTCGTTAATCTGGCGAATAAAGTCGGTTTCCGGAATGCCTTTTTGCTGGCAGTCTTGTGGGGTGATGCCGGTAATTAATACCGCCTGAGGATGCGGCAGGTAGTCATCAGAGGGCTTGCAGAACAGCTCAATCGGCGCTTCTATTTCGTTCAGATTTTCATCGGTGCGAATGGCGGCAAATTGTGCCGGACGGTCCCAGGCGGGGCTGGCACCAAATGTTTCATAGTCGTACCAGACGATACTGCTCACCGGGTTTTTCCTCTGAGGTTTAACAGGTACACCGCATGATGGGATGCACCTGTTGTTTGATCATTTATTGCAGCAGGAAGCCAGAAGCATCCCGGGCACTTTGCACCGGCAGCTCTTCCATTGGCATATGACCAACACCTTCATAAGTAACTACCTGAGCGGATGGCAGATCTTCACGGAATTTCTCCATAATCTCAAGAGGTACCCACAGATCTTCTTCGCCCCACATCAATAAAACCGGCGGTTGCAGTTCTTTTACCCGGTCAGCCAGGTTCGGATTCTCACTCTGCTCAGCCATGGTACGGAACACCGCCACCAGGCCTTCACGATTCCCCGGGCGCAGTGTTAAGTCGTGATAACGCTTCACCAGTTCGTCGCTGACTTTGTCATCATCGCCGTAGGCTTCTTCAAGATTGCTAGCCAGCATAAAGCGTGGGAATACTAATGTGCTGATTTCACCAATCACCGGCGTGGCGGTAAAACTCATGATAAAAGGCATGTCTTGTGGGTAACCGGCGGAGTCGATCAGAACCAGCTTTTTCACCCGGTCTGGCCGGTGCAACGCATAATTCCAGGAGATATAGCCTCCCAGCGAATTGCCCGCCAGATACATTTCATCAATGTTCAGCCGGTTCAGGAACTTATCCAACTTATCGACCATATAATTGATTTCATAACGATCCAGCTCCGGGTCGGGGCCCGTCAGACCATGGGCAGGCAAGTCGATACGGATAATACGATAGCGATCGCCCAGCTGCTCGACCCAGCCATCCCAGGTATGCAGTGACGACGCCACACCGTGCAGTAACACCAGCACCGGGCCATTCTTTAAGCCTTCGTCGCGGTAGTGAATCACCAGATCATCAACCGCTAAAAACTGCGATTCATTATTGGCGTAGTTTTGGGTCAGTTCAGACAGTGGACGCGAGCCAACGCCCATCGACGCGCAACCGCTCAGCAACGTTATGGCCAGCATGGCACTGCTCAGCAGCATCACAAATCGGATGGTTTTCATATAAGCCTCAGTCTTATTATTTTTAATGGGTGAGCAAATAGAGCAGCGACTCTAGCATATTTCATTGGCGATGTGTGTATGCCTGCTCTGCCACTTCCTTGCCGATGATCTGCCCCTTTCCCTTTCGTCACGCCTCTGTAAAATGTGGCGCATTTTTGTGACACCTGTAACGGAATCTGTTTGATGGCTTTACTGAGCAAGTTTTTTAAGCCCAAGTGGCAACACGCGAACCCGGATGTACGCCGTCAGGCCATCACCGATCTGAAAACCGACGAACAACGTATCACCTTTATTCAGGCCGAATCCGTTGCTGAACTGCGCCAGCTGGCGGTCGCTCAGGTGCAGTCTGAACAGGAGCTGGAGAAGCTGCTGTCGCATAACCATCAGGATGTACGTGACACGGCTCGCCAAACCTGGCTGGAGCGTTTGTTGAACGGCCAGCAGTCATTATCCGCCATCCACGATAACCAGACGCTGATCCGTATTGCCTCGTTAACCAACGATCAGCAGCAACGTCTGGAAGCGGTATCACGCATCACCGATCAGAACGAGCGCCTGCAGCTGGCGATGAACAACCCGGTTGCCAAGGTGCGACTGGCAGCCGCCGAAGGCATCAACGACAGCGATAAACTGCAACAACTGATGGCTTATGCTCAGGGCAAAGACAAAGCGGTATATCGGTTGTGTAAAGACCGCCTGAATGCCAGCAAAGCCGAGCGTGATGCGCAACAAGCACTGCAAACCCGTATTCAGACTCTGCTGGCCAATGCCGAGCAGTTAAACCGCCTGGGTTATAACCCGGAGTTTAATGGCCGCTATCAGGTGATCAGCAAAGAGTGGCAAACGCTGAGTGAGCAGGCATCCAGCGAGCTGCAAACAGCCATGCAACAGCAGCTAGATCAGGCACAAGCCACCTTAACGCAACACGCTGAAGAAGAAGCCCGTCAGGCGCAGCAGCAACAAGCAGCACAACAAGCGCAATCGCAACAGGCCGGGTTACTGCAAACACTGGAAACCCTGTTAGCCGATACCCTGGCTACGCGCCCAGATGCCGAAGGTATTCAGCAGTTGCATCAGCAAATTGAAACGCTGGAAGCCAACTGGCGTGATGCCAATCAGGCCCACAAAGCCAGCGCGGAAGAAAACCGTCAGTTTGAAAATCAATTACAGCAGTTATTCGCCATTCAAACTGCACTCAGCCACTTTGCAGAAAAACAAGACGAGCTGAATGAATGGCTGGCGAAGCCATTGGCAACGGATTTACGTGGCCTGACCAACACCCAAAAACAAGCACAACAGTGGCAAAAACAATTGCACTGGCCGCTGAAGGCTCAAGACAATGTACAACAGCCAGGCTGGGTCAGTCAGATTCAGGAAAAACTGGATCAGGCTAATGCCGCATTGGATGAGATGGCAAAACAACAAAAAAGCCGTCTGCAAACCATTGATGAACAGCTGGCTAAACTGGAACAGGCTTTGGCTGAAGGCCATGCCAAAGACGCCAGCAAACTGAATCAGCAGGTGCAACAAAATCTGCGTCAGGTCGATAACAAAGTCAGCCAGGATCAGCAACGCAAAGCAAAAAGCTTAAATGCGCAGCTGAACGAAATGCGCGACTGGCAGGGGTATGCCATTACTCCGAAAAAAGAAGCCCTGTGTACCGCGATGGAAGCGCTAGTTGATGCCGACATCAGTGCCGATGTACTGGCCGATAAAATTCATGAATTACAGGAAGAGTGGAAAACACTGGGCAGTGCTCAGCCAGACCGCGATCTGTGGCAGCGCTTTCAGGCGGCGGGTGATAAAGCATTTGAGCCATGCCGTGAATATTTCGCCCAACTGGCAGAAAAACGCCAGCAATTTGTGGCCGCTCGTCAGGCATTAACCGCTGAATTAATCAGCTACGAACAGCAACTGGATTGGCAAAGCGCCGACTGGAAAGTCGTACAAAAAACACTGGATGCTGCGCGCGAAGCCTTCCGCAGTTACTCACCGGTTGATCGTGCTGCGCATAAAGACACTCAAAAAGCCTTCCAGGATGCCTGCGACGCCATTTATGCCCATTTAAAACAAGAATACGACCGTAACCTCGCGGCCAAGGCCGAGTTGGTGACACAAGCCGAAGCGCTGGTTGAGCAGGAAGACCTGTCGGCGGCCATTGATCGTGTGAAATCACTGCAACAGGAATGGAAAAACATTGGTGTAACGCCACGCAACCCGGATCAGAAATTGTGGAAACAATTCCGCACGGCCTGTGACGGCGTCTTCTCCCGCTTAGACAGTGAAAAAGCGCAACGCAAAGCTCAGATTAACGATGCCGTCACTCAGGCAGAAAGTCTGGTTGCACAAGCTCAGGCGCTAGCTGACAACACATACACCGATGCCGCCGCAGTTAACGAGGCGCAAAACCAGCTGGCAGAACTGCGCCAGCAATTCTCTGCGATTGAATTACCGCGCAGCGCTCACCAGCGCTTGGTTAAACAATTACAAGGCATCGACAACGCGCTGCAAAGCCAGCAACAAACCATAAAACAAGCAAAAGAGCGTGCTCGCTGGAACGGCCTGATTGATCGTTTACAGGCGATTGCGACACAGGATAACGATGCCTTTGCAGCCGCCGCCGAGTTACCGGCTGGCTATAACGCTACCCTGTTTGAACAGGCCTTGAAAGGTGAACTGACTCAACCTGACAACACAAACAACAACGACGCCCAGGCTATTGTGATTTCGCTGGAAGTGCTGGCAGATATTGAGTCACCAGAAGCTGATAAAGGCCGCCGTATGGAATTGCAGGTGCAGAAACTGGCTCAGGGATTAGGCCAGGGCCTTGGTAAAGATGCCGAACGCCAACAACTGGTTGAGCAATGGTTAGAGGTGGTTAATACCGCAGATGCCGCATTAAATACGCGCTTTATTGAAGCATTAAAAGCCAGCCTCTAATAAACCGGTTTCAGGTAAAAATAAAAAATGCCGTATGTCGTCAACGACATGCGGCATTTTTTATTAGGGCTAATTAACACCCTTTAAACAGTTAAACGATTACACAGTTAACCGGGGAATGGATGAATGGGCGGAATAATATAAGAATTTAATAATAACCGACCATACACAACACCCCGCAGAGTGATCATCTGATCGGCAATCATATTCAGTTTATCCGCCGGCCCCTGAATTAAAATAACCGACAAAGTACTGGTATTGGTCAGGTTAACGTTAAGGTTACTGATCACCTCGTCGAGATACTGATACTGTAGATCGTGCAGCCGTTTGGTTAACCCTGGAGTGGAATGGTTGTAAACCAGATTCACCGTGCCCGTCATGACCTCACTGCCCTGTTTGGCACGGTGTTCATTAATCTGATTATTAATCATGTCGCCAATGGCCTGAGAGCGACTTTCAAAACCGCGCTCATTCACCATCTGATCCAGACCTTCCAGCAAGGACTCGGGCATTGAAATACTGATACGACTGATTTTTTCTTTACTCATAGTCACTCCGGCAGCCGATCAGAACAAGTGGCTGTAACGCTCCGTTTCCCAGGCACTCACCGCGGTGTGATATTCATTCCACTCTGCCTGTTTATAACGAATAAACTCGTTACGCAATTCACTGCCCAATACTTCTTCCACAAATGGATCAGCAGCAAAAGCATCAACGGCTTCGGCTAAGGTACGGGGTAAAAAGCCGATTCCCAATTCCTCGCGCTGGGCTTCGGTTAATTCGTATAAATTGCTTTCCTGTGGTGTGCCCGGGTCCAAATTTTCTTTAATGCCTTCCAGTCCGGCTGCCAGCACTAATGCCGCAGCCAGATAAGGGTTAACAGCACCATCGGCATTACGTGATTCACAACGCCCACCGCCCATGGGGACACGAACGGAATTTGTGCGGTTATTAGAACCAAAGGAGTTAAACACCGGTGCCCAGGTGAAATATGGCATATCCCCCTGACGCACCAAACGCTTATAAGAATTAACCGTTGGTGCAAATACTGCACACAATGCCGGGCCATGTTTCAGAATACCGGCGATAAACTGATACCCCAATCTGGTTAACCCTAAACCATGGGGATCATCTTCCGGCTTGCACTGGAATAGATTTCCACCACTTTCCAGATCGTATAACGACATATTAAAGTGCGCGCCATTACCAGTACGGTTAGAAAAAGGTTTCGGCATAAAGGTCGCTAATAAATCTTCCTGTTTCGCGTATTCTTTTGCCATCATTTTTAAAAAGGTGAAGCGATCACAGGTCGTCAGCGCATCGGCATACTGGAAATCAAATTCAAACTGACCATTGGCGTCTTCATGGTCGAAAGAATACACATCCCAGCCCAGATCGTTCATGCTGGTTACCATTTTATCGACCCAGCTGAAATTACTCAGAAATGCACGAGTGTCGTAACATGGTTTTTTCAGTTTATCGTCTGGATCAGGAATATCTAAACTGCCGTCTTCATTTTTCTTTAATAAATACACTTCTGCTTCAATACCCAGGTTCATACCAAATCCCATGGCATTTGCCTGCTGCAGAATTTTCTTTAATAACACCCGGGTATTCAGTTCGTACGGTTTACCGTACAAGGTATTGTCGGCCGGCATCCAGGCAATTTCGGGCTGCCAGGGCAGCTGAATAATGTGGTCTAAATCCGGTACAGAAGCGATTTCATCGTCGTTAGGTGCCTGCCCTAAACCATCCAGCGCATAACCGGTATACAACTCCGAACCATGAGCCATATGGTGCAGGTGGTTAATCGGAACAATTTTCCCTTTAGGCACTCCATGAATATCCACATAAGTGCCCATACAGTATTTGACCCCTTTATGTTTCAGGTCATCCTGAATCGCGCTGATTTCTGTATCGCTTTTGGTCTCAATCATATTATTTACCTCTTGGCTGTTTAAAGTAGCCGTTAATGATATTGACCCGACTGAGCCGTTAGGGCGGCTAGCCTTAATCGTCTGACGACCCGCTTTTTATAACAGTTTGTTAAAACCGTCTTTTATAACAGAGCCGTTTAATGACATATTTTTGCCGGGAGGGTTATCAGGGCTTTTAAAACCCCGGGGTTGCTGCTTTACATCAGAGTTCCATATCCCCCTGCTGTAAAACACTGTGAGAATAGCTGTGCGCTAGCGGTGGTTTTTCATTGCTGGCTTTTATTAATAATTCACGCAGGTCGGCGCACATCCAATCAAATAATTGTTCACCATCGGCTGCACTGGCTTTAGAAGGATAACCCGTTACACCATTTAAACTGGTGCGGTTGACCGGGTGGCTGAAAATACAGCCTTCCGTGCGATCAGGGTCGTCGGCTTCGGCCAGTTTATCGTTACGTACCAGCTCCGGGTGTAATGCCATCATTAATGCGGTTTCAGCATGATTGGCGTGCCAGTCTTCGGCATCCTGATGGTGTGCCTCTTTAACCCGCTGAGAAATCTGTGCCGTATGCACCAGAGCAATCATCAGATTATCGTGACGGCTGCGCAGTATTTCCAACGCACAGCGCAAAGGTGCGGCATTGGTGACATGACCATTCACCAGCACCAGGCGATCAATTCCAGAGGCCACAGCCCAATCACCTAAATCACTGATCACATCAATCAGGGTTTTCGGGTTTAAAGCCAGCGTGCCAGGCCAGCGATGCGAGTGCCCGAGGGAACAACCGTATGGCAAGGTCGGTAATAAAATCACATCACAATCTTTGGCAACGGTATGACATAAGGTTTGAGCAATGGCACTGTCCATACCACAACCCATATGTGGGCCATGTTGCTCGGTGGCACCAATGGGCAATACAGCCGTGGTAATACCCTGACTGACGGCGCTGGCCACTTCTTCCCAGGTCATATTAGCGAGTTCATACATCTGCCTGGCCCTCCATTAAACAATACGCTTGGTCATCAAAAAACACTGCCCACTTCGTCATCGACGGGCACCATACGTACCAGATTTAAATGGTCGTCATCATCTTCGGAAGGTGGATGAATCAGATTTTCAATATGCTGCTTAGTGGCCAGAAACTCCGGCGATAAAAATTGTTCCGGCGAGCGAGGGTGCGGCACAGGTACTTCAACCAGTTCCTGTACTTCACCAGGGTTAGCTTTTAACACCAGAATACGATCCGCCAGGTAAACGGCTTCATCGAGATCATGGGTAATAAAAAACACGGTGATATCAATGTTCTTCCAGATTTCCAGCAAATAGGCCTGCATTTTGGCCCGGGTCTGGGCATCAAGTGCCCCAAAAGGTTCATCCATTAATAATACTTTGGGTTTATTGGCTAACGCCCGGGCAATGGCAACCCGCTGCTTCATACCACCGGATAACTGATGCGGATAACTGTTTTCAAAGCGTGATAAACCAATCAGCTCAATCCATTGACGAGCTTCTGCCTCCGCCGTATCTTTATCCATACCGGCTTCCAGCAAGCCAAACATCACATTGCGTTTAACCGTTAACCAGGGGAATAAGGTATAGCCCTGAAAGACCATGCCACGTTCCGGCCCCGGGCGTGAAACGGCCTCACCGTCCAGTAATACCTGACCGCTACTGGCCTGCTCCAGCCCGGCTAAAATGCGGATTAATGTCGATTTACCACAACCAGACGGGCCAATCACACACACAAATTCGCGTTTATGAATTTTCAGATCAATATTTTTTAATGCAGTGACTTCGCCCTGATGGCTGTTAAAGGTTTTACTCAAGCCTTTCACTTCCATCGTTACCGGACGCTGCTTTAAGCGATCAAAACGATCTTTAACAGCAGCACTTTGTTGCTGGTAGTCAGGTACCTGGTTATTGCTTACGTCAGACATAACTACCTCTTATTGTTTCTTTTGCCATGGGAATAAACGTCGGCCGATCCAGGCCAGAATCAGGTCAATAACCAATCCCATAATGCCAATCATCATGATAGCGGCGAATACATTGTCGAAATTTTTATAACGTGCTTGCTGGGTAATAAACCAGGTAATACCAGAGCTGCTGCCAATTAATTCGGCCACAATTAAATAGGTCCAGGCCCAGCCTAATAAAATACGGGTATCGCGGTATAAATCCGGCAAAATGCCTGGCACCACAATACGGAATAACATCGAACGGTTACCGGCACCTAAAGTTTGTCCGGCTTCTAATAATGCCGGGTCCAGTTTACGGGTGGTATTGGCCACCACGAGTACCTGTTGAAAAAATGTACCAATAAAAATAATGGCAATTTTTGGGGCTTGATAAATCCCAAGAATCGCGACGGCCAGCGCACCAAATGCCGGAGCAGGTAAATAACGGAAGAATTCAATAAAGGGTTCAAACAAGCGGGAGAAAAAATCATAGGTACCGGCGAGAATACCCAGCGGGATACCAATAATCGATGACAGAATAAATCCCCAGAAAATAACCTGCAAACTGCTCCATAAACTTTCATGCAGCCAACTCTCGCTGCGGCGTTTTGGCTCAGTGGTAAAGGCCGTATAAAACGCAGTAGCGACTTCATGAGGTGCGGGTAAATACACTGGGTTGGCAGGCTCACCAACGGGTAATGCAGTACCAGCTGCTTCGGCTTTCGCCAGCTCTTTGGCAAAGACATCCTCTTTAACACGCATGCCTTCACGGAAATAAGAGACGGAGCCTTTATCGCTGACTTCCACCAATGGATGCCACAACACCGGAACATAACTGACCAGACACCAGATGGCTAACGGCAACAGGAAACTCATAACCGTAACCGTACTGCGGCGGCGGGCTGGCAGCGGTTTATTGATGTAAAACCAGGACATAACTGCGCCTTCTCGGTAAAGAATATATTAAAAACAAAAAGAGATTATTTCAGAGCCCGTGGCCCTCTTTTTTAATAGCAGGCAAATTAACTGCAAGTTATTAACAGTCAGCTATTAACAATCAAGAGGGCCGGGCTTATATCACTGAGTGTTAAATCACAGTGATTCCATCAGAGAAGTGTCGATATAGCTGTCCAATGGCTGAGCAGTTTCATAGACTTTATTATCAACATTAAAGTCATCGGCAATTTTGCTGGAGCCGTACAGAGACTTAAAGCCGTTGGCTTTTTTCAGAATTGGCTTAGCCTGTTCCAGCGTCAGAATCTGAGTGCCATCAATAAAGCCTTTATACACTTCAGGCTCCAGGCCCACACGGGCAGACATAATGCTGATCGCTTCTTCACGGGTTTTTGGATCGTTCAGGTAATCCACTGCCATGTACCAGGCTTCCAGAACTTTTTTCCACTCATCACGGTTAGCGGCCAGACTTTCCGGAGAAACAGCCAGTACGTCATAAATCAGGCCCGGCTCATCGGCACTGGAGTAAACACGGGTTGAGCCCGGTACCAGTTCCAATGCCTGACCAGAGTTTGGCTGCCATGCCACAACCGCATCAACCTGACCCGATGCCAGAACCTGAGGCGTTTCGTTGGTTGGTACATTTACCAGTTCAACATCCGCTTCGGTCAGGCCATTTTTTTCCAGTGCATTCAGCAATAACAGGTGACCGACAAAGCCGATTTCAACACCAATTTTTTTGCCTTTTAATTCTTTAACGGAGGTGATGCCTGGTGCAGCAACAATCATATCGTTGCCGTTACTGTAATCGTTCACAAGAATCATCACATTCTGAGCACCGGTTGAACCGGTTACCAGTGCGTCACCATTGGTCATTGCAACCGCATCCAGCTTACCCGCAGCAAAGGCATCCATACTGGCGACATAATCGAACCACTCGAACTCGACTTCAACGCCCGCTTTATCAAACATATCTTTTTCGATGGCGATTTCCCAGGCCACCCAACCTGGCCAATCGCTGTAGCCGATTTTCAGAGGTTCAGCCACTGCACTGCCAGCCATTAACAGGCCCGCAAATAAAGAACCGAACAAATGCTTACGGATTTTCATAGGTCACTCCCGGTATTACTATTTTTAGTTTTGGTAATACCGGACAGAGCAGCTAGTGTGCCAGCGATCGTTATCAGAGTTGGTAATTAATCCTTTACTCAGCCACAGCTGACTCATAAACCCTGCTATTGCAGGCGCTGCAGGAATTGTCACAATTGTCACGTAAGAGAAATCAGGAGAGAAGAATCCTCAGCATTGAAGATCTAATAGGAATGCGTCTTATTTTTATGCACCATTAAAGGGATATTTATTATTAGCGCCCCATAATTGGGCTTATTGATACTTAGGTTTAGTGCTTAGCTGCAGGCTTCCTGATCTTACGCCACAGCCACATCAGCGGATAACCCATCACCACAAACGGGTACATCAAGGGTGGATACACCGAAAATACCACCGCCAGCAGGGGCAGACAGAACAGAACGATGACATTAAACGTCCCCATGTCGGCAAATGCTCCGGCAATACCACCCGGGTGCTGCTCTAACAGCAGGGTTAGTTCAATGGCACCGTAGGAAAACAGAGCTAGGGCAAGGATATAGATAAGGGATTTGGAGGTTTTCATAATATGGTCTTTGCTGGTTATTTACCTGAAATGTTGTACTTTAATATCACCGTTTTTTAACTCGCATCAGCCACTGGTAAATCCGAATAAACGGATACATTAGCACCGGAAATGAACCGGTCAAAAACACAATATAAAACACCTCTATAATAACAAACCTAAGCAATAGGCTGAATATTTAACTGGGCTCAAAACAAGCGCTACGCTTCACTGAAATTGAAGCGCTGTACGCTATAAGGCCCGGAGCGCTTGCTATTATTAGTGGTTAAAAAGAATTCAGCAGCTGTGTTAGAGGCGCCTCATCAACAAAGTGCGTGATTCTTACTATGTAGGATAGATAAACGCAGCGTTATCTGACATTCCTGTCTTTAGAGCTATCTTGAGTTGCAAACCAAATATGTATCCGACAAGATACAACCTTGGTTGCCAGGAGGAATAAAATGAATACCACAACATTTGATGCCGCTGATTATCTGGAAACCGAAGCCGATATTCAGGAGTACCTGCGCCTAGCAGCTCAGGATGGTAACGCCCAACATCTGGTCTATTGCCTTGGTGTAGCGGCACGTGCCAAAGGAATGACGGAAGTTGCTAAAAAAGCCGGAGTGACCCGCGCCAGTTTGTATAAATCCTTAGAGGAAGGTGCCAATCCAAAATTGGAAACCATTAGCAAAGTACTGGGGGTTTTTGGCTTAAAGCTGGCGGTTCAGGTTGAGACCTTTTTGGAGAGGGAGGGAAGCTGATATGAAAGACGAATTATTTGAATCTCTGATGCAAAGTGTCCAACAGGCTGACGATATTCTTAAGAATAAACAGAAAGCTGAGCAAACGGCTGAGATTAAATTGCCGAAGGGCGCTTCGCTTATCCGAACTACGGTTCATAAAAAATCGTAGGGTGGTAATTCCAGGCTTACAGAGCATCTATGGGTATCGCGGGGCTCAGCTCAGCATAACGGTACCTCGCCGTTAAAGTAAAAGATCAATTATTTTTCTGGCATTGCCGCTCTACATTCAAAAACGCCTTCGCTAATTCTTCAGCGTAGACAATCCAATACACTAAATTCCTTTCACGATAAGTATCCAATGTATCCTCATAGACAAGTCGACCAGCCTCCTTTTTCTCCTTAGTTGCAGCTTCATAAATTGTAGATATAGCTGAATATGCAATATCTAAGCAGGGTTCATCGATGTGCCGTTCTTTATCACAGTGAGCAATTCTTTTATCCCTAAATCCCTTTATCTCATCTCGATATGCTTTCCAAAGCTCCTGGGAAATAACAAGATTTTTCAATAGCTCCTCATACACAGTATCGACATTTGATAATACTTTTCGATAATGAAAATCGTCATTATTTGTATCGCCAAATATTTTCATAAAATCTAAAACAGCCATATCATAAAAGTTATTATGAATAATGATTGGCAAGGTTCCGGGGGAGTCATGCCAGCTATCTTTTGCAAGAGCATAGCAAGAGTATTGGCAACAAAAATTTCTACAAAGCTCAATTAGCTGAGTCAACTTTCTTCCTTGATCCATATTTTTCCCTCAAATCACCTCTAATAATAATTGACGCAAAACCGAAAAAACTAGCATAAAAAAGAAAACCACAAAAAACCCGCTGCCTATCTTATTTCCACAAGACAAACAGCGGGTTTTCTTTTTCCTTTAAACCAAAGCTTTAATAAAAAGCCTTAGTTCTCCTCACACCACACACGCGCGTTACGGAACATACGCATCCAGGCGCCGTCTTCATCCCAGTGATCCGGTGCCCAGCTGTTCTGAACCGCACGGAATACACGCTCTGGGTGCGGCATCATAATGGTTACTCGACCATCATTCGCGGTCAGGCCAGTAATACCTTGTGGAGAGCCGTTCGGGTTCGCCGGGTATTGCTCAGTGGTTTCGCCGTAGTTATTCACATAACGCAGGGCAATCTGGCCCGCCAGCTCATCGATATCCGCTTCGTCAGCAAATTCCGCACGACCCTCACCGTGTGCCACAGCGATTGGCATTTGTGAGCCAGCCATGCCTGCCAGGAATACCGAATCCGATTCCTGAATTTCTACCATAGAAACACGCGCTTCAAACTGTTCGCTCATATTGCGAACAAAGTGTGGCCAGTGCTCGGCACCCGGAATCAGTTCGTGTAGGTTCGACAGCATCTGACAGCCATTACACACACCCAGTGCGAAGGTATCAGCACGCTCGAAGAAAGCGGCAAACTGGCTGCGCGCCTGTTCGTTAAACAGGATGGACTTGGCCCAACCTTCACCCGCACCTAATACGTCACCGTAGGAGAAGCCGCCACAGGCCACTAAACCACGGAACTGATCCAGCGTTACGGCACCCGACAGTACGTCACTCATATGTACGTCGATGGTGGTGAAGCCAGCACGATCAAAGGCGGCGGCCATTTCGATCTGGCCGTTCACACCCTGCTCACGCAGAATCGCGACTTTTGGAGCATCTTCAGAACCTGCGGCTGGCAAATCAGAAGTAATATCTTCGTTGATATCAAAAGACAGCTCAGCATTTAAGCCCGGATCTTCGGCATCCAGCAGGGTGTCGAATTCTTGTTTCGCGCAATCTGCGTTGTCACGCAGTGCTTGCATTTCGTAGCTGGTTTGCGACCAGATACGCTGCCAATTCACACGGGATTCAGTCAGGAATTCTTCATCCTGGAAGCTGAAGGTAATCTGGTCGTCTTCGTTCACGCTACCAATCACCTGAGTACAGTCACCCAGGCCAGCTGCTTCGAACTGAGCCAGTACTTCTTCAAGATCGTCACGACGAACCTGAATCACACCACCCAGCTCTTCTGCGAACAGCGCAGCGGCAAGATCGTCTTCAGATTCCGCCAGCAGATCCATCTTAATATCCATACCGACATGACCGGCGAAGGACATTTCGGTCAGGGTGGCGAATAAACCACCGTCGGAACGGTCGTGGTAAGCCAGCAGTTTGTTGTCGGCGTTTAAGCCCTGCATCACGGCGAAGAAAGCTTTCAGGTCTTCGGCATCATCTAAATCTGCCGGTACGCTACCCACTTCACCGTAAACCTGTGCCAGACAGGAAGCACCTAAACGGTTCTGACCACGACCCAGGTCGATCAGTAATAAATCTGTCTCGCCTTGGTCAGCACGCAGTTGAGGCGTCAGTACTTTGCGCGCGTCGGTCACGGGTGCAAAGCCGGTGATAATCAGCGACATGGGCGCGGTAACGGCTTTGTCGGTTCCGTCTTCTTGCCAGCGAGTCTTCATCGACATGGAGTCTTTACCCACAGGGATGGTTACCTGCAGTTCTGGGCACAGCTCCATACCTACCGCTTTTACTGTTTCGTATAACTTCTGATCTTCACCGTCGTGGCCTGCGGCACACATCCAGTTAGCCGACATTTTTACATCAGCCAGTTTGGCAATTGGCGCAGCCGCTAGGTTAGTAATCGCTTCGGCTACCGCTAAACGACCAGACGCTGGGCTATCCAGCAGAGCAACCGGAGTACGCTCACCCATCGCCATCGCTTCGCCCGCGTAGTTATCGTAAGAAGACGTTGTCACCGCCACGTCAGCCACCGGCACCTGCCATGGGCCAACAAACTGATCTCGTGCCACGGTACCAGTAATGGAACGGTCACCAATGGTGATCAGGAAGCTTTTGGAAGCAACGGTTGGTAATTTCAGAACACGCTCAGCTGCTTCTGCCAGCTTGATACCGGCGCTTTCGAAGTTCTCGGCTTTCACCTCGCGAGACTTCACATCACGGTGCATACGTGGCGGTTTGCCCAGCAGAACCTGTAATGGCAGATCAACCGGTTTATTGTCGAAGTGGCTGTCGGTAACGGTCAGGTGTTCTTCTTCGGTGGCGTAACCTACAACTGCGTATGGGCAGCGCTCACGCTCACAGATGGCATCGAACGTATCCATATCTTCTTCAGCAACCGCCATTACATAGCGTTCCTGAGATTCGTTCGACCAGATCGCCAGCGGACTCATGCCCGGTTCGTCATTGGGCACGTTACGCAGCTCGAAGTTACCACCACGACCACCGTCGCCAACCAGCTCAGGGAAGGCGTTAGATAAACCACCGGCACCTACATCGTGAATAAAGGCAATTGGGTTTTCATCACCCAGCTGCCAGCAGCGGTCGATCACTTCCTGACAACGACGTTCCATTTCCGGGTTTTCACGCTGAACAGAAGCAAAGTCCAGGTCGGCGTTCGATTGACCGGACGACATAGAAGACGCTGCACCGCCACCCAGGCCAATTTGCATCGCCGGGCCACCCAGTGCGATCAGGCGAGCGCCAACCGGGATATCACCTTTTTGTACGTGCTCGTCACGGATGTTGCCGTAACCACCGGCAATCATAATTGGCTTGTGGTAACCACGAACTTCACCGTCGTGTTGCAGCTCGAAAGTACGGAAGTAACCGTTCAACGCCGGACGACCAAATTCGTTGTTAAATGCCGCCCCACCAATCGGGCCTTCCAGCATAATATCCAGAGCAGACACAATGCGGTCTGGCTTGCCATACTGGCTTTCCCATGGCTGTTCGAAGCCCGGGATTTTTAAGTCGGATACAGTAAAACCGGTTAGACCTGCTTTTGGCTTGGAACCACGGCCGGTTGCCCCTTCGTCACGGATCTCACCACCAGAACCGGTCGCCGCACCGGAGTGTGGTGCAATTGCGGTTGGGTGGTTATGGGTTTCAACCTTCATCAGGATATGCATATCTTCTTCGTGGTATGCATAACCTTTATTAGAAGGATTGGGGAAGAAACGACCGGCTTTGTGGCCAGTAATCACAGAAGCGTTGTCTTTATAAGCCGACAGAATGTTCTCGTTGTAACACTCGTAGGTGTTCTTAATCATCTGGAACAGTGACTTGTCCTGATCTTCGCCGTCAATGGTCCAGCTGGCATTAAAGATCTTGTGACGGCAGTGCTCAGAGTTCGCTTGGGCGAACATCATCAGTTCCACATCCGTCGGGTTACGGTCGAGAATCTTGTAGTTATCAACCAGATAATCAATTTCATCTTCGGCCAGAGCTAAACCTAAGCTCTTATCCGCTGCAACCAAAGCGTCGCGACCGCCGGCCAGAATATCAACGGTATCTAATGGCGCAGGTTCAGCGTGGGAGAACAGATTTTCAGCATCACCACTATCAGCCAGTACGGTTTCAACCATGCGGTCGTGCAGAGCAGCAGCGATGGCGTCACGATCACTCTCTTGAGCGCCTTCAACGTAATAAACGATGCCACGTTCTAAACGCAGTACTTTATCTAAACCACAGTTGTGGGCGATATCCGATGCTTTAGAAGACCACGGCGAAATGGTGCCAAAAAGTGGTACCACCAAAAACTCTTCGCCACTGCCTTCTTTAACGTCAGCTTTAGGGCCATATTTCAGCAAACGGGCCAGAACCTGTAATTCATTGCCATCCAGCTCGGCGCTGGTATCAGCAAAATGCACAAATTCGGCATAAACAGAAGTAACAGCCGGTACAACCGATTGCAGTTTTGACAGGACTTTATTCTGACGGAATTCAGAAAGCGCTGGCGCGCCACGCAGCTCTAGCATTGCGGGATAACTCCACGAAGAGTGAGGCAAAAACGAAGCGCGAATAATACCGGAGAGGTGTTTGTGGCACCAGATCAGAACCCGGCTTTCACTTGGTATAACTACGTATTTTCTGCTCTTTTAAGAAACACCAGCAAAGGATTGGTTATCAGGCAATCAAAGCTGACCAGAGAGACAATCTTTCAGCACCGACTCATCCGATATAAGCCGCCCAGAACTTGGTCAACCAGGGCCTGAAATCTTTGATTTTTACTGATAAAAACATTCATGAAACCAGATTTGTTCCATTTTTATTAACAAAATAAGACAAATTTTCCCACATCGCTGAAAACCACTGATTTTCAAGGACTTGCGTCACATTCCTTACGAGAACCTACAGTCATTTTGCAAGATTACACAGTTAGTCGGTTGTTTTTTAAGCAATCGACAAGATAAAATGGCTCATCAATTTACGAAATGCACCAAATAAGTGCAAAAATAAAGGTTTTATCGGGATGTCCGGCTCATTTAGTCTGATTATCAAATCGCTACTCTCCGTTATGTGCATTTTGGTACTAACGGGGAGCGTGCGCCCGTCAAACCTGCAGGAAACTCTGATGCGTGGTGATATCACCATGGTCAGCCGTAACAGCCCAACCACTTATTATGAAGATCGCAGTGGTGTTACGGGTTATGAGTACGAGTTAGCAAAAAGCTTTGCTGATTATCTGGGTGTGGAATTAAAGGTTGTACTGGCAGATTCCACTGCGGATATTTTTCCGATATTAGATAAAGGTCAGGCAGCCTTTGCCGCAGCAGGTTTAACCGTTACCGAGAAGCGTCAACGCCGGGTACATTTTGCTCCATCTTACCTGACGAGTAGCGGTCAGATTATTTATCGTCGTGGTGGCCTCAAACCCAAAGCCATCGCTGATCTGAGCCAGGGACAACTGGTGGTATCAGCACAATCCAGTCACTCTCAACGGTTGCGTGCATTACAGGCTAATGAATTGCCCGAACTGACCTGGAGTGAAGGTGCCGATCTGGAAGTCAGCGACCTGCTGCAAATGGTAGCAACCGGCAATATCGACTTCACCGTGGTGGACTCAAACGAGTTCAGAATGCTGCAGGCTTATTTCCCGAATCTGGCGATTGCATTTGACCTGACTGAAAAACAAAACGTGGCCTGGGCTTTTGAACATTCGCGCGACAACAGCCTGCATCTGGCGGCAGAAGAGTTTTTTAACCTGCCACAAACTCAGGCTAAGTTACTGCGTCTCTCTGAACGTTTTTATGGTCATCTGGATCAGCTTAATTATGTCGGTGCCAAACGCTTCCTGAAACAAACCGAGAAGAAGCTGGATCGGTATAAAAGTGAGTTTCAGAAAGCAGCTGATCAACATGAATTTGACTGGCGCTTATTAGCGGCGATGGGCTATCAGGAAAGCCACTGGAATCCACGCGCCAAAAGTTTTACCGGTGTACGCGGCCTGATGATGTTAACCCGTAATACTGCCAGAGAACTGGGCATTAAAAACCGCCTGGACCCGAAACAAAGTATCGAAGGTGGCAGCCGTTACCTGGCTAAATTGCGTAAGCGTTTAGGCAGCGATGTTCAGGAGCCGGATCGTACCTGGATGGCGATGGCCGCTTATAACGTGGGTTTTGGTCACTTACGTGACGCCCGCAAGCTGACCCTTAAAATGGGCGGCGACCCGAATTTATGGCACGACGTAATGGAAACATTGCCGTTGTTAAGCCAGAAACGCTATTACCGTAAAACCACCCATGGTTATGCACGCGGGCAGGAGCCTGTGGACTATGTGCAGAACATTCGTCGTTATTATGATGTTCTGGTGTGGCAAGATGAACAGCACCCTGTTTTCCCACAGGAGGAGGAGTCAATCATGTTGTCTTCTTCAACCGTGACGGTGATTCCTCCACTCCTTTAAGTACCGTTTTTGAATGGCATTAAACGAGTTTTCGGGCTCTGAATCACAGGTTCAGAGCTCTTTTTTTATTGTTAACATCTGGTTATTCGCTGCCAGCCAGTGCTGACGACGAGCGTGCTTCAACTTCCTCAACAAATTCCAATACCACTTCCGCACTTTCCTGTGGAATTTCTAACATCGGAGCATGGCCTACTTCCGGAAAGATCACGCTGCGGCTATCTGGCAGATATTGCTCAAACACCTGCACACTGCTGACATCCAGCACCCGGTCTTCTTCACCCCAGATAATCAGTACCGGCTCTTTAATTTGTTGTAGCATTTTCAGGTTGTCATCACTGCGCTTGGCTTCTTCGGCAACGGCCTGAATATCAGCGAAAATCTGGTGATTAATATCATTACGTAACTGCGCACGACGGGATAACACATTGGTTGCCGGCCAGGGCAGAAACGGCTGTTGCTCCATGGCGAATTCACTCAAGTGAATAAAATCGTCTTTGCTGTTCACAATCAGTGGATTCTTGCCACCATTATCAATAATGGTCTGAAATTCTGATTTATTGGGTGGCAATACACCAGCGGCATCGACCAGCGTAATAGAGCGCACCCGCTCCGGCTGTGAGTGGCTGTACAGCAGTGCAATACCACCCCCCATGGAGTTACCCACCAGATGCAGTTCGTTTAATTCCAGCGCTTCAACAAACTCCGCCAACCACGCCGCTTGCTGGGCAAAATCGTAGGTATATTCTGGGTTAAAGCTGGTTTCTCCATGGCCTGGCAGATCCGGAGCAATCACGCGGTAATCGTCAAAGTAACGGGCAAAACGCAGCCAGTTATCTTTATCAACGGCAAAGCCGTGCAACAATAAGATGGTGGGCTTTTGTTTAACTTCAGAGTCCAGATAGACCCAATCGTGATCAGCAACCCGTATGCGTTTCAGCGTCAGATCGGACATGGATCGTTCGGCTTTCAGGCCGAGGTTAAAAAGAGAATCCTGAGTGCTGGCACAGCCAGTTAAACACAATAATGCCAGAATCACTGGCAAGCGGAGCAGTTTGAGCATGGTGAGTACCCTGAGTGATGATTGTTATTATTCGACACCCACTCGTTGATACTGTTTCGTGTTAACAGACCTTAATACCAGTCTTCGCCAATATTAGTCTTCGGCGGGCGCAGTTTTTTGTTTCAGGCGTTTTTTGGCCGCACGACGCTGCGCAAAAAACTCCGACATAATAGCCGAACAGTCCTGCGCCAGTACACCACCTGACAGCTCAATCGTATGATTAAAAAATGGCTGAGTTAACAATTGGATCGCACTTTCCACCGCTCCGGCTTTCGGCTCGGTCGTGCCATACACCAAACGCTGAATACGGCTATGAATTAACAACCCGGAGCACATAGAACAAGGTTCCACCGTGACGTATAAGGTTGCGCCGGTTAAGCGGTAATTACCGATATTTCTGGCCGCATCCCGTAGTGCCACCATTTCCGCATGGGCACTGGGATCCAGTGAGGTAATCGGCTGGTTATAACCACGGCCGATAATCTCACCGTTAAGCACCACAACAGCCCCTACCGGCACTTCTCCGGCTTCAAACGCCAACCGCGCCTGCTCCAGCGCGGCTTGCATAAAAGCCTGATCATCGTCAGTGATTGCCTTGGTTGGCGGGTTATTTTGTTCAGACAAAGATACATCTTCCGGGTAACAATAAGCCGCCTATGATAAACCATTAATGCTCAAGAATATCCCGTTTAAAATCGCCTTTAAAATGAGGAATCTGATGTAAGTCCTGCTCCCCTTCCATGCTGAAAAACATGGCGCTGTCTTCCGGCGGGAAAACCTTCACATTACTCTGGCTGCTGATCGCACGATCGCCATGCATCATATCTTTCAGCATCAGATAAATTTCTTCGTAGCTGTCGCCTTTTAACTCAACTTCTACTTCGGTCATAAAACGAAATGACATCTTAGCCATAATCGAACTCCTCAACGGCGTACCGTTTTTCAGTCAGGATTTAAGAACCTGTTTCCGATGCTAGAGCAGAGCACTCAGAAACGCCGTTAAAATCGTAGTTTTAGCATGACTAAAACTAATAATTTCGCCATAAATACTCAGCTGATATAAGCTGAGCCCAAAAGTGCGAGAGAGATGACAGCAATGACACAAAAGACCCCAAAGCGAGTCGCTATTTATTGTGGCGCTAAACACGGCAATAACCCGGCGTTTGAACAAGGCGCCAAAGCATTAGCCAGCTGGTTAGCACAACAGGGCATTGGCGTTGTGTATGGTGGTGGCCGTAACGGTTTAATGGGAGTGATTGCTGATGCCGCGCTGGAAGCCGGTGGTGAAGTGATTGGGGTGATGCCTGACAATATGTACATCCGCGAAACCGCTCATCAAGAGCTGACTCGCCTGGAGCACGCCGACAGTATGCACGACCGCAAAGCGCGTATGGCTGAGCTGGCGGATGCTTTTATTGCCCTGCCGGGTGGCATTGGCACACTGGATGAGTTAATCGAAATCTGGTGTTGGTCAGGTATTGGTGATCACGATAAACCAGTGATCTGTTTTGATATTAATGAGTTCTGGCAGCCGTTTTTTGACTTATTACAGCACGTGCAAAAGACGGGTTTTTCACATCATCAGAAGCCGATGCTGCGGGTGAAAAATACCGATGAGCTGGCCGAATTATTTGCTTTGAAATAATTCAGGAATTCCAACCGAGTTAAGATGAGCTCCAATGATTATCTTTCTCTCGCCGGATCGGAGGCACTTCCATGTGCCTTCGATCCTACCGTCACATGCTCATTCAGCACATCCATGTGCATCACCCTTCGGGCAGCTTCGCTGTGCAAAAATACTCTCCTGCATTTTTGTATGACTGCTTCGAAAGATAATCACTGGAACTCATCTGACAAGCGAATTAATCCGCCGCCAATAAATGGCGACTTTCAGCAGCAAAGCCCGAGCCTACTTCGGCGTAGTAGTTAAACACCACATCCACACCCAGCGACAATAGCTGCTCACGTTCGTCTTCATAACGCGCAACCGTAGCCACCTTGCCCTGATAATTCGCCAGTTTCAGCATTTCCAGCGTGCTAAGAATTTCCTGTTGCGATGGCAACGCCAACATCACCAAACGGATATTCTGAGTACACACCCGCTGCCAGAATTCCATATCATCGGAGTCGCCCAGCACAATCGAAAAGCCCTGATCTTTCAGCGCTTGTACCCGCTCCGGATCAGACTCAATACCCCAGACTTTATCGCCATATTCTGGCTGCAACGCGCTGTAAGCCCCTTTACCCACCCGGCCCATACCCAACACCAGCACTTCAGCTCCGACAGGGCGGCTAAAGCTCTGGTGTGCGCCTTTACGCTCAAAGCGATTAATAACGACGTTATACAAAGCGTAATAATGGTGTGCTTTGCGATACATAAAGCTCGACAGAATAAAGGAGATGGACATAACCAGCGCAATAATCACCAGCCAGTCCTGCGACATCCAGCCGTTTTCCACACTCAGGCTGGCAACAATTAATCCGAATTCCGAGAAGTTGGTCAGCGCCAGTGCCGCCAGATAAGCCGATCGGCCAGACACATGAAACATCAGCAATAAGAAGAAAAATAATAAAAACTTCAGCGCTAATAATGCCATTAAAACGGCTGCCGTCAGCGCCATATCCAGCGTTGGCAAAGCGGTAAAGCCAATCGATAAAAAGAAACCAATCAGGAATAAGTCTTTAAAACTCATCAGAGATTTATACAGCTCAGCCGCTTTGGAATGTGAAGCCAGCAACATGCCAATAATCAGCGCACCTAAGTCGCCTTTCATATCGACCAGGTTAAATAATTCCGCCCCGCCTAATGCCAGAAAGAAACCGGATAGAGATAAAATTTCACCGTGCCCGGAGCGGCTTAAAATCTGATTCAGTAACGGTTTTACCAGCCACAGGCCCAACAGCGCCAGCGCCCAAACCGAGGGCAATTTGCCGGTGGATACCACCAGAAAAACCACCGCCACAATATCCTGAATAATCAGAATACCGAGCGCCAATTTACCGTGACGCACTTTAAGTTCGGAGGCTTCTTCCAGCATCTTGACCACACACACGGTGGAGGAAAAACTCAGTGAAAAGCCAATCAACGCCTGAGTATGCAGCGGTACATCAAAATAATGACTGATTCCCAACCAGCCACACATCGCCAGTACAGCCACCAGTACCCCGACCCACAATCCGGTATGTAAGGCGGAGCTGGCCCACACCTCCGGTTTAATCAGTGCTTTAAAATTGATTTTCAGACCAATGGTGAACAGCATCAGAGTGATGCCCATGGTGGCCAGTGTATCGAGGCTTTCAGCGGGCTCAACCCCCGCCGCATGCAAGCCAAATCCTGCGGCTAAATAGCCCACCAGCGGCGGCATACCTAACTGCTTCACTATAAAGCCGCACAGAAAGGCAACCAGAATCCAGATAAAATCCATAACGTTCAGATAACACAGTATTTAATAACAGATGGACGTATAGTATCGCAGCAACCTGATTAACGGCAGAGAAGAAATGGACAAAGACAATATTCTCAACTTCTGGTTTGATGCAGCGCAAGGCGAGCAGCAACTCAGCGATCTTGAAATTAACCAGCAGCAAACGGCGTTATGGTGGAAAAAAGACCCACATACCGATGTCACTATTCGCCAGCGTTTTGAACCAACCCTCAAAGCACTGTTACGCGGAGAACACAGCCACTGGCTACAGGATGCCCACGGACGATTGGCTGCGATTATTGTGTTGGATCAGTTCAGTCGCAATATGTACCGCAACAGCGCGTTATCCTTCACTCAGGACAGTCTGGCCCTGCACTGGTGCCTTGAAGGACTGCGACTGGATCAGGATAAACAGTTACGCCCCATCGAGCGGGTATTCTTTTATATGCCGCTGGAGCACGCCGAAAGCCCACAAATGCAGGCGTTATGTCTGAATAAATTCCAGCAGCTTAAAGCCGATGCACCGGACTCGTTTCAGGACACTGCCGAAAACTTTGTGCAGTTTGCGCAAAAGCATCAAGTGATTATTGATCGCTTTGGGCATTTTCCCCACCGCAATGCCATTCTTGGCCGGGAAAGCAGCGAGGAAGAAACAGAGTTTTTAAAACAACCGGGGTCAGGGTTTTAAACCTGGCCCGGAAGCTCAAACATGTCTTAACTACTCGCCTTAACTACACGACTGAAACAAACCACTTAAATCGAGCGTTGATTAACTCGCTTCATCAGTTCTTCAGCGCTTTCTTTGCGCTCAGAGTAACGGTCTACCAGATAATCACTGCGGTCACGCACCAGATAGGTGAACTTCATCAACTCTTCCAGAACATCGACAATACGATCGTAATAACCGGAAGGTTTCATACGATCGTTATCATCAAACTCCGCCCAGGCTTTAGCTACCGAAGACTGATTTGGGATGGTTAACATGCGCATCCAGCGTCCTAACACCCGCAATTGATTGACCACATTAAACGATTGTGAGCCGCCGCACACCTGCATCACCGCCAGAGTTTTACCCTGAGTCGGGCGTACCGCGCCCAGCGATAGCGGAATCCAGTCAATCTGAGATTTCATAATACCCGTCATAGAGCCATGACGCTCCGGAGAACACCACACCATGCCTTCGCTCCACTGCACCAGATCACGCAGTTCCTGAACTTTTTCATGTTCAACATCGGCGTCGTCAGGCAGAGGCAAACCAGATGGATTAAAAATACGGGTTTCTGCGCCCATTTTTTCTAAAATACGAGCGCTTTCTTCCACGACTAAACGCGAGAAAGAACGTTCACGCAGGGAACCATATAACAGCAAGATACGAGGTTTATGTTCGCTCGCGGAATCTGCGAATACATTTTCTGGTGTCGGAACCTGAAAACAGTCTTCGACTAAATTAGCTGGTTCTTGGTTATTTAAATCTGTCATAACAATTTTTTCATCAACTTCAGAATTAGATAAGCAGCTTGGTTGAACTTTCAATAGCAGCAACAAGGATGTTGCGTGCCCATAACAGGCGCAGGGATGCGCCTTGTGATGGGTGCGGCTGAAAGATCAAGTAAGCTACTTATCATCTTGATCTAGTCAGTTTTGAATAATCCTTAACTGGCGAACCAACCACGCGTACGATTAGCAAACCATACCAACGATAACATCACGGGTACTTCCACCAGCACTCCCACCACGGTTGCCAAAGCGGCACCGGAGTGCAAACCAAATAAAGAAATCGCAACCGCAACGGCCAGTTCAAAAAAGTTGCTGGTACCAATCATACAAGCCGGTGCCGCAATGTTATGAGCCAGCTTCATTTTCAGTGCGGCAAAATAGGCGATAAAGAAAATACCGTAGGTCTGAATCATCAGCGGAATAGCAATTAGCACAATGTCCTGTGGTTTTTCGACAATCGTTGGTGCCTGTAAACCAAACAGAATCACCACCGTACTGATTAAGCCAATAATCGACCAGGGTTTTAACTTACTGGTGAAGTGCTCAATCGCATGTACTTCATGTTTGCTTTCTAACAATTTGCGCGTTACTGCACCAGCAACCAGCGGTAGTACAACGTACAAAACAACGGATAACAGCAAGGTTTCCCACGGCACTTCTACATCGGTAACGCTGAGCAAAAAGGCGGTAATTGGTGCAAAAGCAAAGATCATAATAATGTCGTTAACCGACACCTGAACCAAGGTGTAGTTAGCATCGCCCTTAGTCAGCTGACTCCAGACAAAGACCATCGCCGTACAAGGCGCAACACCTAATAAAATCATACCGGCGATATATTCGCTGGCCGTTTGTGGATCAACCCAATCCGCAAATAAGCCGTGAAAAAATAACCAGCCAATCGCCGCCATCGAGAAAGGTTTGATCAGCCAGTTAATTACCAGCGTCAGCACCAGTCCTTGCGGTTTTTTACCCACATCTTTAATTGCTGAGAAATCAACCTGTACCATCATGGGGTAAATCATCAGCCAGATTAATACCGCAACAACCAGATTAACGTGTGCAAACTCGTAGCCCGCAATGGCTGTAAATAAGTCCGGAATAATCAGACCAGCAGCCACGCCACCAATAATGCCAGCAGCAATCCAGACGGATAAATAACGTTCAAAAATACCCATGGTATCAGCCCACTTCGCTCAAATCGGTTAATAACTGACGCAGTTGTGCATCGTCTTTAATATCAGTGGTTAATAAAGTCTGAATACGCGTTGTTAAAGTCGCAGCAACCTTTTTAAATAGTGCCGCTTGCTCTGCTTCGTCTTCTAATTTGGAAGGGTCTGGTAAACCCCAATGTGCTTTGATGCCTTTACCAAACCAGACCGGGCAGGTTTCGCCCGCTGCGCTATCACATACAGTAATTGCAATCACCGGGCCGCTTTCGGAATCAGAAAAGTAATCTTCAAACTCATCCCAGCTCTGGCTTTGTAAACCCTCGGTACTGATTCCCTGCTGCTGCAGGAAATTTAATGTACCCGGATAGACCACACCGGCTGGCTGGCTGCCTGCACTGCGGACTTGCCAATCGGAGTTTTCTTTCGCGATCACATCTCGGGTGATGGCTTCTGCCAGAATACTGCGGCAGCGATTATGGGTGCAGATAAATAGTAATTTCACGAGCTTGATCTCTTCAGATTCATTACATCAGAAAACCACACATTCTTTTTAGTCGCACACGTCGTAAGGCACATCCATGTGCCTGCGACGTGCACGCAACATCCTGTTGCTGCTTTAAAAAAGAATCTGAGTTTTTCTGCTCTAATGCCGCTAATGCTGTTCACACTGGCGGTTTAACAACAATCAGTTTCCTCCGCACGCAGCGGACTGACCTTACATAAACGTTGATTAATATCGGCAAGAAACTCAGCATTATGCTTCAGCGTATGAGCAATCAGTTCTTGCGCCCAGCCACATAATTGTGGATGTAACGAATAATGCACCCACTGGCCACGCTTCTCTCCAACCACCAGCTCACATTCGCGCAACTGAGCCAAATGACGAGAAACTTTGGGTTGGCTTAACTGCAGTGCTTCTGTCAGCTCACACACACACAACTCGCCATGCTGCTCCAACAGCAACAATAACGACAGGCGTGTCTCTTCACTCATACACTTAAACAGAACTTGCGGTTGCACTTTGCTCTCTCAACGTCTTAATCATAATATATGAAAAATCATATATACGTTTTTTCATATATTCAAGCAAAAACAACTCATCTGCTTTAAGCTGACCGCCAATTCCGCGGAAGTTAATAAGAGAATGCCGTATGAATGTTGGGATTTTTATCTACGACCAGGCCGAAGTACTGGACTTCGCAGGCCCGTTTGAAGTGTTTTCCACCGCCAATCGCCTGGCAACGCCTACCCCCTTTAATGTCTTTCTGGTAGCCGAACAAGCACAAACAATCAACGCCCGGGGCGGCCTGAGCGTCGTTCCACATTACAGTTTTCAAAACCATCCGGATATTGATGTGCTGATTGTTGTCGGTGGTGTCCATACCGAAGTGCTGACCAAACCGGAAGTCATCTCCTGGGTAGCCAATACAGCGGCCAATACCACTTATGTTGCTTCAGTATGCACGGGAGTTTTTATTCTGGCCGAAGCCGGAGTAGTCACGAATCAGACGGTCACCACCCACTGGGAAGATATCGGTGAACTGCAGCAGAACTACCCGGGTCTGACTGTGGTTGATGGCCGTCGCTGGGTTGATCAGGGAAAAATTATTTCTTCTGGCGGTATCTCGGCTGGTATTGATATGAGCCTGCATCTGGTTGAACGTTTAACCAACCTGACTCTGGCCGAAAAAACAGCCCGACAGATGGAATTTGATTGGCGTAAAGAGAGCAACTGACAGAGCGGTCATTGTCTTCTGCAGTTGCTTTTAAACGGCATCATTGGCCCTTAATAAGCGAAATAAACACTGCTAACTTGCCGTTATTGCAATAAAAACAATTCAATGGAAATAACCATGCCTGCAAAAAAGTTCGACTTAATTGTATTTGGTGCCACCAGTTTTGTTGGTGAAATTCTGACCCGTTATCTGGCAGAAACCTTCGGTATCGGTGGTGAGCTGCACTGGGCCATCGCCGGTCGCAGCGAGCGTAAACTGCACGCCGTGCGCGATACTTTGACCCCATTCCTGAAAGAGCACACCAATGATCTGCCCATTTTGCTGGCCGATGCCGACAACGAAAGCCAGTTAAAAGAGTTAACCAGCAAAACCAAGGTGATCGTCTCCACTGTTGGCCCTTATGCACTTTATGGCGAACCGTTAGTAAAAGTCTGCGCTGAAAATGGCATTGATTATTGCGATTTAACCGGTGAAAACCAGTGGATTAAACGGATGCTGGATAAGTACGAAGACAGCGCCCGGGAATCTGGCGCGCGCATCGTTCATTGCTGCGGTTTTGACTCTGTGCCATCGGATATGGGGGTGTATTTTCTGCAACAACACGCCGAGCAGTCACTGGGATCGATGGTTGAGCGTATTAAAATGCGGGTTAAAGCGGCCAAAGGTGGTATGTCTGGCGGCACCATCGCCAGCATTATTCATCTTACCAAAGAAGCCATTGCCAACCCGGCGTTGCGCAAAGAACTGGCTAACCCGTATTCAATCAGCCCATCAGACGCTGGCTTTTATGTTCGACAGCCTAACGTCAAAGGTGCCGTGTTCGATAAAGATTTCAACAGCTGGAGCGCGCCTTTTATCATGGCGGCTATCAATACCCGGGTGGTACACCGCTCTAACGCCTTACGTGACAAGGCTTATGGCGAGTCATTTATTTACGATGAGGCCATGTTAACCAGCAGCGATTTTAAAGGCCGGATGACTGCCATTGCGATTGTTAGCGGATTAGCCGCCTTTATGGTGGCCGCAGCGATCAAGCCCACACGCTGGTTGCTGGAGAACTACCTGCTACCCAAACCCGGTGAAGGCCCAACGCCGCAGCAACAACTGGACGGTTTTTATGATATTCGTTTTCAGGGCTATTCAGACGACGGCCACTCCATCACAACCCGGGTAACCGGCGACCGGGACCCGGGCTACGGCTCCACCGCTAAGATTTTAGGTCAGGCCGCCGTCAGTCTGGCACTGGATTTTCATAACGGTACCCGCAAAAAAGGTAAAAAAGGCGGCTTCTGGACACCGGCATCCATCTTTGACGAACGCTATATTCAACGGCTTCAGGATCATGCCGGCCTGACCTTTGAGGTTTTGGAGTAAAAAAAACCTGAAATACTACTGCCCCTGTAAAGTTTTCAGCCAGTCAACCAGAAAGCCCTGTGGTTGCTGCTGAACAAACAGGGTCAGTTCACGGGGCGTGTCATCCGCCAGCAAAAAACGGATGGTCACGCCATTATCCACCACGTCGATCACATCTAGCGCTTTGGTCGAAATAGCCAATGGCAGATCAGCTTCCTGCTCCAGATCCAGAATCAGCTGTGGCTGGGTTGAATAAGATGAGGCCAAAGCATAATCTTTCTCTGCTAAGGCACGGAAAAAATTAACCGCTGCTTCAGCTTTCCACTGCTCAAACCGGTTGGCCGGGATAAAATTGCCTAAACGCTTACCACTATTGCGTTCAGAAGCCAGCGAAGCGACGTCAGAACGCAGCACCGGTGTGGTTTTGTCAGAGTTTGCCTCAGGAGGAGAGCCAACCGAGGTATCGAAACACCCGATCAGTGCGATCATAGAAAAGAGTGCTATCCATTTCATTATACTTATCCTGTTGCCAGCCATCAGTTGCTGACATAAAACGTTTCAGGCGGATAGTAGCCTAATCATAGAAAGGTGAATATCCCTGAACGACAAAAAACCTACATTTTTTGACCGTTTGTTCCATACACACCAACAAAGTAACCCTCTGCGCGGCCAGAATACTTCCATCAAAGCGTCAAAAACAGTGCCTGAAATTTCGTCAGCAATTTGTCTAAAAACTAAACAACGAGTCACAAAAATTAACAAAATCAGCAAGTTAGACATCTATTCAGGTCACATTCCTGACATCTTAACGCTTTATCAATTTATTACTGTTCAATTCCTGACTGATGAGCTAGGTTATTTAACGACCTCACCACATAATCAGAAAAACTAAGACGTAATGCAGTTAAATATGTCGTATAACCTCCACAAAGTAGCCCCGGCCGTTGTTGTCGCAGGTTTGGTGATGATGCTCTCCTGCGTCTGCCTAGCAACCTACTCCGGTCTGGTACCACCACCGGCCATTCAGCATATTGATATCACGCTGGATGAATTACCTCAGGTCGGTGCATTAGGCATACATGCGTCGTCTTGTGGCTTCTCGCCTGAATAAACCACGCTTCTTTTCCTTTCGCCCTCAACTTTCCCTTCCCATTTAGATACACTAGCGCGCTGTTTTTATTCGCTTTTTGATACCGCTATTGTTTGCTAGCACAATGGTTTGGTAACCCTATGGAGTCAGTGCATGGTCAGCCCGTTACAGCCCGATTGCCCGAGTAAGGCCGCAGAACGCCGTTTTTGGGGGAACCTGCACGGAGCCAGCCAGGCGCTTGCCATTGCCAATGCGGCCAGCCAGCAGAAAGGCCTGACCTTAGTTGTTACCAAAGATCCGAACACGGCGTTGCGCTTAGAAGAAGAAATCCGCTTCTTTGCCAGCCAACTTCCGGTACTGCACTTCCCGGATTGGGAAATCCTGCCTTACGACGTGTTTTCTCCGCATCAGGATATTGTCTCCCAGCGGATTGCTACGCTGAGCCAGCTCAGCGACTTAAAACAAGGCGTGTTAATTCTGCCGATCAGCACACTGTTGCATCGCCTGCCACCTGCGCACTTCTATCAGGGCCAGAGTTTTGCGCTGGATGTCGGGGCGAATTTTGATGTCGCTGCCACCCGGCTAAAACTCGAAGCAGCAGGCTATCACTGCGTCGATACCGTGTATGAGCACGGTGAGTTTGCCGTGCGTGGTGCCATTATGGACATCTTCCCGATGGGTCAGGAGATGCCGTTTCGTATTGAGTTATTCGACGATGAAATCGAAACCTTGCGCACCTTCGAGCCGGATAGCCAACGCACCGTCGATAAAGTCGATTCGATCCGTATTTTGCCCGCCCGGGAATTCCCGCTAAATACCAGCGCAATTCGTACTTTTAAAGGTCGCTGGTACGACTTTTTTGAACAAGACGGCAAACAGTGCCCATTGTATACCGACATTGCCGGTGGCATTGCTCCGGCCGGTATCGAATATTACTTACCGCTGTTTTTTGAAGATGATTTAGGCGATTTTTTCGATCATCTACCGAAAAATACCCTGGTCATTCACGATAGCGAATTAGAGACCTCCGTTGATCATTTCCGCAACGATGTGGAAGAGCGTTACGAAAGTCGCCGCTACGATATTCAGCGTCCAATTCTGGCTCCAAGCCATTTATTCCTGGCCGCCGATCAGCTCTTCAGCCGCTTAAATCAGTATCCCCGTGCTCAATGGCACGACAATGAACTGCCCAGCCGTGCCGGAGCAACTGCTTATGCCACGGAAGCGATGGTCGATATCAGTGTTGATTCCCGTCTGGAGCAACCCTCACAGCGCTTACAAACCTGGCTGCAGGATCAAGGCCAACAGCAGCGGGTTTTATTTTGTGCCGAATCCGCAGGCCGTCGTGAAGCTTTAAAAGATTTATTACGCCGTATTGATATTCGCCCGCAAGAAGTGGAGAGCTGGGGTGAGTTTCTGACATTATCAAGCAGCGACAATATTCCTGGCATTATTATCGGCCCGCTTGAGCGCAGTGTTCAGCTGACCAGCGATCAACTGGTGATCATCACCGAAAATGAATTATTCGGTCAGCGGATTCAGCAACGCCGCCGTCGTAGTAAAAAGACGACGGATGCGGATTTAATGATCCGCGATTTATCCGAATTACAACCGGGCTCTCCGGTGGTGCATCTGGATCATGGGGTTGGCCGTTATTTAGGGCTAGAGACGCTGGACGCAGGCGGTCAGGTCAACGAGTTTTTAATGTTGGAATACGCCACCGGATCTAAATTATACGTTCCGGTGTCATCGCTGCATTTAATTTCTCGTTATGGCGGCGGTGATGAAAGCACGGCACCATTAAATAAATTAGGCAGCGAAAAATGGGCAGCGGCGAAGCGTAAAGCGGCGGAAAAAATTCGTGATACCGCAGCGGAACTGCTGGATATTTATGCTCGCCGTGAAGCGAAAAAAGGCTTTGCATTTGATAAACCCGATGACGACTACGCGCGCTTCTCTGCTGGCTTCCCATTTGAGGAAACTCCTGATCAACAAGCCGCTATTGAAGCCGTGATTGGCGACATGACCGCCAAGCGACCCATGGATCGCTTGGTTTGTGGTGATGTGGGCTTTGGTAAAACCGAAGTGGCCATGCGCGCGGCGTTTATGGCAGTACAAAGTGGTAAACAAGTAGCGGTATTAGTGCCGACCACCTTGCTGGCGCAACAGCATTATCAAAACTTTGCTGACCGCTTTGCCGAATGGCCAGTAAAAGTAGATGTGTTATCACGCTTTAAATCGGCGAAAGAAACTCAGGCCTCGCTGGATAAAATGTTAGAAGGCCAAACTGACATCGTGGTCGGCACCCATAAATTGCTGCAAAAAGATGTGAAGTTTGACCAGCTGGGATTATTAATTATCGACGAAGAACACCGTTTTGGTGTGACACAAAAAGAGCGCATTAAATCACTGCGTTCCAACGTCGATATTCTTACCCTCACCGCCACCCCGATTCCGCGTACGCTGAATATGGCCATGGCCAGCATTCGTGATTTATCCATTATTGCCACGCCACCAGCTAAGCGTTTAAGTGTTAAAACCTTTATTCGCCAACACGACGATGCCACCATTAAAGAAGCCATTCTGCGGGAAATTTTACGTGGTGGTCAGGTGTATTACCTGCACAACGAAGTAAAAAGCATTGAGAAGGTGGCGCGCGAACTGGGTGAAAAAATTCCCGAAGCACGTATTGCCTTTGCTCATGGCCAGATGACCGAGCGCGAATTAGAAGGCGTGATGAGCGACTTCTACCATAAACGCGCCAACGTACTGGTGTGTACCACCATCGTCGAAACCGGTATTGATATTCCATCCGCCAACACCATGATTATCGAGCGTGCCGATAAATTTGGTTTAGCTCAGTTGCACCAATTACGTGGCCGTGTGGGTCGTTCCCATCACCAGGCTTATGCCTACTTATTAACGCCGCCACCAAAAACCATGACCAAAGATGCCGAGAAACGCCTGGAGGCGATTTCTTCTGCTCAGGATCTGGGCGCAGGCTTTATGCTGGCCACCCACGACCTTGAGATCCGTGGTGCCGGTGAATTATTGGGTGACGAACAAAGCGGCCAGATCGAAACCATTGGTTTTACCTTGTATATGGAAATGCTGGAACAAGCGGTTAATGCCATTAAATCCGGCAAACAACCGGGTGATGATCTGGTGCTGAACCAAGGCACTGAAGTTAACCTACACGTTCCGGCCTTAATTCCGGCCGATTATTTGCTCGATGTAAATGGCCGTTTAACCTTGTATAAACGAATTGCCAGCGCGCGTGACGAAGCTGAATTAAAAGACTTACAAATCGAAATGATTGACCGCTTTGGGTTACTACCCGACGCGGTGAAAAATTTATTCCGCCAAACCGGATTAAAATTAAAGTTAACCCCGCTCGGCATTGCCAAACTGGATGCCGCCGAAGAATCCGGCCGTATTGAGTTTGCCGCCGAAACACAGATCGACCCATTCACACTGGTCAAACTGGTACAAACCCAACCCGCCAGTTACAAGCTCGAAGGTGGGCACACCTTGCGCTTTTTCTTTAATATGCGAACCATCGACCAACGCTTTAATATCATCGATCAGGTGGTGACCGAGCTACAAAAGGACCCTAATTCGTGAGTATTTTTTCTGTATTGAATCGTTTGTGCACACACTCACACCGCGCTTTATTGACCGCTGTTTGTGGCTTATTTTTTGGTTTAGTGTGTAGCCTGGCTGTTGCTATGCCAGTTCAGGCCAGCAGCTTAAAGGCCGCTCCCTGGTACCGTGTCGAAGTGATGCTGGTCGCTTATCAGAATGAAGAAACCATTGACAACGAACTCTGGCCGGATGCTATCAATACTCAGCCACCCAGCGCCGAGGTCTATCAGCAATACGCTGACGCAGAAGATCACTACAACTGGTGGACAAACAGCACCAGCACAAAAGAAACCAAAGCACTGGCTGAGTTTGACTTCTCACAGGTACCAACCGCCAGCTTGCCCACCGCACTCACTCCGTTGGAACATAAACTGTTTGCTGATAAAGCAGAAAAAATTAACCGCCGCCGCGATATGCAGGTGATCTGGCATCAAGCCTGGGTAGAGCCGATTCAGGATGAAAAGCATGCTATTCAGCACCCTATTGATGTTGAACTGAGCGGCCCGTTTACCATACAGCTGCGCGGCACATTACAACTTTACGTCAGCCGTTATCTGCACATTAACAGCGACTTAACCGTACAGCATTATCAGTTGGAAGAGTCGCCGGAACTGGCCGCCCTGAACTTGCCCTCGTCGCAGTCAGCACAGACGGATTATCGCGAAGAGCTGTATTCACAGGAGTCACTGTCTTTAACTGAGCAGAAAATTATCCCGATTCGTTCTGCTCATATTCAACAAAGCCGACGTATGCGCAGTAATGAGCTGCACTATATTGATCACCCAATGCTGGGCATGGTGGTTAAAGTGATACCGATTGAAACCGAAGCGGATATTGCTCCGCTTGAGGATAACCAATAAGCAGCCCCAAGGGTCCGTTAGCAGCCATAAGTGGCAATTATCGACCTATCTTTCACTTCAGTCCGGGTCTATTGTTCATGTGATCTGTGAACACGCTCAAATGCTCTGAGTGTGTTCACAGACTCTCATAATAACAATAAAACAACTGAGGTAATCTATATGTCTGACCCGACGACAGAAGCTGACGGCAGCTGGTTCGAGCGTAAAAAATATTATTACCTGGCCACAATTATTGGGCCGTGTTTGCCATTAGCAACAGCCTGGTATGTTTATCAAACCAGCCATGGTTTTATATTCTGGGGAATGCTGGCTATTTTCTATTTTGGCATTGCTCTGCTGGATCTGCTGACAGGCAAAGATACGATTAACCCCAATAGCGAGCAACAACAGCAGTTACAAAACAATGGGTTTTATAACGCTCTGTTGCTTGCCGTTATTCCATTATATTGGCTGGCGTTTGCTGCCGTTACTTATGTCGCTATTTCTTTGCCCTGGTATCACCAGCTGGGCGCTCTGATTGGTTTGGGTGCTATGTTTGCCGGCGTCTTTTGTGTGAGCCATGAACTGGGGCATCGCACTACTCCTTTACTGCGCTGGGGCGCAAAAGCCTCCATCGCGATGTTCGGTTATTGTCATTTCCATATAGAACATAACCGTGGTCACCATGTCCATGTATCCACACCAGAAGACCCAGCGTCATCCCGCATGGGAGAAAATATTTACCAGTTTGCCCGACGTGAACTTCCCGGAACCTTTAAACGGGCAATGCAACTTGAGACGCTTCGCTTGCAACGTTTGGGACTTAACTTCTGGAGTTGGAAAAACGATATTCTACAAACTGCAATGATTACTCTGGTCATACACGGGGTAATGATCGCCAGTTTTGGTTGGTCCACACTACCCTTTTTAATTGCCGCCTGTGCAATGGGGTATTTTCAATTAACGATGGCAAATTATCTGGAACACTACGGCTTATTAAGACAAAAGAAAGAAAATGGCCGCTATGAAAAATGTCAGCCTCAGCACTCATGGAACTGCAATAATAAATTCAGTAATTATCTGACACTACAATTACAGCGGCATTCAGATCATCATGCTAATGCAACGCGAGAATATCAGATTTTACGAGATCATCAGCAAGTGCCTTTGTTACCAGCTGGTTATCCATTGATGATGTTTATTTCTATAATTCCGCCACTATGGCGACGGGTAATGGATAAACGGCTATTGGCTTTTGTTAAGCATGACGGCAAGCGAATTAATTTTGATCCACAAAAAAAGCAGCAATTAATGCTGCACTACCAGCTACATTAAACAGGGCTTAAGCGATCTTCTGATACCGGGTTATCACTTCCATTACGCGCTTAAAGGCGCGGCTGAACGCCGCTTCTGAGCTGTAACCCAGCTCTTGCGCTAGAGTGATCAGCGGTATCTGTTTATGCTGCTGGATAACAATAATATCGGCCAGATTGCTGATAATTGTTTCACCACCCGGCCGACAGCCAAACCGGCTCACGATCACTCAATACCAGCCAGAATCCTCTCCGGGTGATAATATGAAACATCATCTGCCCCGGTAATACCGACATCATCAATGACCATTCGCCTGCCAGCTCACCAGCTAAATGAGGACGAGAGCTTAGTAAAAATGCTGAAATCTTTACGAGACCAGTGTTTTGTTAAGGGTGTAAATAAACGATCTAGTTTCAATAACTTGATCCGATATTTTCAAGAATCACAACATTGATGATATTGTATCGTTCATACAATCTATGACGAGACACAGGAGTATCAATAATGGATATAACGTCTATATCAACAGCTCTTGGAAGTATAAAAACGGCAACTGATCTTGCTAAATTAATTAAAAATAGCGAGTTATCACTACAAGATGCTGAGCTTAAACTCAAGCTAGCCGAGCTAATCAGCTCCCTTGCAGATGCAAAGATTGAGATAGCTAATATACAAACTGAAATATTAGAAAAGCAAAACCAGATTTCAGATCTTGAAAGTCGTTTGAATACCGAATCAAAAATGATTTGGGATTCCCCATACTACTGGCTAGGAGAAAAAACTGATCAGAATGGTCCTTTTTGCCAAAAGTGTTTTGATGACAATAAAAAGCTAATACGATTACAAGGAAATGGAGAAGGCTACTGGAGCTGTAAAGTTTGCAAATCAAACTATACAGATTCTACATATGTTTCACCCTCTTCAGTAGCATTTTCATCTACGGATGATTGGCGTGGTGCCTACTAAAGTAAAAAAGCCGATCATCAGGATCGGCTTTTTAAATTTTACGAAGCAATAGCTCCTCTTATTATCAAATTTTTACTTCAAACCAAAAATACCCACGGCTTCGCGCACCTGCTCCATCAGAGGGGCGCTTAGCTTGCGAGCTTTTTCAGCGCCTTTTTGCAGTTCCGCTTCGATATCCTGCGGACGAGTCAGCAGCTCATTATAGGTTTCGCGTGCTTCACCAATTTCAGCATTAATTAAAGCAAGCAGCTTTTTCTTCGCGTCACCCCAGCCAATGCCGTTGGCAAAATCTTCACGCATCTCAGCAACCTGCTCTTCGTTAGCGAAGGCTTGCCAGATCTGGAATACCGTGGAGGTATCCGGATCTTTTGCTTCACCCGGCTCCAGCAGGTTGGTCTTGATTTTGTTGATGTGTTTCTGCAGTTGTTTTTCAGTCAGGAACAGAGGAATGGTATTGCCATAGCTCTTACTCATTTTACGGCCATCGAGACCTTGCAGAATGGCAACATCGTCATCCACAACATATTGCGGCAGGGTTAACAGCGGGTTCTTTTTGCTGGAATAAATATGGTTAAAACGCTGCGCCATATCACGTGCCATTTCCACGTGTTGAATCTGATCTTTACCCACTGGCACTTTGTGAGCACCAAACATCAGAATATCGGCCGCCATTAATACCGGGTAGCTGAACAGACCCATGGTAATGGCTTTATCAGCATCCTCGTTTTCAGCCAGGTTTGCATCAACCGCGCCTTTGTAGGCGTGAGCACGGTTCATCAGGCCTTTGGCACAAATGCAGTTCAGCATCCAGGTCAGTTCCGGGATCTCACGAATATCCGACTGGCGGTAGAACATGGTGTTGTCGGTATCTAAGCCCAGTGCCAGCCAGGTCGCAGCAATTTCCGTGGTTGATTGGTGTACCAGCTTTGGATCCTGACACTTAATCAGGGCATGGTAATCGGCCAGGAAAAAGAAAGACTCAACATCCTCACTCTGACTGGCACGAATCGCGGGGCGAATCGCACCCACATAGTTGCCCAGATGCGGTGTGCCAGTGGTGGTAATGCCGGTAAGAACGCGCTGCTTGCTCATGGAAACGGACTCGATAAAAACATGGTCAAAGATAAAGCGCGGTATGATACCTGTTTCAACAAGCGGCATACAGACCTAGACGTGATCGTTTCCCAGTAAACACTTAAGCATTTTTTTGTATATACAATTTAAGTAAGCTAACATAACTTACAGATGACTAAGATCATCCCAAAGGGAATTGAGATGAAGGTTGAGTTTGATGGGGTCAAAAACCAGAGGAATATAACCTCGCGAGGCATTGATTTCAGAGAGGCGCTGCTCTTTGACTTTAATAATGCATTAATCAAACAGGACTTGCGGCATGATTATGGAGAAGTTCGTTACATAGCACTGGGCTTTATCAAATCCCGCTTACACGTTTTGGTATTTACAGAAATAGATCACGGCATTCGTGTTATCAGCCTACGCAAAGCCAATAACAGAGAGGTAAAATATTATGAAAAAGCCACTCATTGATGCAAATGGAGAAGTTCGAGAATTAGAAGCGGAAGACTTACACATGTTTAAGCCCGCGCATGAGGTGCTTCCTCAATCACTGAAAAAGTCTTTAGGCGTTCGGGGTAAACAAAAATCGCCCGTAAAAAAACAAATCAGTATTCGCTTATCAGAAGATGTCTTAACAGCCTTTAAAGAAGCAGGCCCAGGTTGGCAAACCCGCATTGATAATGCATTAAAAGACTGGCTGGCAGAGCATCATACGAGCTAGTAACCAATGGCTACTGGCTCATTATCAATCAAATGCACTCAGATTTAAACAAACGCCGATGCGTCACCAACACCTTGGCGCAGCAACTCAGGTACTTCATCCGTCATATCAATGACGGTGGTGGCTTCAAAGCCGCAATAACCGCCATCAATCACCAAGTCCAGTTCATGTTCCAACTGCTGGCGAATATCGTATGGGTCAGACATTGGCATATCATCACCCGGCATAATCAAAGACGTAGTCATCAGAGGCTCGTTCATTTCTGCCGCTAAATCCATCGCAATCTGATTATCTGGCACCCGGATGCCAATGGTGCGTTTTTTCGGATGCATCAACAGGCGTGGCACCTGACGAGTTGCTTCGAGAATAAAAGTATAAGCTCCCGGCGTATGGGATTTTAATAATCGGTATTGCGTGTTATCGACTTTGGCAAAATCCGATAACTCGGATAAATCCCGGCAAATCAGCGTGAAGTTATGATGTTTATCCAGCTGGCGTAAGCGCCGTACCTTTTCGGTCGCGTTTTTATCACCAATCCGGCAGGCCAGTGCGTAGGCACAATCGGTCGGGATGACAGCGATACCCCCACTGCGCAGAATTTCAGCCGCTTGTTTAATCAGGCGTGGTTGTGGGTTTTCCGGGTGAATCTGGAAAAACTGACTCATTAATTACTCCAATACGTTATGCCCAGTGCTTATTTGCCTGCATAACGAAAAAATTTAATTCCAATCGGACCACACAGGTTCGATGTCTTGTGGAAATTGAGGCATGACCCCTAAATCCAGGCCAAATTTATTGGGCCCATGAAAATCACTGCCACAGGAGCCTTTTAAGCCATAATCTTTGGCAATGCTGCACATCTGCCCTTGCTGATCACGATCCATCAGCCCATAAGCCACTTCAATGGCACCGCCACCAGCATCAACAAAGTCATCCATGCAGGCACGCAGCTTGGTTCGGGTCATCTTGTACATATGTGCGTGTGCCATCACCGCCGTACCGCCTGCGGCCACAATCCACTTCACCGCCTGTTCGGTTTCCGGCCAGCTCGCTTTCACATCCCCGGCCTTTCCTGCTCCCAGATACTTTTTAAAGGCAGTGGCCATATCCGGTACTAAGCCTTCATTAATTAAATGCTGAGCAAAGTGTGGACGGCCAACCAACTCACTGCCTTCTGCTCCACCGGCCAAAGCCTGAACATCTTCGAGAAGGATTTCGTGTTTCAGTTTTTTCGATAGCTTGTCGGCAATAATCACAGAGCGTTGCTTACGGGCTTCGAGCTGATCACGTTCAGCTTCTCGCATGGCCTCACTATCAGGATCAAAATTCAGACCAACAATATGAACATTGATGCCTCCCCACACCGTCGACAACTCAATCCCGGGAATCAGACGCAACCCTTGTTGTTGTGCCACCGGCAAAGCCTGACGATAACCATCCACGGTATCATGGTCAGTAATGGCTAACGTTCTGACACCCCGCTCACAGGCACGCAGCACCAGATCGGCCGGATCAAGCTTGCCGTCGGAAGCGGTGGTATGGCAATGCAGGTCAAATTCTGAGGTCACGTGGACACCCCTGTTTGCTGAGCCCATATTTGATTAGGCTCATGTTTGTGACTGAGCGTATTGGCTTAAGAAAGCGGCTTACGACATAATGCTTCTCATTGTAAATCCAGCCAGTCATTTAAGCGACCGTGAAATTCAGGAGCAGTAGTCACATGTGGTATGCCATCATCAGTCAGGATATTGAAAACAGTTTAGAAAAGCGCATGAGCGCACGCCCCGCTCATCTTGAGCGCCTGACCGCATTAAAAGATGCCGGCCGTTTACTGATTGCCGGGCCACATCCGGCGATTGACAGCAATGACCCAGGCGAAGCCGGTTTTAGTGGTAGTTTGGTGGTTGCCGAGTTCGATTCACTGGAAAGCGCACAGAGCTGGGCTGACGCAGACCCATATGTAGCCGCTGGCGTTTATCAGCAAGTAATTGTTAAGCCGTTCAAAAAAGTACTGCCGTAATTCCGTTACACTCCAATAATAAGTCAAAGCAAGGAAATCATTGTGAACAAATTTTTGTTAACCGCTACCACACTGCTGTTTGCCTTAACAACATTCTCTGCAAACACCTATGCCGCGGTTGAAAAACGCTATGTCGCCGACAGCCTGTGGTTACAGTTACGCAGCGGCCCAAGCTCTGAGTTTCGTATTCTCAAAGCGCTAAAAAGTGGTGAGCATCTGATTTTTATCGAAGAAGATGCTGAAAAAGGCTACACCCGGGTTAAGACTGATAAGGGCCTGGAAGGCTGGGTATTAACCCGCTTTCTGGTTAATGAGCCCATCGCCAAAGAAAAGCTGATTCTGGCCAACCGCGAAATGGAAAAACTGAAGGCGGAGCTGGAAACCACCAAAACCCAAAAAGCAGAGTTGGAAGCTCAGGTAGAAGGGCTTAAAGGCGACCGTTCAGGTTTAAGCCGCAGCCAGGATAAACTGGAAAAAGAACTGGATCGCATTAAAACCATTTCTTCTAATGCATTGGCGCTGGATGAAAAAAGCAAAAAGCTGACAAAGCGTAATCAGGAGCTGGAGATTCAGGTCGAAGCACTCACCGCAGAGAACGCTCAGCTGCGCGATGATCGCCAGCAAACGTATCTGATTTATGGTGGCGGCCTGGTGATTGGTGGTATCGTTCTTGGATTGTTACTGCCTTCGATCCGCGGCGGCAAGCGCAATGGCGGAGGCTGGGCCTAACACAGCAGTTGGGCTTAGCATTTAAGCCTGTTCAAAAAAGCAGCTTCGGCTGCTTTTTTTGTGCCTCATGAGCACATATTAGAACCTTCCAAATAAGAACCTGTCTCAATTGGTCATATTTCACTCATTTTGGTAAAATTCGCGCCCGCTCAGGAAAGCATACCAAACTGGTATAGATTCTTGGCAGAGATGCAAAACCCGAGTAAAATGCTCAGGATTAAATAAGCCAATGCAGGATGCTCTGGCAGTAACGTTTGCAACACCGTGCAACGACAGATCACCTGTCACTGGGAGAACCACAGCTATGAGCAGCAGTGCAGAAACAACCACGCTTGAACCCGTTGAAGCGGCATCAGCTACCGTTGAGTTAACCGGTAAAGATGCCGAGATCGGTAACCGTATTGACCGCGAATACGAAGCGGGTTTTGTTACGGATGTCGAATCGGAGACCATTGCTCCGGGCCTGAATGAAGACGTTGTACGCTGGATTTCCGCCAAAAAAGGCGAACCTGAGTGGCTGACCGAGTGGCGTTTAAAAGCCTTCCGTGCCTGGCAGGAAATGGAAGAGCCGGATTGGGCCCACGTTAATTACGAGAAGCCCAATTTCCAGGCGCTGTCTTATTACTCTGCGCCAAAGAGCATGGAAGATAAGCCCAAGTCGCTGGACGAAGTTGATCCAGAGCTGCTGAGAACGTACGAGAAACTGGGCATCCCACTGCACGAACAAATGGCGCTGGCCGGTGTTGCCGTTGATGCGGTATTCGACTCCGTCTCTGTTGCCACCACCTTCCGTGAAACCCTGGCTGAAGCAGGCGTGATCTTTATGCCACTGTCGGAAGCCGTGCACGAGCATCCGGAACTGGTGAAGAAGTACCTGGGCACTGTTGTACCACAGCGTGATAACTTCTACTCCGCGCTGAACTCCGCCGTGTTCTCCGATGGTTCGTTTGTCTACATCCCAAAAGGCGTGCGTTGCCCAATGGAACTGTCGACTTACTTCCGTATTAACGAAGCCAAAACCGGTCAGTTTGAGCGTACACTAATTGTTGCCGACGAAGGTTCCCACGTTTCTTATCTGGAAGGCTGTACCGCACCCATGCGTGACGAAAACCAGTTACACGCTGCCGTGGTTGAACTGGTGGCACTGGACGACGCCGAGATTAAATACTCCACCGTACAGAACTGGTATCCGGGTGATGCCGAAGGTAAAGGTGGTATCTACAACTTTGTAACCAAGCGTGCGGTCGCTCATACCAACGCTAAGGTTTCCTGGACTCAGGTCGAAACCGGTTCTGCGGTAACCTGGAAATACCCAAGCTGTATTTTAAAAGGCGACAACGCTGTTGGTGAGTTTTACTCAGTTGCGTTAACGAACAACTATCAGCAAGCCGATACCGGCACCAAGATGATCCATCTGGGCAAAAACACCAGCTCAACAATCATCTCCAAAGGTATCTCGGCAGGCAAAAGCCAGAACGCGTATCGTGGCTTGGTTCGTATGGGCCCGAATGCCGATGGCGCACGTAACTTCACCCAGTGTGATTCGCTGTTAATTGGTGACAAATGTGGCGCTCACACCTTCCCGTATATCGAAAGCAAACACCCGTCGGCGGTGGTTGAGCACGAAGCAACCACATCAACCGTGAGTGACGATCAGCTATTCCTGTGTCAGCAGCGTGGTATTGATACCGAGAAAGCCGTTTCTATGATTGTGAATGGTTTCTGTAAAGAGGTATTTAAAGAGCTGCCGATGGAATTTGCCGTAGAAGCCGGCAAATTACTGGAAGTGTCGCTGGAAGGCTCTGTGGGCTGATTTATTAGAAAACGCCATCGCTGAGTAATGGCGTTGTTTTTTGAGACCTTTGATTTCAGGGATGAAATCAGAGAGCGTACAGGGATGTATTTACAGCGTGTCTCAAGGAACAATGCCATTGCTTAGCGATTTAGCAAAAAATTCTACGTTTTAAAAAGAAACAACACGGAGCTTGGCTGTTATCTTCTGCGGAACGCCATCAATAGGCTCGTTCGCGGCATCCATGCCGCCAAGGCCCGCCGAAGACAACAACCAAGCTCCTGCTAATAAGCCGAAAAAACGCTTATAGAAACGAATTAAAAATTTTGGAAAACGCCATGATTAGCATCAAAAACCTGCAAGCCAAAGTTGAAGAAAAAGACATCCTTAAAGGTCTGAACCTGGACATTAAACCCGGTGAAGTTCATGCCATCATGGGCCCGAACGGTGCGGGTAAAAGTACCCTGGGTAATGTATTAGCAGGCCGTGAAGGTTATGAAGTAACCGGCGGCAGTGCAGAGTTAAACGGCACCGATATTCTGGATATGGATCCGGAAGAACGTGCACGTGAAGGTTTATTCCTGGCGTTCCAATACCCGGTCGAAATTCCGGGTGTTTCCAACTTAGAATTTTTAAAAGCGTCGGTTGATGCCGTGCGCGAACACCAGGGCAAAGAGCCATTAGACAGCGTTCAGTTTTTAAAACTGGCACGTGAAAAATGCAAAGCCGTCAACCTGGACCAAAGCTTCCTGAAGCGTGGCGTGAGCGAAGGTTTCTCCGGTGGTGAGAAAAAGCGTAACGAATTAATGCAGATGATGCTGTTAGAGCCGCAACTGTGCATTCTGGATGAAACAGACTCTGGCTTAGATATTGATGCCCTGCAAGTGGTTGCCGAAGGCGTTAACTCCATGCGCGATGAAAACCGTAGCTTTATTGTTGTGACTCACTATCAGCGCCTGCTGGACTACATTGTGCCGGACTACGTTCACGTTCTGGCCGGCGGTAAAATCGTGAAGTCTGGCGGTAAAGAATTAGCGCTGGAGCTGGAAGAAAAAGGCTACGGCTGGTTAGAAGAAGCTGGCCAATAAGGAGCAGAAAATGTCTGAACAATTTCAAGCTCACCAGCTCGCACTGACCGACACCATTAACCAAAACGGCAGCGCCTTTGCAGAATTAAATGCAGCCGGTCGTGCTGCGTTTGAACAAGCAGTGATTCCAAACCGCAAACATGAAGCCTGGAAATACACCTCGCTGCGTCATTTAACCGAAGGCGTCTACGGCGGTGTTACCAGCTCTCATAGTGCTGCAGGTTTAGATGGCCTGGCGACAATCCCAGCCTTGGGCAGCCATCGCTTAGTGTTTGTAAATGGTCAACTGTCGAAAGAATTGTCCAGCAACGAAGCGCTGGAAAATCTGACCTTATTCAGCCAGGCCAACGACGAGCAAAAAACGTTAATTGCAGAAAAACTCGACCGCATTGTGGCTGGTCAGAATCGTCATTTATTTAACGAGCTGAATAACGCGCAATTAACCGACGGTGTGTTACTGCACATTGGTAAAAACGTTCAGCAAGAGCAAGCCATTCAGGTGAGCTGGTTAACCACCAAGCAAGCCGATAACTTCAGCGTGAATGCCCGCTTATTAGTTGTGGTTGAGCAAGGCGCAAATGCCACCTTAGTTGAGCATTATGCCTCATCCGATGCTGAGCAAAACAACTTCACCAACGCCGTGACGGAAGTGGCTATTGGCGCTAACGCTAAGCTGCAACACTATCGCCTGAATATGTCTCAGGAAGATGCTCTGCATATTGGCTCAACCCATGTTGATCTGGATCGCGATGCCCAATATCACTCATTCCATTTAGGTCTGGGCAGCAAGCTGACCCGTAACGATGTGGTGGTTAACCACAACGGTGGTGGCTCTCATGTGGAAATGAGCGGCGTCTATGTTCCTCAAAATAAACAACTGGTGGATTTCCACACCTGCATTGAACACAAGGTGCCACGTTGCACAACTAACGAAGTGTTCCGCGGCATTATGAACGACAACGCCAAAGCGGTATTTAATGGCCGTATTCATATTCACCCGGATGCGCAAAAAACACTGGCGGAAATGAGCAACAAAAACCTGCTGCTCACCAACGAAGCGGAAATTAATACCAAGCCTGAGCTGGAAATTTACGCCGACGACGTCCAGTGCGCCCACGGTGCCACCGTCGCTCAGTTGGAAGAAAAAGCGCTGTTTTATATGCAAAGCCGTGGTATTTCCAAGCGCGAAGCCGAAGTGATGCTGAGCTTTGGTTTTATTAACGAATTATTAGAAGCATTGCCGGACGAAGCCATTGGCAACTATTTACGTCCGATCCTGGCGCATCGTTTTGGTCGTGAGCAATCACTGACCCGCCATATTGCTTAATGCGCTCGTTTGATACGCGCAGTAGAAAAAGAGACAGGTAACAAGCATGACCGACCTGATTAACCAGATTCGCAACGATTTTCCGGCACTTCATCAGGAAGTAAACGGCAAACCACTGGTGTATCTCGACAATGGTGCCACCACTCACAAGCCACAAGCCGTGATTGATGCCATCAGCGATTATTACCGCACGGATAACTCCAATGTTCACCGTGGTGCACACACCTTAAGTGATCGTGCGACCCAGCGTTTTGAAGATGCGCGTAAAACCGTACAAACATTTTTAAATGCCGCCAAAGCGGAAGAAATTGTCTGGACTCGCGGCACCACGGAATCCATCAATATCGTTGCCAATACCTGGGCGCGCCAGAACCTCAAAGCAGGTGATCAGATTCTGGTTACGGCTATGGAGCATCACTCCAATATCGTGCCGTGGCAGATGTTGTGCGAGCAAACCGGTGCCGAGCTAATCCCGATTCCGGTATCGGCAGCGGGCGAACTGGATATGGCCGCATTCGCCGAATTACTGAACGAACGCGTTAAATTTGTGTCTGTTGTTCATGTATCTAATGCATTGGGCACCATTAACCCAGTGGCAGAAATTATCGAGCAGGCCCATGCCGTGGGTGCCAAGGTGCTGCTTGACGGCGCTCAGGCGGTGGCCCACTGGGACATCGACGTACAAGCACTAGACGCCGACTTTTATGCCTTCTCAGGTCATAAACTGTTTGGCCCAACTGGCATTGGTGTGCTATACGGCAAAGAAGCATTGCTAAACGCCATGCCGCCGTACCAGGGTGGCGGTGAAATGATCGAACACGTCAGTTTCGGCAAAACCACCTACAACAGCTTGCCATACAAGTTTGAAGCCGGTACGCCGAACATCGCCGGAGCCATTGGTTTGGCAGCGGCGATTGAATACCTCAATGGTTTAGATCGTGTGGCACTGGCGGCTCATGAAGATACCTTGTTAGTCCGTTCGGTAGAACTGGCCGAGCAATTAGGGGGTATTCAGGCCGTTGGTACGGCGGCAAACAAAGCCAGTGTGTTCAGCTTTCTACTGGAAGGCGCACACCCGGCGGATGTTGGCACCCTGCTCGATCAGCAAGGCATTGCGGTACGTACTGGCCATCACTGCGCGATGCCGATTATGGATCAGTTCTGTATTCCCGGCACGGTGCGTGCGTCGTACACCTTCTATAACACTTTAGAAGATGTCGAAACCCTGTTTAAAGGCTTGGAAAAAGCCAAAATGTTCTTATTGTAAGATCAAAGGAGGAGATACTGATGACGATTGAAACCTTCGATCCAGCCAGTGTTAGCGCAGAAGCGCCGCAAGTCAGCATGACTGATGCGGCCATCAAACATGTGCGCAAACAACTGGAGAAAAACACCGAGATGGCGGGCATCCGCCTGGGTGTGAAGAAGAGTGGCTGCTCGGGCTTTAAATACGATATTGAGTTTGTCGAAGCAGCCCAGGATGGCGATATTGCCATTCAGGCCGCCGATGATGTGACGTTATATGTCGCAGGCGATGCGGCTAACTTTGTGAAAGGTACTGAGATCGACTTCAGCAAAGAAGGCCTGAACTCTACTATCAAGTTCAACAACCCGAATGCCAAAGACCTGTGCGGCTGCGGTGAGTCTTTCTCGGTGTAGCGCATCGAAGGCTACTCATCTCTTTAGAGCACAGCATTCATAATGCTGAGGCCCCAAGTGATGGCCCCCAAGATACAAACAAAGGCCGTATCTCACTGAAGATACGGCCTTTTTTGTTGTGTACACCCAAGCCGGAGTACAAGAAAGACTGTTCGGGTTAACTTATTGAAAAACATAGTGAAAAAAGTATTGACGACAGCAAAGATCGTGGCATAATACGCGCCACTTGAGACGGCAAGGTCATCATCTTTCTTCTCAATGTGTGAAGTGGCTATGTAGCTCAGCTGGTTAGAGCACAGCATTCATAATGCTGGGGTCACTGGTTCAAGTCCAGTCATAGCTACCACTTATTTTAAAAGCCCGCTTAGTGAAAACTAAGCGGGCTTTTTGTTACTTTTTAGCTGAGTGAAAAAGAGCTTTCATCCTCATATCCCAACTAGAGTTATGAATAATCCTCTCAAAGTTAGCCTCTCCATTTATGAGCTGACTTTTCGTTAACTTAGACAACATTTCCCAATCATCTTTAAATACATAAGTTGCATTGTTGGTATAAACGCTTTCAAGAATGAAAATTCCAATAGATTCGAAACCATAAACAAAATATCCGTTAAAGCCATTTCGGCCTCTAGCTATCATTGACGGTCCAAATTTTTTAACTGTATTCATTCGGTGTTCAACTGCTTGAGCTCTTTCAATATTTAGAGCTTTAGATCCACGAGAAAATGTTAATCCTTGTCTCTTCCAAGGATTCTCACCAACAGGCAACAACTCCCATTCAAGAACCTTCATCTTATTTGTTACAAGCTGATTCTTTGTAGAGTCGATAATGTTAAAAGCTCCGAAGCATTCAAGAATAATATTGGCAATTTCAAGAATACTTTTCTCACTTTCGTTGGAAAGAACAATCTCCTTACTAGCAAAACATAAATCATCACCAATATTGATCAAACAAAACTCATGAAGACTCGGAGGACATTTGATCGTAGGGTATGCTTTGTACGAAATATCCTGATAGCCAGAATGAGGATTTCCGTGCCAATCATTCCATGTTCGATAAATAGATCTCGTTTTATTAACCTTAGGCTTATCTTTTAAGACCAGTATTTCTCCCTCACTATTGATTCTTGTTTTCCTTCCTACAACTTGTGGAATAGCTTCTTCACCAATTCCCAAATCTGAGAAACCGATTTTTGCTAAAGCATCGTTTGCGCGATTATCAACAGAATAAACCAGTCGAATCCGATCGTACTCAGATGCCAACAAGCGAATTTTAGTTAAGCTTCGAATATATTTTGCTTTAATATGCATTTTGTTTCATTTCCTAGCTAGGGTACTTCGATTAAATTTAAAACGAGTACAACGTGCTCCTTCACACCTCGCCAATTTGTACCTATGGGCGAAACAAAGAATTCCAAGGAGATAAGCTATATTTATTTCGAAGCTAATAAATTATCACTATGAAAATTGCGACAAAAACCTGATTATTCGAAAAGTTAAACTGCAGCGCCCTCCCCACAACAATCATAAAAGGTCATTGATACACGACGTCTTCCAGGCCCTGCCCGGGCTGCTTCCTTAACATACTTAATCAGGTACCAAATAGCAGCGCTCATTAACAAGCACAATAACCAGGTACGGGTAGCTCAGATCGGTGTCGGCGTATCAACCAATACATCACTTGATGACATTGCCGAAAAATAAGTCGGAGGCAGAAATACAATCACCGCCACTTTAGCCATCACATCCAAGCGGAGTTCATCTATTTGGGTATATAAAGAATAACCCGCAGGCCTGAAAATACCCTTAGTTAACGGATTAAGACGTTGTTGAGCTTTTCGCTCCTGAACTTTAAGAATGGCCAGAGCCAGATAAATCGGAAGGCAGAACGCCAGAAGAACAAAGATTGAAACCACGAAAAAATCCTTTTACTGCTTGAGCTTCAATTATTACTGATATGAATGTTTTTTGTAAATGTATCTACACCGGATAAAACGGATAAACCTTCTTAAAGTCCACCAAATCAAACTCCTCCTGAACATGCTCGGTAAACTCATTACGTCGTACACGACGGCTATCAACACCCTGGTATTTTAGTAGCGCCAGACACTCCAGACATAAGTCATCATCGCTATTAGCTTCCGTGCCCGTTAACACATCAACCTGGCGGTGACGCAGTTGCTGTACTTCCTGACAGTAAGCCAGATGGTATTTTTGTTCGTGAGTCAGCCACACACGAGAGTTTTTATACGCCAGTGTTTTATCTTTTAAGGCACGTAATTCCGCAGCATTAATTTTAAACTGACCTTCTTCCAGTGCTTCTCGTTCGGAGTACGTCAGCTGCTTTTGTGGATCAAACAGCTCAAATTCTCCCAGCTGTTTAGCCCCCATTTTCTGGCGCAGAGTATTCAGGTCGGCATCGTCGAGAAAGTCCGGCAACTTCATAGCACTTTCTCTAAGATCGTGGCAATCCGACTATCCGCATCCGTTCTTACACGGAATTCCACACGACGAGAGCTTTCTTCATTTTCGTCGCCGTTATCGGTACGTACGACTTTAGCGGAAGATAAACCATTGGCAGTTAAATGCGTTTTTAACCAATCTTTATTGGCAGCCACATTATTCAGGCCAAGCACATAACCCAGCGTAGTACGGGTACGCTCCTGAGATAAATCCATATTACGGATATAAGCATCGTCGGCGTTCGCCGCTCCGGACCAGGCACTGGAGGTATGTCCTTCAATCCGTACTTCAAGGATATCGTCGCGATATTTCGGCTGAGTAATAATATTCACATAACGAGGGAAAAAGTCGGCCAGAATAGCGGCAAACTCTGGTTTTAACTCGGCCTTGCCCTGATCAAATAACACATCAGTATTGTTAAACCGAAACGCCAGGTCTTTATCCAGCTCCGCACCCCAACGCTGCATATCCGCCGCAAATTCGTTATTCAGATCGTCGTATAACTGAGTACGCAGGTGATCGTAGAGAATAGCAATGTCGCGGATTTTATTGCGCTCGGTTTCAACGTTCACCATAAACACAATAGAAATCAGCATAAACACCATCATCAGACCCGCCATTAAGTCGGATACCGCAACCCAATGGCCTTCCTGTTCTTTCAGCTGCTCCAGTTCATTTTCATTCATGGGCAGCTACTCAGTCATGCTCGGCTTCGGTGACAGATTCGGCGACTTTAACCAACTGCTGTAAGCGTTTGGTTAGTGGTGTGTAGTCACTTACAAACTTCTCAGATAATGCCGTCAGCTGCATACCAAAGGACTTCAGCGCTTTATTCAGCTCTTCTTCCATGCTTTCATCCAACGCCACAACCTGACGCTCAACCCGCTCACCCAGACGCTGCAATTGCTGCAGACTATGATGCTGTTGTTCTTGCAGGCGTTCGTTACTGGCTTGCAGTTGCTGTTCTAGCTGTTGCTCAACACCACGCTGCATTGCTCCTAATTGCTCAACGGCCCAGCGCTGCTGAGACTGCACGGCTTCTGACATGCCCTGCGTCAGTGCTACTACCCGCTCTTCCAGCTTCGGTAAGCCATCAGCAGCATGATTCACCAGATCCGCCAGTGAACCCAATTGTGATTGCAGGTTCTGGCGCTGTGCCTCCAGGCCATTCAACAGATCCTGTAAGGATTCAGAAATGCCATTAAAGGCATTGGCGTGTTTCACCATGTATTCAAACGCATGGCTGGCTTCTTTCATCGAACCAGACGTGCGCTCCTGCTCCGTAATCAGCTGCTGTAGCTGATCGCGGTAGTTATTCTGCCAGTCCAACATCTTGCCAACGCTTTCATTAAGACGTTTGAAGTTATCACCGTACTGTTCGTTAATGCGGGTATTAAAATCGCGCATGACGGTTTCAATCGCTTGTACCAGTGCCTTGGCATTAGCTTCGGCCATCCGCTCCTGATAACCATCCAGCGAGGCAATCACCTGATCGAGACGATCAATGGTTTGTAAATGATGTCGGGTAAAGGTGCGGGGCAGTGCTTCATCGCGTTCAGCATCAAACTGGTCAGCCAGGTGTTTCAGCGAACTGTCGAGATCATCAATGGTCGCCACCCGGGTTTGTGTCACTTCACGACGACCAACCTGGGACATGGCGGCACGAATCTTTAATGTCAGCGCTCCTAACAAACCCACAATCGACGACCAGAATGCGGTTTTTAAGCCATCCATCAGCTTGGGCACACTGCCCTGAATATCAGCGGTGTCAAAATGCCATAAGCCCAGCGCCACACCTAAGAACGTACCAAAGATGCCAATACTGGTGAGGATATTCGGGGCGATTTCAGCCGTACGGTTGGAATACCGGAAAATATGGAAGTACAGGGTCAGTACGACGATGACCGCCATCAGACCCAGTGTCCATCCAGAGAATTGCGCCATCATGTATAAAGGTCTCAAGCCAAAATGGGTTTATTACAAACCAGTCTAGTTCAGTATTTTTATTTCGCGTATTGGCTATATAAAAGAAAGTGATTACAACCGGAATTCACTCATAAAACCTTCCACCGAAGTTAACGCTTCCGCCAGCTGCTGTCGCACTTCCTGCAGATCAGCGGTGCGCTGTTCTGTTTCCGAAGCCACTGTATTCACCAGCTCCATACGATCACCAATATTCTGCATAGTATTGGTTTGCTCATGACTCTGGGTGGCGATCGTGCCGTTAATATCTGAAATTTCCTGAACCTTTGTCCCTACGGCGTTCAGCGATTCATTCACTTCACCACTTTGTTCAACACAGCGTAACGCCAGGTCACGACCATGCTCCATTACGTTGCGGGCACTGGAGACCTTATCCTGAATGCCACCAATGGTTTTACGAATATTCTCGGTCGATTCCCGGGTTTTACTGGCCAGCGCCCGCACCTCATCGGCTACTACCGCAAAGCCACGCCCAGCCTCACCCGCCCGTGCCGCTTCAATCGCAGCATTCAGGGCCAACAGGTTGGTTTGTTCGGCAATTTCATCAATTACATTAATTAATGAAGAGATGCTGTTGCTGTCTTCTGCCAACAACTGAATCTCTTCACGCGCGGCAGAAACTTCACCGGACAGCTGCACAATGCCATCGGACGATTGCTGCAACATCTGAATGCTCTGCTGAGTATCATGATTAACAGTATCCGCCTGATCCTTTGCCTGATGCGAGAAGTCATTCATTTGCTGCACAGCACTGGTCATATCTTTAACACAATACTCGGTCATGACCATGGCTTGTTTCTGCTCAATGGCTCCTTCACGGGTACCTGATGCAATTTCAGTTAACCCCAGCAAGGCTTCACAGGATGTCGTTACCGATGCCTTGGTATTGATCAGCAGTTCATGAATACGACCAATAAACAAATCCAGCTCTCTGGCCAGATCACCGGTTTCATCACGGGTGGTCAGGTTTAAACGCTGAGTTAAATCCGCTTCACCTTTAGCCAGGTTTTCCACCGAACGTTGCAACTGCAACAATGGCTTCTGGATATTCAGTGATAATAAAAAGGCCATCACGATACCAATAGCTAACACCAACAACATCACGGTCACTGCGGTTGACTGAGTACTGCTGATTTCATCACTGGTTTTTTGTCGTTCTGTTTGCACCAGGGCAATGTTCTGTTGCACCAGCTGGCTTAACGTCGCCTGCAGTTCCCGATCTAATTGTGTTAATAGCCGTTCATCTGGAATTTTGGCCTGATTAACATCACCAATACGCTGCACATTCAGTTCATACCAACGCTGTGCCAGCTGACGGGTATGAGCAAAATCAAAGGAACTGCCCATGGCCATGGCCGCTTGTTCGGCCTGATCAATATGTTTAAGAAAATCACTTTTCAGGTTGTTCAGCTGCACTACACTCTGACGCCCATCTGAGAATTGAATCGCAGCCAGTTCAGTCAATACCAGATCATGGCTATCGCGAAAGATTTCAGACGCTGTACGGCTGTTGTATACCGCATTTAACGGATGCTCCATCACTCTGGAAACGGTATTACCAATCACCCCCAGCTGGCTATTCAGGTACAAGCTTAATGCGCTGAAAAGCACCAGAATCAAGCCAAAGCCTAACCATAATTTGTGTTTTATTCGCATCTTTTAGTTACCTTGAAATGGGCAGAATCGGCAGGCTGACAGGCTTATCTTCACCATCGAGTGTGATCATAAAGGCTTTTAACTGAGCCAGTTCCTGCGGATTTAAACGAACAGGCTGCATTAGTGGTGATAAGCTCGGACGTTGAATTCCTCCCGAAATGTAATGCGCCAGAACCGCGTCAATATTGGCGGATTCACCATTGTGCATATACGGCATACGCTGGCCGATATTACGCAGTCCCGGTGTTTTAAAAGCGTAATTATGCTGTGGATTGCCAGTGATTAAAGCACGCCCTAAATCATCCGAATTTAAGCCAATATCATGAAACTGATTGTCGGTGAAATTCCAGCCAGTATGGCAGCGGCTGCAGCCCGCCTTGCCGTTAAACAGTTGAAAACCTGCTTTTGCCTGTTCTGAAATAGCCTGTTCATCACCATCCACCCAGCGGTCAAAGGCTGCAGTGCCAGATACCAGAGTACGCTCATAGGTGGCGATGGCTTTGAGAATATTCGTTTCGTTAATGGCTTCGCCAAAAACCTTCTGAAATTGCAGGCGATAACCTTCAATATCATTCAGTCGCTCGACCACTTCCTCAAGTGACATATTCATTTCTACAGCCGCTTCAACCGGCCCACGAACCTGTTCCTCTAATGTCGCTGCGCGACCATCCCAGAAAAACTCCTTGCCCCAGGCCAGATTCAGCAAGGTTGGTGAGTGTCTTGGTAAGGCTTCATTGATATCGCCCACCGCCGTAGGCACACCGTCTTCCCAACCCAGTGATGGATTGTGGCAGGTGGCGCAGGTCATATTGAAGTGACGGCTCAAACGCTGATCAAAGAACAACATCTTGCCCAGCTGAGCCTTATCGGAACTGTAAGGGTTGTCAGCCGGAAACGGAATAAACTCCGGGCGCTGGTATTGCTGCTTCAAAGTTTGTAATTCAATGGATTCTTCAGCATGAGCTGTCAGAAATAAAAATGACAAAATAATTAATAAAAGATTAATCATTATTCGTAACTCATACCTTTTTACTATCATCATTGCTTAGTCTAGACCATATTTTGTGTTCCGGGATCCCAGACACTCTTTCCGGGTCATGGCTTGATATATGGCAGTTGATCTGATCCACTTTGCCTCTAAATTCAAAACCGGTTTAACAAAGGGGCGTTCTATGCTGATCAGCAATATGGAAGTAGTACCGGGCAAGAAGATTGTAAAACACCTGGGGCTGGTACAAGGCAGCACGGTACGGGCAAAGCACGCGGGCCGCGATATCATGGCGGGCCTGAAAAATATCTTTGGTGGCGAGCTGAAAGGTTATACCGAACTGCTGTCGGAATCGCGCGATGAAGCCATCGCCCGTCTCGGCGAACAAGCTCAGGCACTGGGTGCCAACGCCATCGTTAATGTGCGCTTTTCAACTTCTTCAATCGCGGCCGGCGCTTCTGAGATTTTTGTCTATGGGACTGCGGTTATTGTGGAGGATCACTGATGGAAACCTTACTGCAGTTTCTGGTACTGCTGGGGTTGGGGTATTTCTTCGGACGACGGGCCGAATCCCGGCATTATAAGCGCATCCGCCAACGTGAACAGAAATATCGCGAACTGCTGGTCATGCCAGAGAAATCTCCTCCTATCCAATATGCTCAGCACAAGAGTGCACTGGTCAGTGGCAATGTTGTCGTCTCAGTGGATTATTTTAAGAAAATTGCCGCCGGCTTACGCAGCATTTTTGGCGGTCGCGTGTCCGCTTACGAAAGCCTGCTGGATCGGGCACGTCGCGAGGCGATATTACGGTTGCAGGAGGACGCTCACCAAAAAGGAGCGGATGCCGTGTATAACCTCAAATTTGAAACGTCTCGCATCAGTCAGAACGCCGCACAAGGCATTGGTTCGGTCGAGGTGCTGGCCTATGGCACAGCGCTGATTCCTACGCCAGCACCAGCATTCAATTAATATGGATACCCGACCAAGCGGCAATCCGATATTGCCCGACCATATTAATAATAAAAATGAGCATCCGCTGAAGGACTTCCTGATTCTGTCACTGGCGGTTGTACTGCTGATTTCCTTATTCACCTGGCTGTTGGCGGCCAGCGCTTCCTGGCTGGCACCTAAAATCCCGTATGAGTGGGAATTAAGCTGGAAAGGCGATTCTCACCTAACGACCGAGGGTTCAACTGAGCCACATGAGCAGCAAGAACAAGCATTACAACAGCTACTGCAGAAGCTGACGGGCGATAACGCATTACCGGTACAGGTACATTATCTGGCCGATGAAGAAACACCCAATGCCTTTGCCACGTTAGGCGGCCATATTTTTATCACCCGTGGCCTGTTAGAAAATATCCGGTCTGAAAATGGTTTAGCCATGGTACTGGCTCATGAATATGCACACATTCAACTGCGCCACCCCATGACTCTGCTGTTAGAACAGCTATCACTGGGTGTCCTTTGGGCCTTAATGGGCAGCGACAATATGGCTCAGACGGTGACCCAGAGCACCTCGCTGCTGACGCTACTGGCCTTTAGCCGGGATATGGAAAGAGATGCCGATCAGTTTGCCCTGCAACGTTTATCAGCCACCTATGGACATACCGCCGGAGCCGATGAATTTTTTACTCAGATCCACCAGCTGGAGCAGGAGAGCAGCTTACCGCAGGACTCAGAATGGCTGGAGTTTGTGCAAACTCATCCAATTACGGATGAACGTATCCAGACGATACGGGGTTCGATGCAGGCTGGTACCACCACAGCGCTTCCCACGCTGTTAAACATTCAATAAAAAACGCCGCTTACCATAGGCAAGCGGCGCTCTTTTTTATAGCAAGGCTGTTTCACAACAACGCAGTTATCAGCCTTCCAGGTTATCCAGGAAACGCTCAGCGTCCAGTGCAGCCATACAGCCAGTACCGGCTGAGGTGATCGCCTGACGATAGATATGATCCATCACATCACCAGCGGCAAAAATACCTTCAATACTGGTTTGTGTGGCGTTACCTTCGGTACCGCTCTGTACTTTCAGGTAGCCGTCTTTCATTTCCAGCTGCCCTTCAAAAATACCGGTATTTGGTTGGTGACCAATCGCGACAAAGATACCTTCTAAATCCAACTCTTCAGTATCACCGGACTCACGGTTCTTAATGCGCATGCCGGTCACGCCCATATCATCACCCAGAACTTCGTCCAGCTCGCTGTTCCACTTGATGGTCACGTTGCCGTTGGCGGCTTTATCCAGCAGTTTATCGGCCAGAATTTTTTCACTGCGGAAGCTGTCGCGACGATGAATCACCACCACTTCTTTTGTGATATTGGCTAAGTACAAGGCTTCTTCAACAGCGGTGTTACCACCACCAATGACAGCAACACGCTTGTTGCGATAGAAGAAACCATCACAAGTGGCACAAGCAGAAACGCCTTTACCTTTAAAGGCTTCTTCACTGTCCAGGCCCAGGTACTTAGCGGAGGCACCGGTACAGATGATTAACGAATCACAGGTGTATTCACCGCTGTCACCTTTCAGGCGGAACGGGCGCTGTTGCAGTTCTACTTCGTTAATCTGATCAAAAATAATTTCGGTATCAAAACGCTCGGCGTGGGCTTTCATACGCTCCATCAGCGCCGGGCCCTGAACACCGTCGTTATCTCCGGGCCAGTTGTCTACATCTGTGGTGGTGGTCAGCTGACCACCCATTTGCATACCGGTAATCATTACCGGATTCAGGTTAGCGCGCGCAGCGTAAACAGCAGCGGTGTAACCCGCAGGACCCGAACCCAGAATCAATAACTTAACGTGACGTGCTTCGCTCACCTGTTGTCTCCAAATCTAAAAACGTAAAATCGGCTGGCATTATAGAGCTAATGCTGATTTAGCCCAACGACTTTACCGGCCCGTACTAGACGATTATGGACAAAGCTTATCGCTATTAGTTTCGCCTGTTAAATTAATAATGCTAATTCACCGATACAGCCGAACTATTACCCGTCTGTTTTTTGTACAGTGTCTATACTCAGTTCTGATGAGATACCCGCTTCTGACAAACAACAGACAAAGCCGGTATTTTCAAAAATTGGCTGAACTTTCTGCCCGACCAATAAACACCGGTTTTTCATGCAGTTAGCTCATCTGTCTTTCAACCTATTTAAAACTGTCATTTTTCCTGCGTTGTGAGCAACGATGAACTGTTGCACCATGACCTTTGCAGAAAAATAAGCAAAAAAAGGCTGCGCCATCATGCAAAAACGCCATGAGATACAGCAGAAATCCCGCTTAGGGACGCTGTTAATTCATAAAGGACTGATCACTCGTCAACAATTAGATCAGGCGTTAACCCAACAGGCTCAAAGCGGCCAGCGTCTGGGTGAGTTACTGGTTAGTAATGGCTGGCTGACCGACAGACAGCTGAGTCGTGCACTGAAGAAACAATCCCGTTATCGACTGGTGGCAGCGATCAGTGCCATGCTGCTGGGCCCGATACAACCCTTTATGGCGTCAGCGAATGCTGCCACCGATGATCAGACGGTTGCAGAGCAAACCTTCGCCAGCCGAACCGGTATGCAGGCGCTTAACGAAGCCGATATGGCGAACGTATCCGGTCAATCGTTAGGGCCACAGTATGAACAGCTGATTGATGTCATCAGTGGCAACGCTAACTCAGAAGATGAGCTGGCAGCAACCACCCTGGAATCGCTGCTTGGCTCCTTCCTGCCCGGCTCCAATTTGCTGGAATCCGATCTGGAAATTTCCGGCGTTGAATATGAACCCGGCCCACGCACCACATTAAACGCCGATGGCTCGCTGGACGTAAAAGTGCCAACCCATATCCGCCAGATTGCGTTTAAAAATGTACGGGTTGCCGGTGCCTCTGGTTCACACTTTGGCGATGTCACCTTACGGGATATTAATCTGGAAGGCGTGAGTGTTAAGGTTCACCTGCGACCTTAACGCGTTAAAAACTGCTGGAGCAAACGAGCTTTTTGCGCTGGTGCCTGCTCTGCAATCCGACTCAGCCTTTGTTGCTGGGTCGGCGTTAATTCCTCAGCATCCCAGCCTGACAAAATAGCCAACACCACCTGATCTGATGATTCCGAAGCCACATGATTAATCAGAGTATCTCGCTGACGTTCATCCTGACTTAGCACTCTACCTGCGGCATAACGCTCTTTATAGGTACCCGATTGCAACGCTGACAACATAGGCTGCTCTAAACCCGTTAAACGAGCGTTACCCGCAGCCAGAATGGCACTGGCAGCAGAGCGTTCCGGCGCTATAAACGCCTGAGTAATTTGCTGGCGCAATGGCTCTTCCAGATAACTCCCGCTCTGACCAGAATCTCTCAAACCGGCAAAACTGGTTCCCATACTGATCAGCGCGTTATTTCGGATATTTGGGGTTTCATTATTTTGTTCAGCTAAACGCGCCAGAGCATAAAAAGATTCATCGCTCAACTTATCGTTACTGGCCAGAGAGACCATCAACCTGACCTTTTGTAAATCCGCAGCATCACCTGCAGCAACAGGCATTGACATCAAGGTTTGCAGCATAAAATCTTCAGCATCGTCACGCCCGGTTCTTCCCAGAGCAAAAATCAGATCGCGTTTTACGGCATCAGCGAGGTCTTGTTGTTGCAACAGATTCGCGGTATCTGCCGCCTGAAAATGATCCAGCATATAATTTGCTGCCTGACGTAATGACGCCATATCTTTATTGTCAGAAAAGCTCTGAATCACTTCCCACATTTGTTGCTCGTTCTCGACACGATTAGCCAGTGTGTCCGCATTAATTCCAGCCACATGCCACTGATTGCCGCTATTCGCGTATTGTGAAAATTGATATTGCTGAATATCGGTAAAGACAGGAATGGCCTTCGCTTCGATTTTAAAACGAATAAAGCCATGTTTCCCGGCGACACTCAGGGCGTGCTTTTCCACCGAGCGCAATGTATGTGGCAAACAGTTTTGATCTAACTGCACTTGCCAGTCACTTTGATAATCCGCAAATGAAGCGGAAAATGAGCTGATATTGGCAGTGGTTGGATACGCCGCACGTTCAACCAACCTGTCTCCGGTTAAAAACCCGCCTCCGGTTGAAGATTGGCTGGTACGATGACGGTAACGATATGTTTTTTGCAGCGGGTCATAACTGAAAAAATAATGGGTGTTATCATCTCCGACCGATAATCCTTTCAGTAATTGCGAAAGAATGGCCATCGGGTGTTTTTCAATTAACCCTAAATCGTCAAATGCATTAAATACGACATATTGTGGGGCGTTAATACGACTGAGAAATACAACATCCTGCAAGCTTATATTTCCCTGCCCTTCATTAATACTAATGCTGCTGGCAATGCCTTTAACAACGTCATCATTCGCCTGAGTTAATTGTGTTTTAAAACGCAACCGGGAATCGTAGATCGCCTGATGATTTAATTCCGAACTGACGGTCACGGTCACATCATAAGCCACGTTCAGCTGCGTATTCTGGTTACACTGAAGTGGCTTAAACTCTTTCTCCGGCAACAGAGAATCGGCCGTAACAAATTGTGGCGCAACGGATGGTAATGAGTGGATATACCCATACAAGACAGCCGCACTCAAGCCAGCCAGGATCAGTAACAGCCACAGAATTTTCTTAAATACCGACATAATAAAAATACCAAGCGATACACAAACTCAATGAAGGCAATATCACCAGAGAGTTTGTGCAAAGTCTGTTATTTACAGAAGAATGGCCTGAGCTTCATCGCGAGCCAGCAGAACCGAGTTATCTTCCCGCCCTTGCCAGTCGATGTCGGCTTCATCGCCAAAGGCGTTAATATCAATACCCAGTACTTTCAGGAACGTATCCACATAACCTCGGCCGGAATTCAGCTGACGCTCCAGCGCTTCGGTTTTATAGGTTTCATAACCTCCTTCAGCCGCAACACGAACACCTTCTTCCAGCGCATAGGGCATAGATAATTCCATCACCCACAATTTGAAGTCGGCGCCGATTTGTAATAAATCCGGCAGGAAATTCAGAATACTGGTAATCCGCACATACGCCTGAGAAGACAACCACATATCCATCTCAGGGGTCACATCCAGGCGGGTCTGGTTGGCATGTTGTACACCATGAATAATAACCGGCGGTTGAGAGCGATTTACCGTAGACGTCAGCTGAGTTTGTGCACTCATGGTACTGCCAACAGAACCATAAATACGGAAAGGAATCAGCTCATAAACTGACACCGACATAATCCCCAGATCAACACCAGCTAACGCGTGTAACGCCGGGTCAAACATTCGGGTTGATGCCTGAACACTGATACTTGGATTCATGTTCAGACTGGCCGTAGCCACCGTGCCATCATCAGCACAGTTAATCTCGGTGGTAAAATCGAACAACACGGTCTCAGCTAAAGATGGCACGTACCAGGCGGTATTCACCTGTCCATCAATGCTGTCTGATATCGCACCAATAACAGCATTACCCGCTTCTTTAATACCGGTTGCCGCCAGACCCGTCACATCTGGCAGCGGTAACCCGGCAAATCCTTCGATGGCATCCAGGCCACAGACAATCGGTGCAAATGATATATCGGTTTTTAACGTGGGTGTCTGATCTTGTGGCACGACGATGCCACCCTGGCCTGCCGTTGCCAGAAAGGTCTGATGCTGCTCTTCTGCCTGTTCCAGAATTCGGTCAGCCATGGCCGCACCAAACTGACCAAAACACATCGGCCCTACGCCATTAAAGGTATCGGCGCAGGGCTCGTAGCATAATCCGGCTTCATTAACCTGGCCTTGTGGGCATTCTTTAGTAACACGTTCCTGAACCCAGGACCGCTTGGTGATTGTCTCTGGCCACCATTTCCACTGCGTACAGAAAGCACCGGTATCACTGAAACCTGCCGGACACTGCTGCCAGCAAACACCCGCTACTGAATCGAAACCAGCCGGACAATCTCTGGCGCACAACCCGGCATTTTCGCTGTAGCCTGCCGGGCAAATACTGGGAATTTTGCCAATGCCGCGGTTATAAGCCCATTCTTCAAACGGTTGCTCGATTTTTTTGACGCTGGTATCGATTTGCTGCTGAACAGTGCCAATCAAGGATAAAAACTGATTGCCATCGGATTCACCGGCCACGGCCTGAATATCAACCGGGTAAATAGCGCCATTATTAACAGCTGTGCTGTTACCATTGGCTTGCAGTAACGATGCAGACAGTAGCAGTAACACGCAGGTCAGAAGTCTTGTGATGAGTTTCATTATTTTTATTCTCCACATTTTATGTGGAGTAATTTAGTCAAAAACAAAACCATCGTACAGTTTTATAGAGGTAATCACGGGCCAATCGTCGGAGATAATAAACCCATAAAAAAGGCCACATCGCTATGGCCTTATCAGAGAGGTCGCTTACGCCTTAGGTGCCAGCGGAACCGGGTTGAGAACGCCGGTTACCGGGCTACCAGCTTCACTTAAGCGATTGCTGCCATTATCGGTTTTATAAGACACTTCATGGTAGTGTGCGGTGCTCTTCTTCTCGATGGTATTCACATAATACCAGTCCGCCTGGGCGCGTTCTTCGGTGACATCCAGAATAAAGAAGCCATGGTGTACCATATCGCAGAACTTCAGGTGCGGACTGCTGGCTTTTAATGCGGCAGCGGCAATATCACCCACCACAGGTGGCAGGGCCGGAGAGGTAACTGACGGCGTTACAAATTCAACCCCTAAAGCACCGTCCCCGGTTTTGCCGTTGTATTTTCGACGGTCAAACGGGTCCTGAGCCAGATCCGCTACCCAGGTTGAGTGAATATCACCGGTTAGCACCACAAAGTTGTCGATGTTGTTTTGCTCAATGTGATTAAACAGGCGACGACGGGTTTCAGTATAACCATCCCAGGTATCCAGGAAGAACGAGGCACCACCACCTAAGCTATCTGGTAACGCAACCGGGCCAATGTGCTGAATCTGAACCTGCTGACCACAGATTTTCCATTTCGCGGTTGAGGCCGACAGCTGGTTGTGCAGCCACTGTTCCTGATCAAAGCCCAACAGAGTACGGTTTGGATCATGACGTTCTGATTGAGTAAAGAAGCCCACTTGTTCATCACGGCCTTCAACCCGGGTATCCAGTACCATCAGGTCAACCAGATTACCGAACTGCAGTTTACGGTACACCGCTTCCAGATCATCCGGCTGATTACGGATTGGCATCCACTCGAAATACGCCTGTTTTGCGGCACGTTTACGGGCGAAGAAATCCCCTTCACCGTCGTTGTGGTTTTCTGCACCGCCAACCCAGGTGTCGTTGGCAAATTCGTGGTCATCCCAGGTTACAATAAACGGGTACTGCTGATGTACCGCTTGCAGATCCGGGTCACGCTTGTGCAGGTTATGACGCTGGCGATAATCGCTCAGAGAGATGATTTCGTGCTTAGGCAATAATGCCCGTTGTTCACGCAGGTCTTTATCGTCGTATTCCCCTTCACCGTATTCATAGATGTAATCACCTAAATGAACCACGGCATCCAGATCATTACGCTCAGATAAAATGCGGTACACGTTAAAGAAACCGTGTGGGAAGCTGGAGCAGGACACTACCGCCAGACGTAATCGATCCAGACCGGTTTCAGCGGCTGTTTTGGTTCGGCCGATTTCTGATTTTTTGTCACCGGCTTCAAACTGATAGTAATACCAGGTGTTTGGCATCAGGCCATCAGCATCCACTTTAACGGTGTAATCGCGATCTGCGTTGGTGGTGAAGACACCACTGTTGGCTTCATCGGTCATTTCAATATCACGGCAGATACGCCATTTCACATCAATGGCCGCATTCACCTGTGGTGAAATACGGGTCCACAGGATGACACGATCACTCAGCGGATCCCCGGAAGCGACACCATGACCAAAATCGGCAATTACTTTATCCGCCAGCGGATCAACCGGAGGCTTAGAAGACATAGCAGCAGCAGGACCCGCAACCGACGCGGCCGCACCGGCCAGGCCCAGATTCTTAAGTAACGAACGGCGAGAAACAGACATAATTATTCCCTCAAGGGCACCCTGATGGGTGCCAGACTAAATTCACAAAAGTACGAATATTCGCGCGGAACCGCTCTTAGCGGCGGTTAATGGTCTGACTGAAAGCGGCCTGATACTCACCGCTCACCTTATCAACGGTATAAGCCGTACCACGGAACTCATCGCCTTCGATTTCGATGTAGAAGAAACCCAGAACTCCGTCTTCCTGCCAATAAGCTTCGTTACGGTTGCGGTTGCTCAGGTCACGGGTTTTACCACCAGCACCCGATACAATGTGGAAGGTTTTGCCACAGCTATCGGTTGGTTTCAGCCATTGCAGCTCATGATCATGACCCGCGATCATGACATCAACCTGATTGCACACATTGTCTTTAAGAAAGTTACGATAAATGATGCCCGCTCCCGGGAAACCATCGTAGATGCCTGCATTATTATGTCGGCCATTGGATATATAGGCATGGTGGGCGTAAGCAATTTTCCATGGAGCCGTTGAATTCTGCAGCGCCAGGTTAAACCAGTTAGCTTGCTTTTCACGGTACGGGAACTGCCAGTATTCATAGTCAGCATCCGCAACACCGGCCAGCGGGTTGGAATCCAGTGCATAAAATTCAACCAGCGGGTTGATATCGTTAGCAGGAGCGGTGAAGTTGTAATAACGCGCTGGCATCTGCCATTTATCACTGCGGCGGTTTTCTTTGTAGTGATACGCCACCTGAATATCGCCTTTATCGTTATCCAGACCATCACCACCAATCAGCCAGGTGTTATCGTGGTTACCCAATGCCATATAGAAGGGGAAGTCCAGGTTGGCATATGGGTCTTCAAATTTGGTTTCGAACTGGATGTCATCGGTAGAATCGGCACCGGATTCATAAATATTGTCGCCCAGGCCAATGGCAAAATCACAACCACGCTCGGCGCACACCTTTTCCATGACTTCTGCCACTTTATACTGGCCGTCTTCACCAGTACCCATATCACCAATCGCAATAAAGCGTACAATTTTTCCGGGAGCCGGAGTTGGCTCAGGTGCAGGTTCCGGGGTGTTGGACATAGCCAGGGCCTGGCTACTGATGATACTGGCAGCCATCAGGCTGAACAGCTTGTTTTTGCTCATGTTGCAATCTCCGGTCGGTGGCGAGTATTTTTATGTAACTCTTTTGGGCGCGCAGGTTAACCACGAATTGTTACATAAATATTATTATTATCTTTCATACTTTCAGTGGACAGGCGCACTGAATTTGCACGATTGAAGCATAATATTCGCCATAAACAACAGGACGACGCGAGCCAAGCTGAACTGATGTACCAATTCAATATTAATCTTTCTCTGGCCGATCTCAACGCGCTTTATAAACACTCCGGAGAGTCCGGTCGGGCTGCGCCACACGACGTCCGTGTTGGCTTATACCGTCACCCTCGATCAGAACCCCACTCTCAATTAGAACCCTACTCTCGATCAGAACCCCGCTCGCGTTCAGGGTTGTTTTCTGAACAGGAGCCGCATCTGGAGCTGGCATGTGGCGCACGACTGGTTCGCTACGATAACGACTGGTTACTCAGAAACCTCTGCACCTTACCGGAAGAACGTGGCCAGGGGCTGGCATCACGTTTGCTGCAGGAGCTGCGGACACTGCCCCCCTATCAGCCGTTACTGACTCTGCCACTGCCTCATCTTGAGCCGTTTTATTTACGCAATGGCTTCAGTGCGGTGGATGAAACCGGGTTATCGTCATCGCTACAACAATTATTGCGACAATGCCGCCGTCGCAACAAAGGCATTCGGGCCATGGTCAGTGATGCATCACTTCGGTAGACTGCCGCGCACGATCAATCTTGTATTCACCCTAATTGACATCCACTTTAAGAAGTTACTATGGCTAATAAAAATAAGCTCAGCACGTTAGTTGGTAAAATTGAAAAGCTGCCGGTCTCCTGGCAGGCACCAGTGATCTCGTTTCTGATGGGGAAAGTAATTCCGTTTGCAGGAACATCAGGCACCCGGGTTGAAAAACTGACGCCAACCGAATGTATTATTGTGATGCGTAATAAAAAGAAGGTGCAAAACCATATCGGCAGCGTACACGCCGCCGCAATGGGCCTGCTGGCAGAATCCGCCACCGGTTTTATGACCGGCCTGAGTGTGCCAGATGATCGCATTATTGTGATTCGCTCGATGAAGCTGGAATACGGCAAACGTGCCAGTGGTGATATGAAAGCCGTTGCCAGCTTCTCCAACGAACAGGTGCAATTCATCAAAGACACGCCCAAAGGCGATATTGAGGTGCCGGTGGTGATTACCGATGGAACCGGTACTGAAACGGTTAAAGCCACCATGATCTGGGCCTGGACACCGAAGAAAAAGTGACATTTCTGATCAGAATCCGCACAAACTGCGGATTCTACTTATTGTCTTCTCCGCACTAACCACGGAAAATAGCCCGTTTTGACGATTTGGTCAGGCAATACCAGATTATTTACCACTGACCATTGAACAGACGGTACCCATGAACGATACAGCCCCTGAATCCCAGGATACAAGCACCGCATTGCAACTGATTGATATCCACAAGTCTTACGGAGACCTTGAGGTCCTGAAAGGCGTTAGCCTGGAAGCCAACACCGGCGATGTCATTTCCATTCTGGGTTCCAGTGGCTCCGGTAAAAGCACCCTGCTACGTTGCATTAATCTGCTGGAAAAGCCCAATCAAGGCCAGATCATTATTGGTGGTGAAGCGCTGGGGCTGAAAGCCGACAAGCACGGTGAATTACACGCCAGCAACCACAAACAGCTGGAGCATATGCGCTCACGCTTAGGCTTTGTATTTCAGCAGTTTAACTTGTGGCCACACATGACTATTCTGCAGAACATCATCGAAGCGCCGGTGCATGTGTTAAAAATCCCCAAAGAACAAGCCATCAGCCGGGCCCGTGAGCTGCTGAAAAAAGTGGGTTTGGCCGACAAAGAAGATGTTTATCCAGGTAATTTATCCGGCGGTCAGCAACAGCGAGTGGCGATTGCCCGCACCCTGGCGATGGAGCCTCAGGTGCTGTTGTTCGATGAACCCACCTCCGCACTCGATCCGGAACTGGTTAATGAAGTGCTGGCCGTGATGCGCGAACTGGCGGAAGAAGGTCGTACCATGTTGATTGTTACACATGAAATGCGCTTCGCCCGGGAAGTTTCCAGCAAGGTGGTTTTCCTGCATCAGGGTCAGATTGAAGAGATTGGCACCCCAGAACAAGTATTTGATAACCCGCAGTCCCAGCGGGTACGCGACTTTATGGCAAGCCATCAATAAACTGGCTTAACACGAAAACGATTCGAGGAATATTTATGATCCGCAAATTAATTACGTCCGGCCTGGTGCTGGCTTCGCTGTTTGCTGCAGGCATGGCAAACGCTGGTGATAAAATCCGTATTGCCACCGAAGGCGCTTACGCCCCTTTTAACATGGTGGATAAAAACGGTGCACTGGTCGGATTTGATGTCGATATCGCCAACGCCTTATGTGCACAAATGAAAGCGGATTGTGAAGTAGTTGCTCAAGACTGGGACGGCATTATCCCGGGATTACGCGCCCGTAAATACGACGCCATTATTGCCTCTATGTCGATTACCAAAGAACGTCTGCGTGTAGTGGACTTCTCCGAGAAATATTATTCCAATGTACTGGCCTTTGTTGCGGCAAAAGATAAAGCACTGGACACCAGCAAAGCCGGACTGAAAGGTCTGACTATTGGTGCTCAACGTGCCACCATTGCTGGCCAGCGCTTAGAAGATGAGTACGGCGATATCGTTAACGTTAAGCTGTATGACACTCAGGATAACGCTTATCTGGATCTGGCATCCGGTCGACTGGATGCCATTCTGTCGGACAAATTCCCGGCTTATGACTGGATGCGCAGCGCAGATGGTAAAAGCTTTGAATTTAAAGGTGGCGACATCGACATCAACGATAAAATTGGCATTGCTGTGCGCAAAGGCGACAAGCTGAAAGACAAGCTGAGCGAAGCCATTAAAGCCATCGTTGAGAACGGCACGTACGCTAAAATTAATGAAAAGTACTTCCCGTTCGACATTTATTAATTACCTCATTTTCCCACTGATCAGCCCGGCACCTGCAAAGGTGTCGGGCTGATTTAGTTGCGGTAAGTGAGCGACCGAGTTTTATTCGCTAGGAATCCTTATGGATCTACAAGGTTTTGGACATCTGCTGCTCAGCGGCGCATGGATGACAATTCAACTGGCATTAGCCAGCCTGATCATTGGTCTGATTATTGGCCTGATCGGTGCATTGGCCAAACTGTCGCATAATCGCGCCGCCCGCAGCATTGCCACGGGCTACACCACCATAGTTCGTGGTGTGCCGGAACTGCTGCTGGTATTAACCATTTATTTTGGTGGCTCGCAGATTTTAATGTGGATTGCCGGTTATTTTGGCTACGACGAATACATCGAAGTAGGCCCGTTCGCCGCCGGTGTTGCGGCTCTGGCCATTGCTTTTGGCGCTTACGCGACTGAGGTGTTCCGCATGGCGATGCTGGAAATTCCCAAAGGCCAGTGGGAGTCAGCGCAGTCGATTGGCATGACCAAATTCCAGACTTTTTTCCGTATTATTCTGCCGCAGCTCTGGCGCTTCTCGTTACCGGGTTTAGGTAATTTATTTCAGGTGTTATTAAAAGATACCGCGCTGGTGTCGGTTGTTGGTTTAAATGAGTTAATGCGTCAAGCCGCCGTGGGCGCTGCGAACACCAAACAACCTTTTGATTTTTACCTGGCTGCTGCCGTGTTGTATTTAGGGCTGACCCTGATTGCGACCTTTGTGACCACGTATCTGGAGCGACGCAGCAAACCGGAACTGTATCAGGCCAAAACCAGTGGAGGTAAAGCATGAGCTGGGAATGGGAAGTTATCTGGGAATATTTGCCCAAACTGATGGACGGCGCCTGGTTAACACTGGAGCTGGTGTTTGTATCTGGCTTAATTGGTATCTTTTTCGCGGTCCCCCTGGCCCTGATGCGTGCCTCTGAAAACCTGTGGCTGCGTGCTCTGCCAGTAGGCTATATTTTCTTCTTCCGTGGTACACCACTGCTGGTGCAGATTTTTTTAATTTATTACGGCGCGTCTCAATTTGAAGCCATTAAAGACTCATTTTTATGGCCCATTCTGCGCGAGCCTTATTGGTGTGCCATTATTGCCTTCTCCATGAACACTGCCGCTTATAGCGCCGAGTTAATTCGTGGTGCGATTCAGGCGATTCCTAAGGGTGAAATTGAAGTATCCCAGGCACTGGGTATGAGCAAGCCGACTATGATTCGTCGCATTGTTATGCCCCGTGCTTTTGGCATTGTATTTCCGGCTTACAGCAACGAAGTGTTATTAATGCTAAAAGGCAGTGCACTGGCATCGACCATTACCCTGCTGGATTTAACCGGTATGGCACGAACCATTATTGCCCGCACTTATACGCCGTTAGAAATGTTTTTTGCCGCAGGCATGGTGTACTTATTGATTGCTGCGGTGATGATTGGCTGCTTTAAATTATTGGAGCATCGGATTAACCGCTATCAGTTTTATAAGCCGGACAGTGCTAAATAAGACCAGCAATAAAGCCCCAAAAAAACCTGACTTGATCACAAGCCAGGTTTTTTTATTTTAACAGGCGATTGGTTTTAACAGACGCTTGGTTTTAAATAGGTGCCATATCATGTGATATGGCTACTCTGGTTAATCATCCATAATCAACCAGAGCATGCGACAAGACATTTAAACGACGTTACGCAAGCTTACAGCGTACCCGCCATATATTCACGACGCTTACGCTCACCTTCAATATAGGCCAGCCATTGTGCGGCCATTTTTTCTGAGGATTTAAACTCAGCCGCCGCTTCAAAGGCGCCTTCGGCATCCGCCAGGTTATCGAGATTAAACAGCACTAAGCCACGCAGAATCTGAGCATCGGCTTGTTTGTTAAAGCTGGTATCTTTCAGTGCCGAGTCCACATTACTCAGTGCTAATTCCCACTCCTGACGCTCGGTATGAATCTGAGCCAGCTTATAGAAGTCTTTGCCTTCTCCGGATAATTCAGCCGCTTTACTCATCACCTTAATGGCGTTGTCGTATTCTTTGGCGATCATCCAGGAGTCACCCAGCAGTGACAGGTTTTTTGCATTAACTTCAATCTGTTTCGACTTCATCCCCTGAGCCAGAATATTGGCCGCTTTATACGGTACTTCCTGACCTAACAGAGCTTGTGCCAGATTAACCAATTCACTTTCTTTGGTCAGTAGTCCTTGCTCATGGGCTGCTTCCAGAGCTGACAGCTCTTTTAACGGCTTATCCAGTTCACTGTAAACTGCTGCCAACTGAACCCAGTATTGTGCTTTTGGATACAGCGTCGCCAGATCCTGTAAACAGCGTGCCAGTGAATTAAAGTCTTTGTTCTGATAATAAACAGCGCGCTCCAGCATCAACCAGTTTTCACGTGGCTTTTTGCCTTTCTGTTTTTCATCAGCAATAGCAACTTTTACATCCGGCAATGCTTTTTGATACTGCTCTAACTGAAAATAAATCTGCGCCCGTAAAATATGTGATTCAGCGCTTGGCTTTTCAACCAAAGTGAACCATTCGTTCAGCGGCTTTAATGCGGCCTGATAATTTTCCTGCATCAGGTGCAGCTTAGCCAGGCTGTATAGCGTGCCCTGCTGCAGACTTTCCGGAATATTTTTTGTGGCTACCACGTTTTGATACGACTTAATCGCATCATCAAAGCGTTCCTGATTAAAGTACACATAAGCGAACATATTATGAGTCATCGCTTTCTCATAGCTGTTACGCTTACGTTTTTCCAGCGCCGTCAGCGATGCCAACGCTTCATCGTATTTTTTCTCATCTGCCAGCACACGCGCCTGTTCCAGCTTTTTATAGATTTTCGGGCGTAATGTCTGAGCACGCTTAACACGACGTTTCTTTTTCTTTTCTACTTGCTGCTCAGCCTGCTGATCGCCAGACTGAGCGGCCTGTACCGTATGTACGGGTACAGCAGTGGCAAAACTAACCACCAGCGCGGTGGTCAGTAATGTAGCAACTGGAAATTTCATAACAGCCTCCTGTTACCTTTTTTTCTTACTGCTTTTATCAAGCTCAAAACGAATAATGTTACGCACACCCGTTACTTCGATGGCTTTTCCATTTTCAATTTTTGGCTTGTACTTAAATTTTTTCGCGGCAGTTAATGCAGCACGGTTAAAGATATTTGGCGGATCCGCTTCAATAACAACCGGGTTTACCACAGTCCCCAGCTTGGAGACGGTAAATTCCACCACTACATAACCTTCAATACCTTTTTGTGCCGCACGACGCGGATATGTAGGGGCCACTTTAACAATGGGTAAATATTCTCCATCGCCAGAACCGCCACCTAAACCGGCATCAACATTCAGATCGGAGCCAATCTCAAAGCCACCAATATCAAAGCCATCGGTGGATGCCTGGGCCAGGTCTGGAGCTGGCAGATCGGGTTTTGGTGGCTCTTGTGGTGGAGCCGGTGGCTTTTGTGGTTTACGTTCTTTGGTCTGAACCTCGTCATCCGGCTTCTGCATCACAAAACTTTCAATGCGACCGAAATCCTGTTCATTCAGTACCGAACCACCGCTGCTGATCAGGCTTTGCATCACCCAAAACACCGCGAAGGTTGCAACACCGGCAACCGCCAGTGCTGAACCAAAACGAACCAGGGAGGACTGCAACATGCTAGTTTGCCTCCGTCGACAACGACACGTCGTAAACACCGGCAGCACGAGCAGCATCCATTACCGCTACTAACTTCGCCGTTTTGGCTTCTTCATCTGCCTGGATTACGACTGACCCCTGCGGGTTTTCAGCACGTAAACGCTCAATATTGGCACGTACCTGAGATTCATCCACACGACGTTTATCAATCCAGATTTCACCGATGTCATTAATCGCAATTAAAATATTCGCACGCGGTTTAGCTTGTGCGGTATTGGCGTCCGGACGATTGACTTCAATACCGGATTCCTTAACGAAAGAAGCGGTCACGATAAAGAAGATCAACATGATAAATACCACGTCCAACATCGGTGTGATGTCGATTTCGCCTTCTTCAGCTTCCTGAGCGATGTTTGAAAAACTACGTCTCATAATTTCATTCTCATTTTTAAGCACTTTTAATTAAATGCTTATTAATCTTTTCAATTAAACTCTGACGGATTTTAAAAACGTTTTCGAGGCAGTCATCGCCAGGCAAAACTTACTGAAAACGCGCAGTTTATAAGTCATAAATGAGCATTTTGAAGTAAGTTTTAACACCGCGATGGCAACGCAGATAGTTTTTAATTCCTGTCAGTGATCGAAGGTTAATTGGTCTTCTAAGTGAATCTTTTCACGCTTGATATAACGGTCTAACAATGACTGAGCAAACACCCCGGTAATGGCCCCCACCATGCCAGCCATGGTTGGGATGGTGGCTTTGGAAATACCCGATGCCATCGCTTTCGGGCTACCGTTACCTAAAAATGCCATCACATCGAATACTTCGATCATGCCGGTCACCGTACCTAACAAACCGAATAACGGTGCCAGGCCAATCGCCATTTTGATGGTGTTCATATTGGCCGTCAGGTTACCGCGCAGCTTGCCCAACAGATCCTGACGGATCTGATGAGCGTGCCAGGAAGTACGCTCTGAGCGAGCTTCCCATTCAGCAACGGCTTTTTTAACGTCGGAGCGGTGTACAAAGGAGAAGAACACCACCCGCTCTAATACCAACAACCACAAGATAAAGATCAGTCCGAAGATGCCGTAGAGGATCACACCTCCACGCTCCATAAACAGATAGACCGGTTCGTAAATTTCAGTGAACATCTATCTCACCAATCGGTTATTAAGCTGCTTTCGCAGACGTTTGCTGTTCAGACTGGCGCGCCAGAATACCGGTAGCACGCTCTTCCAGAATCATCATCAGCTCACGTGAGCGGTTATTGGTTAAGGTGTGCAGGAAGACACAAGGAATGGCTGCAACCAGACCCAGAACCGTGGTCATCAGTGCCTGAGAAATACCACCCGCCATCAGCTTAGGATCGCCGGTACCAAACAGAGACATGGTTTCAAACACATCAATCATGCCGGTAACGGTACCCAACAGACCCAACAGTGGCGCAACGACAGAGATAATTTTGATCCAGCCAATGCCACGGGTCAGGCGTGGAATTTCTGCCGCAATGGCTTCACCTAAGTGCAGTTCCAGCGTTTCGGTATCGGCTTTATTGTTCGCCTGGAATACCGCCATTACACGACCCAGCGAGTTATTTTCATTCGCGCTTTCAGACTTCATTTGCTTGTAAACGCGGCTGCGTTCTACGTACAGCACAATCATGCGCCATACCGCTAACAGAATACCGATCACCGCCAGTGCCAGAATGATGTAACCAACCACGCCACCCTGATCAACACGGTCGCCCAGTTCAGGTGACTGACCCAGAATTTTTAATAATTGACCGCGCGAAGGATCAATCCAGAAGCCGGTTAATGCAGCACCGGAAGCACTTTCTAATTCTGCTGCCGGACCGGTGTAACGCGAGCCCGGTTGCTTATCCAGCTCAACCAGACGACCGGACTCCAGATCCCAGTTCAGATAATTCCCCGCAGACACAACATTAAAGCCACCCACACGAATGACATCTTTTTGTACGGTGTCACCTGATGGCATCACCACATCGGCGTTGTATTGTGCGATACGGCCCGAGAAGGTTGCTTCACGTTGCATTTCAAACCACAAACGCTCTAACTGCTCGATCGATGGTAATGTCGAAGACGAACCTGCAGTTTTAATTAAATCGGTTAAAAATTCGGTACGGCCCGGTAATTCACTGGATACTACGGAACCTTCAAATACGGCTTTGGTATCACCCGCTACCTGTTGCAGCACACCGAATAATTCTTTTAATGAGCCTAAACGGTTGGTTAAACGATCCTGAGCATTTTCAACCCGGGTTTCATTCTGCTGGAATTCCTGCTCTTTTTTCGCGGCTAAAATTTCCAGACGAGAACGCTCGGCTTTCATTTCAGCCACTAAACGTTCCTGCTCTGCTTTAGAGCGATTAAAACGCACCAGACGCTGTTTAAATTCTTTGTCATCACGTGCCTGACCTTGTTTTACCAGGTTCAGCAGCTCGTCCACACTCACTTCATCAGCGGCATGAGTATTGGAAGAAAAAGAAAATGCCAGAGCGGCAGATAATAATAAGGCTTTAATTTTCATCATTTCTTCCTTCTTAGTTGGCAGCCAACGGAGCCGCAACCGGCACCTTGATTAAATCCGGAGCCGCTTGTTCACGCGCGATACGAATACCTGCCATTAACTTACTTTTGTAAGCCGGATCCAGAGCTTCCCAGGCATTATTAGCCGTATTCCAAACACCCAGTTCCAGACCATCCAGAGACTGATACATCAGAGCAATACGGCCCACACGTAAAAAATCCACTTCACGTTGCTGACCATTAACATCCAGCGTGCCACGGTAAGATTCGATGGTACGGCCGTAATCAATTTCAGCCTGGTAAGCTTCCATCACTTTGCGATATTTTTCGGCCACGGTTACGTCACTACGGCCCATCATGCGCTTCAGTTTTTCAACTCGTTCGCTGCGCTCTTCTTTCAGGAAAGGGACATCAGCACGTACAAACTGATCAGCGGCATCAATCATGCGCAACATTAATGGTGTGATCTGACGCTCAACCAGAGTCACCTTAGTGATACTGTCTTCAATGGCAGCCAGTTCTTTGGCCTGCGCATCCAGCTGGTTATTCAGCTGTTTAACATAAACATCCAGACCTTCGACTTCTTTAATCAGCGAACGGTATTCACGTTCACTGGTACGAATGCTGTTATCAATATTGTCGATTTTTTGCTGAGACTGTTGTGCTTTATTAACGCGCTTAACACCGTTATCTAAAGCGCTGTCAACATTGGCAGCGGTTGCGCCAAAAGCAACACCAGCGGTTAATACCGCGGCGGCCAGGACGTTACGAGTTCGCAGTTGCGTAGGCATGATTCTTTACCCGTTTAAACTGTTATTGGCCCGCACCCGCGAGCCCCCTAAATTCAGAGCGCACGATACTGCAGTTCTATGACACTTGTGTGACATGACGATTGGGTTGCAGATATATGACAGTGATTCAAAGGAATGTCAGATGGAGTGTTCTTAAAAACAAAAAAGCCCGCTCTTATACAAGAGCGGGCTTTTCTTCACCGGTATAACCGGTGACTACATGCTTATTGGAAAGCAGCAGGAATTACTTTTGCAGCCCATGCGTAGAACGCATCGTCCGCAGCCGTATTTGGCGCAACAGCACCAACATAAGTTGTGTCAGTAAAGAAGTCAGTCACTTCGTTAGCTGAAACAGCGTTAAGATCAACAGCAGAAACAACTGGTGATGGAGCCGCTACCGCAAAAGCTGCATCCAGAGTCACAGTTTCTGCGTTAACTGCGGTGAACACACCAGCTGTTGCAGCAGCAGCACCGTTATCATCCAGTTGAATAGGCTGACCAGCAACACCACAACCCAGGAAGAAGTTGGTCAGAACGATTGGAGCACCAGTTTGTGCGCCAACACCGTTGTCATCGATACGAACACATTCAGCGGTAGAAGCATCCGCTGGAGTAGAACGGTCACCCAGATAGTTAGCAGCAGCAACGTTCACAAAGCGACCACCGGTACCTTCTTTCAGACGGAACAGCTCATCACTTTCTGCCTGAGTAATTTCCTGGAATGTAACGTTAGCCAGAGTTGGGTTGGAAACCGGAGTACCGCCAAAGGCACCGCCATCGTTATCCGCTTCAATCGCGTAGTCACCAGCATCAGTGATGTTGACACCCTGACGTACCAGAGCAAACTGGATGTTACCCTGATAACCGTGGTCCCAGTCGATCGATTCATCACCGTTATCAACCAGAATCAGGTTGCTAACGTTTACAGTACCACCGAAGAATTCAACACCATCGTCTGCGTTGCCGTAAACCATCAGGTTATCAACTTCAGTGCCGTGACCAACAGAGTGGAAAGTCACACCGTTGATTTCTTCATCTTCGGCAACTTCGAAACCACCTTCGGCAACAATAACGTGCGAGATTTTACCGCTGCTATCACCACGCTGAGCACCACCGTGGAAGCCAGTACCAGCTTCATCCGGGATGTTACACACTGCAGGTGCTGCCGGGCATTGGTTGTTTGAAGAGAAACCTTGCAGAACCAGACCAGCCCACTCACCGGAACCACTGAAATCGTTATCCAGAGAAGACATAACAATCGGGTTGTCTGCGGTACCATTCATCAGGATTTCAGAACCACGGCTGATGACCAGAGCACCACGTGTAGAAGAACGGAACTGAACACCAGCATCAACGGTTAAAATAACTCGGGAAGCATCACCAGCCGCTGCCAGTGTTTCATTACCATCACCAACTGTTACGAAGCCTTGCAAGGTGTAAACAAAGTTGCTGGTTAACTGAGCGTCCTGGGTAATACGACCAGACAGAGCACATTGAGGCAAAGTGGTATCACCAACGCTGATGGTTTGACCGGTTGTTACACCAACGGTGCCACACGTCTGGCCTGATGGTACTGTTGGATTGTCAGGAGTAGCTGGAGCTGAGCTGCTACCCGTTTCAACAATAATCACATCAACATCTTCATCGCCAGCACATGCACTTAACAGTACCGCAGATGATGCAACAGCCATAGCGGCAACCAACTTTTTGATTTCCATATTTTTTCCCCTGTGAAAAATCTTTAATAATTTAATTAATTTTAAAATTAAGAGATGACAGTTAGATTAAATTCAGACGGAAACTGCCTGAATTTAATCTTATTTAAATCAGAATTCCGTACTGAAACCTAAAGAAAACTCAACGCCTTCTTTATAGCTTCGGAAGTTTTGACCACCCTGAGTTAATTCCACCTTTTCATCGGTAATATTATCCAGGCTAAAGCTGACTTTAGAGCTTTCAAAAATCTCTTGTTTAACACTCAGGTTAATTTCAGAGCGTGGTTCTTTAATAATATTTGGCAGATCACCGGAGCCAACCGAATCAATAGAGTCGCCCTGATAATTAACAACCAGTGTGTATTCAGTGCCATTTTCAAAGTCATCTAAACCCAGCTGCAGGTTTGCCAATTCATCGGGCTGGCCTTGCATACGCTGACTTCTCGGTGCTTCACCTTCTACTGAAATTTCCACATCTGAATCAATAAATGCCAGGTTACCTGAAACAAAGCTATTCAGATCACCGCCAGCCATTTCGAATTCCTTACGGAAGTCAATTTCGAAACCAGACAACTCACCTTCTTCGCCGTTCGCGTAAGAATAAACCGCACCACCCTGAAGCAAGGTACGCTCAATCGGGTTATCAAAGTCTTTCATAAAGTAGGCAAGCGTTACGTTTTCACTATCGGAGAAGTAATATTCAAAGCGTAAATCAATATTATCGATATCCGATGTTTCCAGATCTGGATTACCACGGAACAAATCACCTGTTTCAACTTCGGTAAACTGAGCATTCGCTAATTCACGGAAATCAGGACGGTTTTTTGTTTCATAATAAGCCGCACGCAACTGCATATCTTCGTTAATAAAGAAAGTAGAGCTGACTGCCGGGAACACATCACTTTCATCAAGCTCAGAAGAAACCGGCTCTGGATTTGCAGTAGTTGACGTTTGAGTAAATGTATCCACGGTGAGATCAGAATCTTCAACTCGTAAACCAAACTCGACATTAGCAATATCAAACCAGTTAATAGCGGAAGTCAGATAATAAGTCAGCATATTCCACTCAGCATCGTAATCATCTGCTGGAGTGCTGTTACTTGATAAAGATAACTCTCCGGAATCAGCCAGGCCTTCCAGAATTTCATCCGGATTAAAGTTATTCGGATAATCTGCTGCAGTACGGCTACCAGTACGGTAAGTCAGGCGGGTTCCTTCTGCTTCACGTTCACGTGAGAAATAACCAACACCATATTTCAGGCTCAGATCCATTGAGTCAGAGGTATATAACAGGGAAGACAAATCAATATTGAAATCGGTATTGTCATCTGTCAGTTCGTTGTAGGTACGTCCAGTGGTACTCAGGAATAACAGGAACGGATCTGACGATTCTGCATTACGCTCAAAGCTGTATTCCCGCTCATCAGGCTGATCCAGTTTTGCCTGAGAAACAGAAGCCTGCCAGTTAAGTTCCGTCTCGAAGAAGTTATCAAAGTAATGTTTACCAGTGAATTGCTGCATCAGGAATTCACGCTCAATCCACAGCAAACGATAACGATTTAATTCGCGATCCTGGTCACCACCCACACCTGTAGTAACGGTTGTGTCATTCTGAGTCTGGCGTAACACCAGAGTGTTACTGCTGTATTCATTATCACCAGAGATTAAACCCAGTGACGCGCCCCAACCCAGAGTGATGTCATTGATAGTACGTTCATCTTCAAATGAATCATCCTGAATGATTTCAGAACCGGTTGAACGGTAGGTATTTCTCTTACGATCCTGACGCGACCATGAGTTTTCATAACGCAATGAAGTGGTATAACCCAGAGTCAGAGAATCACCGTCATAAATAGTGTCACCCAGAGATAACTCTAAAGAGCCATTAGGTAAAACACGTTTTTCTTTCGTTTCCAGGTTATCAGGTAACAAACGTAACGCTGCTTGTGATTCCAGATCACTGGCTGTACCGTCGTTTAAGCTTCCTTCAATATCATCAATATATTTAGGTAAACGACGATCCCATTCAGCACCAAAACCCAGAGCATCAAATGGCTCAGATTCCTGAACCTGGCGGTCTTCACCGGTCAGATCATCAACATATGTTAATGATGCTGAAAATTTACCTTCAAATTCTTCCGGGAATTTTTTAGTCGTCAGTTTAATAACACCACCGGTTGAATCGGCATAAACATCCGGAGTGAAGTTTTTCTGAACCGCAATTCCATCAATAATGGTCGATGGGAAAATATCCAGCGGTACAACACGACGAGCCGGATCCGGAGATGGCAGAGTTGCTCCATTTAAAGTAATGGTCGAGTGACGTTCGTTCAGACCACGCACGACAACATACTTGCCATTAGAAATGGTTACACCAGCAACACGTTTCAGAGCCGATGCGGCATCTGAATCACCGAAGCGTGAAAATTGTTCAGAACCAATTGAATCCAATACCGCCGAAGAATCACGCTCCTGAGCAGCACCGGTTGAAGGTACATAGGTTCCTACTGCAACCACTTCTTCAATAACGCCGTCACCTTCCAGACTCATATTCAGGTTAACGCCGGTATTAACATTCCCCATGACACGAATGCCATTTACATCGCGCTTGCCGTAATTCGGATCGGCAATTAATAAATTGTATTCACCACGCGGTAATTCAAAACTGAAGAAACCATCTTCATCAGTAACAACACCCTGTTCAGTACCATCAACGGATACGCGTGCACCGGAGATCGGGCCACCAGTATCGGCAGATTCTAAATAACCGGAAATCTGACCCAGTGCGACTTCGGCTTCCTGACCTGGAGTAAATACATTAATTTCTGGCAGTGCTTCACCACCAATCATTTCTACCTGAATTTCGGCATTTTGCTCGTCGTTCGCGGTATCAAAATCAAATTCACCCAGATATTCGCCAAACTGAGATAACTCAACCGTATGACTACCGGCTGGCACATCAAAAGAAACAAAGCCGGATTTACCCACCAGTTTCTTTTTACCATCTACCGCAACGGTCAGGTCACGAACAGCTTCGCCATCCTCGGTCACATAAAAAACGGCTTCTCCAGCCATAAGCTGAGATGCCATCACAGACGATGCGATTGCAAGCCACAGTCGATTCGGTTTCATTTCGCCCCCTAAAACAGGAATACAAGAATATTAGGCAGGCAAAAACTGCCCACGCGTTAATGCGGGGCAGTATGTTTTTGAAAGATGACAGTTGGATTACAAAAAACCTAAGTTTAAAGAATCATCAGGTTTCGTCAGTTTGGCTCAGCAGTTTATTCACAGCTGAGAGCTGCTCTTCTGTGGTAGGTAAGGCGTCAATTAAACGATTTAATTCTTCAACTTCTGAGACGATAAAGTCGACAAAGCTGCGAACTTTTTTGGGCAGGTACTGGCGTGACGGGTAAGCAACAGAAACACGCTCCGGGCGTAATTGCCAGTCATTAAAAATAGGAATCAGCTGCCCCGATAACACAGCATCACCGGCCATCAGATAAGGAATCCGACCAATACCTGCTCCTTTAATCATGCTGTGTAGGTTTGCCTCCATCAGGTTAGTGGTGATATTGGGTTCCACCGCAATCGATATTTCTTCTCCGGTTTCGGAGTGAATCATTTGATACGTCTCCGGCTGAATACCGTCACCCAATTTAACGCAGCGTAGATTTTTCAGATCTTGTGGATGCTGTGGCTGGCCGTACTCTTTCAGATAAGCCGGGCTGGCACATAAAATAGAATCCGACTCTGTCAGGGTGCGGGCAATTAATGATGAGTCCGGCAAATCCCCAACAAAAATCCCCAGGTCATAACCCTCCTGAATCATGTTGACCGGGCGGTCGGTATGCACCACTTCGATACGAACGTCCGGATACACGTTCTGGAATTTGGTCAGGAAGTGCCCCATCGAGCCACTGGCCACCATCACCGGAACCACCAGCCGTAACACTCCGTGGGGGTTATGCTCACGATCGGAGATCAAACGATGTGCTTCGGTGATTTCATGAATCAGGTGGCGACAACGGCTGTAATATTCGTTACCCACTTCGGTTAAGCTCAACTGACGGGTACTGCGCTGCAACAAACGTGATCCCAGGCTGGCTTCGAGATCAGAGACCATACGACTGACTCGCGATTTTGGCATCCCAAGCGTTTTACCAGCGGCGGTAAAACTGCCTTCATCCACCACCTGAATAAAAACTTTTAACTGATTTATATCGAGCATGTTGTACTTCTGTTCCTGAACGCACCCAGTGCCAGACGATCAGTTTCTCCTGAGGCTGGGCTTACCGCAACTGCTGTGTTAATGTGTACGAAAGTACAAAAATAATAAATTGGTTAATCATTATGCAGTATTCTTATTGCAAACTCATGGCGATTGCGCTTTTTGCTCTGTTTATTAGTGCCTGTAGCGGTGGCGGAAACAGTGACGGTGAAAGCAGCGCCAGTGAAACTGATAGCAACAATACGGATACTTCGGCCGATAATCAGCAGCCAGGTTCTCCGCCGGGCAACACCTTGTCCGCCGTTCAACTTCAAGCCATTACAGACGATGCCTTACAGAACTGTATCCGCCAGACCAACATTCGTTACACCCAACAGCTGCAGATTCTGAAATGCCAGCATGCCGGTATTCAGGAATTAACCGGGCTGGAACAGTTCACTCAACTGCGAGTGTTAAATTTAGGCAATAACGCCATTCAAAACCTGAGCGCGTTAAATCATCTGACTCAGATTCATACACTGTCGCTCAGCCATAATCAGTTGATGTCATTCAGCGAGCTGGAGAACCTGCAGCAATTGCGCGAGCTGGCCATCAGCCATAATCAGATCAATAGTTTGGCTGGCATCGAAAAATTGACTCAGCTGCATAAGCTGTATATCAACCACAACCAGTTACCATCTCTGGAAGCACTAGCCGTCACGCAACTGCGTTATCTGGTGGCACACAATAATCCAGCACCCATTCCCAATAGCCTGCCGCAGACGATGGAGTCTTTCCGGCTATAAACGCATAAAAGCCAACGTAAAAAACAACGCGTAAAAACAAAAACAAGCAGCACCGCCAATTGTCGCTTACAATTGAGAGTCTTCTCCGTTACCGTGTCATCCCCCTTGTCATGGACGAACCACACATTGGCTTATGTTTCGCTTTTTTGAAAATCTGACTCAACCTTTTCCTCCGCAAGCACCTGAACAGCCGCCTAAAGGCCTGTATGCGTTTTGCCGACATTACACACAAGGCATGGAGCTGTCGCTGCTGACCATGTCATTGCTGACCGCATTACTGGCCATTCTTGAAGTCTCGCTGTTCAGTTTTATGGGCCAGCTGGTTGACTGGTTGGTGGACAAAGATCCGGAGACCCTGTTTTCCTCCGAAGGCAGCCAATTGCTGTGGATGTCGTTACTGGTGCTGATTGCGCTGCCGGTGGTGGTATTACTACACGCCCTGCTGGTGCATCAGGCACTGATGGGCAACTATCCGATGAAAATTCGCTGGCTGGGACATCGCTACCTGCTGAATCAAAGTGTCAGCTTTTATCAGAATGATTTTGCCGGTCGCCTGGCGACTAAGGTGATGCAGACGGCTCTTTCGGTGCGCGAAACCGTGATGAAACTGCTGGATGTGATGGTTTACATTCTGGTGTATTTCGGCTCGGTTCTGGTGGTGGTCGCCAATGCTGATATCCGCCTGATGATTCCGATGATTGTCTGGCTGGGTTTATATATCCTGACGCAGATGTTTTTTGTGCCGCGCCTGAAACAAGTAGCAACCAAACAAGCGGATGCCCGTTCTGACATGACCGGCCGCATTGTCGATTCTTATACCAATATTCAAACCGTTAAGTTGTTCTCCCACACTCAGCGCGAATCCGATTACGCCCGCGACAGCATGCAGGGTTTTATGGATACCGTGTATCAGCAGATGCGTTTGGCAACCGGCCTGAACTTCACGGTTAACTTTATTAATTACTTACTGGCGTTTGCCGTCGGCGCAATCTCCATCTGGCTCTGGTCGGACAGTGCCATCAGTGTGGGTGCGATTGCGATTGCCATCAGCCTGGCCTTACGGATTAACGGCATGGCGCAATGGATCATGTGGGAAGTCGGTGCACTGTTTGAAAATCTGGGTACCGTTGCCGATGGTATGAATACGCTGTCACAACCACAACAAGTCAAAGATGTGGAAAACGCCAAAACCCTGCAGGTAACCCAGGGCTCGATTGAGCTGAAAGACCTGAGTTTTTATTATCAGGGCAAGGATGATTCACAGCATAAACAAGTGTTTGATGAATTAAACCTGCATATCAAACCCGGTGAAAAAGTGGGTTTGGTGGGTCGTTCCGGGGCGGGTAAATCCACTCTGGTTAATCTGTTATTGCGCTTTTACGACATTGATGCCGGCGAAGTATTGATTGATGGTCAGAATATTAGTCAGGTTACCCAGGACAGCCTGCGCGCCAATATTGGCATGGTGACTCAGGATACCTCCTTGCTGCACCGCTCGGTGCGCGACAATATTCTGTACGGCAACCCGGATGCAACCGAAGCCCAGTTATGGCAGGCCATTGAGCAAGCGGAAGCGGCTGACTTTATTCGTGAGCTGACCGACCCACTGGGCAATAGCGGGCTGGATGCTCAGGTCGGCGAACGCGGCGTTAAATTGTCGGGCGGTCAGCGTCAGCGTATTGCCATTGCCCGGGTGTTATTAAAAGATGCGCCCATCCTGATTTTGGATGAAGCTACCTCAGCCCTGGACTCGGAAGTAGAAGCGGCGATTCAGAAAAGTCTGTACCGCCTGATGGAAAACAAAACCGTGATTGCCATTGCGCATCGCTTGTCGACCATTGCTGCAATGGATCGTCTGATTGTGATGGATCAGGGCCGCATCGTTGAACAAGGTACGCACCAGGAGCTATTACAGCAAAAAGGCATTTATGCCCAGTTATGGGCCCATCAGACCGGCGGATTTATCGGAGAAGAATGATGACGAATACTTATACCGGTGCTGATATAGTCGGTGCCGACATAGTCATTGCTGATTATCACAACCCGCTTCATCAGCAGATGATTGGCGAGTTAATGAACCATTATGCCTGCGACCCGATGGGCGGCGGAGAAGCACTGCCACAACAGATTACCGATACACTGGCGCTGAAAATGTCAGCGGTGCCTAATGCCCTGACAGTATTGGCATTACACCATGGTCAGGCGGTGGGTCTGATCAATACCTTTCCGGGGTTTTCGACATTTAAATGCCAGCCACTGATCAATATTCACGATGTGATTGTGCGTGACGGCTTTCGTGGTCAGGGAATTGCCCAAAAGATGATGCAAACCGTTGAATCCGTTGCTCGTGAGCGTGGCTGCTGCAAACTGACTCTGGAAGTACTGGAAGGTAACGGCGCAGCTCAAGAGAGTTACCGGCGTTCGGGCTTTGCTGGCTATGAACTAGACCCCGCCATGGGCAAAGCCATGTTCTGGCAAAAGTTTCTGGATTAAGCCTCATTAATAAAAACATCATTTTAGCGCCAAAGTTTGTCGCCAAAGGCCACTTAGAACACCACATCCAATTGACCAACTCGGGCTTTTTTCTTAGAATGCGCGCCCTGAAATTACTGCAAAGTCAGCCCGGTTTCAGCGTTGTACGTTATTCGTAACAGCCGCACAACGCGCATCCTATAAGCTGTTGATTTAAGCCAACAGCAGAAATTGCAGCAGCCAGCTATTATCAGATAAGCAGGCTGGCGAAGCGCGACGGTGTTAAGACAGCACCCCGACTTCTCGTACTCACGCTATTAACTGGCCACAAGCCCCCGGTGAGACGAACACAAAATGCACCAGAATTTTGATTTTAGTTAAAGGCAAACCCCTATGACGATTCAACAAGTCGATGTCCTCCTCGTTGGTGGCGGCGTCATGAGTGCCACATTAGGTACGTTACTGAAGCGCCTGGATCCATCTCTGACCATGGCTATGGTCGAACGTCTTGATCATGTTGCCCATGAAAGTACTGATGGCTGGAATAATGCCGGTACCGGCCACGCCGGATATTGTGAACTGAACTACACCCCGCAGGGTGACAACGGCGTTGAAATCAATCGTGCTTTAACCATTAACGCCAACTTTGAAATCTCATTGCAGCTGTGGACAACTCTGGTTGGCGATGGCGGCCTGCCGGAGCCTTCTAACTTTATCAATACCACGCCTCACCTGAGTTTTGTTTGGGGTGAAGATAATGTTGCTTTCCTGCGCGAACGCTTTGAAAAACTGAGTGCCCACCACTTATTTAAAGACATGGAATTCAGCGATGATCCAGCGGTATTAAGTGAGTGGATGCCACTGGTGATGGAAGGTCGTGACCCATCCGAGAAAGTAGCCGCTACCCGCGTACACTATGGTTCTGACGTTGATTTTGGTTCACTGACCCGCAATCTGGTTGAGCAACTGAAACAGTCTGAGAACTTCGAGCTGATTCTTAACCACGAAGTCGACAGCTTTAAAAAGCTTGGCTCCGATGATGAAGGTCTGGGCTGGCACGTGGAACTGGAAGATCGTAGCGGTGGCCCTTGTCGCGAAATTGAAGCTAAGTTTGTATTCCTGGGCGCCGGTGGTGGTGCTTTACCACTGCTGCAGGCATCTGGCATTCCGGAAGCCGATGGTTATGGTGGTTTCCCGGTGAGCGGCCAGTGGCTGGTGTGTAAAGATCCGGAAATCGTCAAACAGCACCACGCCAAGGTATACGGTAAAGCCGCTATTGGTGCGCCGCCGATGTCAGTACCTCATCTGGATACTCGTATTATTAACGGCGAACCGGCCCTGTTATTTGGCCCATTTGCCGGCTTCACCATGCGCTTTTTGAAGAAGGGCTCGAAGCTGGATCTGTTAAAGTCTGTCAGCCCAAGCAACCTGCTGCCAATGATGTCGGTTGGCATCAATAACATGGATCTGACCAAGTACCTGATCAACGAAGTGCGTCAGTCTCACGGTGAGCGTGTTGCTTCGCTGCGCGATTACTTCCCATCCTGTAAAGATGAAGACTGGACACTGGCACAAGCAGGCCAGCGAGTGCAGATCATCAAAAAAGATGCCGAAGGTAAAGGTAAGCTGGAATTTGGTACCGAGCTGGTTGCTTGTAAAGATGGCTCCATTGCCGCTTTATTAGGTGCGTCACCGGGTGCATCGGTGGCGGCACAAGCCATGATTGAAGTTCTGGAAACCTGCTTTGCCGAAAAAATGGAGCAAGGCTGGGGCGAAGAGTTGAAGAAACTGATCCCATCCTATGGCCAGTCTCTGGTTGAAAACGGTGAGCTGTTGGCCGAAGTTCGCACCAAGACGCTAAGCACACTAAAGCTGGGCTGATTTTCTTTCCGGTTTTCTTATAGCCTGTTACTTCCCTATTGAAGGCTAAAAGTGCAGGCTAAAAAGTAAATCGCATCTTAATATAAGATGCGATTTACCATTCCTTCCTCTCCTATTAGCGCTCTCTGCACTCCCTACTAGCGACTCTCTTTTTGCCTTAACGATTTAATCGATCCTCAATCAGCATATCGACCACCGACGGATCCGCTAATGTGGATGTATCACCTAGGGCATCGTGCTCATTGGCCGCAATTTTACGCAAGATACGACGCATAATTTTACCCGAGCGGGTTTTCGGCAAGCCGGTGGTGATCTGAACCAGGTCCGGAGTCGCCAGCGGGCCTATTTCCTGTCGCACCCATTGGCGTAGCTCCTGAGCCAAAGCCTCCGAAGCCTGTTCACCGGCATTTAACGTGACATACACATAGATACCCTGACCTTTAATTTCATGCGGGTATCCCACCACTGCCGCTTCAGCCACCTTATGATGAGACACCAGCGCACTTTCAACTTCGGCGGTGCCCATACGGTGGCCGGAAACATTGATGACATCATCCACCCGACCGGTAATCCAGTAATAACCGTCTTCATCACGGCGGGCACCATCACCGGTAAAATACATACCACGAAAGGTCGAGAAGTAGGTTTGCACAAAGCGTTCATGGTCGCCGTATACCGTACGGGATTGACCCGGCCAGCTATCGACCATCACCAGATTGCCTTCAGCGGCACCATCCAGTAACTGACCAGCACCATCCACTAAGGCTGGCTGCACACCAAAAAACGGGCGCGTGGCCGACCCCGGCTTCATATCCGTTGCCCCAGGCAATGGCGTAATCATGATGCCGCCGGTTTCGGTTTGCCACCAGGTATCCACTACCGGACAGCGCTCTTCTCCGACGGTGCGGTAATACCACTCCCAGGCTTCCGGGTTGATCGGCTCTCCCACCGAGCCCAGTAAGCGCAGCGATTCACGATGCGTTGATTCGATGGCCGCAGCGCCTTCCGCCATCAGAGAACGAATGGCTGTGGGCGCGGTATAAAGCACATTCACCTGATGCTTATCGATAATCTGTGACACCCGATTAACAGACGGATAATTGGGTACTCCTTCACACATCAGTGTGATTGCCCCATTCGCCAGCGGCCCATACAGCAGATAGGTATGGCCGGTAATCCAGCCCACGTCGGCGGTACACCAGTACACATCACCATCGTGGTAATCAAACACATATTGATGGGTAATGGATGCCCACACCATATAGCCACCAGTGGTATGAACCACCCCTTTGGGTTTACCGGTGGAGCCGGAGGTGTAGAGAATAAACAGAGGGTCTTCGGCGTTCATTTCTTCCGCCGGACAATCGGGCGATGCCATGGCCACCAGATCCTCATACCAGACATCCCGCTCAGCATGCCACGCCACATCCGCCGCAGTACGCTTCACCACAATCACCTTTATCTGACTACTAACCACCGGGTTGGTTAACGCCTCATCGACGTTGGCTTTTAATGGCACAACACGGCCACCACGAACCCCTTCATCGGCAGTAATCACCAGCTTGGCATGGCTATCCTGAATTCGTCCGGCCAAGGCATCCGGAGAAAAGCCGCCAAAAACCACCGAATGAATGGCACCAATTCGGGCACAAGCCAACATAGCAACGGCCGCTTCCGGCACCATCGGCATATAAATACACACCACATCACCGCGCTGTATTCCCTGGCCCTTCAGGGCGTTAGCAAAACGGCAAACCTGTTCATGCAGCTCGTTATAGGTGATGTGTTTATCCTGATCCGGCTCATCGCCTTCCCAGATAATGGCGGTCTGATCACCACGTTGTGGCAAGTGACGATCAAGGCAGTTGACTGAGGCATTGAGAGTGCCGTCTTCAAACCAGCGGATATCCACATTGTGATTGTCAAACGATACGTTACGGACCTGGGTAAAAGGTTGCATCCAGTCAATCCGTTGTGTGGCTTGCTCACGCCAGAAACTGTCTGGATTCAGCACCGATTGCTGATACATTTGCTGGTAGGTTTCGTTATTGATCCAGGCTGAATCGGCGTACCCGGGTTTTACCGGATAGACATGTTGTGCACTCATGGCATCGTCCCCTGTCGGTTGCAGTCGTGCTTAAAAACACACTGCTGTCGTTATTGTTGTTATTGATGTAGATCATCCTTTAATCCTTACAACATTAAACAATGGTCTAGTATTAGTACAGACACATTATCCCGGACAAAACGTCAGGCTAATGTCCTGTGACAAACGACAACAGAGAGCAACAATGCGCAAGACCCCTATCCTGCTGCTGAGCGCTGCCCTGCCGATGGCAGTTAATGCAGCCAATATCGATTTTTCTTACGGTGGTTATATCAAACTGGATGCTATGTTCAGCGAATATTCAGACGGAGATCTGGCATCCAATAATGGTTTGCGTGATTTTTATATTCCATCTCAGATTCCAACCAATAACGAAGGCGAAAGCAGCAACAGCGTTGATTTTAATGCGAAGTCTTCGCGCTTTAATTTTAAAACCGTTACCGAATTAGATAATGGTGAAACGGTTACCACATTTGTTGAGATGGACTTTCTGACCTCTCCGGGCGGCAATGAGGTGGTATCTAACTCCTACAACCCACGTTTGCGCCATGCATTTATTAAAACCGGCAACTGGACCTTTGGTCAGACCTGGTCGACCTTTATGAATGTCGGAGCGCTACCAGAAACCGTGGATTTTCTTGGTGTTAGTGACGGTACCGTATTTAACCGTCAATCTCAGATTCGTTACACCCACAATAACTTCCAGTTTTCTTTAGAGAACCCGGAAACCACCGTTGTGGTTAACGACAAGGTCGAAACAACCGACGACAACACACTGCCTGACATCGTGGCTCGCTATAATATGAGCACCGGTAAGCATGCCTTCAGCGTGGCTGCCATCGCTCGTCAGTTGTCGATTCAGGATACCGAAAACGACCTTGATGAAAGCACAGCCGGTTTTGGTATCAGCTTCTCAGGCAAAATTGCTTTGGGTGCTGACGATCTTAAATTTGCTGTTAACCAGGGTAATATCGGACGATACGTTGGCCTGGCTGCCGCCGCCGATGCCGTGTTAACCGATGGTGATCTGGAAGCTACCGATGTAACGGCCGCCTTTGTTGCCTACCGTCATTTCTGGAGTCCTCAGGTACGCAGTACCCTTGCGTATTCCCTGCTAGACGCTGACTACGATGCCGATAATGTGAGTGATACCGAATCGGCCAGCAGTGTTCGTCTGAACCTGATGTACTCTCCGGCCAAAGAGCTGACTTATGGTGTTGAGCTAACCCAAGCCACTCATGAGCTGGATACCGGGGTGGAAGGCGACCTGACCCGGGTTCATTTCACCACTAAATATACCTTCTGAAGCAACGGCAACAACTTCTGAAACGTCTTCAGGCGTTAATAAACAGCGGCTCCGGCCGCTGTTTTTGTTTTAAGCTGGTTAAGGACGACAAAATACCATCACAAAAATCCTGAAAATCTCAGGTTACAGCAGAGTAAAATCTTCCAAATTTACACCCCGACAACATTTCTTACAGAATTTAACATATCTTTTAATCATGACATTCTGTGGCACTCCAGTGACAAATTTGGTCACATTTCTATAGAAAAATCCCACCTGACCCGCTTTGTCGTTGCCATTATCGAACCAACTTCCCGTCTGACGCAGTTTTATTACCCTCTGCGCACCAATTTAAATAGATACTTAAAATCAATAACTTACAAAAGCCATCAACTAAGATTAAAGAACTGACGTTAGATTGACTGACTAATGCCATCTACTTACTATCACAAGTTACGTTCTACAACATTTTTATAACAAACGCTAAAAATAAAACGATAGTACAGGATATTTATCAGGTGGCGATAGTCAGTGTTATCAGCAACAAGGTCGTATCGACAGCGCTGACGCAGTCCAAGCGTCTTGTCTGCGCTGCTGCCTGTTTATTACTGATATCAATGTCTCTGCATGCCCGTGAAGACATCCTGTTACGAGAAAGTTTTGCCGGTAATTTATCGTTTGAAACCACCGGAAACAGCTTACGGGATGAGAACGACGAGTGCTCGGTACTCAATAGTTCAACAGCAACCATCCGCTTACCGGCTAACAGTGTTATCCAAAAAGCGTCTCTGTATTGGTCCGGTTCCGGCACTACCGTTGATTCAGCCGTTACATTTTCCGGCACTCCGGTTACCGCTTCCGTCACCTACACCGAAACCTTTGTTAATGGCGCTGAGTCATTTGATTTCTTCAGCGCGAAGGCCGATGTCACCTCATTGGTCTCCAATGCAACAAGCCGCAGCTACAGCGTCAGTGACCTCAGCTTTGATGGAACAGGGCTGTACTGCCAACGCCAGGCGGCTTACGGCGGCTGGGCATTGGTTATTGTTTATGAAAATGCGGCTGAGCCATTACGTGTTATTAATATATTCGATGGATTCCAGAGTTTTCGCGGTCAAAGCATCACTCTGGTGCCCAATAACTTTGTTATTGGTAACCCAAACAACGGCGGCAAACATGCCCACATTACCTGGGAAGGAGATCAGGCGAACTCCACTAACCTTGGCGCTTTTTCAGAAACATTAACGTTTAATAATAATGTGTTGTCGCACGGTAACGACAACCCGGCGAATAACCAATTCAACTCGGTTACCAGAAACACGCTGGCAAATTCTCCGAGAAATACCAGTGGCGTCGATATTGACGTGTATGAAATTGGCCGTTTTCTTTCCGCCGGTGCAACATCCGTCAGTACAACCTACTCATCTGGCGGTGACCTAGTTTTACTATCAGCAGAAATTATCAGTGTTCCTAATACAGAAGTGGCCGACCTTTCCTTCGCAACATTATCCGGCAGCTCGGCATTTAAAAACAGCACAGCCAGCATTGATCTGAGCATTAATAATAACGGCCCGAATAACAGCCAGGCCAATACAGAAATTCGTTTTCCGTTACCTGCCGATACCCGCTTAAATTCTTTCTCAGGTGATAACTGGCAATGCAACACTGCCAGCAATGAAGTTCTGTGCGTCTATGCTCCAGTTATTAACAATGATCAGCAAAGCACTGCATTACAAATTATTCTGGATACCGGCCAGGCAACGCCTTCCGGTGATAACACGTTTGCCGTTTCAATAACGAATGCTCAGTTTGATAATATTCAGGCAAACAATTCAGCCAATACAAACATTCGGATTGATGATATTGATCTGAGCCAGTCTCAGAAAAGCGTCCTCGATTTAAATGGTGGCAATGTTGAAGCTGGCGACGTACTGAGATACACCTTCACAATCCGCGAAGCCTCAGGTAAAGCGGTTGATAATTTAATACTGGAAGACACCTTTCCGGATTTATATCGGGAAATTGCGGTGGTACGCCGCCCGAATGGAAGTACCCGCTCTAATAACAATCAACTCCCACGCCTGACGGTATCCAACATTACTCTGGCAGCAGCAACTACCGCAAGGGTTATTGTCGATGTGGTTATCAGAGATGATATTCCGGCCGGAACTCTGATTGAAAATAGCGCCATTTTAAAGCGTGATTCCAGTGAGCAGGTAATTACAGCACCGACATTAACCGTCAGCGAACGATTTCTGGTCACTGAAACAGGCAACAAGCCGCTTTATCTATATAAAAGCAATCTGATGTCTCGCCTTCCGCCTTCAGGCGATAGTGCATTGGGCGAGCTGGCAATGGCCAGAAGTACTGAATATCGCTGGAATATCACACCGGTGTTACAACAGGATTTATTATTATCGCCAACCGCTGGCGGTGTGGTCGTTAAACTCAGAGTACAGCATCGTGCCGGGCGACAAGGTTCTTTGGGACAGATTCGCCGTAATCATGAATTATCTTTTCGTCTGGAAAAAGAAGACGGCTCTGTTATTGCTTCTGCTACCCGTGGCCGGGTTTTCCCCAGAAATAATGATGTCGTCGTTTATGAATACCATATTCCTTATGAACAAACTGCACCATCTCAGGATGCCTTAACTATTCCGGCAGGCAGCACTCTGCAATTAGTGATGTCTCAAAACCTTCTGAACGTGCCGGAAAATAATAATATTACGGATAATGTATTCCTGTTTTTTGCCAACAATCTTGATACGTCACAGGTCATTCTTCCGGTTGTTAATACCATTAACATTGAAAATATTCAGTTTTATGACAAGCCCTTCAGCGATGATTCACGTCAGTTAATTGTCCATACAAACCTGAACCGTCCGGTTTATATTAATGCGTTGGTGAGCGACCCATTTGGTAGTTTTGATATTACTTCAGCCGCTGTCAGCATTCATGATGCCGCCGATGAACAAATACTGGCAGCAACGGCCATGGTACAAGTCGCGGATTCTCAGGCAGCCGAAAAAACTTACGAATACGCCTACCCTATTCCTGCACTGATTGATAACCCAGGTGACTGGAACATAACGGTAACAGCCAGAGAAGGCCTGGAAAATACCGTAACAGATCAGCAACAGCAGATTCTTGAAGTCCGTCAGATATTACCGGATATCCGTCTGACTAAATCTTCTTTTGTGCTAAATGATCCCATTAATGGCACAGACAATCCGAAAGCGATTCCCGGCTCCGAGGTTGTTTATCAATTAAAAATCACCAATACCGGTGCTGGTCGCCCGGATAGTGACACCTTGAGTATCGACGAGGAAGTACCGGCCGGGCTGCCATTATTTGTTGGTGATTTTGTCAATGCCAGCCCTGTCAGCTTTATTCAGGGAACAACACCAAACGACAGTGGCATCAGCTTTAACTTTTCCTCTTTGTCAGCCACAGACGATGACCTTGCATTTTCACAAAACGGTGGCGCCGATGGCTTCACTTACACCCCGGTACCGGATGCTAATGGCTACGACAGTAAGGTAACTCATATCCGGTTTATGCCCAAAGGCGAATTAAAAGCGGCTGATATTGCAGCAGGCAGTCAGCCGGAATTCCGGATTCAATACAAAGTTAAGGTTCAATAAGGAGAACACCTATGAAGAACCTGTTTAAAACGGCTCTGATAACGGCTGGATTATTGGTGGGCAATACAGCCTTCGCCGGTACCGCTGCCGGTGTCGATATTACCAATACCGCCGTTGCGACTTATGATGGCGGTACGGTTTCTGCGTCCGCTGTCGTGCAGGTGCAGGAGGTTATTGATGTAGCGTTAAGTACCTCATCCCCTCAACGTTCAGTGACAGCCGGAGATACCAATCAGACTCTGCCTTTCACCGTGCAAAATACCGGTAATGGTACTGAAACTTTTAAGGTGAGTTACGTTAATAGTGGCGATATTTCATCTGAGAATATTTCAATTTTTGTCGATTTAAATAATAACGGCGTGATTGATACCAACGAAGTCAGTATCTCTGGTGACACCATCACTCTGGATCGTGATGAAACCGTTGGCCTGATTATTAAAGCCGATATTCCTGCCAGTGCCAGCGCTGATGATTTATCAATATTTGCCTTAACCGTTTCCTCCATTACTGAAGCCAGCGGCGTGGTTGCCGGTACTGCTGCACCAGGCACATTACTGGCCGGACAAGGTACCGGGACTGCCGATGCTGTTGTTGGCGAAAATGCCAGCCAGACACGCAATGCCCAGTTCCGTATCGGTGTGCGTGTTGATCCGGTCACCATCACTAAAACCGTCGCAAGCAGCCTGGACCCGTTTGGCGGCAATACCAATATTCCCGGTACTCAAGTGACCTACAACATCCGTGTTGTGGTGGACACCTCATCCGGCCCGGTTAACAACCTGATTATTACCGATGAAATCCCAGCGGATATGACTTACACACCGAATAGCCTGTCATTAAATAACAGTGGCCAGACTGATGCTGATGACGCTGCGGATAACAGCAAAGTCAGCGCTAACCTGGTGACGGTTGAACTTGGCAATATCGTTTCAAGCAGCACCTTCACTATTCAATTAACAGCCGAAATTAAATAAGGAATAACCATGCGATTATTTTTTCTGACCTTATTGATGCTGCCGATGCTGGCATCCGCTCAGGTCACCCTCACAACCGAAGCGTACAAAATTATTGTTCAGACCAATGACGATGGAACTGTTTCTGAAGAATGGGTAACCGTTGAAGAAGTTGTTCCCGGCGACAAAGTGGGTTACCGGATTTCTTATAAAAACACCGGCACTCAGGACGCAACTGGCGTCGTCATCAACAACCCGGTTCCGGACAATACTGTTTATGTGGCAAACAGTGCAGCAGGCACTGGCAGCCAAATTACTTATTCCGTTGACGCGGGCAACAACTTTGCCCGCTCAGCTGAATTAATCGTTGAAAAAAACGGTTTAAAAAGCAAAGCCCGCGCTGACGATATCACCCACATCCGCTGGACGCTGCCTGAAGCAGTAGCGCCTCAGGCAAGTGGTTCGGTGGAATTTCAGGTGCGTGTGAAATAACAACTCTAGGAGACAATAACGATGAATTTTAAAAATCTCGTCGCACCGGTCGTCTTCGGTGCGTTAAGTTTAGCGGTTGCAGATGCCTATGCCGATAATACCGAGGCAGGTGTAACCATTCAGAATACTGCAACCTTAACCTATGACGTTAATACAGTGGCACAAACGCCGGTAACAGCAGTCGATAATGTGTTAGTTGATGCTAAAGTCGACCTCACATTAGAAAGAACCGATAACACACCAAGCACGACCGCTGCCGGCGACCTGATCGATTTAGGTGGTGTTGAATACTATGTTATTGGCGAATTTAAATTAAAAAATACCGGCAACGCCGATTCTTATTTTACATTTTCAGCTACTAATAATACCGATGATCAGGCAATTATTGCTGCAGTAACCGGTAACAATAAAAACACTGCAAATGGCGATAGCGACTTTGCTTTTTTTATTGAAGATGGCACCAACAGCAGTGGACTGGATAGCAGCGATACCGCACTTTCCGGATTAGCGAACAATGAATTAAAACTGGCAAAAGATTTATCATCGGATCAGATTATTTATGTCGTTGCTAATGCCGCATCTGTTCAGGGTAGCGATGAAGACTTATTCGGTGTTGATCTGACAGCACGAGTATCGGCGGTTGATTTCCTGAGAACAGATGGCAGCACAGCGGATCGTACCGAAGTCACCAGCCATAATGGTACAGCAACAGCTAACGGCCGTATTTTCTCCTTTGTTTTCGCAGATGCCGGTAACGATGCACAACAAACTGCTGCGGACCTGCTGAAAGCATCATTCCCAGATCTGGGCAATGGTGATGGCGGCCCGAATCCGAATGATGGCAACTTTACTAAAACATCCGTTGTTATTTCTGACCCTATTAATACCGCGCTTGCAGGTGGAGCAGCAAATCCGGATGCCAAAGCCATTCCGGGTGCTGTTGTGGAATACACCATTACCATTAAAAACACCGGTTCAGCCGACGCAGGTAATGTTGTTATCACAGATCCGATTCCTGCCAATACCACATTTATTGCCAACACTATTCAGGCATTCCAGGCAGACGGCAGCACTGCGTTAGCTGGCGCTACCCTGAACTTTGATGCTGGCAATAATGAAGTCGTGGTAGGTTTGGGCACTCTGGATGGCGGCACGGCCGCTGAACAAGAGACCAACATTATTAAATTCCGTGTAACCATTGATTAAAGCGGATTTAATATCGTGTTCTCTGCGCCTCTCACTCATCTTACTCGTATTACTCAAGCCGGAGCTGTGATGCTCCGCGCTTTAGTGTGTGCGTGTTTGATTATGTGGGTGGCGGCAGGCTCAACATCGGTATTGGCGATCACTCCCGTTAATACCGAAATTACCAATACCGCCCGCGCAAACTACAGTATCGCCGGGCTGGCCAGTGAACAAATGGCTTCTGCATCATTGGTTACCGAGAACGTTAATCCCGGCCCAATTGCGCCTTCGGCAGCAGATATTGAAATTAAACATTTTAATCCCACTAATCGCAGTGGCACGACAACCACGATTAATGGCAGTGCGTGCGCAACGAGTGCTAACGCTGACAATTTTATCGATCAAACCGTATTTACCGAATTAACCGGCAACCAACATAATCTACCGGGCAGTTATTCTTTATCGAATACACAATTTGGTTTTAAAGTGGGCGAGCCTCTGTTTATTCAGGTAACTGAAGCCGATAAAAACCTGAACCCGGTTCGCCAGGACAGCGTGACCGTCACTGTCAGTAATACCCAGGGAAATGATCTGGAAACCATTCGGCTAGTTGAAACCGGCGATAACACCGGCACTTTTGTTGGTGTGCTACAAACCCGGTTAACCAATCCGGTGAATTACGATTGTGCCCTGACTCTGGGCCGTAATGACCAACTGGAAGTCACTTACACCGATATTAACGACAATACCGATACCGTTAGTGCTCAAACCCGGTTTGATCCTTTCAGCCGGATTTTTAATGCTCAAACCGGTGAAACGATTGATGGCGTTAAAGTCACCTTAATTGATGTGGAAACCGGCTTACCGGCGCAACAAAAAGTGCTGGACGATAATGGTACGTCTTGTTTCCAGAATGCTTTTGTCAGTGGTCAGGGTCCGGTTGATGCCATCGAAGGTGAACCTTCTTGCCCTACTCTGATTTCAGCTGCAGCGCTGACCGCCTTTGCAGAAGAAGATAATGCTATTCCTTCCGGCTCTTTCCGCTTCCCTTATATAAAATCCGGCACTTATCAACTGCAGTTTGAAGCCCCGGCAGAATTACGTGTACCTTCTAATATCAGTGATGAAAAACTGGCGTTACTGCAATCCGGTGATGATAACCCGTTTCGGGTAAGCAAAATTTCACGTGGCGAACCTTTTACGGTTGAACAAAATGTATTTATTGCCGATGTGCCAGTGGATATTCGTCAGGGCGGTGCATTGGTCACTAAAAGCGCCAGCAAAAATGAAGTTGGCTTAGGCGACTTCCTGCAATACACCATTACCGTGCGCAATAGTGAAATTGAGCTGGCAGATGCATTATTAACCGATCAGCTACCAACAGGATTACGCTATCAAAGAGGTTCTGCCCGTTTAAATAATGAACCCATGGCAGACCCGGAGATTCAAAACAATGGCACCTTATTAAATTTTTCTTTGGGTAATATCGCTGAACAAGACAGTGTAACCCTCACCTATGTTGCCCAGGTCACGCCGCAGGCCAAAGACGAATTAATTAATACTGCCTGGCTAACTGATAACAGCACTAACATCAGCAATATTGCTAAAGCGACGGTATTGGTGCGTGACGATTTCTTTAAAGATAATGCTCGTTTATTTGGCCGGGTTTATCTTGATGATTGCCAGGGTAATTTAGACGCCGAAGCCGTACCTAATGTACGCTTGTATATGGAAGACGGCACCTATGTGGTTACCGATGAAGCCGGTGAATGGCATATCGAAGATGTGCGCCCGGGCACTCACGTTGTGCAACTGGATACTGCAACCATTCCACCTTATATGGAAGTCATTGCCTGTGATGAAAGAGGCTTCCATGCCGGCCGGGCTTATTCACAATTTGTTGATGTACAACCCGGTTCTTTCTGGCGCGTGGACTTTGCTTTAAAAGTTAAAGAGCCGCAAAAAGGTGAAGTACGCCAGCGTTTATCTCAACAGCTGGTGCCACTGGCCACGCGTCCGGATGAACCTGTCACTTACCGCTCCCCTGTTGAAGAAAAAATTCAGTACACGCTGAATATTGATGGCTCTGGTTTGGCTGTCTTTAATCTGAGTGAAATGATTGCCCTGCCAGAAGGCGTGGCTTATGAACCCGGTAGCACCACACTGGATAATATTCCGTGGGAAGATCCCAATATCCGTTACGGCACTTTAATTTATAATCTTGGCGATAAGCCTGCCGATTGGCAGCATCAGTTACGTTTTAGTGCAGTTATCACCGATAAAGCAAACAGTGGTGCGTTAACCGCCAAAGCCGTTTTCCGCTTTAATGTTAAAAATAAAGCAACTCAACAAATTAAACCGGTATCCACTACGGCTCAGCTGCAGTTGCTGCCTGACGGCGGTATTATTAAACCCATTACACCACCAAAATTTGCCAACTTCTCTGCTGATTTAACCGAGCAGGATAAACTCAATCTGACGTCTGTAATTAATCGTCTCGACGGCTTACGGAATCTCAAAGTTGAGGTGATTGGTCATACCGACAGCACCCCGATTGCTCGTCGTAATCGTCATATTTATGCCGACAACCAACAACTGTCTGAAGCTCGCGCTCAGTCTGTTGCACGTTATATTGCTGCGCAACTGGGTATTTCCCAGCAGCAGGTTATTTTCAGTGGTAAAGGTGCTCAGCAGCCGGTTGCTTCAAATGCGTCGCGTCAGGGTCGGGCATTAAACCGTCGGGTTGAGGTTAAAATTCTGTCGGGTGAAGCGGATATTTATATAGAAAGCGGTACTCCCGAATTTCAGGCCGTGGCCATTGAAGCCAACATCCCCGGCTTTCTCAGCGAATTACCAGCAACAGCAGCGGGTAATCCAGCAGCTCTACCGGCTGAGCCATTAATTCCGGAATTTGATGATGAATGGTTTAAAACCGCAGCAGATGAACCACAGTGGGTATGGCCACCGTTAGACCGCAGCCCAAGCATTGGCTCGGTGAAAATTGCTATTTCACATCATAAAAACCATCGCGTTAAATTATTGCTCGACAACCAACCAGTCAGCGCACTGAATTTTGATGGCAATGCTAAAAGTGCCCAACGTGATTTATCCGTCAGTCTGTGGCGTGGTGTAGATATTGAACCCGGCCCCAACCACTTTAACGTGATAATTCTCAATCAAGAGGGAGACATCGTTACTGAATTTGAAAGGATTGTTCAGTACGCTCAGGAGCCCGCCAAAGCGGAATTAGTAGAACAACAAAGCCATGCCGTGGCTGACGGTATTACCCCGCCAACTATCGCTGTGCGTTTAACGGATAAAGACGGTTATCCGATTCGTGCTGATGTTCAGGGTGAACTGGAATTATTAGCGCCTTATCAGCTGTATGATGAAATTGCCGATATCGAAACCAATCCATTAGGTCGGATTGCCACACCGCGTTATCGCGTAGGCGCTGATGGTATTGCCATGATTCAACTGGCCCCCACCAGTGTATCCGGTGAAGCGGTATTACGTTTTCGTCATAACAATGGTCAGGAAGACGAGTTACGTATCTGGTTAAAAGCACCACAACGCGACTGGATTCTGGTTGGCCTCGGGGATTTAACCGTTGGTTATAACGCCAGTGGCGGTAACGATGCCGGACTGGATTCAGCGGACGTTGACGATAATATTTATCACGATGGTCGCCTGGCTTTCTTCGCTCAGGGCCAAATATATGGCGAGTGGTTAATGACCGCTGCTTACGATTCTGGCAAACCCGAAGCCGAGGCATTTGCCCGTACCATTGAGCCTGATCGTTATTACACGTTATACGGTGATGCCAGCCAGCAACGCCTTGATGCCAGCTCGGCCAGAAAACTCTACATTAAAGTTGAGCGGGATCGTTTCTATACCGTATTCGGTGATATTAATACCGAATTAACCGTTACCGAACTGGGCCGCTACAGCCGCCAAATGACCGGTATTCAAAGTGCTTATCAAGGCGAGACGGTTGAATTTTCAGCCTTTGTGGCCGAAACCGATAACGGCTTTGCCCGCGACGAAATTCAGGGCGATGGTACATCCGGTTTGTATCGTTTATCGAATCAGCTGATTGTTGAAAGCAGTGAAAATATTCAACTGGAAGTACGTGATCGTTTCCGCAGTGAAATTATTATTTCACGCCGTGAATTACAACGTGATAGCGATTATGTGATTGATTATCAGGACGGTACCATTTATTTCAAAGAGCCGATCCTCAGCACTGATGATAACTTTAATCCACAATTTATTATTGCCGAGTACGATGTCGACCGGGGTGCTGACTTAGGCCATGTTGGTGGCGGCCGTGTTGGCGTAAAATTATTGGATGATAACCTGAAAGCCGGTGTCACCGCTGTGGTACAAAATCAGGCCGGTGATGACCGGGAATTACAGGCAACGGATGTTAGCTGGAAACATAACAACACCGAAATTAAAGCAGAAATTGCCCGCAGTGAAAAAATCGTTGAGGGCAGCAATGAAGCTGGCAAAGCACATTTATTAGAAGTTACCCAACGTACGGACACCATCGAAGCTAAAGCCTATATTCGTCGTCAGGAAGAACATTTTGGTATTGATCAAACCTCAGCCGGTGAAACCGATCAACGGAAAACCGGCGTTGAAGGTACCTGGTATCTGTCTGACCGTGACCGCATCACCTTAGAAACCTTCCATCACTATCGTTTAAGTAACGGCGATGATCGTTATCAAACACAATTAGACTGGATTCATCGTCTTAACAGCGATCAGCAGTTCTCTCTGGGTGCGATAACCTCGGCAGAAGAAAACGAAGGTGAAAACCTGTACAGCGATCAATTAACGGCAGGTTTCAGTAACCGCTTTATGAACGATCGCCTGACCGTTAACGCGCAATTACTTGCGCGTATTTCTGAGCGCAGTGACGCTGACGATCAGGTTCGCCTGGGAGCTGATTACCGCATTAATAATGACTACAGTATTTTTGCTGAACACGAATTTGGCTTTGATAAAAATGCACCTCAGCGCACTATCATGGGCATGCGTGCAACGCCTTGGAGTGGCGGTAAAGTTCAGCAGTCGATTGAGCAGGTTGAACAAGACGATGCCTATCGTTTATTTAGTGTGTCGGGTTTAAGTCAGGACTTTAATATCACCGATAAATGGAGCATCAGCGCTGGTTTTGATCAGGCAAAAAATCTGGAAAGTAATGCGCCAACAGAAGCAGGCCAGAACAGCGAAGATTTTTACGCCATTTATGGCGGTACCGCTTACCGTAGCGAAAAGTGGCAATGGAATAATCGACTCGAATACCGTGACGGTACTGATAACGACAAATGGGCAGTGCGTTCCAGTGTTTTCCACCCACTCAGTGATGCACTGGCAACCGGTGGCAGCCTGGATTACTTTACCGAAGAAGGCCGCGAGTCTTACAGCAACCAGCTTGATGCCCGCTTCGATTTAGCCATCCGTCCGCGTAAAGACCCTTATGCGTTATTGCTGCAAACCCGCTGGGTGCAGGAAGCCGATGGTGGTGAAGGCACACCAAACCGCAGCCGCCGGTTAATTAATAATGTCCATGGCAACTGGTTAATAACCAAACAAGATCAGTTGGCAATGCAATACGGTATTAAGCGCGTGCTGGACCAGTACAACAGTGAAGACTACCACTCCACCATTGATTTTATGGCAGCAGAGTGGCGTCATCATATTAACAGCCGTTGGGACGTTGGCGCTCATGGCCGCCGCTTACATGGCTACAATACCGATCAGACGGAACAAGGCTACGGCGTATCGGTGGGTTGGATTCCGAAAACTAACGTCTGGTTAGGCGTCGGTTATAACTTCAGCGGCTTTGTTGACGACGATTTCTCTGCCGCCAATTACACCGCCCAGGGCATGTACCTGAAAATGCGCTTTAAAGCCGACCAGGATACCTTGGCTACCCTGCGTACAGCGTTCCAGTAGTCACGGCTTTATCCTCTCAATGATTGACCATTGTGTCGTATCCATGAACAATACCAGAGCCTGTTAAGGCTATAACAAACAATAATAATCTCACTCATGGATACCGGTGTATGACCACACCCTCACTGTTAATTAACACCAATGGACAACCCAGCTACGGTGTATTTCCTCACAGTATTGAACGCATTAACTATATGGATTTTGACTTGCGCACCCCAATGGATCGCAAGTTAGGTAATCTGGCCAAGCGTATTAAATTTAACCAATTTCAGTTTATTGGTTTAATCAGCCCGGAGCTGATTGTTGGGATCGCCATTGTTGATCTGAAAATTGCCAGTAACTGTTTTGTCTATTTATACGAACCAAAAAGCCAGCAATTTGATGAGTTTTCTTTTATTCAACCACTAGCGATGCGAACCCAGATTGACCCTTTACCAAACGATGGTCAGGCCTGCTTTCATAAAGGAAAGAACCGGGTCTGCTTCAAAGCTGACTCGCAAACCGGCACTCGTGAGGTACAGGTTCGCCTGGCAAAAGGCATCAGCATTAATGCCACCCTTGATGAAAACAACAACTACAACCCACTGGCAGTCTGCAGCCGTGCGGGTTATCAGGGCTGGGTTTTTACTCAGAAGAGCAATGCGCTGAATTGTAAGGGCCAGGTACAGTGGAAAAATAAGACCTACGATCTTGAAAGCATACAGGCATTAGCCTCGGTCGACTGGAGCTGTGGCTTTATGCGCCGTGAAACTTTCTGGAACTGGGGTAGCCTATCCTGCACTCTCAGGGATGGCAGGCGCTTAGGCTTTAATCTTGCGGCCGGGGTTAATGAGACTGGTACCAGTGAAAATGCCTTATGGCTGAATGGTAAACTCATTAAAGTCGATATGGTCGACTTCCAGTTTGATCGCTACCAACCCAATACTCCCTGGGAAATGCACTCTAACGACGGCATCATTCAATTACGGTTTGAACCTAAAGGTCAACGTAAAGAAAAGATGAACGCATTAATTGCCGCTTCAAATTTTACCCAGCATTTTGGTCAGTATTATGGTGAAATTCATCTGCCAGATGAAATCATTACGCTCAATGGCGAATGGGGCTTTTGTGAAGATCACTATGCTAAGTGGTAGTGGCTTTTGTATAGCTAAAACCTGATATCAAAACAGGAAGCTTTCTTCTTATCAGATCAATACGCCAGACCAGCCCTGAACTAATACACCTTATTTATCAGGGCTTGTTAAGGCAATATATTAAAAACTGAGAAATCAGATTGATTTCTTCTTTTCTTTCATCTTATATAAACGCTTATCAGCAATCTGAATGAATTGAGAAAGGTCAAAGCTGGTAATTCCAGCAAACGGTTTGACATGATATCCATTGGAGATACATACATGAACTCCATTACTAAGAGGAGTTATCAACAAATCCTCTCGCAGTCTTCTTAGATAAACATCAACATCATTTTCTTCGAGAACAGGAATAGCAATCAAAAATTCATCGCCTCCTATTCTCGCAACTATATCTGACTCTCTTGATATTCGCTTAATTGATTTGGCAACGGAAATTATTGCTTCATCACCAACAGCATAACCATATCTATCATTAATTAACTTAAGCTCATCTATATCTATGACTATAATTGCAATATATTTCTCGGAGCGTTTTCCTATATAAAAATGATGCTGCGCTAAAACTTTGAACCCTCGTCGATTGTACAAGCCCGTTAAATCATCTGTTAATGATAGCTCACTTGCATGCTCAAGCTTTCTTAATAACTGCAAGTCCATTTCAACAATTATTTTCAACTCTTTAATCAGATCGGCATGTTCTTTATTATTAGTTGCAGCTGAATGGTCAAGGATAAAAATTGCTCCAAACTCTGTTCGATCCGGGTTCAATACAGGAAGTCCAATATAAGTATCAAAACCATCTTCTACAACGCCTGGGTCTTTCTGCCACTCTTTATGAAGTTCTATATTACTTTCTGTTAACCGCCTGCACTTCCCCACAATCCTCTTACAAAAAATATTTTTATCATAGGAGATAAAACAGCCTGTCTCAGGCTGATTTTCTGAGCTCGACGCGACAATTTCATAACCGTTCTGATGATACCGAACAATAAAGCCATCCCTAGCTGACAATGAACTCATCATCAATACAACCAAGTGCTGCCACTTAGCATAAGTTCTTTTATTTGCTTCTACATCTTCCATAGATATACCCATAAAAATTAAGCAGTCTTTAAAGTTGGCAGCAAATACAGACGCTAACGTTAAGATTCAATAATAGATTGGTTTTTTACATAGGCAAAGATTATAGAACTGCCATCAGCGCTCAAATCAAGCAACAGAACTATATATCATCTTTCATCAAGCAGTATTCAAACGAATTCATATGCACAAAAATACGAATAGCATGCACAAAAATACGAAAACCATACCCAATACTACGGAATCCTTCACGAGTTCTTGTTACCAAACTACATTTAGATATACTCCGAAAAATAGGATGGAGTTTTTTAAGAATGATCAAAGAGCTACTCGAAAAAAAGATTACCCAGGAAGGGATTAACACCACAGGAATGGATGAGGTAATACTGGTTAAATTATCAGAACCAGTAGCTCGAACAAATACGATGCTACCACCGGGACTTTGTCTGGTCGGCCAGGGTGAGAAGCATATCTATGCCGGTGAAGAATCTTATGTTTATAACAAAGATAAATTTCTCTTGGGAACAATCAAGCTGCCGGTATACGCTGAACTAAAATACGCCAGTAAAGAAAAACCATACCTTGGCATGGTGATACTTTTAAATCCAAACATAATAAGTGAATTATTAATTGAATTCGATCAACTTGAAAAACATAAAGAAAATAAGCCTGACGGTCTGATTACCAATATTGAAGCGTCAAAAGAGCTTTATGACCTAATAGCCCGACTAATCAGCATTATAGGGAATCCTCAGGATGAAAAAATATTAGGCCCTCAGTATTTGCGAGAAATTTACTATTACCTATTAAAAAGTACTGCTGGGCCATACATGAGAAATTGTGTAGCACAACATTCAAAAGCGCACCAGCTCGCACCTATTATACATTTTTTAGAAAATAATATTCTTGAAGACATTTCCATCGAAGATTTGGTGTCTCGTTTTCAAATAAGTCCATCGTCACTACACGAAGGCTTCAAGAAAGCTACAACGCTTCCGCCCATGCAGTATTTAAAGAGATTACGTCTGAATAATTCGCATCAGCTTCTTATGTATGGAGCGAGTGTTAAAAGTGCGGCTGCTGAGTCTGGCTATAGAAGTGTTGCTCAGTTTAGTCGTGAATTTAAACGGTTGTTCGGTGTGTCTCCCCGTGACGTAAAGTCTGTTGATGAATAAAAAACAGAGGTCTTGGAGCCACAGCCAGTTTGATTTCAGCTTGCAACAACTACCCTTTCATCTATAAAGAAAAGGTGGTTCGTAGTATTGCAGTCGAAAGGGGTGACCAGTGTCTAATTAGAAAACTCTAATAGACAAATTTCTTATAAGGAGAAAACATATGAACATTCGCCAGGTAACCTTTAAATCATTTGGTGTAGATTTGGTCGGAGATCTATATCTGCCTGAAGGCTTTGAAGAAGGAAAAAAATACAAAGCCATCGTTGGTGCAAGCCCGTTTCCCCAAGTGAGAGGTCAAATTCCAGCCACCTACGGCCCTGAAATGGCAAGCCGTGGGTTTATCTACCTTGGCTTTGACTATCTCGGTATGGGCGATTCACCAGCGCTGCCAGGCGAGTATAAACAATCCCGCTATATGTTCAGACTGATTGAAAATACATGGGATGCTGTTTCTTACCTCGGAACACTACCATTTGTAGAAGAGATTTATGGGCTTGGCGTATGTCAGGGGGGTTCAATTATCGCGTCTGCAGCGGTAACAGACCACCGCATCAAAAAAATTGCTACAGTATCAGGCATGATGGCTGCTGATGCATTCCAATGGGGTGATCCTGCCATTGCCAAACAAACGATCGACGCTGCAAATGCCTCCGCGCAGAAAATGTATGAAACCGGAGAAGCGGACTATTGCTGGCCTATCGTATTGAACGACACTATGTCACGTGAAGAATTTAATGCGCTGGGCGTTCCAATGTCAGACGACACATATAACTACTACGGAAAAGATGGTGTTGCAGGTCCAGGGAAGGTTAAGAACTTCACAACCGAACACATCGGTGATCAACCTATGCAATCACTTATCTCTATCTCTGAAGCATATGCAGATAAAATCACGCAACCTACGCTTGTTGTTTATGGCTCAAGTGCTGCAACAGCGATCTGTTCGACCAACTTCATTGATCGCCTGACAAACAATCCCGTCGTTATGGCATTTGACGAATTCAGCCATGTGGACTTCTACTGGAAACCAGATGCTGTAAAAGTGTCATGTGATGCTGTAGCTGATTTCTTCAACAAGTAATTAGTTACTGCCCAGAGTCGTAATTGAGAGAGCTTCAGCCATCAACCAGAGGAGCTCTCCTTTATAAATCAGCCATCTTATCCTGTAATAAAAATCTAAAAATAACGACCCTAAGTATCAATAAAATACCGAAATTTTTATAGCTTATAGGCTATTACCAGCCAGCGTCCTGGCACTGCCCCTAACATTTGAAAAGATGATTATGAACATTAAAAAACTGGTTAAAGAAGTTAACAGACATATGGTTCACCAGATTAGAGCTGGGGATAAACATCGCTTTGTTGATATATCTATTGTGTCAGTTGGTGATAGATTATTCGTCAGACAATATAAGTTTAGCCAACGTAGCTGGTACCATGCTTTCCTCAAAGATTCAGCAGGAGAGATTAAGTTTGGTGAATTTGACCCGATTAAAATAGAAGGGAGAATACCCCAGGATCTTGATGAAATTACTCGTTCTGTGACTAAAGCTTACTGGAAGAAATATCACATCATCTACGCCATCATGAGGCTCAGCTACAGTAAGAAGCAACATGAGGCATCAACACTGGAATTAATTCCGCAGTTATAATTGTTTGAGAGACAAAGAGCTGCTGCAGTTTGCAACAGCCCTTAAAAGGCATCAGAGGATAAAATTAGCGCCCGGATTTTTTACGCTGCTTACGCATCTTATCGTGCTTAGCCTTACGGATAGAGGCAGTTTTAACCACAGAGTCACGACGGCGCTTGCTACGGTGCTGCACTTCTTTTTCTTTATCAGAGAATGGGTTAGAACCCTGACGGAATTCAAACCGAATAGGCGTACCACGAATATCCAGCACCCGTCGGAAAGTATTGGCTAAATAGCGCTTATAATCTTCCGGTAAGTCTTCTACCATATTGCCATGTACAATAATACGCGGTGGGTTTGAACCACCCTGGTGAGCGTAACGTAATTTAGGACGACGGCTGCGGATCATCGGTGGCTGATGGCTGGCGACAGCATCTTCCATAATCCGGGTCAGCATATTGGTTTGCCATTTAGCCATGGCTGAGCGATACGCCTGATCCACCGAGTCGTATAAATGACCAACACCGGTGCCATGCAATGCTGAAATAAAGTGCATTTCGGCAAAGGTTAAGAAGTCAAAACGACGGTCAATTTCGTCCTTAACCCGCTGTTTGTCATAAGCATCCATACCATCCCATTTATTGATGGCAATCACTAAGGCACGGCCTGAGTTTAAAACAAAGCTCAGCATATGCAGGTCTTGTTCAACGATACCATCGCGTGCATCCAGTACCAGAATACACACGTGGCAATCCTGAATGGCCTGCAGGGTTTTAATAATGGAGAATTTTTCGGCCGCTTCGTGAATATTTTTACGACGACGTACACCGGCTGTATCAATCAGGGTGTAATCCTGACCATGACGCTCATAAGGAATATAAACACTGTCTCGGGTGGTACCCGCCTGGTCGTAGACCACCACCCGCTCTTCACCTAAGAAACGATTCACCAGGGTTGATTTGCCCACATTCGGACGCCCAACAACCGCAATTTTAACGCCTTTTACGTTTAGCGCTTCGTACTGAACTTCCTGTTCTTTTTCGTCTTCCTCTTCTTCGTAAATGTATTCCAATTCACGATTCTGAGCCGCCGCTAATTCCGCTGCTTTTTTCTCTTTTTCTTCCGGCAGCTCATCCAGTACATAATCAATTAACGCACTGATGCCACGGTTATGTGCCGCAGCAATGGCCAAAGGTTCGCCCATGGCCAATTCATAGAATTCACCCAGAACCAAATCCGGATTACGGCCATCAATTTTGTTAACAACCAGATACGCTTCTTTGTTATTACGACGCAGATATTCGGAAATCATACGGTCGCCGGCGGTAATACCAGCGTTGGCATCCACCATAAAGAAAACGATGTCTGCTTCCTGCATCGCCTGAAAACTCTGGCTCGCCATCGCCTCATCGATGCCTTCTTCCTGACCACTGATACCACCGGTATCGATCACAATAAAGGGACGATCGCCCACTTTACCTTCGCCATATTTACGGTCACGGGTCAGGCCTGCAATTTCAGCCACCAGGGCATCACGGGTTTTGGTCAAACGATTAAATAACGTTGATTTTCCTACATTCGGTCGGCCAACCAGCGCAATTACAGGAACCATAAATTAACTGCCTTTAAAAAAACAAATGGGCCGACTCCTTTGGAGTCAGCCCGAAAAAACACATAACCAGCGGTTGATTACTGAGAATCGTCACCGGTTTTTTCGAGAGTTACCAGCGCCAGATCACCCGCATTGGTATAAACCAGAACGCCTTCGCGGGTATTCACCAAATGGCTGCGGATACCAAAATCACGGCCACGTAATAAACGCCAGTTGGTCATTTCCGACTGATTTGGGTAGCTGATATGCAGCGGCTTTGGTCGCATTAATAAACGCCCAACCAATTCACCGTCCACCTGACGCAATACGTGCAGATAGCCTTCATCATCTGCCACTAACAGATGGTTACCAATAGCACTTACCTGCCCCAAACCCCGTTGTGCCAGAGCACGTTGTTGCCACTGAACTGCACCATTACGCTGATCATAGGCCTGAATGCTGGAGTCATCCAGAGTCAGGTAAATATTTCCCAGCGCCAATACCGGGCTGGTATAAGCTGAGCCTTCTTCTTCCCATTCGGTTTCACCCTGAATGTTCAGTGAGGCTAATTTGCCATGGTAGCTGGAAGCGTAAATGCGACCATCTTCCCAGACCGGCGTGCCGTCAATATCCACCAGTCGTTCCAATTCAGAACGACCATCGGGGGTGGCTAAACGCTTATCCCAACGCGGGATACCCAGCACTTTATCCAGAGCCACCACTTTACCGGTAGCAAAACCGGTTATAACCAGATTATCCAGTACCAGCGGTGAGCTGGTGCCGCGTACGGTTAACACTGGCATAGCATTTTCGTAAGACCAGGCCTGACGACCATCGGCACGCTCAAAAGCGGTAACACGACCATCAATGGTGTGTACAAACACCCGGCCTGCGTCATAACCCACCGGAGAAATGGATTCGCTGCTTAACACCGCTTGCCAGATAGGTTCACCATCGGCAATCGACAGACAATGCAACAAACCATCTTTCGTGACTACAAACAGCTGCTCACCGGCTAATGTCACCCCCGAAATGATTGGCTGATCGAGTGTGATTTTCCAGTTCTGGGAACCATCTTCCAGATCCAGCGAGTAAACATCACCAGCCGCATCAGCGGCATAAACCACACCACCTTGCTCGGCCACGTACAAACGATTAAAAACAGAACCCGGGCCTTTACCCAGCGTTTGTCGCCAGCGGGTATCCAATTCAACCTGCTCAGTGAATTCCGGTAAACCGGCTAGCTCTTCACTGTCATCCTGCTCTTTCGCGGGTGTTGACGAACAAGCCGACAACAACACACTGCAGAACAGCGCAGGAACCCATTTAGTCATCATAGAAGGTGTTGATACCATCGAAAGCCAGGACAAACGCACGGGAATTAAGACTCCTCTGCCACCAGTTCAGCACTGGTTAAACTATCAATTTTACGTTGCAGCAGCTGAGTATTCATGCCCGCTTCCTGTGCCGCCGCCTGAGCTTCAACATAAGCTTTACGTGCTGCCGCATTATCACCCTTACGGAATAACGCATCGCCTTTTACTTCAGCAAACTGAGCCGCATAAGATGCATCCGGTTGTGCCGGAATCAGTGCCAGCGCTTCATCCGCTTTATCCAGCTGAATCATAATTTTTGCTAAACGAACCGTAGCCGTCAGCTTAACCGGACCTTCTTCGGCCGCTGCAATAACCGCTTTTAATTCCGCTGCGGCGCTATCAAAGTCACCATTATCAGCCGCAAAGCGTGCCAGGAATAAACCACCAAACTGGCTGTATACCGTGCTGTCGTATTCGTTTTTCAGCTTTTCTGCCAGGTCGATCATTTCGGCTTTCACCGCATCCGTCTGACTCGCCACCGGCTGTGCTGCTTTTTCCACTAACTGAGAATAAACCGCTGAAGCCGCTTCACCCGTCATACGGACATTGTCCTGATAGGTGTTCCAGCCAAACCAGCCACCGGCGACAACAACAACCGACAGAAGCAGACTGGTGCCATTTTCAGACCACCATTTTTTTAACGCTTCGACCTGTTCTTCTTCCGTTTTAAATTCGTTCATTCCCAATCCTCTACACTAACTGCTTGTCAGCTGTTGTTATTAAACTGTGTTGTTAACAATATCTTTTAAAAATTAACTGATTTGCTGGGCAATCCAGTCAGCAACCTCAGCCTGAGGCATAGTTTGCTGATCCAGTTCACCGGATAAATCTTTTACCGTGGCCTGCTGTTCGGCGATTTCACTTTCGCCCAACAAAATGGCAAATCGGGCGCCACTCTTATCGGCTTTTTTCATCTGGCTTTTGAAGCTGCCACCACCACAATGGGTCTGAATGCGTAACCATTCGTGTTCGTTACGAATCTGATCCGATAGCAGCAAGGCGGCTTGATCCGCACCGTCACCTAAAGCACAAACATACACATCCAGTGTATTCAGTACCGCTTGTGGAATCAGCTCCAGAGTTTCCAGCATCAGAATCAGACGCTCCACACCCATAGCAAAGCCCACTGCTGGCGTTGCTTTACCACCCAGCTGTTCAACCAGACCGTCGTAACGACCACCGGCACATACGGTGCCCTGAGCGCCTAACTTATCGGTCACCCACTCGAATACGGTTTTGCAGTAATAATCCAAGCCGCGCACCAGGCGCTGATTGATCTCATACTTCACACCCGCGGCATCCAGCACACTGCGCAATTTGGCAAAGTGCTCACGACTTTCGTCATCCAGGTGATCGTGCAGCTGTGGTGCATCGACCAATAATGCCTGAGTTTGTTCGTTTTTACTGTCAAGAATACGCAGCGGATTCGAGTCCAGACGGCGCAGGCTGTCTTCGTCCAGCTGGTCTTTGCGCTCAGATAAATACGCGACCAGTGCATCTTTGTACTCAGCCCGTGCTTCGTTGCTGCCTAAGGTATTGAGTTGCAGAGTCACGGCATCCTGTAAGCCCAGCATTTTCCACAAACGTGCGGTCAGCAGAATCACTTCTGCATCAATATCTGCTGAAGCAATACCAAAGGTTTCCACACCAATCTGGTGGAACTGACGATAACGGCCTTTTTGCGGACGCTCGTGACGGAACATCGGGCCGGTGTACCACAGACGCTGAGTCTGGTTGTATAACAAACCGTGCTCTTCACAGGCACGTACACAACTGGCCGTGCCTTCCGGGCGCAGAGTCAGGCTGTCGCCGTTACGATCGTCGAAGGTGTACATTTCTTTTTCGACGATGTCGGTCACTTCACCAATCGAGCGTTTAAACAGATTGGTTTGCTCCACAATCGGCATACGGATTTCGCTGTAGCCATAGGAAGCCAGCAATTCTTTAACCGTTCCTTCAAGGTACTGCCAAACCGGTGTCTCGTTTGGCTTGATGTCGTTCATGCCGCGAATGGCCTGAATTTTTTTGCTCATCTTAATATCTACGTCTTATCTTTTACGTTGCCGAACCAATGCCAATCAGGCATCCGTTGCAATTAATTCTTCACGCTGTTTTTCCAGCTCGGTGGCACGTTCACGAATTAAACGTTCCAAATCGTCCACCAGATTATCGTTGCCGATTTTTTCCTGCGGTTTGCCATCAATATAAACCAGATTCGGCTGACCACCGGCCAGACCCACGTCGGTTTCTTTGGCTTCACCCGGGCCGTTCACCACACAACCAATCACCGACACATCCATCGAAGTACGGATATCTTCGGTGCGCATTTCCAGCTCGTTCATGGTTTTAATCACATCAAAGTTCTGACGAGAGCAGCTTGGGCAGGCAATAAAATTAATGCCACGGGAGCGCAGTTTGAGGGATTTCAGCATATCCCAGCCAACTTTCACTTCTTCTACCGGGTCAGCGGCTAATGACACACGAATGGTGTCGCCAATGCCATCCCATAATAACAGCCCCAGGCCAATCGATGATTTTACCGTACCACCACGTAAACCACCGGCTTCGGTAATACCTAAGTGCAGAGGCTGATCAATTTGTTCAGAAATTTTGCGATACGCAGCCACCGTCATAAAAATATCCGAGGCTTTCAGACTCAGTTTGTAATCCTGAAAGTCCAGTCGGTCGAGAATATCAATATGGCGCATGGCCGATTCGACCAGCGCATCCGGGGTTGGCTCGCCGTATTTTTTCTGCAGATCTTTTTCCAGCGATCCGGCATTCACCCCGATACGAATCGGAATATTACGTTCACGCGCAGCATCAACCACAGCACGAACCCGATCTTCACGGCCAATATTACCCGGGTTAATACGCAAACAATCGACACCCAGCTCAGCCACACGCAACGCAATGCGGTAATCAAAGTGAATATCAGAAACCAGCGGGATATCGACCTGCTTGCGAATTTCACCGAACGCTTCGGCTGCTTCCATGGTTGGCACCGATACCCGCACAATATCCGCTCCGGCATCCTGTGCCCGCAGAATCTGAGCAACCGTGGCATCAATGTCCATGGTATCGGTATTGGTCATGGTCTGAATCGCAATCGGTGCACCGCCACCAATCGGCACATCGCCCACCATAATCTGGCGGGTCTTACGTCGTTTGATTGGATTCTCAAATAATGCGCTCATCGATTATTGACCTGCTCCAGCGTCTTTTAATGACTGCTGATATTCTTTGTATTCTTGTGATTGAGGGAACAGCTGTTTCAGCTGAGTCGCCAGCTCAATGGTTCGTGGTGTGTTCTGACTAATCGTCGATAACTTAATGCCCAGCCACAAACTGTGAGCGGAATAACCAGCCTGACCGCGTTTTACCACACGATCAAAGCGATCAAAGTATTTGCCCGAGTCCGGATAGTTCTGCGCTTCGAATAGCAGAGTTGAAATATTTACCAGCGAATCCACGTTGTAAGGTGAGATGCGCAGCGCTTCGCGGTATGTTGCAATCGCTTTTTCAGCCTGACCGGCACGGAAATAACTCAGTGCCAGATCATTGTAAGCCGACGCACGATTGTCGTAATAACGATCCTGTGCCGCTTTTAATAAGTAGGTCTCAGCATCGTCATAGCGCTTCAGCTGGGAATACAAACGGCCCAGATGATGTTTTGCCAGAGAAAAATCACCGTCGAGTGAAATCGCTTTCTGAAAGGATTCTTCGGCTAAGTCCAACTCACCTTCGCTTTGCCATAACAGGCCCATGGCATCGTTTGCCGGTGCGTAGTCTTCGTTGATGCTGAGTGCCTTACGCAGGCGCAGGCGCGCCAGATCATTACGGCCTTTCTGCATATAACCCAAGCCGAGCTGGGTATAGTTATCAACGGCTTTTTCTGGTGATGCCTTTTTGTTAAACGGCGATTCTACCACGGTCACACACGCGGCCAGTGATAATGCCAACATGGCTAACAGCGTCCGTAAAATCGCACGACTTCCTTTCATTATTAACGACCTGCTTCTATGGATTGTTGAGATTCATCCAGTTGTACCGCATTAATGTATTTTGCGCTACGACGGGTGCGGTCTTCTACGCGCCCAACCAACTGCCCACAAGCAGCATCAATGTCATCACCCCGGGTAGAACGAATGGTCACAATATGGCCGGCGTTAATCAGATGATCGCGGAAACGGTAAGTACGGTTATTGCTTGGGCGCTTATAGCCAGAATTCGGGAACGGGTTAAACGGAATCAGGTTAATTTTGCACGGCACCTGCTTCATTAACTCAGCCAGTTGCTGGGCGTGTTCTATCTCGTCGTTTACCCCATCAATCAGTGTGTATTCGATGGTTGCCTTACGACGATCCGGCAGTTTATCCAGGTAACGATTAACCGAGGCAATCAGTTCTTTGATCGGATATTTTTTATTCAGTGGTACCAGCTGGTTACGCAATTCATCGTTAGGGGCGTGCAGCGAAATGGCCAGCGATACATCGGTAATTTCACCCAAGCGATCAATTTGTGGTACCACACCCGAGGTGCTTAAGGTCACCCGGCGTTTTGACAAGCCATAAGCGTTGTCTTCCATCATTAATGCCATGGCATCAACAACGTTATCAAAATTCAGCAGGGGCTCACCCATGCCCATCATCACCACATTGGTGATTTTGCGTTCACGTCGCTCGCCTGGCTCATGAAATGCCATGGCCGCGACATACACCTGTCCAATAATTTCAGCTGCGCTAAGATCGCGGTTAAAACCCTGTTTACCGGTGGAGCAGAAAGAACAATCCAGCGAGCAGCCAATCTGAGAGCTGACACATAAGGTGCCGCGTTCTTTTTCCGGGATATAAACCGTTTCCACTGAGCTGCCGCCTTCCATCTTCATCACCCATTTACGGGTGCCGTCTTTGGAAGTTTGATCGTAGGTCACTTCTGGCAGCTTGATCTCACTGACCTCGGCCAGTTTGGCGCGCAGACCTTTGCTCATATTGGTCATTTTGCCGAAATCGGCTTCGCCATACTGATGAATCCACTTCAACATCTGCTGGGCACGGAACTTCTTTTCGCCCAAATCGGCAAAAAAGGCTTCCATTTTGGTGGGAGATAAACCTAATAGGTTAATTTTTTCAGCAGTATCAGACATCGGGTTGAGTACCTGGATTAAGCGTGTGAATCAGATGCATCCTGGCGGGGATCACAAAGAGCCGGTTTTCACCGCTGGCTCTTTGTGGTTCTGGGGCTTCGCGGCTAGCGCCCGGCCCCAGCACGTATTCTCTGGTGAGAATTAACGTGGGCAGATTTCTTCAGCAGCGAAGAAGTAATCGATTTCGCGAGCAGCAGACTCAGCAGAGTCAGAACCGTGTACCGCGTTAGCATCGATGCTTTGTGCGAAATCAGCACGGATAGTGCCAGCGTCAGCTTCTTGTGGGTTAGTTGCGCCCATCAGTTCACGGTTTTTAGCGATTGCGCCTTCACCTTCCAGAACCTGAACAACAACCGGGCCAGAAGTCATGAAACCAACCAGATCTTTGAAGAAAGGACGCTCAGCGTGCTCAGCGTAGAAACCGCCCGCTTTTTCGTCGTCCAGTTGCAGCATTTTAGCAGCAACGATTTGCAGACCCGCTTTCTCGAAACGAGCCAGGATTTCACCAATAACGTTTTTGCCAACTGCATCTGGTTTAACGATAGAAAGAGTACGTTCTACAGCCATTTTAAGCTCCCATTAGAATCGATTTTAAATTAACAATACCATTGGAATGCAGCCATAAGGCTGCGCTCCAAATAAAACCCGCGGATTATACGCAGCTTTTTATGAAAGTTGTACGCGAATTCCGCGCTTTGCGCGTAAATTTGTGTGCGTTGCTGTCTGTCTGAGTCAAACAACACCTAAGCGCGGCTCTTATCAGCTACGCAGCAACCCCAGAACCCGCCCAACTTCTTGGATCGTTGCGTCAATTTCGGCTTGTGTAGTAAAGCGCCCAACGGAGAAACGCAGCCCGGCATGGGCCAGCTCATCACTACGGCCAATTGCCTTTAATACATAAGACGGTTCAACACTGGCTGAAGTACAGGCTGAGCCGGAAGAGACCGCCACTTTGGCTAATGATGCCAGCAGAATTTCGCCATCCACGCCATCAAAGCTGACGTTCAGATGACCAGCACTGCGCTGTTGCGCATGACCATTAAGATAGACACCACCGAAGGACTCTAACCCTTGCCACAAGGCATCGCGCAACTGGCGGATACGCTCCACTTCATCCGCCATTTCCTGCTGCGCCAGCACAGCCGCTTCGCCCAGCCCAACCAGCTGATGGGTTGCCAGCGTACCGGAGCGCATACCCCGCTCATGCCCACCACCATGAATCTGCGCCGCAATTTTCACCTGCGGCTCACGACGGACATACAAGGCACCAATGCCTTTCGGGCCGTACATTTTGTGCGCCGATACCGATAACAAATCGATCTGCCACTGATTCACATCAATCGCCATTTTGCCAACGGCCTGAGCAGCATCCACGTGTAATAACACGTCTGTCCCTTTCAGAACCGAGGCAATGGCCGGAATATCTGTCAGCGTCCCCAGTTCGTTATTGACCGCCATTAATGAGACTAAGCAAGTTTCCGGTTTTAACGCAGCACCAACTTGCTCTGCGGAAATCAGGCCATCGGCATCCGGGGTCAGGTAATCCACCATCACTCCCTGAGCCTCAAGATAGGCACAAGTATCCAGAATGGCTTTGTGCTCAATCGCAGAAGTGATGATATGTAACGGTTGTTGCGGATCGGCGGCACGTCGTTGCTCAACCACACCCTTTAATGCCAGGTTATTGCTTTCGGTTGCGCCGGATGTCCAGACAATTTCGCGTGGATCAGCACCTAACAGATCCGCCAGCTGACGCCGTGCTTGCTCAACGGCTTGTTCAGCCTTCCAGCCAAACTTATGAGAACGAGAGGCCGGATTGGCAAAGTTGCCTTCCTGCGTCAGGCATTGCGCCATTAATTCGGCAACCCGAGGGTCAACCGGCGTGGTGGCGGCATAATCAAGATAAATTGGATTCATGAAAAAGATATCGGTGTTGAAAGTAAAATCCGGACGGACATTGTCAACAGCAACGGGAGCAGGTCAAGTAGGCAGTCTGCATTTGCTCACAAACTGCCGGCTTGATTCAGCGGCTGGTCGTTAGGCCAAGGCACCTATGTCGCTAGGCTAAAGCGCCTATACCATTAGGCCAGAGCACCTTCGGCAGCCAGGATAGTATCAATACGGCTTTTCGCCGCTTCGTCCTGACGCTCAGATATCTGGCGGATTTCTTCGCGTTGCAACAACGACTTCAGCGTGATTTCAGATAAAAACTGATGAATCTGATCACTCAAATCAATCCACAGATGATGAGTCAGGCAGGCATCGCCATTCTGACAGTCACCTTGACGATTACATTTAGTAGCATCCATGGATTCATTCACGGCATCAATAATTTCCGCCACCTGAATTTCATCATCACCGCGACTCAGACGATAACCACCACCCGGGCCACGCACACTGGCAACCAAGCCGTTACGACGCAGTTTGGCGAATAACTGTTCCAGATAAGAGAGAGAAATACCTTGGCGGCCTGAAATATCATTCAGGCTTACCGGGCCAGTCTGAGCATGAAGTGCCAGATCCAGCATGGCTGTTACCGCATAGCGGCCCTTTGTCGTTAAACGCATAACTCTCTCCTCTCATCATCAGGTGGAATTATGCGGATACCCGACAAAAGCAGTCAAGTATTAGTTAACATCCTGACCTTTCTTCACGTCATCATCAGAGCTGACAGCATCATTACTGCTACCCAACTCACTGAGACTGACAAAGTTTTCTTCTTTCAGCTCAGGCAGAGCTTCGTTGCAGGTGTTATCACCAAGATCGTTAAGCGCTTTACACATACGATCAATTTTATCGTCCACCGCGTGCATATGATCCATCATATTATGAATCGAGCGGGCAATCGGATCCGGCATTTCATCAGCCATACCATAAGAGTCAAAGCCCATTTTTTCGGCCATGGCTTTACGGCGGCTATCCTGCTCGGTTGTGGCTTTGCGCACAATACGTCCTGGGATGCCCACAACAGTAACGGCATCCGGAACTTCCTTAGTCACCACCGCATTGGAACCAATCCGGGCATTATCACCCACGACAATCGGGCCCAACACCTTGGCACCTGCACCAACCACCACACCATCTTTTAATGTCGGGTGACGCTTGCCTTTATTCCAGCTGGTGCCACCTAAAGTAACGCCATGGTAAAGAGTACAATCATCACCAATCTCGGCCGTCTCACCCACAACCACACCCATGCCATGGTCAATAAAGAAGCGACGACCAATGGTGGCGCCCGGGTGAATCTCAATGCCGGTCATCCAGCGACTGAAGGTGGACAATAAGCGCGACAACCATTTGAAGTTTTTGCGCCACAGCCAGTTCGCGATGCGATAATGCACGATGGCATGCACGCCCGGATACGTCGTAATCACTTCAAAAGTATTTCGTGCCGCCGGGTCACGTTCAAAGACGCAGGCGATGTCTTCACGAATGTGTTTGATACTCAATGTGAGTCTCCGTCTTGCTCAGCAGATTCTGCTGTTTTTAAAGAGGCTTGTTGGCGCTGAACCGCACTGAACATGCCCCGCATAATATTGATTTCCATTTTATCCATGCCCGCACGCTGATACAGGCGTCGCATACGTGCCATGGTTTGTTTGGGAGTATTGGGGTCAAGAAAGCCGATATCAACCATGGTTTGTTCCATATGCTGCAACATGCCGTTCAATTCGGCGTGACTGGCCAGCTCATAGTCCCAATCAACTCCCCAGATTGGATGGTCAGCCGAAGATTGATCGCCACCTTCTGAGATGGCGGCCAGACGCATTTCATAACACATCACCTGAATCGCCTGAGAGACGTTGAGTGATGAGAAGTTTTCATCGGTTGGGATATGCACATGCGCGTGACACAAATGCAGCTCTTCATTAGTTAAGCCGCTGGACTCGCGGCCAAAAACCAGTGCAATCCGGCTGTTTTGCCCGGCAGCTTGCGCCACCTTGGTCGCACACTCACGAGGGTTCAGCAATGGCCAGGGGATATTACGACTGCGGGCACTGGTGCCGACCACAAAACCACAGTCAGCAATCGCTTCTTCTAACGTATCCGTAATAACCGCCTGATGCAGAATATCTTCTGCCCGGGATGAGCGCTGAATGGCCTCTTCATTAATATCTGCTTTCGGATCAACCAGCACTAGGCGACTCAGACCCATGTTTTTCATCGCTCTGGCCGCCGCTCCGATATTTCCGGAATGGGTGGTATTCACCATAACGATCTGAATATTGTCCAGCATAGCTCGCGTATTTCTCTGCGCTAAAGTCAGACTGACAACCATTTTAGGTGCCAGCCAAAAGAGCAGAAGTGTAGCGCAAAAGGTAGCGCCGGTGATATAATTGTCTGTTCACTGTTCTTTAAGAGATAGCAATTCCTATGCAGCCCATGGTTAACCTGGCGTTGCGCGCTGCGCGTAATGCTGGTCAGGATCTCGTTCGTCGTCTTGATCGTTTTGATGCATCACAAAGTACCGATCAGGAAAAAGCAAAATTTATCGCAGACTGCACCATCGGTCTGGAAAAAAGCATCATCTTTGAGCTGAAAAAATCACTGCCTGAGCATAATTTTTATGGCCGTGAGACCGGTGCCAACATCACTGATGAAAAGCAGCCAACCTGGCAAATTTGTGTGATTGATGACATCTCCAATTTCCGCGTAGGAATTCCGTCTTTTGCCATCACCATCAGCTGCCTGCAAAACAACAAAACCGAACACGCCATCATGGTTAACCCAATGAATGGTGATGAGTTTACCGCCTCCCGTGGTCGCGGTACTCAGCTGAACAACCGTCGTATCCGTGCCAGTCAGATCAATACCCTGGAAGATGCCATCATTGGTTACACCCAGCCGTTAAGCTTTAACGACGAAGCCTTTGACCAGCGCCAGCGCTTGCAAAAGCTGATGGCTCAAAGCTACGACCTGCGTAACATTGGCTCCAATGCCTTATCTCTGGCTTATGTGGCAGCCGATCGTTTCCAGGGCGGCCTGCTTAGCAATGTTGATGAGTTCGCCCTGACCGCAGGTACACTGATTGCCTCTGAAGCAGGCTGCTTAGTATCTGACATCAGCGGCGCACCTCAGGTAAAACCGGGCGCGAACATTGTTGTCAGCAACCCACGCCTGTTAAAAGCACTAATTGCTCTGAAATAAGCGTTCAGTAAACAGCTTTACTCTTGCGGGATTTGTCTATACTGAAGACAAACCCGCAGGAGATACGCTATGGTCATCTGGCAACAGCTCACTCTGATTATGCAATGGTATGCCGAAGCACAAAGCTGTGACGAATTGAGTCTCCATCAGGAGAATGACTCAGCCACATAGCTGGTCTGGCACATAGCTAGCCAGAACAACACCCACAAAAAAGGCCGCATCTGCGGCCTTTTTTGTGATTGATCAAACCGATGCGATCAAACCGATGCGATCAACGCACAGCAGATACATCTTCGGCTTGCGGGCCTTTCTGACCACGAACAACAGTAAACTTCACACGCTGCCCTTCGGTTAATGAACGATGACCCTGGCCACGAATCGAGCGGAAGTGAACAAACACATCCTCACCGTCATCCCAGGTAATAAAGCCAAAGCCTTTTTTCACATTAAACCACTTCACCACACCACGCTCACGACCGTCTTCCACATCCGTCTCAACAATCGTACCGCTACCACGATAACGACGACGACGAGCCGGAACCAACAAAGTGGATACCAGACTGGTCACAAAACCAGCAATCGCTAATGCCACCAGTAAATTGGTGTTACCTTCAAAACTCAACGGAAACGCCATCTGCATCACCAGCGGAAGCAAAGCAGCAAATACCGCAGCAATAATTAATTTACGAACCAGAACTTTACCCATGTTTTCTCTCGTATCTATCGTTATTATCGTTTAATCACTATTTGCACGAACACGATTGTGAATACTCAATGGCTATTTGCCCTGAAAAAATGGCAAGATAGCCGCCGCAAGACACAATGCGCAAATATAACAAGTGGGCTATGAAAGCCCAATTCATTAAAAAAATCAACACGATAGCAATAAGGTACAGAGTGTCAGAGAAACAAGCCCCCGCAGAAAAAACTCCCTCCTCCGAAAAGCGTCCTTCTTCGGAAAAACATCAGGAGCAAATCATTGAGCTGGAAACCCGCGTTGCTTTTTTAGAGGACACCGTCGAAAGCTTAAACGGCGAAGTTGCCGATTTGTCGCAGCAGTTTGAGCTGGCTAAACGCGCCATTCAGATGATGCATCAGAAATTGGAGCAGGTAGGCAATGACGATAACGGCATTAAAAACGTTTCTGACGAACCACCACCGCCTCATTATTAAAACACCCGACTGATAATTCACATCAGCCCGGTTGCACACAGAAGTCATTTTAACCCTGTACCCGGCAGGGTAAACTAGCACCCGTTAACAGCCGCTAGTGTCCGTTAACAGCCCTGGCCCGCTTCAGACCGTATTATTATTGAGACTTGTTATGCAGTTTATTCAGTCACTGCGCCGCACACTTTATCGCTGGCAGCAGAAGATACTTTACAGTGTCGTCAAAACCCGGGTAATTGGCCCGGACGCATCCGAATTTAAAATCTCTCCTGATCAGCCTGTTGTTTATGCCTTGTTGTCTCCGTCACATGCAGAACAACTGGTAATCGACAAAGAAGTCACACAATTTGGCTGGACCAGCCCCAATGAAGAACGACTGTCTCGGCGTCTGTCAGCCAAACCGTTTTTCAGCTTATACAAACGCACCGGCATTTTTCGTCGTAAAGGCTCACCAACCGTTGCCAAGCAATTAGTCAAACACGCCAGCTGGTTAGCAGAAGATGAGCAACGGGATATCCAGATTATTCCGGTGCGGGTTTTCTGGGGTAAAGCGCCGGATAAAGAAGGCTCTTTTCTGAAAATCTGGTTACAAAACAGTGGCGCACTAGGCGGACGTCTGGTCACCCTGATGGCCATTTTGTTGAATGGCCGCAATACCTTTGTGCATTTTTCCACCCCACTGTCGTTACGTGAACTGTATGAAGCGGATAAAAGCCCGGAAGTACTGGCACGTAAAGTGTCCCGGATTCTGCGCGTGCACAACCGTCAGGTGTCGGCCTCGGTATTAGGCCCGGATTTATCACATCGCCGTACTCTGGTGCACAATATTCCGCGCAAACCCATGGTACTTAAAGCCATTCAGCAGGAAGTTGAAAGCAAGGGCATCAGCAAAGCCAAAGCACAACAACAGGCGCTGAAATATGCCGATGAAATTGCCTCCAATATTTCTTATACCAATATCCGCTTTCTGTATGTGTTATTGACCTGGGTGTGGAATAAAATTTACAACGGCGTCAACTTACACAATATCGAGACCCTGAAAGAAGTCAGTAAAGATAACGAAATTATCTATGTGCCGTGCCATCGCAGTCATATTGATTACCTGCTGTTGTCATACGTTCTCTACGTTCAGGGGTTACAGCTGCCACAAATTGCCGCGGGTATTAACCTGAATATGCCGGTTGTCGGGCCGATTCTGCGCCGTGGTGGTGCGTTCTTTATGCGTCGTACCTTCCGCGACAATCCATTATATGCCGCCGTTTTTGATGAATACCTGCACACCATTTTTGCCAATGGTTATGCCACCGAGTATTTTGTTGAAGGTGGTCGCAGCCGTACCGGCAGAACACTCAACCCCAAAGCCGGTATGTTGGCTATGACGCTGCGCAGTTATTTACGTGACTCCAAAAAACCAATCATTTTTATGCCGGTTTACACTGGCTACGAAAAAGTCTTTGAAGCCAACAGCTACTTAGGCGAGTTACGTGGTAAGAAAAAGAAAAAGGAAAATATTTTTGGCTTATTGGGCACACTGCGCTCATTTAAGAAGTCCTTCGGCAAAGTGCATGTCACCTTTGGTAACCCGATTCACCTGAACGATTTTCTCGATCAGGAAAAGCCAGATTGGCAGCAACAGGATTACCAGACGTGTAACTTCCGCCCGGATTGGGCACCTGCGGTGGTGAATAAGCTGGCGTTAAAAGTCGCCACTGAAATTAATAATGCCGCTTCCGTGAACCCCATCAACCTGTTGGCTCTGAGTATTTTATCGGCACCACGGCAGGCGATGGACGAACAAACCCTGATTCGTCAGATGGAGTCTTACCGCGACTTATTACAGCAAACACCTTACAGCCAGATTACCGCACTCCCTGAAGGCGATGGTTCACAATGGCTGAATTATGCTGAAGCTATGGGGGTGTTCTCGCGTAGCAAACACCCAATGGGCGATTTAATTCAAACCGATGACCGTCAGGCCGTCACCCTGACCTACTATCGCAATAACGTGCTACACCTGTTTGCTTTACCATCCTTAATTGCCTGCTTATTTGTGAATAATCAGCGCTATACCCGCCCTCAGGTGCATCAGAACATTCAGCAACTGTATTCTTTTTTGCAGGCTGAGTTATTTTTGCACTGGCAGGCGGATGAACTCGACTCCGACATTGATCGCTGGCTGGATGCCTTGGTAGAAAAAGGCTATTTGTTCGAAAACGATCAGGGGTTCCATGCCACACCAACCACCAGCAATGAGTTTGCTATGTTGCGCGGCCTGGCTGATAACGTGATGCAGACACTGGAGCGTTATTTCCTGACGGTCAGCCTGTTAATTCGTCGCGGCTCCGGCAGCTTGAATGCCAAAGAAACGGAAGAGCAAAGTACCTTACTGGCACAGCGCATCAGCCTGCTATACGGTATTAATGCGCCTGAGTTCTTTGATAAGTCTTTATTCCGGACACTGATTCAGCATCTGCAACAACGCGAGTTGCTGACCAGAGCGGAAGACGACTCGCTGTTGCACGGTGAGGAATTAAAGAATTTATCCGCAGTACTGGAGGTGATTCTCGACGGCGCCTTGCGTCAGAGTATTTTACGCAGCCTGGAAAACGAATTGCCGGAATAAGGCTGGATGCCCCTACTCCTATCCCAGCTCCCACTCTTAGAGTGGGAGCGGTGCTACTTTAGCCTTCACATAAATATCAAACCGGTTAGCTTTGCCGGTTAATGCATACGTCGGCTCACGGTCGGCCAATGGCCGTGCTTTGCGTGCACGTTTCACCACCACCCGACAACGGGCACAATCCCAGGCCCGTGATAATAAATCATCCGCGTCATTATCCTGCCCCACCACCTGACGAAACGCCTGCATGTCTTTTTTGACCTGCGCCTTGGCTTTTTCATCATGTTCAAACATCGGGTCGAGATATACCACATCGGCTAATAACACAGGGTCTTGTGGCGCCACCAGCAATTCATGACTGCTACCATGCTGTAATAAGATACGGGCGATAATATCGGCTATTTCCGGATCGGATAAACCCCGATTCAAACCATCCTGCAATAACGCCGCAACAACCGGCTGACGCTCATAAGCCGTTACCTGACAACCCAGCGTTGCTAATACAAAGGAATCACGCCCTAAGCCTGCGGTGGCATCAATCACGCTGGGTTTATACGCCGAGACCCCAATCGCCTTGGCAATATCCTGCCCCTGACCGCCACCAAACTTACGCCGGTGCGCCACAGCTCCCTGAGAAAAATCCACCTGCACCTGAGTGCGTTTTTTACCTGGCCGAACCGCGCCCTGCTGCAAACTCAAACCGTTCTCATCCAGACACAAATGAAAGCCCGGCTCTGCTAACAAAGATTCGTCAGCTAATAACAAAGAAAAACGCTGGCTCAATGCCAGCGCTTCTTGTTGCAGCCGATTATCCAGACAAATCAGTGACGCCATCAGATAAAGAACACCAGTAATACCGCACCCAGAATCAGCCGGTAAATGACAAAGGGCATCATGCCGATTTTATTAATAAAGGCGAGAAAGTAATAAATACACAACCAGGCACTGATCGCTGAAATCGCAGCACCCGATGCCAATGATAACCAGTCAACCGGTAATGACGAATTAACCAGCTCTAATGTTTTTAGTCCGCCTGCGGCCAGAATTAATGGAATGGATAATAAAAAAGAAAAACGCGCCGCTTCAATCCGGTGCAAGCCCACTAACAGGGCAGCAGTAATGGTAATGCCGGAACGTGAAGTCCCCGGGATTAATGCCAGCGCCTGCGCTAAACCAATAACCAGCGCCATCATTACGGTCATATGAGTCAGGGTAATACCGTCTTTTTGAGATTTATCAGCAAACCCCAGCAATAAACCAAAGCCAATGGTGGTGGCGGCAATAACCGCTGTTGAGCGTAAATTGGCTTCAATCCAGTCATCTAATAATAACCCAGCCAATCCTGCCGGAATGGTTGCGACAACCACAAACCAGGCGAGTTTTGCTTCAGTATTTGGTGTCGAACTGAACCCGGTTTTAAACCAGTTAAGCGTCAGCACCCCAATGTCACGGCGGAAATACAACATCACGGCGGCCAGGGTGCCAACATGAACGGCCACATCAAAAGCTAGCCCCTGATCCTCCCAACCCAATAACCGGGACGGCAAAATTAAATGTGCCGAGCTGGAAATTGGCAAAAATTCCGTTAACCCCTGCAACAGAGCCAGTACAATAATTTCGATCAAATCCATGATATGTCCTTAAGAGCGCTTTAACAGGCTCGGTTGTTCATCCAGTTTTTTCCAGGCAACAGAATCGCGTAAATAAACAGGCTGGTGTTGTTCTTCGCTGCCAAATTCATTGTTTTCCCAAGCTACCTGCACCAGACGAGCCATATATTCTGTCTTCGGCTGTACACAGCTATTGTCTGCTGTTAACGCTGACATACTCGTCAGTGCCAAACCATCACCGACCAGCAAGCCATCAAAATCCGTTAACGCTTCGATACAAACTTCCGGAGTAGATACCTGCTCATGTCCTTGTGGTTGCATCATGCCATTTTCATCACACTGAAAAATTCCCCAGAATACTTCGCCCATATGAGCATCCATAATCACGGCAATTTTTTGTGAGGCCGGTAGTGGTTCGGTTTCTGCGACTTCTTGCGCAACAGCCTGTAATGACGAGCATCCATAAACCGGAATATTCAGCGCTAAAGCAATACCCTGCATCACGGATGCAGCAATTCGAATACCGGTAAAAGAGCCAGGGCCACGACCATAGGCAATGCCATTCAACTGATGTTTCTGCAAACCGCTTTGCTGCAGAATTTCATCCACCATGGGCAATAAGCGCTGAGCGTGGCGTCTCGGCTGATCTTCACACACGTGAAAATTGCCCTGATCAGTTAATAAAGAAACTGAGCACAATGCCGACGAAGCGTCGAGAATTAACAGATTAGCCATACCGCTCCAAATACCGCTCAAGAGAAAAGAAAAACAGCCGTAAAAAACCGCGGCAGTATAGCATAGCGATAATTAGGGGAAGGAAGAAAGGATATAAAAATGCCCGGCAAGCCGGGCATTTTTATTATTTAGCCGCTTTAGGTGGGCGACCGCGACGCTTAGGTGCCGCATCTTTTGCAGGTGCTGGAGCCGCAGCTGCTTTTGGTGGACGACCACGACGCTTAGGTGCTGCGTCTTTCGCGGCTGCTGGTGCTGCCGCTGCTTTTGGTGGACGACCGCGACGCTTAGGCGCTGCATCTTTTGCCGGAGCCGCTTTAGCAGGTGCTGCCGCTGCTTTTGCAGGACGACCACGACGCTTAGGTGCTGCGTCTTTTGCCGGAGCTGCTTTAGCAGGTGCTGCCGCTGCTTTTGGCGGACGACCGCGACGCTTAGGTGCTGCATCTTTTGACGTTGCGGTTTTTGCTTTAGCCGGACGACCAGGCTTAGCTTTTGGCTTCGCTGGTGCTTCTGCTGCAGCCGCTTTGGCTTTCAGTTTTTTAGCAGCAACTTTCGCTTTGCTTTCTTCTTTTTTCGCACGTGCTTTTACTTTTACAGCATCTTGTTTAGCACGAGCCTTGCGCCATTTGGCTTCAAAAGCAGCAACCGCTTTTGCCAGATCAGCATCTGCTTTAGCAGTCAGTTCAGCTTCATACGCTGCAGCTGCTTCTTTAGCCGCTGCCAGGGCTGCTTCTGCTTTTGCTTCAATTTCGGCGACTTTCAGAGCTGTTGCAGCGGTACGCACTGCTGCTTTTGCAGCTTGCAGTTTCTCTTTTTCAGCTTTGACTTTGGCATTAGCCGCTGTTGCAGCACGTTTTGCTGCGGCAGTCGCTTTCGCAGCGCTGGCTTTGGCTTTTGCCGCTGCTGCTTTTTTCTCTGCTGCTTCTACTTTAGTTTGTTGAGCCGCAACCGCTTTCGTTGCTTTTTCAACCGCTTTAGTTGCTGCCGCAACTGCTTTTGGCAGAGCAGGTGCTTCTGCTTTTTTGGCAGCAGGCTTACGTCCACGTTTAGCAGGCGCTTTCTTTGGTCGTGCCATGGTTAGTCCTCGATTTTATATCTGATCAGAAATCGTAGTACGTACAACTGCCAGTTACAGCAAGCGCTGTACAATAACTATTCGATGCAATAATAGTATTTTTAATTAAAAAAACCAAAAAATATTCGCATAAAAAACTTGATTTTGGCGTTTTTTCGCCATTTAAACGTTTTTTTATTGATTAAGACCGGCTTTTTTCGTTATCCGGGATATTTCTGAATAATTCAGATCACCGCAAACGCTTTCACTTATTGCCGGTTATTTTTACAGAAGACCGTTATAACAAATCAAAAGTTCAATAAACTGATAAATGAATAGTTTATTTTTTAAGGCGCTTTTTCACCGAACAGTTAACTCTATTAACGGGAGCCGTTAATACGACAGGCATAAAAAAAGGGCCATGAGGCCCTTTTTTCGAATCCTTGTTTTAGCTTAGTTTAATGCAGCCATCACGGATTCAGTGATTTCTTCCAGAGAACCTACACCCGGAATATGGCTGTATTTTGGTGCATCATCACCATTTTCAGCCTGTAATTCTTTATAGAAAGAAACCAGTGGTGCAGTTTGCTCGTGATAAATAGCCAAACGCTTGCGAATGGTTTCTTCCTGATCGTCATCACGCTGAATCAGATCTTCACCCGTTTCGTCATCTTTACCTTCCACTTTTGGTGGATTGTAAACAACATGATAAACACGGCCAGAACCCGGGTGCACACGACGGCCACCTAAACGTTTTACGATTTCTTCATCCGCGACATCAATTTCCAGTACCGCATCAATAGCAACACCGGCATCCAGCAGCGCCTGAGCCTGTGGAATAGTGCGTGGGAAACCGTCAAACAGGAAACCATTAGCGCAATCTTCTTGCTGAATACGCTCTTTGACCAGGTCAATGATGATCTCATCGGATACCAAACCGCCGGTTTCCATGATTTCTTTAACTTTCAGACCCAGTTCGCTACCAGCTTTTACTGCAGCACGCAGCATGTCACCGGTAGAAATCTGAGGAATCTCAAACTTTTCACAAATAAACTGAGCCTGTGTGCCTTTACCAGCACCGGGAGCACCCAACAGAATTACGCGCATGCGCAAACTCCTTAATGGTTAATTAAAATTCTGGCGACTGGCAGAGTTGATCACTTTTTAGCCAGACCGATAAAAAAATAGGCCTAACCTTACCTCCAGCAAGGTTCTTGCTCAAGTCATTGTCGAAAAAAAGCCGGGAAAGTGACCCGGCTTTTGATATGGCTTAGGGTTAGCAAAGCTCAGCCAGTATTGCGCATACCAGCAGCAATGCCTGCCATCGTTACCTTTAAAGCCTGCTCAACCTGGCTGCCTTCATCACCCGCAAGACGATTACGGTGCAACAACTCCGCCTGTAAATAATGCAGCGGATCGGTGTAAGGGCTTCGGATGCTCATTGAGTGCTCCAGCAAGCGGCTGTTCTCCAGCAGGCTGGTTTGCTGCTTCACCTGCAATACCAACTTACGCATTTGCTCTAAACGCTCACGCAGTACACTGCCCAGTGGCTGCAGTTCATCTTCCACTAAGCGGCGCTCATAATATTGCGCTAATGCCGGATCGGCTTTAGAAACCACCATTTCCAGCATATCAATATAGGTATGGAAGAACGGCCATTGCTGATACATCTCTTGCAACAGATCAAGCTGATCATTGCTGATGTGCTGCTCCAACGCATCGTCTGCTCCCAGCCAGGCCGGTAACATCAAGCGCATTTGAGTCCAGGCAAAAATCCAAGGAATAGCCCGCAAAGTCTCAATGCCACCACCTGCCTTACGCCGTGCCGGACGACTGCCCAGTGCCAACTTGCCTAATTCCTGCTCTGGAGTTGCCGCGCGGAAATAACGCACAAAATCTTCGGTATCACGTACCATTGCCCGATAGGAACGAACTCCGGCAGTCGCCAGTGCTTCCATAGCATCACGCCATTGGGGTTTGGCCGATTCCGGTGGTAACAGATTAGCTTCAAGAACCGAGGTGACGTACACCTTAAGATTACGCAAGGCTAATTCCGGCATGCCATATTTAAACCGAATGACCTCACCCTGCTCAGTTACCCGTAAGCCATTTTCAACCGAACCCGGAGGTTGTGCCAGAATAGCGCCATAAGCAGGGCCACCACCACGGCCCACGGTGCCACCCCGGCCATGAAATAAACGCAGGCGAATATTTTTTTCTTTGGCAATGTTCGACAAGCTTTCCTGAGCACGATATTGCGCCCAAACGGCAGCCAGCTGTCCGGCATCTTTGGATGAATCGGAATAGCCAATCATGACCTGCTGGTGCCCCTGACAATAGTTGCGATACCAATCAACCGACCAAAGCTTTTCCATTCTTGGTGATGATTGCTCCAGGTCGTCGAGAGTTTCAAATAAAGGCACAATTGGTAAATGATCACGCACATCACAGGCTTGCAGTAATAACGCGACGGCTAAAATATCGGAGGGCTCACTGGCCATGGAAATAATGTAGCAAGACACCCCCTCACCCACGTCAGAAGCAATAACTTTCATGGTATCCAGCACTTCCTGAACGTCTGCTTCAGGCTGCCAGCGCGTCGGAATTAAAGGGCGCTGCGATTGTAATTCTTTTAATAAAAACTGTTGTTTTTGCTCTTCACTCCAGCTGTGATAATCACCCCAGCCATAAAATTCACAAATCGCCTGTATCACATTGGCATGCCGGGTGGATTCCTGACGCACATCCAGACGCACCATGGATAAATCAAAGCAGGCAGCACGGCGTAACGTATCGAGCAATAACCCGTTGGCAACGGTATCCATTCCCTGGTCAATTAAACTGTTATAGCACAGCATTAATGGCTGTAATAATTCATCAACATGCCGAATCGGCTGAATATCACATTCTTTGCCTTTGGCTTTCGCCGCTGCCCAGGCTCTTGTTTTTTCCAGCTGATCGCGCAGATCATGAATACAGGCACGATACGGCTCATGAACCGGGTAAGCCTGTTTCATTTCGGCCGATGCGGCGGTCATCGACAATTGCATGCCGAGTTTTTCAATATCGCGCAGATATAAGTCCGCGGCCATCCAGCGCGCCAGATACAGCACTTCACGGGTAATTTTTGAGGTCACATTTGGATTACCATCGCGATCTCCCCCCATCCACGACGAAAAACGAACCGGCGCTGCGGTTAATGGTAAAGCACTGCTACCACGCTGGCGCAGCTCGTTATCCAGATGTCGCAATAATTGTGGCACGGCTTGCCATAATGAGTTTTCCACCACGGCAAAACCCCATTTGGCTTCATCAACCGGAGTGGGTCGGGTCTGACGAATTTCATCGGTTTGCCAGATTTCTTCAACCAGCGAAGCAATGCGTTTTTCAATGTCTTCCAGACGAGGATGGCCGTCACGTAAGTCATCGCGCTGCTGTAATAACTGTGCGATTAAATCGTATTTCTGAATTAAGGTACGACGGGTCACTTCGGTGGGATGAGCGGTTAATACCAACTCGATATTCACGTCTGCTACTTTCTGACTGAGGTCTAAACCGTCAATACCTTCCTGCTGCAAACGATCTAATAAATCATCAAATAACTGATCGGCATCGTCCTGTAAAAAATCGCTGCGACGCCAGCTGGCGGTATGTTGCTGATCAGCAATATTGGCCAGGTTTAAAAACTGATTAAAACCACGCACGACTGGCACCAATGCCTCATCCGGCATCGTTTTTAACAAAGCTAACAATCGATCCCGTTCAGCCACGTCGCCCTGCCGGGCAATCTTCGCTTGCTGACGAATATCTTCGATGCGCTGTAACATCGAATCACCGTGCTGAGCAGCAATGGCCTGCCCTAACACATTACCTAACAAACGTACTTTATCGCGCAATAAACCATCCAGCTCGGACATGACAACACTCCGTTAAGTAAGAGACCTTACCTTCACACTCCCCGTCAATACTGTCAACAAAGGCATTAATCCGGACAAACCATAAGATTCTGTGAAGTAGCTCCCAATATTGTGTGAACACTATCTACGATTAATGAAGCAGAAATCAGTAAAATTTCAGATGTTGTATAAACTTATAGATCAATCTGAACCGCGGAATCGATTATCATGCAGTTAAATCGAACATTGCTGGCATTACTGACCTTGTGTGCCATTTATTCCTCCCCCACCTTATCGTTAGAACTTTCTCTTTATATCGCTGGCGATACGCGCCTGTTAATTCTGGATGAGAACAGTCAGTACCCCGCCAGCGAGAATGGCAGCCGCCATTACAAAGGCTATATTTCCGGTGTTAAAGACAGCTGGGTTCGTTTGTCTTATTTTAATGATGGTCGCTGGAACGGGATTGCATCCTTTAATAATCAGATGCACTTTATTGAACAGTACACTTCGCCTTCTGATCAAAGCATCAGCGCTTTTCCCTTCAGCTCACTGACCTCTGCGGCCACTTGTGGTAACGATCAGCACAACCACCAGATACATAGAAACGACAGCAACGCAGAACGTAGCCATCCGGCATTATTTATTGCTGAAGAACTGGCACAATCGTTTGTTAATCAATGTAACAATCTGGTGGATGACGTCTGTGTGTACGCTGACCTGGAACTGGTATTTGACCAGGAATATCAAAGCGCACTGAGTGGCAGAGATCTGCAAGGATCGACCGATAGCCTGATGAATATGGTCGAAGGCTATTACCTTAATCAGTTTAATATCGCCTTTAATCAGATTAACAGTGTGCTTCTGACTAATGACACCGATATTTATACCAGTTCGACGAATGCTACCGCAGTATTAACCGATTTCTTTTCGCGCAGCTGTGAACAACGATTTGGCGCTACATTTTGCAGCAACCGCTTCGGAAATTACGACGGCCGGAATCAAACGCCAACCGATTTTCTGAAAGAAGATAATTCGATCGTCCATTTGATCACAGGTAAAGACTTCGATGGCAGCACCGCTGGTGTGGCATTTGCCAGCGCCACCACTTATTGCAGTGCATTTACAGTAGGCACCAGTCAATTAGCCCGTGATTTTGGTGGTGTGATTAGCTTGCCTTTTACCGCCGCGACCATTGCCCATGAAATTGGCCACAATTTTGAATCCGGACATGACGGTGACGGCAACAGCTGTGCTTCCAGTGGCTTTGTTATGAACGCTTTTATCGGTGCTCTGCCGCAAGAGTTTTCCAGTTGCTCTGAGGAGGTGATTACACAAACGGTGTCAGGCCACTTTAATGATTCCTGCACCACAGCGCCGATGGATATGACGATTCAGCCTGTGGCATTTTCCGGCAGTGCCAGTATCGGTCAGAACCTGACTATTGCAAACGCCTTTACTGCACGTAATACCGAAACAGGGTTCAGAACCAGCGGTAATGTTGAATTAACTCTGATGGCAACGGGCGCAGCATTTAATGCTGTCAGCCTGGCAGGCACTGCCTGCGATATTTTCCCGGATAATCGACAAGCCAGCTGTAACTTCCCGGTGAGCACCAGTACTGCACAAAACATTGCGATTACTCTGACGCCAACGGCGTCTAACGTTAGCGTAACAGCAACCGATCAGAGTAATAGCTTATTCCGTGATGCCGACCGTTCTAACAGCAATGCTGTATTAAATTTCAGCGCTTCCAATAGCGGCAATGTCTTTGTGATTAATGCAGATAATATCGCGCTGACAAATAATCCACGTCCACTGGTCCGCGGTACGACCAATCTCAATAGTGGCAGTAGCATTCAGGTTATTCGCGGTAATACCACCCTGTGTACCTCATCCGTTGCCAATGATGGTAGCTGGAGCTGTACACCTTCAGGCAACCTCGAAGAAGGCAGCAACACCCTCACCATCCGCGACACTCTGGGCATCGTAACCCGCGACATTACCGCCATCATTGATACAACAGCACCTGTCTTAACCGCCAGCAATATTGAAACCAGCTCAACACGACCGGCATTATCAGGCACAACCGATTTATCAACCTCCGGCTTGTCAAATGATCAGGGGGAAATACGGGTATTACTGGATAACACCACACTCTGTGCAGCGGCTGCGATCAGTAATAATCGCTGGAACTGCACGTCCAACCAAAAATTACCCTTGGGCACTCATAACCTCACAGCCCGGGCACAGGACCTGGCTGGTAATGTGAGTCTGGCTGCTTTTACCGTCACCATTCAGTCTGCGGATAATAATGCGGGTAGCGGCGATAATTCAGGCACTGGCAACGGTGATAGCTCATCAGGCAGCGGGGATAGTTCCGGCGGTGGCGGTGGTGGTGGCCACTTTAACTGGTTTATCACCTTATTATTATCAGTGCTTATGGTCCGGAGCCGCCGTCGATGAAAAGCAGCTATTTAATGCTGATGTTAGGCATAACAACGGGTTGTAGTTGGCTGGCGCATTCGCCTGCTGAAGCACCTGAGAATTATACAATGCGCGTCACACAACAATGCTTTTGCCACCCACAATTCTCCGGGCCTTTTGATATCGAAATTCGGCAAGGGGCACCTTATCGTGCAGTACGCAGCAGCGATGGCAAAGCCATTCCGTTATCTTGGGTTGGTAATGAAGTGCCGGATTTAGCCGTCATTATGCGTCGGATACAGCAGGCTGAAGCACAAGCGGCATATCAGCTGGAAATAAACTGGTCAGACGAAGCAGGCATCCCAAGTTCAGTCTACATTGATAGATCTGAAATGATCGCTGATGATGAAGTGACTTATCGGATCGAAAATTTTCAGCGGCTTTAAATCCGATAAAAAACCAATAAAAAACGCCGTTATTTTTCAATAACGGCGTTTTTTATTGTCGACATATTATGGCTGGCTTAGCAGCAACAAGACTTACAGCGGGCTACGGCCTTTTTTCGCAGCAGTACGCAGACGCAGTGCATTAAGCTTAATAAAGCCTGCCGCATCAGCCTGATCGTAAGCACCAGCATCGTCTTCAAAGGTAGCAATTGCTTCGTCAAACAATGTGTCTTCAGACTGACGACCAACAACAATCACATTACCTTTATACAGCTTAACTCGAACGTCACCGTTAACCACTTTCTGAGTTTCGTCGATAGCCGCTTGCAGCATGGCACGCTCAGGAGACCACCAGTAACCGTTATAAATCAGCTTAGCGTATTTAGGCATCAGCTCATCTTTCAGGTGCATGGCTTCACGGTCCAAAGTGATGGACTCAATCGCACGGTGTGCTTTCAGCAATACGGTGCCCGCTGGAGTTTCGTAACAACCACGTGCTTTCATACCAACGTAACGGTTTTCAACGATGTCGACACGACCTACGCCGTTTTCGCCCGCGATTTTATTCAGCTCTTCCATAATGGTTGCTGGTGATTTTTCAACACCATCGATAGCAACCGGATCACCGTTCTTGAAGCTGATGGTCAGGTAAGTTGGCTCATCTTTGGCTTGCTCTGGAGCCTTGGTCCACAGCCACATATCTTCTTCCGGCTCATTCCAAGGATCTTCCAGAATGTCACCTTCGTAAGAAATGTGCAGCAGGTTAGCATCCATTGAGTAAGGAGACTTCTTGCCTGCCTTCTTCTCAACTTCAATACCGTGTTCATCACAGTAAGCCATCAGGGTTTCACGGGAAGTCAGATCCCAGTCACGCCATGGTGCAATCACTTTCACGCCTGGCTTCAGTGCATAAGCACCCAGCTCAAAACGTACCTGATCGTTACCTTTACCCGTCGCACCGTGAGCAATTGCATCGGCACCGGTTTCGTTGGCAATTTCGATCAGACGCTTAGCGATCAGCGGGCGTGCAATGGAAGTACCCAGCAGGTATTCACCTTCGTAGATGGTGTTAGCACGGAACATCGGGAAAACGAAGTCACGAGCAAACTCTTCACGCAGGTCGTCGATGTAAATTTCTTTGATGCCTAAGGCTTCGGCTTTGGCGCGCGCTGGCTCAACTTCTTCACCCTGACCCAGGTCAGCAGTAAAGGTCACCACTTCGCACTGATATTCTTCTTGCAGCCACTTGGCAATTACCGAGGTATCCAGACCACCGGAATAAGCCAACACCACTTTTTTGATGTCTGACATGGGATTCTCCAGGACGATTAGGCCCGGATCGTTCTCAATCCGGGCAACAGAAAAATTTAAGGGGGCGTATTGTACTGATTGCACCGCGACTAGCCAAGTTCGGCGTTCAGATCATCAGCGGTCAGTACGGGGAGGCAGTTTGAATAACAGATGGTCGGGAATCGGCATATCGGCGCGTTGCTCCAGACGAATGGTCACCCGGCGGTTTTCTGCCCGGCCTTTGCGGGTGTTGTTAGAAGCAACCGGATAACGCCCGCCGTGAAAACGGGTGGTGATCATCTCCGGATCAATACCTTGTTTAATAAAGTAGCGCTCAACGTCTTCCACCCGCGCTTTAGAAATCTGGCGCTGATCATAACGCCGCCCCTGATTATCAGAATGGCCATCCAGATAGGCAGCAAATACTCGCGGATCATTTTTCATATAAAAAATAATGGTATCGAGAATCTCAATATCTTTTTGATCAATGGCCTTTTCATTTTCACCAAAGAACACCTTCGAACGGGCGACCTGATCAAAATTAACCGGCAACAGCTGTTTAACACATTCTAGATAATCGAGATAAAAATCATCAAACGCCAGTGAGGATAACTGCACCTGTACAAAGCGCTCATCGTCGTAATAGGTTTTATGGCTGATGGTCGGCCATTTGCCTTCCATCAAAGCATGTAAAAACCGATTGGTACGTTCGTGATCAAGGCTGAGAATGGGCTGCTGACGGCGAATTTTGCTGGTGCCCAAAAACTCCGTCCGGCCACTGGGCTGCCAGTATGGCGGCAGAATAGTTACCTGCGCCTGACTGTAATCCATTAAATTACGGGTCGTTTCTAATTGAAAATACACATCTTCACCGGCCTGATGATAAAATACACCACGACCATAGTCCGGAATTTGCTGGGCAAACCGGCACTCAAATACCGAACCGGATAAGGTCCATTCAGTACTGTCCAGACCACCTGCAAATTTCAGTGGCTGTGCTCCCTGCAGTGGCAACCAGCCAACTAACAGGCTTAAAACAGACAACATTCGTAACATAACAAACCGTCATTTATTCAGATAAAGAACGCTCACACGACGCACACTTCAACACACATTTCAGAGTTACCACTGGGTTATCGGCCACTTCTCAGGGTTATTGAGTGTTACTGGCAACAATAATTTCAGCGCTGGGAGATAAGCGGGAAAAGCCGGGCACTTTTCGGTACAATGCGGGCCAACCGTAATCACACGCTCCATAACTCCCATAAGATTAGCTGAGGTTTGCCCACATGACTGACCGCATTACCATTACCCGCCCTGACGACTGGCATTTGCATCTGCGTGATGGCGCTGTGTTGCAACACACCGTGCCAGCCACTGCCCGGGTGATGGGACGCGCGATTATCATGCCGAATCTGCAGCCACCAGTAATGAATGCCGAGCAGGCACTGGATTACCGCAGCCGCATTCTGGCAAAGGTGCCGCAGGGTCTGAACTTTAACCCGCTGATGGTGCTCTACCTCACCGATAACACCACCCCAGATATGATTCGTGAAGCCAAAGAAGCGGGCCATATCGTGGCGGTTAAATTGTATCCGGCGGGTGCTACCACCAACTCTGATTCAGGTGTTACGGATTTAGGCAAACTGGATGAACTGGCCGCTGCGCTGGCCGAAAACGACATCAAACTGCTGGTGCACGGTGAAGTTACCCACTCAGATGTGGATATTTTTGATCGCGAGAAACGCTTTCTGGATGAAATTCTGGTGCCATTGGCCAGCCGCCATCCAAACCTGAATATGGTAGTTGAACATATCACCACCAAAGATGCCGCAGACTTTGTTAACAGCCAGGGCGATAATGTCGCCGCCACCATCACGGTTCAACATCTGGCCTACAACCGCAACCATATGCTGGTTGGTGGCATCCGCCCTCATTTTTATTGCCTGCCAATTCTGAAGCGCAATACTCATCAGCAAGCGTTACAGGAAGCGGCCATTAGTGGTAGCCCTAAATTTTTCCTCGGAACCGACTCTGCCCCACACGCCAAAGGCGCTAAAGAAAGTGCCTGTGGTTGTGCCGGTTGCTTCAGTGCTTATGCCGCCATCGAACTGTACGCCGAAATTTTTGATGACTTAGGCGCACTGGATAAACTGGAAGGTTTTGCCAGCCACTTCGGCCCGGATTTTTATGGCCTGCCACGTAACTCCGATGAGATTTCGTTAATCAAACAAGACTGGCAGGCTCCTATCGAAATGCCTTTTGGTGACGATATTATTGTGCCATTACGTGCAGGCGAAACCCTGCGCTGGAAACTGGATTATTAAGACAAGGACTCATACAGACAATGAGCGACGACAAACAGCCAAAATCCTTGATGGCGCAACGCTTCCGCGGTTTTTTACCGGTTGTGGTTGATGTTGAAACCGGCGGATTTAATGCCCGTACCGACGCCTTACTGGAAATCGCCATGGTGACATTACGCATGGACGATGACGGTTATCTGCATCCGGACGAAACCCTGTCTGCCAATATCCATCCGTTTGACGGTGCCAATCTGGAGCAGGAAGCACTGGACTTTACCGGTATTGATCCTTTCGATCCGGAGCGTGATGCCGAGTTTGAAATTGATGTACTGAGCGAAATGTTTCAGACCATTCGCCGCGATATTAAAAAGTACGGCTGTAACCGGGCTGTACTCGTGGGTCATAACGCTCACTTTGACCACGGCTTTTTACGTGCAGCAGTGGATCGTAATGATATTAAACGTGATCCGTTCCATCCGTTTTCCTCGTTTGATACCGCCTCCATTGCAGCCATTGCTCTGGGGCAAACCGTACTGGCAAAATCCTGTAAAACCGCCGGCATTGATTTTGATAATAACTCAGCCCATAGCGCCGAATACGATACTTACAAAACCGCAGAATTGTTTTGTTATATCGTGAATCGTTATAAAGACTTGGGTGGCTGGCCATTAGCTAACGCCCCGCTGGTAGAGGACGATTGATGGAATATCAGTTTTACCACGGCGCACGTGGCCCGGTTGCTGAATTATCCATGGAACAAGCGGCCATTGGCCGCTGGTTAAGTGATGAAATCGGCAGCGATACGGAGCGGGTAAATGGTCTGCTGCATAATATTGCCGAAATCCGTGATGGTATTTTTCTGGAACTGGATGTAGACGGTAAAGAATTTCGCCTGACACTGAATAAAGACGAAGCTGAAATTAAAGCCAACAGTCTGGTCAACAACCTCGACTCAGACAGCACCGAGCAAATGGATGCAGAAGGCCTGAGTTTTTACGACAGCGAAGAAGTTGCGGGTTGTGGCCTCGATGATTTTGAAGCCTTATTAATCGCCTGGCTGGAGTTTTGTTCTTAGGGTCTGTTAACAGCTTTTAAGCTAAAGCCGCTTACGAACATCAGCTATTAGTTTTTCAGCAAAGTCTGTTAACAGCTCAATCCCCTGCTTAGCCATATTCACAGCGTCTGTTAATTCATGGATGTCTTCAATATATTCGTGGATCATCTTGTTGCGACTTTGTCGCAACATAACCCAGGAATCCGCACTGAGTAATAACCCCAGTTTTTCTGCCCGATCGAGGTTATCAATAAAAGTACCAGGCTTCTCTTGTACTGCTTTCATCCAACTGATTAATAATTTGTCTCCAATATTATCCTGCAATCGGCAAAAGCGGCTGACAAATGCTTCCAATGTTTCACATGACTCCGGATTTCCCTGAATCGCCAGCATCTGTTGAGAGGTTAACACCTCAGACTCAGCAAATAATTTGTTACAGGAATACGATAAATAGCCCTGCTCTTTTTCAATCACCCGAATCAAAAATAACAAGCGTTGACGCAGGCCTTCATCCATGGTCATAGCAGCACTCCTTGTTTTTTGGCGATATCGTGAATTGACTGGTGCTTCAGATTTGGAGCTTCTAACAAAATATCAACTTTACGCCCATAAAATAAACGCATAACCGCAACGGTCAGTCGACCAGACAACTGGGCTGGAGATTCAACAACCTGATTGGTCGAAATCAACAAATCAATATCACCGCCGGAAGCCGAATCATCAACGCGTGAGCCAAAAAGCCAAACCTGTACCGAGCTACCCAATACGCTCTCCGCGATTTCGCGAATTTTTTGTGCCTGTGATTGTGAAATTCTCATATACAGTGCCTATGTTCTATATGCCTGTGCTCTGTGTCTCTATACCACATGACATGGATTTAGCGCGTTTTTACCGATATTTCCAACTCAGCGCCCTTAATATCACGCAAGCGTGGAATCGTTTCATCGAGCTCTTCTTCTGTTTCATCCCAATGAAGTTTTCCGGAAACCCCCATCGTTGATTCATCATCGCTGGGAGCCGTATCAAATAAATCAGGCAGCACACGATACTGATCCAAGATCGCGGTTTTACTTTTCTGCTTGTTTGGCCCCCATACCGGCTCATGACCAATGTCGGGCATTTCTCCTGATAGAATATCATCCGGAATATTAAGATTCAGCGGCTGCTTTTCAGATTCTGCAGTGACTTCCTGGTCATTACTCTGCTCCACATTTTGCTCGGTTGCCGGTGTCTCAAGCACACGGTCAATGGTTTGCTTAACGCCACGCAATATCGGCTGTTGTGAATCTTCACAAGCCGATAACAGCAATAATATAAGCAAGCCAATCATCCAGCGGATGACTGCTGTCCGGGGTATTATTCGCATTCGACGTACTTGCAGTCCTTCAACTCGGCATCATCCACTTCTGCATGCTCGACCAGTGTGAGCTGCAGTTCAACACGGCCAACCACATCCGAGTCGAAAGTAACGGAAGCCGGTTGTTGTTTTTCCAGTGTCACACTGGGCGTTGCCAATAATTCCTGGCCTTTACCCTGATCAGCATAAACCTGAGCATTGACGGTATAACTGCCAGCGGCATTTTCCTGCACAGATAACACCAAACTGTAACCACCCTTGCCATGCTCTTCGTAACGACTGGTATCGTTTTCCAGAATTACAAAAGCTGCGTCCGCTTTTAACTGCCCGCCGTAGGTCATCACCGCATTCACCTGATACACAGATAACGCCTGTGCCATAGCCGGAAGCAAGGTTAAACACAGCGTAACAACCACAAGGTTTAATAACCTGTTTTTCATTTTGTTCTCCAATACAGCGCTCGACCTGAGTCTGAATAATATGATTGAGCGACCACCAATCCTATCACAGCCACCAGCTCCCCTTGCGAATTCAGCAAACATGGCCAATCAGCTCGCAACCACAACGGAACCTGATTCTCCTGCCAGATATGTTTCAGCGTTTTATGTGGCCGCCCCTGTGGTTGCAGAGTACGTCCATTACAGCGTGAAGCAGGCAAAACCCGATAACTGCCCGGCTTAATACTTTGCTGGCCAGGAGAGTGATCCTGCGACTCCTGTAGAGCAATCACGCCTCCAAACCACTTCAACTGTTTGATATCGCTGTTGTTGGTGCTGGTGTTGGTGTTATCGGTATTGCTATCGCTCGATGGAATCACCAGTGTGGTGTCTTTATGTGTTGCTACTCGCGCCGTACGCAGATACAGACCCATCTGAAACCGTTGTAATACCCAATCACCCAATACTAACTGCGGGTGTTTATCATCTTTAGCCATAGCCAGAGACACACAAAATTGCTGCAAGCGGATGGCCGCTGGGCAGGCTATCGCCTCTTGTTGTAACCAGTTACGAATAATATAAGCCTGTAATTCAGGCGGCTGGGCATTAAATATTGTTAAATCCAGATAGCGATTTTTGCTATTGGGCCAGCAACATGGCTGCTGGCACGCTTCCAGCTTCTCATTTAATAAATACTTCAGGGTGTGCTGGTCTTGCTGCAATTGCGCCAGAGAGCGTAATACGGCGGCTTTACGCCCGGGAAATTTTTGCCATAAACGCGGCAATAATTCTTGCCGCCACCAGTTACGATCAAACCGGGTATCCTGATTGGATTCATCCTCAACCCAATGGAGTTGCTGTTGCTGCGCATATTCCAGCAGTTGAGCACGGCTGCAACCTAACAATGGCCGGACAATTGTGAAGTGTAAATGTTGACGTTGTAGCGGAATGCTTGCCAAACCATCCAAGCCAGCACCACGTAATAATCGCAAAAAAAATGTTTCGATCTGATCATCAGCATGATGTGCTGTTAATAAATATTCACCATCCAATACATACTGGCTAAAAACCTGATAACGAGTATCGCGCGCCTGTTGCTCAATATTATTATGGTGATTATTCAGGGTGATTTTTTCGGCATAAAACGGAATCGTTAATGCTGCACAGAATTGTCGACAAAAACTTAGCCATTCATCAGCATGATCGGATAAACCATGGTGTATATGAATGGCTTTGAGTCGGCCCTGTTTTATTCTTGTCTGGTATTGTGGCAATGTTGCTAACCGATGCAACAAGGCCACAGAATCCAGACCACCACTAAGTGCCAGCCAAAGGGTTTTATCCGCCGGATACTCCCCTAGTGCGGCTTCAATGGCGTCAGTTAAACAGCAGCTCGACGGCATCTTCACCAAACTCATATTTCAGCTGCAGCAATTGGTCATCGGTTGGATTAATCCGCCAGTGATCCGCCAACTGAATATCGCAGCGTGCCACTTCGTTATGGAAATCCAGCACCACCGGACAACCATTTTCCAGTGGTACTAATTTTTGCTGCAATTGTTTGCACAATAAATCCGTGGCCTTGTCATTATCAACACGAATACGCAGTGATTTGGCAAAGCTTAAGCGCGCCTGACTGATTTCCATTGCACTGCGGCCCGTGGCTTTTAAACCACCGGAATAATCGTCGTGGCTCACCTGGGCTTCCACCACCAGCACTTTATCTTTGGCAACCACTTCGCGTACTTCTTCATAGACATCCGCAAACAGGGCAACTTCCATCCGGCCTGAGCGGTCGTCCAGGGTAACAAAACACATATTGTCGCCGCGTTTGTTTTTCATCACCCGCATATCCACCACCAGGCCGGTGAGTTTTTGTGTCCCTTTACCTTCCTGAATATGCGACAGCTTGGTGGGTACTAACTGGCGAACTTCTTTTTCATATTCATCAAACGGATGGCCGGTAACGTATAAACCCAGCGTGTCTTTTTCACCTTGTAAGCGTTCTTTTAAGGTCCATTTGCGCAGGCGGCGGTGGCGCTCATAAGGGTCGGTTTCGTGTGCAACTTCCGCTTCCACTTCACCAAATAAATCCATCATGCCCGCCGCTTCATTAGCGGCACTCTGCCCAGCCGCTTTAACCGCATCTTCAATGCTGGCCATTAAAATGGCGCGGTCTTCACCAAAGCAATCAAACGCACCACAACGTACCAGTGCTTCTAACACACGTTTATTAATTCGTTTGGAATCACAACGCTCACAAAAATCGAATAAATCCTTAAATTCACCACCCTCAGCACGTGCCTCAGTAATGGCTTCGACCGGGCCTTCACCGGCACCTTTTACCGCGCCTAAACCATACACAATGGCACCGGCATCATTCACGGTAAAACCAAACTCCGACTGGTTCACATTGGGCAATACCAGTTCTAATTCCATCTCACGGCATTCTTCAATAAAGCCCACCACCTTATCGGTGTTTTGCATATCCGAAGTCATTACCGCTGCCATAAACGGCGCCGGGTAATGTTTTTTCAGCCACAGCGTGTGATAAGAAACCACCGCATAAGCCGCCGAGTGAGATTTGTTAAAACCGTAGCCTGCGAATTTTTCCACCAGGTCAAAAATCTTCATCGCCAGGTCTGGATCAACCCCAACCGAAATCGCCCCTTCGCGGAAGGTTTCCCGCTGTTTGGCCATTTCTTCCGGCTTTTTCTTACCCATCGCCCGACGCAACATATCCGCGCCGCCCAGCGTGTAGCCAGCCAGTGTCTGGGCGATCTGCATCACCTGTTCCTGGTAAACAATGACGCCGTAGGTCGGTTCCAGAATGGGTTTTAAACTTTCGTGCTGGAAGTCCGGATGTGGATAAGCGACTTCAGCCCGGCCGTGTTTCCGGTTAATAAAGTCATCCACCATGCCGGATTCCAATGGCCCCGGACGGAACAGCGCCACCAGTGCAATCATGTCTTCCAGATTATCCGGTTGCAGACGCCGTACCAGATCTTTCATACCCCGGGATTCCAGCTGGAACACCGCGGTGGTTTGTGCGGTTTTTAAGTACTCAATCGAGGGTTTATCATCCAGTGGAATTTCTTCCACCCGAATCGGCTCAAGATTGTCTTTAGCACGAATACGATTAATAGTTTTTAATGCCCAGTCGATAATGGTTAACGTACGCAGGCCCAAAAAGTCGAACTTAACCAGACCCGCTTCTTCAACGTCATTTTTATCAAACTGAGTCACCAAACCAGCACCGCCCGGTTCACAGGCGGTGGCTGAGAAGTCGGTTAATTTGGTTGGCGCAATTACCACACCACCGGCGTGTTTACCGGTTTGTCGGGCAATACCTTCGAGTTTTAACGCCATTTCCCAGATTTCCTGGGCTTCGTCATCGTCGTTTAAAAACTCGCCAAGCGCGGGCTCCACTTTTAACGCTTTTTCCAGCGTCATACCTGGGTCGCCGGGAATTAATTTGGATAATTTATCGGCTAAACCGAACGACTTACCCTGCGCCCGTGCTACGTCACGCACCACCGCTTTGGCCGCCATGGTGCCAAACGTCACAATCTGCGATACCGCTTCACGACCGTAGTTATCCGCCACGTAGGAGATGACTTTTTCACGGTCTTCCATGCAGAAGTCGATATCAAAGTCGGGCATGGAGACCCGTTCCGGGTTCAGGAATCGTTCGAACAGTAAGTCGTATTCAAGTGGATCCAGGTCGGTAATCTTTTGTGCATAAGCCACCAATGAACCGGCACCGGAACCCCGCCCCGGGCCAACCGGAATATTGTGATCTTTAGCCCACTGAATAAAGTCCATTACGATCAGGAAATAACCCGGGAATCCCATCTGGATAATAATATCCAGCTCGAATTTTAAACGTTCATCGTAGGGCTTTCGTTTTTCAGCAAATTCTGGGGAGTTCGGGTCAAGATCGGAGAAAATAAATTCCAGTCGTTCCTGCAAACCCACTTCGGAGATTTTGCGGAAAAAGTCATCTTCATCCATGCCTTCCGGAATCGGATAATCCGGCAAGAAATATTTACCCAGCAATACTTCAACTGAACAACGGCGGGCAATTTCAACGCTATTTTCAATGGCCGACGGAATATCGGCAAATAACTCTGCCATTTCCTCAGCGCTGCGGAAGTATTGCTGATTGCTGTACTCCCGTGGGCGACGTTTATCTCCCAACGCATAACCCTGGCCGATAGAAACCCGGGTTTCGTGGGCTTCAAAATCATCGGCGGCCAAGAAACGTACATCGTTGGTCGCCACCAGAGGAATACCGAGCTTGCCGCCTAACATCTTGCCCGCTTTCACAACCGATTCATCACCCTGACGGCCGGTACGTTGTACCTCGTAATAAAAACGATCACCAAATACACGCAGATAGTCTGCTGCTAAGGCTTCTGCACCCTCTAAATCACCTTTCAGAATACGCTGACCAATATCGCCCTCACGGGCACCGGCTAACACAATCAGACCGTTATGCTGCTCAAATAACCACTCTTTTTTGATGATGGCTTTATCGAAGTGCTGGTTATCCATAAAGCCACGGGAAATCAGCTCACGCAGCCCCAGGTAGCCATCCGGAGTCTGACACAGAGCGGTTATCCGGAATGGCGCATGGATATCTTCTTCATTCTCAAGCCATAAATCGGCACCCAGAACTGGCTTAATACCACTGCCCAGCGCTCCTTTGTAGAACTTCACCAACGCATACATATTGGCTTGGTCTGTCAGAGCAACCGCAGGCATCCCCATGCTTTCGGCTGTTGATAACAGCTTTTTCACCCGCACCGTACTGTCGTACAAGGAGAATTCAGAATGGACACGAAGGTGGACAAAGGTCTGGGTCATCAGATAAGGCGCTTAGCTAGAGGGTAATAATATGGGCTCTATTGTAGCGATATTCACAAGCTAATGGCACACTCAAAGCCCAGATTCAGCAGCAGACCCATGATTCCCAAATGGCTAAAAAACAACCAAAAAACGCAATATCTGACCAAACCAAAACCGAGGCTCTGAAGGTCGCCAGAGGCACCCAGAAACCCGGGCAAACCAAAGAGCAGACAAAATTAATCGCCCAGGGGATTGAAAAAGGTATCGCCGAATATAAAAAGCGCGAAAAACAAAAAGCTCGGGAACGGGATAAACAGCGTAAGCAGGAATTAAAAGCGAAGGAAAAAACGGATATTCAGCCAACGTCAGAAAAGAAAGCTAACAATTCAGGCTTATTACCCTGGATTTTATTAGGACTGAGCTGGGTGGGATTTATTGTTTTTGAATTATTGAAAGCCTGAAAACAAAAACGCCGCATTGTTTCCAATGCGGCGTTTTACGTTTAGCGAGGTGTCAGATTAGCCGAAGAAGCTGATCATCACACCGGCTGCTACTGCAGAACCAATTACACCCGCAACGTTTGGACCCATGGCATGCATCAGCAGGAAGTTCTGGCTGTTAGCTTCCAGACCCACTTTGTTAGATACACGCGCCGCCATTGGTACCGCAGATACACCTGCTGAACCGATTAACGGGTTAATTGGATCTTTGCTCAGCTTGTTCATGATTTTCGCCATGATCACGCCCGCAGCAGTACCGACCATAAAGGCAACCAGACCCAGAACGATAATCGCCAGCGTGCTGCCATTCAGGAAAGCATCGGAGCTCATTTTGTAGCCAACGGACAGACCTAAGAAGATAGTCACGACGTTGATCAGAGCATTTTGTGCAGTGTCGCTCAGACGCTCAACCACACCCGACTCTTTCATCAGGTTACCGAAGCAGAACATACCCAGCAGAGGTGCTGCGGATGGCAACAGAATCGCTACCAGTACCAGTACCGCAATTGGGAAGACAATCTTCTCGCCTTTGGTCACAGTACGCAGCTGGCTCATGGCGATCTGACGCTCAGATTCTGAGGTCAGTGCTTTCATAATTGGCGGCTGAATCAGAGGAACCAGAGCCATGTATGAATATGCCGCTACAGCAATTGCACCCAGCAGTTCAGGCGCCAGTTTCGATGCAATAAAGATCGAAGTCGGGCCATCAGCACCACCAATAATACCAATCGCTGCTGCCTGCTGAACGGTGAAGTCCATCAGTCCTGCGTCAGTCAGCAGCACCGCACCAGCAACGGTACCGAAGATACCGAACTGAGCCGCCGCACCTAACAGCAGTGTTTTTGGGTTTGCCAGCAGAGGGCCGAAGTCAGTCATTGCGCCAACACCCATGAAGATCAGCAGCGGTGCAACACCACTGGCAATCGTCATGCTGTAGAACACATATAGCATGCCGTTATCAAAGCCCAGCGCAGAACCTAATGCGACGGCTTTTTTGTATAACAAACCCTGAACTTCATAAGCTTCTTTATACGCAGCAAATACCTGATCCATGGTCGAGTTAGCGGCAATGCCAAACAGCTCAGCAAATTCAGCCAACACTTTAGGATCAGCAGAGCGGATTGCCGCTTCAGCCGCCGACCAGCCCATACCAGCACTCGGGATGTTAACCATCAGAGTACCAACAGCGATCGGCAACAGCAGCAGTGGCTCAAAGCCTTTTTTGATAGCCAGATACAACATACCGAAGGCTACCAGCATCATAAACGCCTGGCCTGGCTCGATATGAGCAATACCAGTGTCATTCCAGAGACGGAGTAAGCTTTCCATCAGTCAGCCTCCTATTAAGCCAGCGTGTACAGAGTGTCGCCAACTTTAACAGCAGAACCTTCCGCCGCCGCAACGCTACCGATAGTACCGGCGCGTGGAGCACGTACTTCAGTTTCCATCTTCATCGCTTCCAGGATGATAACCACATCACCTTCAGCAACTTGCTGGCCTGGCTGAACCATCACTTTCCAGACGTTACCCGCCAGAGGCGCCGCGATTGGGTCGCCGCCGCCAACTGGAGCCGCTGCCGCAGGAGCACCTGCTGCTGGTGCAGCACCACCAAAGCTCAGTGGAGCACCGTTAACCGGAGCCAGTTCTTTAACATCACCACCGTCGTCAACTTTCACCACGTATTCGTTGCCGTCAACGGTTACAGTGAAGGTATCTTCGTCAGCACCTTTAGGCGCTGGTTCGAACGCATCCGGGTTACCACGGTTTTCCAGGAACTTAGGAGCAATCTGTGGGAACAGAGCGTAAGTCAGTGCGTCGTCGATTTTCTCGTCAGCCAGCTTGATGCCTTTGTCGGCAGCCAGTGCGTCAACGTCTGCAATGATCTTGTCCATCTCGTTTTCCAGCAGGTCAGCCGGACGACAAGTGATTGCTTCAGCGCCATCCAGAACACGAGCCTGCAGCTCAGCATTCATAGGCGCCGGTGCAGCACCGTATTCGCCTTTCAGGATGCCCTGGGTTTCTTTAGAGATAGACTTGTAACGCTCGCCAGTCAGTACGTTCAGTACCGCCTGAGTACCAACGATCTGAGAAGTTGGAGTTACCAGAGGAATGAAACCCAGATCTTCACGAACACGTGGAATTTCTTTCAGTACGTCGTCGAACTTGTCAGACGCACCTTGCTCACGCAGCTGGTTTTCCATGTTGGTTAACATGCCGCCAGGAACCTGGGCAACCAGAATACGGGAATCAGTGCCTTTCAGAGCACCTTCAAACTTGGCGTACTTCTTACGAACTTCACGGAAGTAAGCAGCGATTTCTTCCAGCAACAGCAGATCGATGCCAGTTTCACGCTCAGTACCTGCCAGTGCAGCCACAACAGATTCAGTCGCGGTGTGACCGTAAGTCATGGACATAGAAGAGATAGCGGTATCAACGCGGTCGATGCCCGCTTCTACTGCTTTCAGGATGGTCATGTCAGACAGACCAGAGGTCGCGTGAGCGTGCAGTTGAACTTCCAGGTCAGTCTGAGCTTTCAGCTTGCTAACCAGTTCAAACGCATCGTATGGAGTCAGGACACCCGCCATATCTTTAATAGCGATAGAGTCTGCGCCCATATCTTCAATTTGTTTCGCCAGAGACACCCATGCTTCCATGGTGTGAACCGGAGAAGTCGTAAACGACAGCGTACCCTGTGCGTGTTTACCCTGTTTCTTAACAGCTTTCAGCGCTGTTTCCAGGTTGCGCGGGTCATTCATCGCGTCGAATACACGGAAAACGTCTACACCGTTGGTAGCAGCGCGTTCTACGAATTTATCAACCACGTCATCAGCGTAGTGACGGTAGCCCAGCAGGTTCTGACCACGCAGCAGCATTTGATGCGGGGTTTTTGGCATGGCTTTTTTGAATTCGCGAATGCGATCCCATGGGTCTTCGCCCAGGAAGCGGATGCAAGAATCGAAGGTTGCGCCGCCCCAGGATTCAAGAGACCAGTAGCCTACTTGATCCAGTTTTTCAGCAATGGGAAGCATATCGTCGATGCGCATACGAGTAGCCAGAATAGACTGGTGTGCGTCGCGCAGTACGACATCGGTGATACCTAAAGGTTTTTTAGAATCGGTCATGGGTGATGGCCTTTTCAATCCGTTAACGTTGTAAACGTTTGGGTAATCTTGTTATTCGCGAGCTACTACTACTTTTGGTAGCGGTTAACAGTGATAGGAATCACTGACGCGCGCGATGCTCTTTAACTGCTGCTGCTAAAACTTTTAACAGTACAGGGTCTACGCCTTGGGTTGGAGCAGCGGGTGCAGCTGGAGTAGCAACCACCTCTGGTTCCGGCGCAATTTTATTTACCAGTTTGGACATGGCACTGGTTACAAATACCAGCATGGTCAGGAAGACAAATACGACTCCCATACCAAATACCATCAGTTCCAAACCTTGAGAGACGAGACTTGGCTCAGTCATGTCAGGCGTCCTCTTTATGTTTTTTGTCGGAGCTCGCTGCCTCCGCCAGTGCCTGTTTTCATCAGCGAAAACGCGTACTGACGGGGATAGTAAGCCGCCGTAGATTACTGAAAACCCTATATACGCGCAACAAAAACCGGTTTCCATCAGGTTAAATACCAACCACCTGTTACGTAAAACACGCCACAAGCAAGTCGCACTGCCGCTATAAGGAGCAGTGTTATTCATCATTCACATTGGTTATACCGCTAGAGTGACAAATCACTCAAGCGTATAATCCGGAAGTATTATTTTCTGACGACGCTGCAACCACCCGGGTTTTATGTTTACTGGCTCCCTCCCTTTTTCTGATTGTCACGCTCCCTATATCGCTCTGGCTCCGATGGAAGGCCTGATGGATGGTCACTTCCGCGAACTGCTAACCGCTGTGGGCGGTATTGACCACTGCGTCACCGAATTTATCCGCATTACCAAGCAGGTATATCCGCAACGGGTGTTTAAACGCTTCAGTCCGGAGCTCGCTTATACCGGAGAACAACGTGGTAAAACCCGGGCCGGAACGCCGGTACATATTCAGTTATTAGGCAATGACCCGCAGCTGATGGCCGAGAATGCCGCCAAAGTAGCGGCCATGGGCGCGCCCGCCATTGATCTGAATTTTGGCTGCCCGGCCAAAACCGTGAACAAAAGCCAGGGCGGTGCCGTGTTATTACAGTGGCCAGAGCTGATCCACGAGATTACCGCGGCTGTGCGCCGGGCGGTTCCTGCACATATTCCGGTATCCGCCAAAATGCGTTTAGGATTTAAAGATAAAAGTCTGGCGTTAGAGAATGCTAACGCCCTGGCTTCGGCGGGCATTCAATGGCTAACGGTACACGCCCGCACCAAGACCGAGGGCTACAAACCACCCGCCTATTGGGACTGGATTGCCCGCATCAAACAACAGCTCAGCATTCCGGTATTAGCCAATGGCGAGATCTGGACGCCGGACAATGCCCAGCAATGCATAAAGGAAAGTGGCTCGGATATTCTGATGATTGGCCGTGGTTTAGTCGCCACACCCGATTTAGGATTACGCATTAAAGCGCAGCACTCGGGTTTGGATTACCAACCACAAGACTGGCAGCAGCATTTACAGTTATTCCGCAAATTGGCTGACGATATTCAGCACTTAAACGACAAGCAGCTGACCGACCGCTTAAAACAATGGCTGCATTATTTCACCATGCAGTCGCTAGAAATCTCGGCGGTATTCCAGCAGATAAAACGCGAGCGTGATAAAGATCTGTTTTTTGAGAAGTTAGATCAGGCAATTATTGAGGTCGAAAAAAATCCTCCACAGCGGGAGGATTTTAAACAGTATCAGCATAGTGGGTTTTAGAATCAGTTTGGTTTTCTAGAAAAGTATTTCCGTAAAAGTTTTCTCATGAAGGTTAGTTTGTACTCCTCCTCATTATAAAAATCACAACTCAGACATTTTCTTTGAAGATATGTCTGAGTAAAAAGTTGAACGGGTATACCATCAACATATTCAAATGTTTTAGCAAATAGGAACTTATCACCGCAACTTGGACAGGTTAGTTCATCAGCGTTACCTCCTGCCCGACTCCAGTAAGTTTTTCTCCCGGAAACTTCTTCACCAGTTGGAGTTGAACTGCAACCACAATTAAAACAGCTCTCAACCCCAGAAGAATTAGCGGTATCACATACTAAGCATTGCCACCGATAAAGATTTTTCAAATCAACCTCTGCAGAGTTAAAGAGAATTATATAGATCAAGGAGCAACTCCTCAGTCTGCCCCCAGCTGATACACGGATCGGTAATCGACTTACCGTAAGTCAGCTGGCCATCACCATTTTCACCATCCATGCCTTGCTTACCTTCTTCGAGGAAGCTCTCCAGCATTAAACCCATGATAGCCTTATTACCTGCTGCACGCTGAGCGACTACTTCCTTGGCAATATCAATCTGACGCAGATGCTGTTTCTCGGCATTATCGTGGCTGCAATCCACCATCACTTTGGTATTCACACCACCCGCTGCCAGCGTGGTTAATGAGGCTGCAATACTATCGGCATCGTAGTTCGTCACAGTTTTGCCCTGAATATCTTTACCGCCGCGTAATACCAGATGGGTATCCGGGTTTCCCGGGGTGTCCAGCATGGCAATCTGACCATCCACATCCACCCCCAGCGTATGATGGCTGTGGCGCGCCGAAATCATGGCATTCACTGCGGTGGTTGCCGAACCATCAGTGCCATTTTTAATGCCAACCGGCATTGGCAAGTGGCTGACCATTTCACGGTGAGTTTGTGATTCGGCTGTGCGAGCACCAATGGCAGTCCAGCTAACCAGATCATCAAGGTACAGCATGGTGAGTGGATTCAGAGCCTCGGTTGCCAGAGGCAGTCCAAGTTCCGCCAACTGGATCATTAACTGGCGAGAGCGGGTCACTCCCTGCTCCATATTGCCACGACCGTCACGCTCCGGATCGTACGCCAGACCTTTCCAGCCGATATGAGTGCGGGGCTTTTCCACGTAAGCGCGCATCACAATTAATAGTTTATCGCTGAGCTGCTCATTTAAAGCGGCCAGACGTTTGCCGTAATCCAGTGCGGCTGCTTCGTCGTGTAGTGAACATGGGCCGGTAACAATTAATAAGCGATCATCATCGCCATTTAATACATCGCGCACTTGTTGGCGCTGTTGGTCAATTTGCAATACCAGCTCATCACTCAATGACAGCTGCTGTTTTAATTCACGCGGTGTACGTACCTGGCGAACCGCCGGATCATTGGCAGCCATTTTTTCGCTTTGTTGTGCTTTTGCTACTGAAGTATTCATCGTTGTCTCTCTTAATTCTCTTAGCTCGTTAAACGTTAGCGCTTATATCGATTTGCTTGCTTTTGCTTACTTGTTTGGTTTTGAGTGGTGTTGGTTTTGAGCAGTGTTGCTTTTGACCGGGTTCAGTGCCAATAACGCACTAAACCCTTACCAAATAAGTCCGCACCAAAATACGCAGCGCTTCCGGCGTTAGCAGGTTGAGAATGAGTGATGTTTTGCATGCAGTGTGTTTCCATCGCATTGCTCTCTTCAGTGTGTGTCGTTTTGTGTTTCTGTTAAAAACGACGACCAATAAAAAACCCCGACTGGCTGACTGCCAATCGGGGTTTCAGATTCCCTGGTGGCAGTCTGGCGTTTCACCGGGACTGCCTTTGTTGTCTCTGTGTTACAACTGGCGACCCGACTCCTGACTAAAATAGCCAAAGCCATACCACCAAAAATACACACGTGCGCCAGCAGTCAAACCGCTAGCGGCTTGAGCTGTTTTTTGCAGGCTTCCCATCAGGGATGTACGTGTGTTTGAAATATTCATACTTTGATATTAACGCTTTACACTGAGTTTGCAACTGTTAAGCGAAACACTTTCTTCGTTAAAACAGACTTTTTTGCTGACTTACCGGGATCACTCGTGTCTTTTGTGTCACCTCTCCAGATTCAATCTTATGCCCTTCCAACTGCAGCAACCGGGCTTTGGTTTCAATGCCCCCCGCGTACCCGCGCAATGCCCGGTCAGAACCAATCACCCGATGACAGGGAATAATCAGACTGATGGGATTACGGGCATTGGCACTGGCAACCGCGCGCACAGAGCCGGGGTTACCAATTGCCTCCGCCAGTTGCTGATAACTGCTGAGCTGGCCGTAAGGTATCGCCTGTAACGCTTGCCAGACAGCTTGCTGGAATGCTGTCCCTAGTGGTTTTATGGGCAAATCGAAAACGACCGGCTCCCCGGCCCAATAATTCATCAGTTGCTGTTCGCAGTCAGAAGCCCACTGAGCCTGCTCTGTTTTGCGGTTCTTCTGTCCTGGCTGAAAACGCAGACTACGAATCACCTCATGATTCCCCCGAATCACCATATCACCCACCGGCGATGGCAAGACAAGACACACCTCACCTTCCCTATCGGTGATTGTTTCTGGTGTATGAGCGTGAAGTACTGGCATAAAAAACTCCCGACACAGCCTATTAATGAATGAAAAGAACATATTTCGTGAAGAAAGATCACGAAGAAAGCCCTTCTGCCTCTGATTTTCCAGTCATTGCCGACGCAGATCGCAGAATCCGGCAAGACAGGACTTTGTGTTGTCATACGCTCAGAGTATCATGCGCGCCCTCTACGATTTTATTACCAGAGGTTGTGTATGCACACTACCATGTTCGACACCCCGATTCTGAAGACCATCCTGCGCTGGTTATCCGTGATAACCCTGAAGTTGCTGGGCTGGAAAACCGAAGGGGAAATTCCGCGCGATTTAAAGAAATGTGTGATGATTGCCGCGCCGCACACCAGCAACTGGGATTTGCCCTTCACCCTGATGATTGCCTTTTCTCTGCGTGCCCGAATCTACTGGATGGGCAAAGAGCAGATTTTTAAGCCACCCTTTCGTGGTCTGATGATGTGGATGGGAGGCATCCCGGTCGATCGCTCCAAGGCCAACAATATGGTGCAGGCTTCAGTGGATGCGATTAAAGCCAATGACCAGCTGTTCTTGCTGGTTCCGCCTGAAGGCACCCGCTCTAAGGTGACTTACTGGAAAACCGGCTTTTACCATATTGCTCATGGCGCCGGTGTGCCGATTCTGATGGGCTTTCTGGATTACAAAAACAAAACCGGTGGTATTAAACAAACCTACACCACCAGTGGTGATATCGAAGCGGATATGGAACAAATCAAAGCCGTTTATGCTTCCATCAGTGGTAAAAAGAACGACCAGTTCCACGCAGGGTAACCATATTATGAGCAAGAAAAAGCGTCGCGAGATTCCGCACTATCAATTGCCAATTATTGAGACCCACTTTCATCTGGATTATCTGAAAGAAGAAAGCCCGGAAGCAACACTCGACGCTGCTCGTCATATTGGTGTTGAGCGCTTTATGACCATTGCAGTTCAGCCGGATAATATGCCAACCGCGCTTGGCCTGGCTGAACAGTTTGATGATGTGTACGCCACCCTTGGCGTTCATCCACATGAAGCCGCGCTATTTGATGAGTCTACCGACGCTTATATTCAAACCCATGCAATTAATCCCAAGGTCGTGGCGGTTGGTGAAATCGGGTTAGATTATTTTTATGATCATTGCGATCGCGAGGTACAGAAACAGGTATTCAAACGGCAGTTACAGCTGGCGATTGATTGTCAGCTACCGGTAGTAATTCATACCCGTGAAGCCGATGATGACACCATTGAAATTCTGCAGGAATACGCTCCTAAGATGGCGAAAAAAGGTGTTGTGCATAGTTTTACATCAGGGCTGGAATTGGCCAGCATCGCTGTTGATCTGGGCTTCTGTTTAGGCATCAACGGCATCGTGACTTTTAATAAAGCCGACAATGTGCGGGAAGTGGTTGCTCAAACACCACTGGAGAGTTTATTGCTGGAAACGGATGCGCCTTATCTCACACCCGTACCTTATCGGGGTAACGAAAATGCACCGAAATATCTGCCGTTTGTTGCTGAGAAAATTGCTGAAGTCAAAAATATCCCGGTTGAGCAAGTGCTGCAGCAAACCTATCAGAATTCATTAACTACTTTCTTCAGCTGAGCTGAAACAGCATCCCCGCTAAAGCCAGCGGGGTAATACGGTTCTTAACGTATCAATCTTTAACGGCTTGGCAATAAAGTCATTCATACCCGCGTGTTGGCAACGCTGATGTATTTGCTCGGTGGTGTTGGCAGTACAGGCAATAACCGGAGTAATGTGCCCGGCACTCCTCAGTGAACGAGTTGTTTCAAAGCCGTCCAGACCCGGCATATGACAATCCATTAACACCAGATCAAATTCATCCGCAGTCATTTTTTCCAGGCAGGCTTCTCCGGAGCACACACTATCCACGATCACCCGCTGAAAGCTTTTCTGCAGCATCTTTTCTGCCACTTTTAAATTCACCGGGTTATCCTCAACCACCAAAACCCGGAAAGCACGCGAGATCTGCGCTTCAGAAGCCGCAGATAGCGGTGTCAGCAACACCGGAAATTCAGCCACAACCCGGGTACCACCAGATGCATTATCTTGAAGGGTCAGGCTTCCTCCCACCAAGGTCGTAATATGATGTGTAATGGTCAGTCCTAACCCCATGCCTTCATATTCACGGTTAAATGACGAGCTGACCTGAGCAAACGCATTTAAGACCGACTGCTTCTGATGATCCGGAATTCCAATACCAGTATCCGTTACCTGAATCGTTAACCTTGCAGCATCAACCTCATTCAGATCAACCTCACCCAAACCAACTTCAACAATCACAAACCCTTCATTGGTAAACTTAATGGCATTATCAACCAGATGGCGCACTACTTGACGGATTAATGCCACATCCGTTCTGACGGGCATGCGTTTTAACGCCTCATCGTATTGCACCACCAGTGATAAGCCACGCTGCATCGCTGCCGCCGCTAAAGAAGACGTCAACTCAGCCAACGCATCTGGCAACTTATGCTCAGCCACGCTCAGTGGCAGGGTATTTTTCTCGACATCAACCACCACCAGCACATCTTCCAGCAGCTGAGATAAATGCAGCAGCGAGTTTTCCGCCATGCTTTTGTAATCAGCAAAAGCACCGATGTCGTTATTGCCTTCCATTAATTGCAATGCACCTAAGGCACCATTGAGCGGAGTGCGGAATTCATGACTCATCATCGCCAGAAATTCACTCTTTGCATGATTCGCGCGCTGGGTTTTTTTTTGCTCTGATAACAACTTGTCGGTGAATTCCTGCTGCTCTGCCTCCGCTCGTTGCAGCGAAGCAGCTAAAGAGTTGGCATTTAATTGCAACTGGCCAATCTCGGCGCCGTTATCAACGGGTAAACGACGGCTGAACTTCCCCTCAGCCAAACCGGTAAAAAAGAAAGCCAACGACCGTAATGATGACACAATATTAAACGCCGTCAGATGGGCAATCGACAGGCCGGCAAACATCACTAACAAACCTACCAACGCCGATTGCCAGGCAATGCTCAGCTCGTGCTGCCGGGTAAATGTATCCGCCAGGCTTAATTCAATAATGGCGAACAGCTGAGTACTGTTTTTTACATCAATATCCTCGGCATATTCTGCATATTCGTCGTACGGCTGCACCGTTCGCTGCATCGCAAACTGGCGCAGAAAAATATCATCGTTATTCACCTGCGGATAATGTTGATCAAGATGCTGCAGCAGTACTTCGCCTTCCGGATTAGTAATGGTCACGGCAATAATATCGGGCTGCTGTAACACCGAATGAATTAACGGTGATAACAATTCATAATTACCCGAAATAATCGGGTACTCAGCTGCGGCGGCAATATTTTCCAATAACAGTGATACCATCGCATCACGATTCTGGTGAATCCCTTGCCAGCGTTCAGACAGATGAAACAGCGATAACATCAGTACTGCCGCCAGAGTGGGAAGTGCGGCCACCAGTAACATCCGTTTGCGGATAGACCATTCACGATAATTCATGGCTGGACCTCCTGCTGACGGAGGTGATTGGTAACGGTGTCAATATCCGGTAACACTAAGTTCAGTGAGCGGCCAACCTGTTTGTTGTATCGCACATTAAAATACGGATTATAGTCTGCTACTGGCCAGCTCTTAGCTGAAGTTTCATCGGGCTTGCCTGCATCCGCTTTAGCTTCATCGGCTTTGTTTTCATCGTTTTTACCAAGGCCCTGTAATAAGATTTCACTGAGACGCTGGGCAACGTCACCCAGATCACTGTAGGTCGATGCCAGTGCACCGGCTTTAATATAAGACCCGGACGGGCCAATCAGTGGTTTATTACGACGATAGGCGGTAATCAGAATATTTTTAATATTGGCTGAACTGAATAATGCCGGATCATAGGCTCCCACCAAAGCGACGTTACTCGTTAATAAGTCAGCTAATGCCCGATTCAGGTCGGGGTAATCTTCAATAAAATAAGTCTGAGTCAAAGCATCGGATTCTGCCTTTGCTTCCGAGTCTCCTGAAGCTGTCTTACCAGCAATATTTCCGGCATTTCTGGAAGCCAGAATCCCCAGCGACTTGTCCGGCCCCAGCACTTGCCGCGCCAGCTCAATCTGCCGTTTCAAAGGCGGCTCCAGATAAATAGCCGACTGCAGCCTTTCTCCGGCCTGCTGTACAACCGTCTGGCTGACAAACACAGCAACCGCCGGAATATTGGGCTGATTCCAGCGCTCAACCACACCATTTCCTGCCAGCACTACCGCAGAATACGACGGCCACTGTACGCTGCTACCCAACACCACCGGCTCAATATTAAAACCACTTAATTGCGCCGTTTTTTCGGCCAGGCGCTGCACCGCTTTCGAAGGCTTGTGGCTGACCAGGGCAATGGTTTCGGCTTTGGTTGTGTCTGCCTGGATAACGTCGGCCTGAGCAGCGTCGGACTGAACACTTTCAGCATAAGCACTCGTTATGCATGCCAGCAGCAAGCATATGCAGCATAGACTGATGGACAAAAGTCTGGACAAAGCATCCGTGCTCAACATAACGCTCCCTTAAATTCCCTCAAAAAAGATGCCCTTAAAAATTCAGACCAAGCTGAACGTAGTAGAGGTCATCGTTTTCATAACGCTGATTGGAATAAACCAGCGGATCCTGATCAACAATGTGATGCCAGAAAACGCCTACCCAAGGCGTGGTTCCTGCGAACTGAAACTCTTTGCGCAGGTTAATCTCATAACGTCGATAACGACGATCTGTAATACCGATGCTGTCGCCATAACGGTCATACCAGAAATGCGAGCCGGTAAAACTCCAGCGGTTGCCCTGGTGATGCCAGCTGGCGACCACACTATCGCGGGCACTGGCGCGTAATTCGATACGCTCCAGCGATGACACATCACGATCGGTTAAACCATCGGTGTTGCCACTGTCATACACCGGATTCACGTATGCGGCGGCTAATCGTAACCAATCCCGTTGGCTTGCCTGCCAGCGCAGCTGTAATTCGGCACCATCAATCTCCATTTCACTATCAGAGGTGAGCACCGTGGTACTTAACGCAATCGGGTTAGAAATCAATCGGGTTAATGAATCCCGATAGACTTTAAAATCCCATTGCCAGTCAGTCGTCGCACCATAGTAGCCTAGCTCAATACTGGTGATTTCTTCATGCTTTAAATCACGTTCCATATCCGCCTGATTAACAAATAACACACCTGAGTCCAGCCCCAGATAATTCGGGCTCAGATTTTCAATGGTTACCCGATAATCCGGATTCTGCTCAACCAGATCCGGTGAACGTACCGCCTGGGAGTAAACTGCGCGAATACTGTGCTGAGGCGCCAGCAAAAAGTTAGCAGCGATCCGCGGAGAAAAAGCATCATCATTGTTGTCTTCGATTTCATACATACCGCCCGCATTAATGACCAGCCAGTCCAGTGCGCGCCATTCTGCATTGGCAAAGAAGCGATAAGTGTCATTTCTGACGGTACCATTGAACAAGGTTTGCGAATGGACCTGATCACGACGGAAGCTTATACCCGATACGGTGCGCAGTCCCGGTGCCCACTGAATGGTATCCTGCCACTCAATATCAAAGCGCTGCTCCTGTCCTCCACGGTCGCTATGACCACATACCACCTCAGCCGCCTGACTGAAACCTGTACCATTAAACGCACGCTGCAATGCGTCGGATGCCAGATTCAGATCCGCTTGAGAAACCTCAACTGCGGCTTGCACCCGGGCCAGCTTTCGGGCCCGATCTGCGCTGCTGTCACCATTTTCAAGCTCACGTTCAAACAATATGGCTTCCAGCTGCTGCTCTACAGACTCTGAGTTAGCTTGTTGAGTCGCAATTTCACCCAGAAGTCCATTAGCCTGAGCCCGCGCTGCAGGATCATCTCCAGCTAATAACGAGGGTGCTAACTGCCCCAGTAATCGCGATAAATACGGACTGCTCTGATAAATTTCAAATAACGCCGGGTCCAGTGATATCGTCGGAACACAGGCACCGGCCTGCTGATCACGGCTCTCAATCTGCCAATAGGCTTGTAAATGAGAAGCGTGATGCTCACTGAATTCGGTAGACCATTTTCCCCAAAGATGTCCCTGCTCAGATTCCAGATCCGGAAAGCTGGTATCAAACGAGTCCTTACGAATATCGGTATGGCCTTTTTTATACGAGGCTTGCCAGTCAAGATGACTGTGGTTGCTCAGCGGTTGGCTGACATGAGCACTCACAAAACCATGACGACGGCCATCACGCCAATCATCACGGCCATTATTCTCGCGGCCATCATAACCATTATCAGCGTTAATCTGTGCACTGATACGGTAACTGGTTTGCTCATGAACGCCAGAGTAACTGACAAAGGAATCATCGTAACCTTCTGAGCCATTGCGGTAACGTACCCGCACGCCAAGCGTTTCATCCGGATGCTTACTGATAATATTAATCACGCCGAGAAAAGAGTTGGCCCCATAGGTGGCAGCACTCGGGCCACGAGTGACTTCAATCCGGGCAATATCTTCCAGGGCAACAGGAATATCATCCCAGGTTACCGAAGCAATCGACGCCCGGAATACAGAACGGCCATCAACCAATACCTGCAGGCGGCGCATAATATTGGGAGTAGAGGCGTGATAAATAACCGAGGCGTTGTTTTCGTCATCACCATGGCCGATAAACATGCCAGGCACAAAACGCATCAATTCAGGAAGCGTGCGCACTCCCCAGGCCTGGATATCATCGGCAGAAATCACGGTAACGCTGGCCGGTACTTCCGCCCGGGGCTGCTTCAGACGCGTCGCGGTCAACACCACCGGAATGTCGTCTTCCAGTAAGTAACTGTCATCAAACTCAGCCTCGCTATCACCTAGTTCGGCGGCGTTAGTCGCAAAAGATGGCAAACTCCCTGAACATAAAACGGCCAGCAATACGCCAGCTCGTGAGGTAAAAACCAGATTCCCTATCGGCTTTTTTATCGGGTTTTTCATACAGATCAGATCTCTTCTGACTTTCTTATTGATCGTGAGTCACCAGCCAGCCACGCCACCCGTTCAGAGTCAGCAGGACATCGTATGGCATCAGTGTAGCCTACCGCCAAATCTTTAATAGAAGTGTCAATAAAGACTAATGCTTTATTACTAGCAATTAAACCCGGCCTTTATACTGATGGCAGGCTGTCAGAGCAAGCGGCAAGTCGCTATAATCCGCCCCAGCAAAATACTTTCACCCACAAGATTGGAAAAACACTATGAGCTATAACGCGATTTCAGCGGGCAAAGATCTGCCAAACGATGTTTATGTTGTGATTGAGATTCCTGCGAATCACTCTCCGATAAAATACGAAATCGACAAAGATATGGATTGCCTGATGGTTGACCGTTTTATGGCAACCCCAATGTTCTACCCAGCCAATTACGGTTATATCAACGATACTCTGGCTGACGATGGCGACCCGCTGGACGTACTGGTGATTACTCCTTACCCGGTACAGCCAGGTTCCGTTATCCGTGCCCGTCCGGTGGGTGTTCTGAACATGGAAGACGAAGCGGGTGAAGACGCTAAACTGGTTGCAGTTCCGCACGAGAAGCTGACCCAACTGTACAACGATGTACAGGACGTTAACGACGTACCAGAACTGCTGCGTGAACAGATCAAACATTTCTTCGAAAACTACAAAGATCTGGAAAAAGGCAAGTGGGTTAAAGTACAGGGTTGGGGCAACGCTGACGATGCTCGTCAGATGATCGTTGATTCTGCCAAAGCCTACGAAGACGCAAAATAAGTGTTTTCAGCCTTCTTTTAAGAAGACATAAAAAAGGAGCCAGATAACGGCTCCTTTTTTTGTGGTCGTATTTTCACCGATAACGAGGTTCACACGCTGCACAGGGCCTGTTAACACTATTTCGATCACGCTGTTATGACTGAAAATCTTTCAATCAAGGCGCGAAGAGTGATGTTTAACGAGTTAAATGAATGATGAGCAACATAGAGTGAATGATTTTCAGCCATAACCCGAAGGGCTGGTGTCAGTTTTCCCTGAGCTGTGTTATTCGTTACTGATTTAACTCGTTAAACGACGCTCCTCATGCCTTGCTCATGAAAAAACTGACTGTCAGCAGCAAAGTTCTAAATAGTGTTAACAGGCCCTAGCTGCTTTTTCAGCTTCTCCAGCTCTTGTTCTGCCGCTTGGGCACGCGCTTCGGCTTCGACCTGACGTGTCACGTCTTTTTGCACACCGATGTAATACATCAGCTGGTCCTGATCGTTAAATACCGGTGAAATACTCAGCTCATTCCAGAACTGGCTGCCGTCTTTACGATAATTTCTCAGCACCACCCGGCAGGCTTCGTTGTTCTCCAACGCAACTTTAATGCGCTTCAGCCCTTCCTGATCCCGATCACCGGCCTGCAGGAAACGACAGTCCTGAAACAGAATTTCATCTTGCTGATAGCCGGATAACTGCTCAAATGCTTTATTGGCATAAATCAGGATGTTGTCATCCCCTTCCCGTTCAGCAATTACGATCCCGTCATTAGAGGCATCAATTGCCTTTTTTAATAACTCCAGATCGATTGGAGCCGACTCATCGCTAACCATGCTTCCTCCGCTGGCATCGTTGATCACGCATCAGGTTATCCTGATAAGCTGCGGCCAATTTACTACGACTGGCAGCCGGACGAAAGTGCCAGTCCCGTCTTTCGTATAACCTGCGCATCAGTTTCCGGATAATTTTTTACATTATGTATAACTACTTATAAAATCATTTCAGCATTTAAACAGAGAAAGATTTCCGCATGGCAAGCTCCAGCACTGATAGTCAGGCCGCTTACTACCCCATTCGTGTCGTTTCCGGTGAAACCGGCGTGAATGCCATTACCTTACGCGCCTGGGAACGGCGTTATGGCTTGCTGACACCCAAACGCACCGCCAAAGGTCATCGCCTGTACAGCGAAGCCGACATTCGTTTAATCAAGCAGGTAGTCTCTCTGCTGAATCGTGGTATTCCGATTTCTCAGGCCCAGGCCATGATTGATCAGGACGGTGACAACAGCACTACCCCAGGCAAAATAGCAGCCGGAGATCAGACCTCGCAATGGCAGCACTATCGTCAAACCATTAATACCGCTTTGCAGCAGTTTGATGAGCAGGCATTGTGCGAAACCTTTGATGAAGTGTCTCAGTTTTTCCCGATCGATATTGCTCTGCGTTTTCTGCTGGTGCCGATTTATAAGCAACTGAAAGATAATATCCGGGCCGATCTCGGTCAGGCACGGTTACGTTTTTACTCGGCCTTTTTACAGGCGCGGCTGGCATTACGCCTGTATCAGGCGGATAACAAGACCATTGCCGAAGATTGCCCTACCATTGCTGTGGTGAATTTCAGTCAACAAGACGAAGTCCCGCTGTTACTGATGGCCGTTCTGATGAAACAACTGGGCATGCGTCCGGTGTATTTTAACGGCCTGATGACCCCGGCTCAGGTTGGTGAAGTGATTAATCACCAACAATGGCAAGCAGCGGTTATTCAGGTACCACGCGGCCTCGAAAACGGCCAGCTGAACCAATTACACAGCCTCGCGGTCGAAACCGGTAAACCCGTTTTCGCCTGCCATCACGATGCTCAGGATGCTGATAAGCTGCGCGCAATGGGATTAATTCCAACCGGGGATGATGTCCAGCAAGGGGCAATGAATATCCGCGATTTATTAAAAGGATTCCAAGCATGAGCCTGGCCGCTTATGAACTGTTACAACGCCACCCGGATCTGCTCGACCACACTTTGATCATCGGTAATGGCGCTGAATGCCCGCCCGAGTGGCAACAACAACTGCAAGACTCTAACAGCCATATCCTTACCTGGGACTGGCAAACACACCAGCAATATCAGGCACTGGACAGTACGCATAAACAGTTTGCTATGCCCCAGAACCAGATTCGTGAATTACAGCCAAAGCACATCATTCTGCTCTGGCCTAAAGCCAAAACACTGGCTCTGAGTCTGATAGAACTGCTGGCATCACAAGTTGAGAATAGTGTGGTCTATGCCGTGGCCGCCAATGATGCTGGCGGTAAAAGCATTGGCAAAGCCTGCGCAGACTGGGTCAGTGATGCAGAGAAAATCGACAGCGCCCGTCGCTGTTCACTGTGGCAGCTGACGCTGCTACCACAGGCTCCGATGAACTGGCTGAAAAAAGCCGAATCTTTCGTTCATAACCAGCAAAGCTATCTGACTCTGCCCGGCGTGTTTTGCCATGGCAAACTCGACGTTGGCACTCGTGTTTTACTGGAACACTTACCTGCCCCGGCACATGGCAAGGTACTGGACTTGGGATGTGGTTCCGGAGTCATTGGCCTGAGCCTGAAACATCAGCAGCCAGCGCTGGAGCTTACCCTGGCCGATGTGGATGCCTTTGCCTTACGCAGTGCCGAACTGAACAGCATGCGTATGGGACTCAGTACCCAGGTAGTAGCCAGTGATGGCTTTCAGCATATCGATGGCCGTTTTGATTTTATCATCAGCAACCCGCCCTTCCATCAGGGCAAAGATACCGACTACCGCTTTGCCCAAACCCTGTTCCAGCAAGCCAAACAACATTTGGTCAGTGATGGGCAACTGTGGATTGTTGCCAACCGCCATCTGCCTTATGAAGATTGGGGTCAACAGTACTTTGCCAGTTGTGAAGTATTAGCCCAGCAGGAAGGCTTTAAAATCCTCTGCTTGTCACAGGCCAAATAGGTTTAGCATGCTGACACGGATGTTCTGTTTTGTGCTGCTATCCCTGCTGCTAGCAGCACCGGGTCATGGAGAACATGGCCGTATCTCGCCGGATACGGCTTACGAATACCAACTCTATCAGCCGGCTTATTTCAGTCACTGGCAACCTCAGACAGCGCTCGACATGTTGCTGCGCATTCCTGACATCAGTAGCCAGCGGCAAGCCAATGGCACCCTGCAAATTCAGCTGCACGGCATGGACCGCAGTTATCTGGCCATTCTGGTGAACGGTTATCCACTGGTGGGCAACGGCGAAAACAATAATCGAGCACTGTCTGATATTCCCGCCAGCCTGATTGATGCTATTGAGATCATTCCTAACAGTGTTGCCGATCTGGATGCCCAAGGGGGCGCTGCCGGAGTGATTAATATCAAACTGAAGCACGGCGACACACCCGAGACTCAGGTCAGCTTTGGGGTGGCTGGTGAACCACTGAACTATTCCGCCTCACTGTTTAATGCCGACACCTTCTCCTGGGGGCAGCTCAGTTTGGTGGCTGACACACGTCAACAACAGCGTACGCTCTCGGTTGAAGACAGCACTGAGCCCAGCCTGACGGAAGACAACCCCACTGAAGACAGCTTCTCAAAAGATCTGATTAGCAAAAATAAATCACAGAGCGTTCACCTGAGTTATGAGAGTCCATTGGGTCAGCCGCTACAACTCAGTAGTCGCCTGCTCTATCTGCATAATGACCAACAGCAGAACACCTCATTACAGCGCCCATTGGGCCGACGCCAGAACGAATCAACTACCTGGCGTTTGGATGGCGCTGCCACTGGCTTATGGCAGGACAAAAGCAATAATATTCGCTGGCGTTTACACCTTCTGGCGGAACAATACGATGAAGACGAACAGTCACTGACTTCTTTCACTCGTAATGAACAACGCTTGCAGCTGGGTGGCAGTCTGGCTGAAAAAATCGACGAACATCACTGGAAAGCCGGCCTGAATCTGTTTTCCACCGATACCGATTTACAATCACCCATCACAGATACAACATTGAACGATCAGCGTTTGTTGTTGCAAACAGATACACAGCAACTCAGTTTGCATGCGTATGCATTGGATCGTTGGAGTGTCACCCAACGGCTGCAGTTTGAAGCCGGTGTCAGAATGGAAACCCATGAACTGGAACAGCAGAACCCAGCCTCCGGTCAGAACGAAACCAATGGCAACACCGTCTGGCTGCCCAATGTTCACCTCATGTATCGTTACGATGATGAAATCCGCATTGGCCTCAGCGGCAGTCAAAGTGCCCGCCACCCGGATTTGCTACAACGCACTCCCTATCAGATTCGTTCCGGCGATGTGATTTTCCGCGGCAATGCCGATCTGGATATTGAAACCGTCAGCGCTCTTGATCTGAGATATGAATATCAGCACATACACCAGCCCGAGCGCTTTACTCATCTTCGTTTGTTCCGGCGCACCATCAGCGATGCAATTCTGGAGACACAACGCGCTACGGAAAACCAGCTGGTCATTGTTGAACCACAGAACAGTGATGTCAGTGCTATTCAGCAGGGCGCGGAATTCAGCAGTGGTTATCGTTTAATGCCGGGATTAAGCCTGAGAACGGCGGCTGGCGTATACCGCTCTTTTCTGCGCTCCAGCGCTGGCAATGACACCCGACGCCTGGATAATCAACCGCAGTATCGTCTGATGCTGGCGATTGATAAAACCATAAACGCCTGGAAAGGCGGTGCTCAGTGGCGTTATCAGGGGAACAGTGAAACACAGAGAAATAATTTTACTGCCCAGGACGATGACCAAAGCCTGACAGCAGAAACCCGTTCGCCGGGTCATCGGTTTGATCTCTATCTAAGTTATCAGGCAGTGTTCTGGCAGGTGGGATTAACGGCTTCACCGTTACTGGCCAGTGAGGAGAAGCAGCGCTCCGCAGCGGGTACGGTGCGCCTTGAGCCACAACCCTTGTGGCGTCTGAATGCTTCGCTGTCATTCTGACTCCAGCATCTGACAGCGAAGAGCGATTAGGGCATATTGCGTGAGTAAAAGATTTCCAGCATTTCCTTGCGGACTTTTTCTTCCACTCGCTGACGCTCTTCAAGGCTCAGGCCTTTAGCGCCCTCGCCAAACAGGTAATTATCCAGCTCAAAATCTTTCAGCAGCATTTTGGTGTGGAAGGTATTTTCCTGATACACGTTCACATCAATCATCTGATAAGCATTCTGAGTGTCTTCACTCAGATAATTCTGGATCGAATTAATATCGTGATCGATATAGTGTTTCACCCCATCAACATCGCGGGTAAAGCCACGCACGCGGTAATCACAGGTGACAATGTCCGAATCGAAACTGTGAATCAGGTAATTTAACGCCTTCAGTGGTGAGATAAGACCACAAGTCGAGACATCAATATCAACCCGGAAGGTACTGATGCCACCATGCGGATGACTTTCCGGGTAGGTATGTACCGTTACATGGCTTTTATCCAGATGAGCCACAACCGAGTCTTTTAGCGGCCCCGGAGTTTCTTCCATCAGTTCGTCATTGGGCGGTACTTCATGCTCAGCAATCAGGATGGTGACACTGGCACCTTCTGGCTCGTAGTCCTGACGAGCGATATTGAGTACGTTCGCCCCAATGATATCAACCACATCGGTCAGAATTTTGGTCAGGCGGTCGGCACTGTACAGCTCATCAATATACTCAATGTATTCCTGACGCTCTTTCTCAGTCTGGGTATAACAAATATCGTAAATGTTAAAACTCAGGGATTTTGTCAGGTTATTGAAGCCATGCAGACGCAACTTATTGTTCAATAGCGTGTCCTCTTAATCTTACAGATTACTCTGCTTCTACCACGTTATAACTGTGGGTCATTTCAACACCACCCTGCTCCAGCATAATAGACGCTGAGCAATATTTTTCTGCCGACAATGCTACGGCACGTTCAACCAATGACTCTTTCAGGTTATGACCTGTCACGGTGAAGTTCACATGAATTTTAGTAAAAACGCTGGGAACTGCATCTGCTCGCTCGGCTTCAATATCCGCGACACAATCAACAACATTCTGGCGTTGCTTGCTCAGAATGCTCATAACGTCAAAGCTGGTGCAGCCACCTAAGCCTAATAACAGCATTTCCATCGGGCGAACGCCCATATTACGACCACCATGATCTTCCGGGCCGTCCATCACGACCGCATGACCACTTCCGGACTCACCCAGAAACATTGCGTTATCAACCCACTTCACGGTTGCTTTCATCAGAACTCTCCAATGCTGTATTGTTTGCCGGATATTTTCCGGTCGCCAAGAGCGCGGAGGGTACCACAAGGGTTCTTCAGCGTAGAAGTAAAAAAGGACTAATTCCGCCTAAATACACACCACTGTCGCAATATAAACCAGACTAATCAGGATCGGCTTTGGGCAAACCGCCACTTCCCCCTATAATCAATTATTATTTATATTGATATATCAAGAACTCGACACCGGACACCATCTTATGAGCCTTCCCCCTTTAATATCGAAACATCAGCATCTGGAAGACTTTTTATCGCACTGTCACCGTCGCCGCTACCCGGCCCGCAGCACCCTGATTTATGCCGGAGAAGAAAGCGACACCCTGTACTATCTGATAAAAGGTTCAGTCACCGTTTTTATTGAAGACAGTGACGGCCGCGAAATGATCATGGCATACCTTAACGAAGGCGATTTCTTCGGTGAGATGGGCCTGTTTGATGAAGAACAAAAAGAACGCACCGCCTGGGTCAAATCTAAAACGGAATGTGAGGTGGCTGAAATCAGCTATGACAAGTTCCGCGAGCTGAGTAAGCATGACTCACAACTGATTTTCCGTATTTTCCGCCAGATGGCTGAACGCCTGACACGCACCACGCGTAAAGCCGGAGATCTGGCTTTTCTTGATGTGACCGGACGTGTCGCCCGTACCTTGCTGGAACTGAGCCGTGAACCGGATGCCATGACACACCCGGATGGTATGCAAATTAAGATCACCCGCCAGGAAATTGGCCGCATTGTCGGTTGTTCTCGGGAAATGGTTGGCCGGGTTCTGAAAGAGTTAGAAGAACAGGGGCTGGTGTCTGTTAAGGGCAAAACCATGGTGGTGTTCGGAACCCGATAAGTAATGAGCCATAGCGCTGTTTCAGTGAATCTGTCATAAATAGCGCTATACTCAATCTTTAAAACATCCGCTGTTCCTGTCGGTTCCTGAGAATACACTATGTCCAACGACCTACATGAGTCTAACGACCTGCTTTTCGCCAACGACTCCTCACCATTCGAAGGCAATTTATCCACCTCTCAGGACAAACCGTGCTGGCGGGTTCTGGTCGTTGATGATGAACCGGATGTACATCGCATTACCCGCATGGTGCTGACGGGGTTCCAGTTTGACGGTCGTCGTATTGAACTGATCAGTGCTTATTCCGGCGAAGAAGCCCGCGAAATCATGCAGAATCACAACGATATTGCGGTTGCGCTGCTGGACGTGGTGATGGAAGAAGACCATTCCGGTCTGGAAGTGGCTCGCTATATCCGCGAAGAATTGCACAATCGTTTTACCCGCATAGTGTTACGCACCGGACAGCCGGGCCAGGCACCGGAACAGGAAGTAATCCGTACCTACGACATCAACGATTACAAAGACAAAACCGAACTCACCACCACCAAGCTGAATACCCTGATGTACGCCACACTGCGCAGTTATCGGGATATCTGTACGCTGGATGAACATCGCCGTGGACTGGAACGAGTTATCAAAGCCTCGGCAGAAGTGTTCAGCAGCGGAGCCATCAGCCATTTTGCAGCGGCAGTACTCGATCAGGTGACCAACTTGCTGGGGTTAGAACAAACGGCACTGTACTGCTCCAACACCAGCCAACTGGACAATTTACAGCTGAACCAAAAACGCTTCCGGGTACTGGCAGCGACTGGCGAGATGCAGGAGTTTTCAGATGTGGATTCATTTGAAGGCATACCCGGACATATTCGCCAAGGGTTTGAGCAAGCCATGCAAACCCGTGCCAGCCAGTATTATGACAAACATTATATTGGTTACTTTTCCTCTGAACGTGGCAGCGAAAACCTGCTGTATGTGCAATATCACGAAAAGCCTTCGGAGCTTGATAAACAGCTGCTGGAAATTTACGCCGCCAACGTCGCCATCACCTATGAAAATCTGCTGATGCGCGAAGACATCATCGAAACCCAGCGGGAGATGGTGTATATGCTTGGCGAAGCGGTTGAACAACGCTCCCAGGAGACCGGTGCTCACGTTAAGCGGGTGGCCAAAATTTCTCAGGCTCTGGCACTGGCATATGGCTTGTCAGCGCAGGAGGCTGAACTGATTAAAATGGCCTCACCATTACATGATGTGGGTAAAGTTGCGATTCCCGACAGCATCCTGAATAAACCCGGTAAACATACACCTGAAGAGTGGCAGATCATGAAAAGTCATGCCCAGATCGGGCACGATTTATTGTCTAAATCCGACCGCCGGGTATTAAAGCTGGGTGCGATCATTGCCAGACAACATCATGAACGCTGGGATGGCAGTGGCTACCCGCTGGGTCTTAAAGGTGAAGAGATTCATATTGCCGGGCGGATTACCGCATTAGCCGATGTGTTTGACGCACTGGGCAGCCGACGTTGTTATAAAGAAGCCTGGTGTCTGGATAAGATCATCGAGCTGATCAAGTCGGAATCCGGTAAACATTTTGACCCGCAGCTGAGTGAAATTTTGATCAATAATATCGATGAGATCGCGGCGATCCGCCAGCAGTTTCCGGATTAATTGACGGTTAAAACAACTCGACGTCGTTATTACTGCGCTCTCTGCCAGTGCGGTTACGCATGCGATCATTTTCCTCGGTCAGTATCAGATCTTTTAAATCTCTGAGCTCATCATCATTAAGCTCGGTAATATCCAGCGTCTGGAAGGTTCGACGCAGCGCCGCATCGGCCTGATAGCAATGCTGATGCGCAGGCCCCTTTTGTGGCACAGTTAGTCCGGTTTTGCCAAACACTAATTTATCGCAAAAAATACAATTCAGGGACATGAAAATCTGACCAACCGGAAAAGCCGCGCATTCTATATGCATTAATGCTTTTTTACGATCCCCTGATGTAAAATGTCAGTTTACAATTTCTGTTCACGGCGATTGCCCGAATTGTCTTCTGCAATCAGTTTCCAACCATCCCCCGGTTTTGCTTTGGGGCAGTGAATACGCAGGTGGCCAGTATAAATCAGCTGCCCGTCACAACGCTGCCCACTGCTATGTTGCAGCCACACCGCCTGAATCCCCATACCGTCATCAAAGGCCATCGCGGTTAACAATGATTGCGCTTTATGCCAGCGTACAAACTCCAGTACCGGCGCGACATCATCCGGAAAACTTTGTGCTGACCAATCATCACTGCCATGGCGCTGCTCCTGCTTATTACTGTAACCGTCGCCATCACGGTCCGGGTCACGGTTATCACCAATGCCATCGGCGTCAAGATCCGCCCATTCAGTCGGGTCATCAGCAAAGACATCCTCAGTATTAGGGTGTCCGTCGCCATCGCGATCCTGATCCAGCACGTCCGGAATACCATCACCATCGAGATCGGCAGGAACAGAGCCCGCATCAAATGGATCAGTTTGCAGCTCAGTTTCATAATGGTTAGCAATTCCGTCGCCGTCGATATCAGGGTCAGAGTTATCGCCAATGCCATCTGCATCCAGATCGGACCACTCGGCTGCGTTACGGGGAAAAACATCGTCAATGTTCTGAACCGTGTCGCCGTCTAAATCCAGATCCAGTGCATCCGGGGTACCGTCCCGGTCCAGATCTGCTGGGACAGAGGTTAGCAACAAAGGATCAAAACCCAACTGGCGTTCATACTGATTGATGATGCCATCACCATCAGCATCCGGGTCCTGGTTATCGCCGATACCATCCTGATCAAGATCGTGCCATTCACTGGCATCCTGTGGAAAAGCATCGGCTGAATTCAGATAGCCATCACCGTCAATATCGTCATCCAGCACATCCGGAATGCCATCACCGTCCAGGTCGGCCGGAACAGAACGAGCATCAGCCGGATCCGTCGCAGCGCGGATTTCATAATCATTGCGGATGCCATCACCGTCACGGTCTTCATCACGGTTATCCCCAATACCATCCTGATCAAGGTCATGCCATTCACTGCGGTCACGCGGGAAGACATCCATCGCATTACCAATGGTGTCACCGTCCATATCGGAATCCAGTTTATCGGGAATGCCATCTCCATCGAGATCGGCCGGTTTACGCAGTGCATCTAACGGATCGAAGCTCAGGATAATTTCATATTGATTGGTAATGCCGTCGCCATCCTGGTCCCCATCCGAGTTATTACCAATGCCATCACCATCGGTATCCAACCACTCCTGGACATTGTGCGGAAATGCGTCATTGGTATTAGGATAGCCATCACCGTCAATATCATCGTCATCGACATCAGCAATACCATCGCCATCCAGGTCGGCCGGATGACTGAGAGGGTCCAGCACATCGGTACCGGCTTTTAGTTCGCTGTCATTGCTGAAGCCATCATTATCACGATCATCATCGGCATTATTGCCAATACCATCACCATCAGTATCCAGCCATTCACGACCATCGTCCGGAAAAGCGTCCAGATTATTGGCATAACCATCGCCATCACGATCGGTATCCAGCACATCCGGTAACGAGTCACCGTCACTATCATGTGGCGTACTGTCAGCTGTTAATGGGTCGGTGCCCATATGCAGTTCAAACACATTAGGAATACCGTCACCATCGGCATCGGTATCGCGACTATCCGGAATACCATCCTGATCGGTGTCAGCCCAGTCCCGGCTGTTATCCGGGTACAGATCACGCGTATTGTTATAGCCGTCACCATCACGATCATTGTCGAGCATGTCTGGTATACCGTCGTTATCCTGATCCGCCGGAAATGAATGTTGATCATTTGGATCGGTACCGGCCTGCCCTTCGACATAGTTATTAAAACCATCACCGTCCCAGTCGCTATTAAGACTGGTATCGTCAGCGTTAGCATCACCCGCTTTGACATCAGTGACTTCTGCTTGCAAATAACTACCTGAAAAGACAACCAGCCAGATCATTACTAAACGACGCAGGATCGTACCTGGAAAAGAGAAGAGTTTGTTTAACAATACAGCAGCCATGATGAGTTCTTTTTGTTTTTTATGACGGCCTGTTAATACAGGCCATTTCCGTGCTAACGGTTTTTTTTATTGGGATTGCGTTATAGGAGTTGTGTCATCAGGGTTGCGTTTGTCTCTTCAGATAATCTTCCTCGGCATCGGTTTTGGCAAAGCCATAGCGACAGCTAACCGGGCGGTTTTTTGTATCAACCAGAATACCGGCAACCGCATTGCCATTACTGGGTCGTATCAATAAATAATCATTGGCACAGAACGCCTCTTTGCCCGAGCTTTTTTCAGATACCCGTACATCCGCTTCGGTTTGCAGTGATAACAATTTAAATTCGGCAATAGTTGCCTTATCCACTTCACTGGGATGCTTGATATAGCCGTACATCTCCAGAGTGATCACGGCAACAACCAAACCAATCACAAAACCCAATCCAACCCATTTCACGATATCAGGTTCCTGATTTGGCTCTGGCCGTACTGTTTTTGGCTGTACCGTTTCTGGCTGACTCATTGCTTTACTCCTGGTCATTCTTATCTTTTCCCCAGGCAGGCATTAACTGCTGGGAAATATTTAATTGGTTTAAAATGCGGGCAACAACAAAATCAATTAATTGCTCTATTGTTTCCGGTTGATGATAAAAGCCCGGTGACGCAGGCAGAATAACCGCCCCCATACGCGTCAGGTTTAACATATTCTGTAAATGAATTTCTGAATACGGTGTTTCCCGTGGTACCAGAATCAGCTGGCGGCGTTCTTTTAACGCTACATCCGCTGCCCGTTCAATCAGATTATTACTGGCACCAGTGGCAATGGCGGATAAGGTGCCGGTGCTGCATGGACATACCACTACTGGGCCTGGTTGGCCAGAACCGGATGCCCAGGGCGCCATCCAGTCTTCACGACCGAAGGCACGAATTAAGTTGCGATCCACCGCAAAATGTTGCGCCAGAAATTCAGACTGAGCTTGTGGCTTGGCCGGAATTGCTAAATTCACTTCGGTGGCAAATACCAACTGCGCGGCTTTGGAAATAATTACGTCCACCGGTTTTCCGACTTTCACCAGCACTTCAATTAAACGCAACGCATATAAGGAGCCAGAGGCGCCGGTAATGGCAACACAAATTCGCTCCTGAACGGCATCTGTCATCCCCGGCCCTCCGTTACATTGTTCTCAGTTAAAGTGCTCTCCGCTAAATCGCTGACTAACACACGTGGTAAGCCACCAAAGCTGCCATTGGACATCACCACAATACGATCTCCCGGCTGAGCCTGTGACACAAGCGTCTGACGCAATTCCGTCAAATCATCAAAACACACGGCCGGTACGTCACATTGCTCAGCCACGTCAGCTAATGACCAATCCATATTGGCTGGTTGAAACCAGAAAGCTTTATCCGCATCCAGTACCGAAGCAGCCAACTCATTTTTATGCACGCCAAGCTTCATGGTATTAGAACGTGGTTCCAGTACTGCGATAACCCGGCCGGCCGAATTCTCAGACTGCTGCCGTGCTTTGGCTCCCGCCAGTGTGGTTTTTATTGCCGTAGGATGATGGGCAAAATCATCAAACACCTGAATACCGTTAACTTCACCCACTAATTCCATACGACGCTTCACGGAAATAAATTCGGCCAGTGCTTTGGCCGATATCTCCGGGGTAACACCCATATGGCGTGCGGCAATCATGGCCGCAATCGCATTCGAGACATTATGCAGACCACTGAGTGACCAATTAACGGTGGCTTCTATGCCGTCTGCCAGCAGAGAAAACTGTGAAGCATCCGCTTTATCCAGACGCCATTGCCAATCACAGGGAGCAGACTCTTTATGCTGCTCACCTTTCTGCCCAAGCTCCTGCTCAAAAGTCTGTACAGGGGTCCAACAGCCCATCTCCAGTACCCGTTTAATAGCAGGTTCATTTGAGGGGGCAACAATCAATCCAGAAGCGGGCACGGTGCGAATCACATGGTGGAACTGACGTTCAATCGCGGCTAAATCAGGGAAGATATCAGCGTGATCAAATTCGAGATTATTAACAATCAGAGTGCGTGGTTGGTAATGGACAAATTTAGAACGCTTATCAAAAAAGGCAGTATCGTATTCGTCTGCTTCGATGACAAAAAACGGCGAATCCCCCAAGTTTTCCGAACCCGGTAACCGGGCGGAGACACCAAAATTCTCCGGAACACCACCAATCAGAAAACCTGGCGCCATATTGGCGTATTCGAGAATCCAGGCCAACATGCTCGACGTTGTGGTTTTGCCATGGGTGCCCGACACGGCCGCCACCCACTTCCCCTGCAACACATACTGGCCTAACCACTGCGGGCCCGACATATAAGCAATACCACGATCCAGCACGTATTCTACTGACGGGTTACCGCGTGACATGGCATTGCCAATAATCACCAGCTCAACATCGTCAGGGATACCCGACGGATCAAACCCTTCGGTTAGCTCAATGCCAGCAGCCTGTAACTGGTCACTCATGGGAGGATAAACCCCGGCATCTGAGCCGGAAACCTGATGGCCTTGTGCTTTTGCCAGCTGAGCCAAAGACCCCATAAAGGTGCCGCAAATGCCAAGAATATGAAGGCGCATGATCTGAAAAGCCCTGTTCTAGTACGCTTGTCGTAGATAAGAGCCATAGTGTACTGACATATTTGTCTGCCCCCAAGCTTGGAAATATGACTTTTGGCAGGTGAATCGTGCTTTTCTTACGGTTTTCAAGCGTTCATTAGCAGAGATCAACTGAAATTCCAGCAATTTTCCGGTAGACTGCGCGACAATTTGAAATCGCCTGAGAGAGAGGATCACCCTTCATGCAACGCCTGCGTACCTTCCTGGATCAGCACTGTGACAACACTGCCGTCACTGACATCATCGACGGCCTGATGGTAGCGTGTAAAGACATTACCCATCAGCTGCACCTGGGCTCACTGGCAGGTATTCTGGGCAGTGCCGAACAGGAAAATGTTCAGGGTGAATGTCAGAAAAAACTGGATGTTATTTCTAACGACCTGATTAAAGACACGCTTGCTGGCATCTCTCACGTTAAAGGTATCGCCAGCGAAGAAGAAGATGAGCCGGTTGCCTGCAATAGCAATGGTGACTATCTGGTGTTATTTGATCCGCTGGACGGCTCCTCCAATATCGATGTTAACGTTACCGTTGGTACTATCTTCTCCATTCTAAAAGCTGCACCGGAGGCCGACGCCGCTCAGCAACATGCGTATCTGCAGGCAGGCACAGAGCAGGTTGCAGCCGGTTATGTACTGTACGGCCCGTCAACTTTACTGGTATTAACCGTCGGTAAGGGGGTGTTCTCATTTACACTGGACCCGCGTGAAGGCGAGTTTTTGCTGCAACGTGAAAACATTCAGATTCCGGCTGAGACTCAGGAATTTGCCATCAATATGTCGAACCAGCGTTTCTGGTTACCGGAAATGCAGAACTACGTTGCTGACTTATTACAAGGTGAAGAAGGCCCATTGGGCAAGCGTTACAACATGCGCTGGATTGCCTCGATGGTAGCTGAGATTCATCGCATTCTGACCCGTGGCGGTATCTTTATGTACCCATATGACAAACGCGATCCGAAGAAGCCGGGCAAACTGCGCTTGATGTACGAAGGCAACCCAATGAGCATGCTGGTCGAGCAGGCTGGCGGCAAAGCATCAACCGCGTTTGAAGACATTATGTCGGTTAAACCTGAAGGTATTCACCAGCGTGTTTCTGTAGTAATGGGTTCAGCCCGCGAAGTAGAAACCGCAGTTAAATATCACAGTTAAACACCGGGTTTAAAGTTTGAATAAAATAATGCCCACTGCTGAACTATCAGCAGTGGGCATTATTGTTTTTATAGATTGTTATTTTATTGCACTGTTGTTTTAAGGCCCGTTAACGCTAGTTCCGCTGATTAGCACCGGTAATGGCATCAAACTGCTGTTTAATAAAATCACCTGTGGTGTTGAGCCCCTGAATAATCGCATCGTTAAACAAGAACTGACTTTTTAAACGAGCTTCCTGAGCGGCTAAACGAGCATCCAGACGTTCCCGATCCTGGGTAATACCCAGTTTTTCCTGATCCAGTGCATCCTGACGGGTTCTGATAGTGCCGTTAGAGCCATCCAGAATACCGATCAAAATATCATTTAACTGATCACCAAAACCGGTGATATAAGTGACATCACCGCGTGCCCCCAAAGCACCACCGGTGACTTTTAAGCGGATACCGCTGGAAGGATCGATCTCACCTTCCCGGTCAGCGCCCTGCTCTCCATCCGCTCGCCCAGGAATAAAACCAAAGGTCGCCGCAGCACCCGGCGGAACATCCACCAGCGTTACCGATGAATCCGCCCCGGTCGAAGCGGAAATAATCCCCAGCTTCTGAAATGCAAACGATGCCGGATCATCATTAAACTCAACTTTGACACTGATACGTTCAGAGCGGAACGCGTCATTATCATTAATCGCTTCCTGCAACGCAGCCGCCAGTGTTTCACCCGAATTATATGCACCATTAACCAAGGTAATTTCGGCTTCGGTGCCATCCACATTAATCGTAAATTTATTGTTGGAGCTATCAATGGTGATCCCACTGCTCAGGTCTGCGGTAGGATTCGCAATATAAAAACCATTTGTCGCGTCTCTATTGCCGTTTTCTGCCGTTAAAAACTGCCCACGACCTCGTGCTTCCACACCATTAATCCGACCGGCAACATCGGTTCCGGTCGCCACGCTCGGGGTAAAGCTGTCGGCATCCAACAAACCAAAAACCGTAATCGCTGGAGTATCCAGATCTGAAAAAGAAACGTTGGTAGCATTGCCACCGATATTGATATTAAACGCGCCGAGATTGGTTTCCGGATTAAATTCGTACGACACATCCGGTATCACGTCGTAGCCATAAGTGCGGTTATCCGGTAAACCAAACGCGTCATAGCCATTACTTTGAGTTTCAGCGGTTAAACCAAGCGTGGCAGCGGCAGTACCGCCCAGATTTTTTACTTCTATTTGTGCGGATGAACCAAAAGTAGCGGCGGTTTTAGTGCCTTCTTTGGAGACGGTTTCAAAAAATAGCTGGTCAGAGCTATCCAGCTTAGCCACCACATCACCGGCCTGAAATTGTCCGGAGGAAATCAACGCCCGATCCAGTGCCTGCTGTACCACATTCAGGGTTGAATTCTGGTCATTACTCCCCCCTGTGCCATCACCGTTCACATCAACATTAATATCAATGCCGGCAACCGCCAGAGTAAAGGTTGCATTGTTTGCACCGCTGAAATCTATGCCACTGTTAATCACCGCAGCAGCCGAAGTTTGCGCACCTCGTCCATCACTGGTGACCTGAATAAAATCCTGATGTGGCGGCGTTGTGGGAGGAGTTGCAACAAAAGAGGTCAGTTTCAGGCCATCACCATCCTGACTGGCAATCACTACATCAGCACCAAAAGCAGCATCCAGCGCCGTCTGAATATCAGCGACATTATCACCGGAATCCGAGTTCACAATAATTTCTTTTTCAACACCGGAAACATTAACCGTAAATCCTGCGTTAGCAGTCGCAAAATCAATATTGGTAGCGATATCCCGGGTAGCGGTTGCTGTTTCGGCACCACGGGTTACGGAAGAAAACGCCGGATCAACATCCAACTGGTTTTTAATGGCTGTTTGAATCGCACCAGCCAGATCATCACCATTCAGATACGTTCCAGCCGCAACACTAACTTTGGAAGACGTTGTGACACCATCAACAGACAGATTAAATTCAACCGGGTCAGAAAAAGTAATCCCCGGATCATCACCATTCGCCTGAACTCCCTGAGTGGCATCCAACCCTAATTGTGAATCGGTAATGGTGCTGCCAACGGTGGTAATTTCAATTTGTTGCGTGTCGCCAACCGCGGTTGTCTGAAAAATCAGATTGCCGTTATTGTCAAAGGTTGCGGCAACCGCACCGCTTAAACTGGTGGCATCAATCGCTGTCTGAATCGCCTGTAACGTATCATCGCGATCACCAATAACACCATCGTTATTTAAATCATTACCAGCGGCGTTCTGATTAACCGTTACCGCAACGGCTCCACTGCCAACATCCAATGAAAAGGTGGCATTATTAGCGGCAAAATTAATGCCTTCATTTTGTGCTAAAGCACGACTGCCAGGCTGAGTAGAAGCACCATTACCTAAAAAAGCATCGGAATTAATCGTCGTTAACGGAATGCCCTGGTACTCACCTCGCCCTAACACATTAAACCCTAGTGTATTGGCGGTATTAACATCCACACTGGTAAACGAAACCCGGGAACTGGAGCCAAATTCATTAGAAGTAATATCAAAGGATCGATTACTCTGATTATAGTTAACCGTAACGGCAGAAAAATTATTACGAATATTTCGCCCACTATTAATTTGCAAAGCAATCTGACTGGCTAATTCATTACCGCTGCTGTAACTGCCGTGGGTCAGAGTAACGGCTTCATTGGTACCATCAACATTAATGGTAAAACCATCGTTATTTTCGTCGATAATTACCGGTTGCGAAAAGTCGAGAGTATTTACACGACCACCCTGATATTCAGCCTGAGTCGCCAACTGAGTAATTTCAACACCGTATGTGCCAGCCTGGGTATTAATCGAATCGTTAACATAAGTAATCTGGCTATCGGAGGTGCTGCCGCTTTTAGACAGAATACTGACAACCGAGGCCGCTTCATTCCGTAAGGCACGATTAAAAACAGAGGTATCAAATTCCAATAAAAAGTCGTTATTACGATCGGTATTTACCCCAAGCTCCGTTAGTGAGCGATACTGCGTGCCAACGAGGCCCGCAATGGGTTGGCTGATTAGTGAGCGAATCTGTTGCTGGATTCCCCGAATGGTTGAATCCCCCAGCAGCAAGCCAGCTTGTTCGGTGTCAGAGTCAAATGATGTCAGCTCATCAGAAAATTGTTTAAATTCATTATAGGCATCAACAAAAGCCTGAATATTTTCCTGAATACCTTCGGAGTCTGGTTCAACTGAAACCGTGACCTGCTTACCGACATCCGCACTTTTTAAATCCAAGGTGACGCCATCAATCACTTCTTCGACAGAGTTAGATGGTCGGGTAATGGCCAGGCCGTTCACTTGCAACTGAGCATCTTCACCACGGGCAGTTTCTTCCAGGTTACCCGCACCATTCTGATTTTCGTTGTAAGCCAGTGCCGACAGCCCTGTGGTTGCCAGGTTGCCATCGGCATCGAAGGTTTCAATACGTAACGCATTTTCTGCCCCGGTATCTGATGAGCTGACAACCAGCCGGAAGCCCGTACCATCATTAATAATGCTGGCACGCGCGCCGATATCAGCATTATTAATTGCGTCACGAATACCACTTAAGGTCTGATTCGAAGAATCAATAGTAATCGGATCACCGCCTTTTTGTGGGTTCACCTCCTGACTAACAAAATCGCCGTTACTGTTATAGGTAATTTCACCAAAGGTAATACGGATCTCACCTGTGCCGATATTTTCGTTAAAACTCGAATAAGTACCGGTAACCAGTGAGTGCGATTTTGCCGTGTTTAAAACTTCGATATTATAAGTGCCAGGGTCGGCCAGAACTGAACCAGTAGCGGTCAGGATGGATTCATCTGAAGAACTGGCCAGTGTTGAACCGGCTTCACTCGGAGACGCTAAGGAGCCAGCTGCTGATTTTAGCCGATCAGCCAGCGATTGAATTTCGCCATAAGCGGTGATTTTGGCATCAACAATGGTTTCTTCACGATCGAGACGCAGCTCACTGGCTTCACGCTCAGCGCCAATGATCTGATCAACCAGATCATTGGTTAAAACGCCAGAGCCTAAACCTAACGATTCAATTGCTGCCATAACCTTTCCTCAACGACTTACTTGTTACGTACCACCAAACCGTAATTTCCGCCAAACCGAAAAACCCCGGTATCAACCTTATCGGCCGATCCGGGGTTATTATTAGCGCCAGTGTCAGTTAAGTCACAACTGAGTTAGTCAGCCGTTATACCTGAGCACTGAATAATAACGATGGTTCCTCGTCATTCAATTTCTGCGCCAGTGTCAGAGCCAGTTCATCGGGAATCTGACGAATCAGCTCCGAAGACTCCTTATCAAACACCTTGATCACAGTTCGGCCACTGTCTTCATCCAATTGAAAGTCCAGCGTACGTTCAGTGGATTGCACATAGTCGTTCAGTTTAGAAATTGCTTCCTGAACTTTTTCACGACTGACGGTTTCGTTATTCACCGTGGCAACCTGAGCACCCTGCTGCGGCAAACCTTTGCCGGACAGTGCACTTCCCTGCTCAGCCTGATACGCACGAGCACCCGAGGATACAGCCGCTACCGGTTTTTGTCCGGCTGCAGAAAGCAGCTGAACCCGGTCGTTAATATTGGCTTTTAAATCATTCATAAATCACCTCGTATCTCTTATTCGGGAGTTACGACTTCAGCACCCTGAGTAAAGCATTGCTGAAGCCGTACAAGAAAGTTCTTAAGAACTTATCCCAGAAGAGACAGTACCTGCTGACCCGCAGCATTGGCCTGAGCCAGTACAGAAATACCGGCCTGCTGCAGTACGTTAGTACGCTGCAATTCGGCGGTTTCGGCCGCGAAGTCCGCATCCCGAATACGAGAGTTTGCAGCATTCAGGTTTTCGGAAGTGATCTGCAGGTTACTTACGGTAGATTCAAGACGGTTCTGAATCGCACCTAAGTCGGCCCGCTGGCTCGCCACCTGACCAATCGCATTATCAATCGCGGTAATCGCTGCAGTTGCACCTTCGAAGGTCGAGATATCAATATCTGTCAGGAATTGACCATCTTCACCGCCGCCAAAGGTACCTGCTGATAATCCAACGGCTTCCAGCTCACCGTTACCATTAGCACCACCAGCAACCGTAAACTCGGAAGCAGAAGTTAGCTTCACAGTGCCATAAGTTGTCTCATAAGTACTTGCTTCCGAAGAAAGTCTTGTACTGGCATCTCCTGTACCAAAGGTTGTTTCACCAATACCTGCTTCATTTGCATCAAGGCCAAAAATTGCACCGATTGAATCAGATGAACCGGAGCGATCATCAATCGCGATGGAGACGTTACGGCCATCTGCTGCGGTTAAGGTCAGTGACACACCGTTATCTTCTGCGGTAACACCGGTTTTACCTGCATTCTGATTAATCAGGTTCAGCGCATCAGCACGAGCACGATTGGCATCAACAGTTGTACCGCTACCTTCATTCTGCAAAGTAACAACGCCAATGTTTACACCGTTGATGAACAAACCAGCCTGATCACCGGATTCGAAGCTTCCTGGAACCGCATTAGTTCCATCACCACCAGTCACCGTAGTTGCATTCACTGTTGCAGTAACACCAGTTTCATCCGCCACCTCATTAATAGCCGCAGCAACGGCAATAGCCGACTGGCCTTTTTCAGAAGAGAGGATCCTCGTACCATCAGATGCTCTGGTTGCAGAGGCTGTATCAGCTCCGGCATCAGCCCCACCGATGGTTACACCGTTAATCAACAAGTCACCATCCTGCAAGCCATTTACACCAGAGAATGTAGCTGAGTCACTGTTATTAGCAAACAGCTCTCCACCAGTTCCCTGAGGATCCGAAAGTGTTACCGTGACATCACGGCCATCATCAGAGAAAAACTGTAGCTGGCCGGAAACACTTTGCTCCTGCTCACCGACAAAAGTCCCGCCCCCCTGAGACAGAACAACACCAGCACCATCGGCATTCTCACTATCAAGTGTCACTGTATCAGAGGTAAAGTTGCGGATAGTCAAAGAAATAGAGTCAGCATCAGCATCATAAACAGCCGAGACATCTAGGTTAGCGTTTGTTGTTGCTCCATTAACATCATCCGCTAGTTGCGCCAATGTAAAGTTACCAGCACTATCAGCTGTTGCAGAAATATCAACCGAGTTAGCACCAGCTTGAATCCTTAGCGACTCACCGCTTTCTAAAGTACTGGCAGTGATTGTTAAATTGATTTCTTCAAATGCAGTCACACCATCCACGCTATTAACCGCATTTGCTAACTGGGCAACACTAGAGCCTGCTTGTAGCGGAGAACCAGCAACACTAACATCCTGACCACCAAGATTAACGTTGATATTCGTTTCCTGAGTTGAAGTATTCACCACACCAGATACCGATTCAGCGGCTTGAGTAGTAACACCATTTAATAACTCACCTGATGTACTACTAAGAACTACACTGACAGCACTACCAGAGGCTGAAGTTGACTCGAAACCTAACTCACCACTCAGAATAGATGCGCTTGCACCAGTATTCAGAGTCACCCCACCGATAGTTACCTGGCTACCAGTTGTTGCAGAGTTAGATGCAGCCAAAGAAGTTGAGGTTTCATTACGTACTGTAATAGATACTGTATCACCCGCAGAATTCAACTCAGCATTAACATAACCGGTTGCACCAACAGCGGTTGAGAAGTCTGAAGAATTAATTGCATTCAGTACACTCTCAGCACGGGCTTCAGCACTGGTCCCGACAACACTGATATTGACACCACCAAGAAGGAAGCTCGCACCACCAGTACCTGCGGCACCAGCTCCGAGACCACCAATGTCAAAGGTACCCTGCTCAAAGAAGTTGACTTCATTGGCGCCTCTGGCAGCATCTGCCTGGAAAGCATATTCTGCAATACTGGTGTTACCACTAGTGTTTGTAAATACAACTGCAGTAGAGGCTCTACCATCAGAGATAGTTAACGAAGCTTGTGAAGCTGTAACCTGAGCAGCGGTGGCTGTCGAAGTGACAAGGCTAGTTACAGTAGCACCGGTTAAAGAAATAAAGGAGCCGCCAGAATCTGTTCTGCTAATCGCTCCATTCAGACTACCACTAGCAGTACTTGCAGTTCCCTCAGTACTTGTTTGGGCTGCTGTCACACTAGTTGCAACACCACGATCAAACGTACCTTCAGTTAAACCGGCATTGGCAAGATCACCCCGACCTGTACCATTACCACCACTAATTTCAATGGAGTTACGGTCGCCGTCAGCAATCAAGGTGTAACCACCTTCATAGGTATTCCCAAACACAGTACCAGGATTAGTACCATCCAAGTCAACTGCACCACCAGCAAGACCGGTAGCCGCGGCAAAGTTAGCAGCAGTTAAGCCACCACTAAGATCCGCAGTATCAAATGAAATATCAATATTTCGACCATCTTCTGCTACCAAATTAATACCGGTCGCAGCGTTATCAGTATCAACAGCTTGAATACCAGTCTGCTCAGCAACTGCATTGATAGCCTGAGTAATACCAGCACGAGTTTGCGCCGCATCGCTACTGGTTGAGAAAGAGATATCAACCCCGTTTAGCGTGAAAGTGCCCGAGCCACCAGCTACGGTTTGCTGCTGAGTACCTGCTGCCACATTATCATTAACAAACGCAGTAACACCGGTTTCATCAGAAAAACGGTTGATCGCCGCTACTTTTGAAATGGCTGATGCCGAATTATTAGACGTCGATGCTGTATCATCTGAAGCACGAGAGGCACTAATTGCAACACCATTAATATTTAAATCACCATTTCCCAAAGCATTATCCGTTCCTTGCGCACTAAGTCCTGACTGAGAAGAAGAACCCAGCCTATCTGCAGTTAACTCAGCAATGGAAATATCTACGGTTTGACCCGCGTTAGCACCAATCTGGAAGGTGGCGGCAAATGAGCCATCCAGCAGGTTACGGCCGTTAAAGTCGGTTTCTTCGGAAGTCCGGGTAATCTCAGCAACCAGCTGATCAACCTCAGACTGCAGCGCATCACGGTCAACATCAGAGTTGGTGGCGTTCGCCGACTGAACCGCCAGCTCACGAATACGCTGTAAGTTATCGTTAATGGAACCTAAAGCACCTTCGGCCGTTTGAGCCAGTGCGATACCATCACCTGCGTTTCGGGTTGCCACACTCAGACCATTAATCTGAGAGGTAAAACGAGTCGAAATTGCCAGACCCGCCGCATCATCTCTCGCACTGTTAATACGCAAGCCTGAAGACAAACGCTGCAACGCTTGTTGGTTATCAGACTGCGATCGGTCGAGGTTACGCTGGGCGTTAATCGAGGCAATATTGGTATTAATAATTTGAGGCATAGCTTCGTCTCCTTTGCCACCTGAGGTGACCAATGCCCACGATGCGGGGCTCAACTTAGTTCGTTACAACCTTGTTAACGGCAAGTAAGAAGATAGCTTTAATATTTTTTTCGATCTTTTTGCCACCGCACAGAAAAAAAGAGGCATACAAATTGCATTTATTTTGTTTTTTTATTGACGAGAAACTGGCGATGACCAACCCATATATCCAGAAAGCAATGCAGCTGAAAGAAAAAAACCTGCAATACTTCAAAGGTCATCAACCTGGCCTGTTTCAAGTCGTAAAAAGTGTAACGTTTGAACACCTTACTCTGAATATCGACACCAAAACTGGCAAGCTAGACATTTTAGATGGCAATACCCCTCTGTATCAGGGAGATGCCCAAGCCTATGCACAAACAGAAGTTAATCATTACTTAAAGGACTTCAAACCCGGCACGCACATAAGGACAGTAGCGCCGCCACAAAAAGGAGAGCTTGAATACCATCGGTTCTTTTGCAAAAGAATCAATAAGCTTGTGAATTCTACCCCAGAGGGAACAATCATGAACGGAAATTATCTTCTTCCAGATTTTTATCCGCTTATGGTCTTCATCGGATGCGGCCTTGGTTTGCATATCCAAAAAATGGTGGAACAATCAGATATTCAGAACATTATTATTTTCGAGCCAGAGCCTGAGTATTTCTACGCTAGCCTATATGTAACAGATTGGGAAATACTGTTTCGAAAAACAGAGAACAAAGGTAGAACACTCGACATCATTCTTTCATTTTCACCAGATGTAAACAGCTACGACAACGGAATTATCCTTTGGAACAAATTAATAAACTGCGGCCCTAGCTTCCCTTCTTTCTCATTATTCTACAATCACCAGAGAAGTGACAAGTACTCCAAAATCATATCAAGAATCAGTGAAGATATGCATTATTTCCTCAACCAATGGGGTTATTATGACGATGAAATAAACCAATACAACAACGCTTTTCACAACATAGCCAAAGGAATCCCAAAATTATCAAAAGAAAAAATAAACAAAGGAAAAACTGCAGTCATTGTCGGCGGAGGCCCTTCTTTGGACTCGCGCATCAATGAAATCATTGAGAACCGCGAAAAAATCACCTTAATTTCCTGCGGCACAGCAGTACACACACTAATAAAAGAAGGACTTGTACCAGACATACAAGTGGAAATTGAATCTCACATGCTGACTTACGAGCATTTAGTATCAATAGAAAATAAAGATTTCCACAATAACACTTTATTAGTTGGTGCCGTACAACTCCCTCCTAATGTATTTGACATATTCAAAAACAAAGTATATTTCTTTAAAGATTCAACACCGCTAGCCGATGCATTTATTGATAACAATGAAGTAGTTGTATTTACAACACCGACCTGTACAAATACAGGTGTTGCTATTGCTTCCAAACTTGGATTCTCCAGAATCATGCTCTATGGAATGGATTTTGGTTTTTGGGAGAAAGAAAAACACCACTCCAAATCCAGTGTTTATTATTCAGATAATTTGAGCGAAAACATCCAGAAAGAAATCAACCAGACATTTGACGAAATAATGGAAGTCGAATCAGTATTTGGATCTAAAATATATTCAATTTCCATGTATACAACATCCAGAAAAACAGTGGAAAACTGCATTATCGCAAATCCAGATATTGAGTTTCATAATTGCTCATCAGGAGCAAGAATAAGAGGCTCTTACTACATCGAACCACAAAAAGCAAAAGAAATATTATCAATCTCAAAAAATGAGAAAGACGAAGATAAAACCAACCCTTTCATAGGAGGAACTTTAGACAAAAAATTCCTAAGCGATAAAATTTCTGAATTAAATTATATCTTCAAAAAAATGTGTAAAGAACTCTCATCATTTATAGGAGTCGTTGATTCCTCAGACATACGAACACTATTCATCGCAGCTCATCAAATGAACAATCATATGCTAGGAAGATTGCAAGCACGTTATGGACGTTACATTTTCTCATTAAGAGGAAGCATATGGCATTACTTACATACAGGAGCAACTATATCTGTATCAATCAGAAAAAAGGAAGAAAAAGAAGCTTTTATAGAATTATGGAAGGATTCATTCCGTAGTTTTTTAAAAGATGCACCAGATCACTTTAAGAAAATAACATCTAAAGACTATCCTGATAATAGCGACCCATGGATTAGAGACGATATTGTTGGCAATGAAATTCTCTATCACGAATAAAAAAAATGCCTGCATGTGATTTGACATGCAGGCATGCTATTTTTACTTTTTCTTAGCAATCCACTCCATATTGCCATTACCGTAAAGAATCTGAGACATAGTCGAAGTCATATCATAGTGCAATGCTGCAAAGTGTTTTCGGATATTCTTCCGCTGAACAAAGCGCCGACAACGCTTGGGTTCTTCAAAACCATGATCTGCAAACATCTTACGAACCCAGTTTTCGTCGAGGTCGGTACAATAACGTGTCGGAGCCTGAATCACATTCTGAAGAAAAGCGCAGAAATCATAATCAAACAGCTGTGCAAATTTTTCATAGTTAACTTTTTCATCAGCATGTTCGTTTGTTACCTTCTCATGCTGGCCCAAAAGCTTCTGAATCAACTCCGGCGAAATATTATCTACCAGATTTTTAAAAGTCTCATTTTTATTATAGAAGCGCCGCACAGCAGGAAACACTTCTTCCTCAAACAATCCGCCAGTAGTACCAAGAACAACATAAAGATGACCACCTGATTTCGTGACCCTTGCTAATTCTTCGAAAGATTTTCCTGCCTGATCGGTATCATTTAAATGAACCAGAACACCATTACTTGATACAAAATCAAACTCTTCATTTTCAAAAGGAAGCGAGTCAGTACTGCCAGGAACAAACCGCATCGATTGCAACGGAACATCAAACTGACTCAATTTTTCCTGAAGTGGTTTTATCCAGTTATCCCCCAGCTCAAGGCATGTTTGACTCTTCACACCAAACCGATGCATTGCCAGTTGAAAGTAAGCTGTGTTACCACAACCAGCATCCAGAATACTTTTACCATTAAGGTCATCATCCTCAAGATGGTAATAGGAAAGATCTGAATACATTTTCAAAAAACGATTAAACAGAACATCGTCTTTCAAATACATATTATGTTGTTTCTCATAAATATTACGAGTTTTATCAGCAGTCTGGCTGCGCTCTGATATTAAATCTTCCATATAAGGCCTCTTATTTTATTCCTTTCCCAATGGTTATGTATTGATCTTTCCGATCCATAGATAGCTGCGTTGCTTCCTGTAGAAGTTCAGTCACTTCTCCCAGGGAGTAATCTCTATTATTCTCCCCATCTGATTGCTTTTCCTGATCAAACTGATGTAATACAAATTCCAAGCCAGCCTGATCAATATCCAACCAATCCAGAAGAAGATCTTCGTATTTGGTTGATTGACAGCCGTAAAATTTATTGGCGATTAAAGCCTGATCACGTGAGATTCGTCCATGGCGAATCTCACGTGATAGTTGATCTGTCACTTTCGAATAACCACATTTCATTCCTTTGATACGATCATGAAGATCCATATAGTTATAACAATCAACATGGTCATAGGTATCAAAAGTTCGATTAAAGGAAGCTCCTTGATAATCGTATAAATCCACCATTTTTTTATGTTGGGCCAGAGGGTCCCAGCGAACATAGTTATTCAAGTAAATACCACGCACCCCCACTCTATTCAAAGAGTGATCATCCGGGTAACGATATTGCCAGATATCACCCTCAGTCAGAGTATTAAACACACTCAATAAGTCATCAGCTTCATGTCCCATCAAGTCGTGATCTTTGCGATAGCGCCGGGTCATTTCAACTTCATGTTCGTGAGAGAACATGCCTACTTGCTCCATACCTTGATGTGCGCCCCAGATGATTAAAGGGATTTGATAACGCACTGCGGTCTGAACCGGAAACACGGTTTGTCCGGAAAGGCAGTGCCAGTACAAACTGCCGAACTTACGAAGTGTTTCTTTAGTAATCTTTTTTACCGCAAGTGGGTTAACATTCTGAATAACGATGTCGCAGTTAAATTTTATTCTCAGGTTGGCTAAATTTCTGATGCCTAACGGTGTATTCCAATATTTGTTATAAGTGACTAATAATGGATTCATCTTCAACCGGTTTTTTACAAGGTGAAGTATATAATAAGAATCCTGAGCGCCCGTCACTGGTACAATGCAGTCATAATGGCGTGTATCGGATGAACGATAAGGCTGGACTAACTGCTCCAGCAAAGACCAACGATGCTGCCAATCCAGTGCATCTTTCTCTTCATGAATACGACAGCCGCTGCAAATACCCTGATCATCAATCACCAACCCAAGTGCATGATCCGCTTGATACAAACAGCGTTTACAGCTCTGCATTGTATTTACAGACATAATCCACCTCCCTGTTGATAGCCAGGAAAACGAATTGATATATCATCAAGCTCGGCTTTAATAGCCTGCACGGCATGTTCTGAATAGTTAAGAAAATTACCGCAGGCTGCCGCTGAAACACGATCATCCGATAATATTGCCTGAAACTGATGAGCCTCACTGATTCCACCAAACAGTATTTTAGGCGTTGTAATCTGATCAAAAGCAGAAATAATGCAGTTATCAAAGGCTTCTTTTTTTCCTTCATTAGCGACATCAACCAACATCAGTTCAGATACATGTTTATTATTGAGCAGCTCGATGACCGATGTACTCACTGGCGTTGATTGTTGACTGCGGTAGTTAAACCACTGATACCCCTGCTCGGTATTCTGAACCGGCATCACGGCAATAACAGCCTGAGCCCCCAGCTTTAACGAAATCTTTGATACTGCATCCGGGTCATCATGTAATAAGGCATCCACGGCAATACGATCCGCTCCATATTTAATAACCTGAGTGGCATCATTTTCGTCACGGATGCCACCACAATAACAAAGTGGCGTGCTGATCCCTGCTTTAGCTAACTGTTGTAGCAGGTCGAAATCGGGCCCTTGTGCCTGCCCCTCTCCTTGACTATGCCCTTGCACCTGTCCCTGCATACCATGAGTGCCATTGCGATCAATTACCTGAAGCAATATTTCATCCACGCCCCAGCGATCCAGATTTTCAACCACACACAAAGGATCACCAACCGGTAGATACTTTCGGTATCCAAAAGATTGAACAACCAAGCCCTGGCGAATGGTTACTACGCCAATAATGCGCTTCCTAAGCATATAGCAACTCGTCGATGGTTATTTTCAGGATGTTTTTCCCCGCCGCCTGACTTTTTTCAGGATGAAATTGTAAGCCGCAGACATTATCGCGTTTTACCGCTGCAACAAGCGGCCGGCTCAGCCGTGAGGTGGCAATAACGTAGGTATCGGAAGTATTAAATTCAAATGAATGATTAAAATAAAAATCCTGACCATAACAAGGTTTTAAAAAACTCTGCCCTTGCTCAGTGATTTCCAAACGGTTCCAGCCGATATGCCAATCCGGTGTAGTCAGCGGCTGAACCTTTCCGGGTATCAGCTCCAACCCACGAGTCGTACCGTGCTCATAAGAAACATCTGCCAGCATCTGCATTCCCAAACAAATACCTAACAAGGGTTTGCCCTCGTATGCCCACTGACGCAATACCTGATCCAACCCAAGTGCGCGTATTTCTGACATGGCCGTTACAAAGGCTCCAACCCCAGGCAACAGCAATAAATCGATACCGCTAATATCTTCAGCGCTACGAATCATACGGGTTCGGTAACCTAACGAATGCACAGCACTGGTGACAGAACGGTGATTACCAGCTCCATAATCAACAATGCCGATCATAGTGGTATTCATAAACCCACCCCGACCTGAAACTTAGGTACAATCTGACCATCAGCATAAACGTCAAAAAGCTCACGATTCACCGAAGCACGCACTTTCTCCCAAAACTGCTGAACACTGATACCAATATATTCACAAAAAGACTCGATATAATGATCACCACAAGCAGAGTCGTATTGATCAGCTAATTCAGCGCCCTGACTACGTGCCATACGCCCCAGTCGAATCTCTTCGTTAACATAATCAGTCACCCGGCCAAAACCAAATTTATAGTATTTAATCATTTGATTCAGCGTTACCCAGTCTTCATCCAAAGCGGTCACACCGTATAAGTCACCAGTATTTTCAACACCATCATCACGAATACGTAAACCTTCCAGACACGAATAGCTGGCGTTATTAACCAACGACCAATCACCTAAAAACCAGCCCAAATAAACAATGGAGATATTGGCTTCTTCAAACTCTTCCAGAGTTGGATAACGATAAGGAATTAAATCACCCTGATCAGCTCTTAATTCAGTTATCCAGTCCAGTGCTCCACCAGACAGGGTATTCATATTCCTCAGGTTATTGCCGTCATAACCGGTTCGCCCGAGTGTTTTTAAATCACCCAATTGCAGGCCAGGGTTTTCACCCCAGAATATCAGTTCAATGCCATATTGAATGGCTAACTGAGGAACTGAGCTAAATAAAGCCAGTTCTGTCGATTTTGCCCAATTAGTAAATTTATCAAAACTTAAGCACATCAGCTCACGCCAGGTTTGCGGAGCCGGAGCACAAATAACACAGTCAAATCCCAGATTAATCAGCTGTGAAATATTATCGACACCACGCTCAGTAACCTGTTCCGGGGGATAACTCAAGCAGGCTAATAGTGGCTTCATACCCAACTTATCCCGAACAAATAATGCCTGACGTGTACTGTCTTTTCCGCCGCTGACACCAATAATACAATCAAAAGGCTGCTGTGCCCGCTGCTTATAATCGGCAGCTAATTCCTGAAGAATCTCAAAACGTTCCTGCCAATCAACATGCTGTAATTCAGAAAAATAATTGCATGCAGGGCAGACACCTTCTGCGGTAAATACCGTATTGGGTCGGGTATCTGGTTGCAGGCAATGTTTGCAATATTGCACGGCTAACTATCCTTCAAATGAATAATATCTTGATGAGGCAAAATACATGCCGGAGCTTCTTCAGGCAGACTGCTTACCACTCTCTTTCCTGCTGCCAATGCAATCACGAGTGCATAACTCTGCATACCAACTACCAGCTGTGCTTCTGCAATCTGCTGTGTCAGCGATGTCTCGTTATCAATATGAATATCATGTTGAGAATAACGATCAATAAGAGGTTGATATTTCCCCGGGTCATCTGACGGGTGTGGACGAATAATAATATTTGTCTGAGCTGGCGCGATAAGAAATTGACTCAACTTCTTAAGGTTCGCCATAAAAAAGTCAAAACAGTGACATTCGGCAGCTTCTGATCCTAACGAGAAATGCCTCAAGGGCTCCATAATGAAGAGTACGACATTATCTGAACTTGTGGTTTTCCAGTCAGAAACTTCTTCTGCAATCCCCTTCAGGTAACGGTTTTCTTTAACCACCACACTGATTGATGGATATGCCGCGCTAGCCGAAGTACGTGCGTCTTCATCAACCACCCAAATCGCCGAAACGGCGATAGGTTGACCACCAAGCAATAACCTTTCTGAATAATTCGTCCAGTGGTCAAACACGGCAACGGTTGTTATCTTTAATCGGGAAGCCAGACGCATAGCTTGCTTCTCAATATCCGTTGCCCACCCTGTTCCACACAACACAACGTCAAATTGAGGAATTAAACGGTCATAGCTTTGGTTAGCAACAGGAATTCCTTTTTCCTGAGCAAGCTTCAGAGCCGGCCCATAAAAACAAAAAGCAACGTCGTAATCGGATAAATCACCGGATAAATACCAGGCAAGAATATGATTAGCAGCGCCGGCATCATGGGCAATAGCCAATAGTTTATTCGTTTTCATCACAGTAATAAGCAAAGAAAAGAATATCGACAGCAACACCATCGACAATTTCCTGAGCATGCCGCTGACCATCAGCACACATTCCGGAACGCAGTGCCAGGCGAATCATTGATTCGTTACAAGCCAGAGTTCCGGCCGTTATTTTCCGAAGATAGGGGACTTTCTTAAGCGCTTCGAGCACCAGGCACCAGGCTTGTGTGGCAATGCCCTTTCCCCAGGCATCTTTATTACCTAATAAAATACCAATATCAGCCGTTGCATGATGATGATTGATATAAACGGTCATAGTACCAACATGACCAAGCAATGGGTCAACGATTGCTAAAAAAGCGTTATCACTGCTTTGCATATTATTAAAATAAGCTCTGCAGCTTTCATAAGAATGCTCGATAAAGCGTTGATTACTGTATTGAACCACAACCGGATCATTCAACCAGGCAATATAATCGTTATTGATATCAGTAACCAGAAATTCCCTGACCCTAGGAACCTCCTGCTGACTCTGTAAATGCTGAATTAATTCCTGCTTAAACATCATCAATCACCATTGCCTTCCAGACTTTATGAAAAGCTTTAACAATCAGATCGATATCCGCTTCCGTTAGCTCATAGACACATAAGCCAAATCCAAGATAGCTATGTTCATTCAGCTCTTCTGCCACCGGACAAATACCTTTGTCATAACACACATCCTGACGTGCAAAATCCGCACTCCATGGAAAGCCAGAGGTACCATAGGCGGTTTTTTTCTGGAACATCGGCAACAGATGCAGATTCTGATAGCGGGTCGCAACCTCAACACCTTCTGCGATTAAAGCCTCAGCAATCTGTTGCCGTGTGACTGGCAGCTGCTCATGATCCACAATCATCGGATAAATGTAGTACACATGGGTTGCCAGCGGCTGCACATAAGGCAGTGTTAACCCTGTCAGGCCATTCAAGCCTTCGGTTAATCGGGCGGCTAATTGTTGCCGCGTTTCAACCACACCTGGCAATTTTTGTAACTGCTGCCGTCCAATCGCACACTCCAACTCACCCAGGCGAAAGTTATAACCAATCATATTGGTCAGCGGTACATCATCACGATCAGCCAATACCGCTTCCGCATGGTTGCGGATTAACCGAACCTTCTCAGCCAGTTCGTCATCATTGGTAACAACAACACCACCCTCACCAGTATGGATATGCTTATGATAATTAAGGCTGTAACCACCGATATCGGCCAGTGTTCCCGCAAATTTTTCCTGATACCGAGCCCCAGGAGCTTGAGCGGTGTCTGAGATAATTTTCAGATTAAATTCATCCGCGATTTTCTGTAATTCCAGCATATCCGCCGATTGGCCAAAAATATCCACCGCCATAATCGCACGGGTTTTTTCCGTGATATTTTTTCGTACAGACTGCGGGCATAAATTAAACGTTCGCTGATCAATATCAGCAAATACCGGAATCGCATTCCAATGAAGAATCGCAGTGGCGCTGGCACACATAGTCCAGGGGCTGACAATCACTTCATCGCCGGGCTCAATACCAATTGCACCAACTGCGGCAATTAACCCGGATGTCCAGGAGTTAACCGTAATGGCATGCTTTACCTGAAAGAACTCGGCACATTCCTGCTCAAACGCTCTGACCTGCTCACCGCCATAAAAGTCCTGATGCCAACAACCCAGAAACTGCGATAACACGCCGGTTTTCATTACCTCGGCAACGGCTTGCTGCTCTTCCTCCCCTAAGCTGTTATAGCGTGGAAAAGGCGTTGTAATTACCGCCTCACCACCATGAATGGCTAATAATTCCTGCGCTAGTGATGGCGGGTTTATAGAGGACATTCTGCTCTCCTGACAAGTTCTTCACACAAAGCCTGAGCTGCAATGGCTCGTCGGGCACTATCATAATTTGGGCGGGTGTCTGAGCTCTGAGCCAGCTTGATTACATCATCAATTGCATGCTCCATCACTGGTAAATATTCACCGTCAGAAACCGACACCTCACCCAGTTTTGAGTAGTTGGTATACACTGGGTTATCTTGTTTAACCCTTTTATGCCAGCTCAAGCCACCGTCACGCATACAATATTCGCCGGTCGTTGTTATTACCTGTAATTCAAACAAACTAAAGTGTGTGGCATCAACACAATGCAATGAGATGGGCGTACCGGATTCAGTAGCCAGCATGGCATGTAAATCCGTATCGCCATGCACCTCTGAAGCCGACTTCAACACGCTAGCCGAGATGGTTAATGGCCCACACAATCGCAGTAAAATCTCCAGCATATGAGAGCCATTATTTAAGATACCGCGATTATAAAACCCGGATATGGATTGTAATTCTCCATAGCCCCCGGCATGAAACTCATCAATAAAATGGCTCAGTTTCTGATCCCAGTAGCGGCTATAGTTCACCAGCAGATGAATACTGTGGGACTCGCATTGCTGCAGAATATTGCCGGAAGACAACAGCGAAGTCGTAATGGGTTTTTCGGTAAAAATGACCTTGGGCCGAAAATGAATGACCTGCTGAATATGTGTTTCGTGGCAGTGACTGGGTGAACAAATACAAACGATATCAAACTGGCTTTCTTTGGGTATTTCTTCAAGTTTTCTGTAGCTGTTGTTAACGGCCCATTGTTCAGCAAAGGTTTCAGCCGCCTGTCTATTGTTATCAACACAAGCGGCCAGAGTCACCTGATTTGACTTATTTAAAGCAGCCGCATGGGTCAGAGCATACTCGCTTTGAGTATTCAAGTCGTAACCCCCGGCAATATTGCCGCAGCCTATAATCAGAACCGTTAACATAAGTTTATTTCAATAACGACCAACTGAGTGGCGTCCCTGCTGGCAGATCTGAAGTCACGGTACAACCTAAAACTTTATCAATTTCTTTCGGCGGTAAACCAAAACCCGGACGAATTGCACGTACGTTATAGGGTGTTAAGACATCACCTTTTTTCACGTCCTGACATAAATACAAGGAGCGCCGAAACTGTACCGAACCTAGCTCATCACTTAATGGGCCATACTGAATGGCTCCCATTGCCTGATGAGCCGTTTCCGTATCCTGTACCAGACGTTTCAGCTCATCCGGTTCCATCGAAAATGCACTGTCTACACCGCCGTCTGCTCGCGATAGCGTAAAGTGTTTTTCAATCACACAAGCACCCAGCGCCACCGCTGCTACTGCCGCACCACTTCCCAACGTGTGATCCGATAATCCAACCTCACAGTGGAACAGCCCCTTCATATGCGGGATGGTAGCGATATTGCTGTTATAGGCTTTTGCCGGATAAGTGCTGGTGCATTTTAATAAAACAAAGTGCTCACATCCTTCTTCTCGCATAGCACGCACGGCATCATCGATCTCGGCCAGAGTTGCCATACCGGTTGAGACAATCATGGGCTTGCCTTTGGAGGCAATATAACGAATTAATGGAATATCAATACACTCAAAGGAAGCCACCTTGTAGCAGGGCACATTGAGGGTTTCGAGAAAATCAACGGATGTTTTATCGAATGGCGAGCTGAAAATCGTAATGCCTTTTTCTTTAGCACGCTCAAATAGCGCCTGATGCCATTCCCAGGGCGTATGTGCTTCTTCATATAAGTCGTACAACGAACGGCCATGCCACAGACTCTCCGGGTTATCTATCACAAACCCTGGCATGGTTGAATTCAGCGTCATGGTCTCTGCGGTATAGGTTTGCAGCTTAATGGCATCAGCCCCTGCGTCAGCCGCGGCATCAACCAGCGCTAAAGCTCGATCAATTGACTGATTATGGTTACCGGATAACTCAGCGATAATATAAGGCTTACAATCGCTACCAATCTGACGCCCGGCTATGGAAAAAATTTCGGCGTTACTCATCCGTTACATCCTCAATAAGCAAACGATATTTGCGCCCATGATGATTAAAAAATGCGGGAAAACGTTGATTATCCGCCACCCGCAGCTGATTGAACTGCTCTCGAATTGTTAAGTCGATATCCAGTTCACTGTCATCAGGGGTTCTGAGTCGATAATAACTGGCCTTTTTTTCATCCTGCGGCTGAGCTTTCAATTCCGGATATTCCTGCACAAAACAGCTCATCAGTTCACATTCTGCGGCAAACAGTTGCTGATGAATTTCAGATAACAATTCATGGCCCGTTAATTCAATGCTTTTTTTCAAAAATACATCGCCTGAATCCACCGGCTCTCTGGCTTCTAACAAAGAAACGGTGATTCGGTTTTTTCCCGCTAAGATATCCCAGATATAAGGTGACCAGCCACGCCCTTCAGGCAAATCACTGGCATGTAAAACCAGTGTTTTTTGGTATTGGCTGCGAATATTGTCAGACACAATGTCGCCACAAGAAACCAGAAATAATAAATCGCCTGGTGTTAACTCAGAAAGCGTGCAAACAAGTTCGACCTGATGTGACTGTAGCCTTTGCTGCTGACACCAGTCTTCCAGCTCTGGCCAAACCGGGTGTGCCGGGTTACTACAAACAACACTGATTCTCATCTCATATTTTCCATTACGGCGATCACCCGGCGACAGCCATGCCCATCACAAAGGTTTTGTGCATTAATAGACAACTGCTGCACCCGGCTGTTGTTCTGCATTAAAGACTGGACTGCCTGATTAAAGTCTTCACCCTCCACTGCCTCACCTTCTCCTAAATACAAGGCACTATCATGTTGCTGCGATTGTTCAGCAATAACTTTCTGGTTATCAGCCAACGTACACAAAACAGCAGGCAAACCCATCACACAACGCTCCCAGTTTGCAGAACCGGCAGCACCAATAAACAGATCAGCAGAGGCCATTAATTCCGGCATCTGATCCGTTTGAATATAAAGCTGAATATTCGGGTGATCACACAAGGTTTTAACTGTATCGATATTCGGGTTTTGTTTACCAACCACAACATCAAGTATTAGTGGTTGTTGCTCTAGCAATGGCATAAGCCCATGCAAAGCTATTGAAGTAATATTACCCGAGTCAATCCCACCAAAGAATATCAAAACCCGTGACAATTTTGATCGGGCAGGCAACGCTTGTGCATGCTGAGAAAAACGAGAATGAATCAATGCGTACTGAGGCCCGGAAAGACGATGAAAATCATCCACTTTATTCGGGTCCAGTGATAAATCACCCGCATAAGGCCGATCCAGATCATCAATAATTAATAACTGGCATCCTGATGTTTTAATTGTCTGATGCCAGTCCAGCGTCAACGCATAATGATCAACAATCAGCCAATCCACTTGAATACTATTCAGTACTTGCAACGTATCCGCGGCATCTTGCTCTTCAGAAACACCAAGCCAATGTAAATACGGATTTTCCTGCTTACTTTTATCTGGTGTATGTTTTTCTACCGTGCTTGTTACTACAACCGCATTATCTTGCAGTAAAGAATAAGTACCAAAACCACGCTCTTTCAGAATATTCTTTAAAGCATTGGTCATATGGCGATAAATAAAAACAACTTCATGACCAGACTGATACAAAGCATCAGCTAATGCCAGGCAGCGCATCACATGACCGGTACCAATCAATACAGAGCCGTCACAACGAAACGCTACTTTCACGAAGGCTTACCCAACAATACCGGTGCCATCAGTTCAGCACGCTGCCAGTCGTCTTCGGTATCAATATCCTGCACCCGCCAGCGCGGTATTTTATATACACGGGATCGCTCTGAAAAAATCACTTTATTGTCCAGCCAGGCTTGTGCTGTTCCCCAATAAAACTGCCCGGCATCATGTAGTGCTTCCGGAAGATCCTGAGAGCGGGTATTAAAATGTTCCGGATAGAACATCTCAACGCCACCAGTATTCAGCGCTTTAAAAGAACGGAAAACAGGGGCCGGAAAATCTGTCACGGTAAAACAATAATCCCAGTCGTCCTGACAAAATTGATGGTACGACTTTTCAATATCCTCAGCTTGTATAAAAGGCGCGGTTGCATACAAACAACAGACTGCATCCAGCGATATACCTTGTTGCTGACAATAATCAATCGTATGGGCAATAACAGCCGTTGTTGCGGTATGATCATCCGAGAGCTCAGGCGGGCGTACAAACGGAGTCTCTGCACCGTATTGCCGGGCAATGGCGGCAATTTCTTCATCGTCGGTAGAAACAATAATACGATCAAAAACAGCTGATTTTTTCGCCGCAGCAATCGTCCAGGCAATCATAGGCTGACCGGAAAACGGCTTAATATTTTTGCGCGGAATACGTTTACTGCCTCCGCGCGCAGGAATTACAGCAATTCTCATAGTACTCCCTCTTTTGCCAAAAGCGTCTTCAGCGTATCACAAACATATTCTCTGTTTTCGTCAGAAAGCCCCGGATACAGAGGCAAGCTGATGGCGCTGGCGGAATAAGCTTCGGCCTTCGGGCAATAACCCGGTTGAAAACCCTGGTCACGATAATAGGGCTGTAAATAAATAGGCATATAATGCAGGTTCACACCAACACCAGCCTGCCTTAGTGCTTCAAACAGGTTTTTATGCGTTGCAGCTGCAACCTGGATAATATAAAGGTGAAAGCTGCTTAAGCTGTTTTCACTGATAGGCAGCAAGGTCAGAGGTAAAGTCTGCAAGGCTTGGTGATAATCCTGCGCCAGCTGATTACGCCGAGCGACATAGCTATCCAGCTTATTTAACTGACGTATTCCCAGCGCTGCCTGAAGATCCGTCATACGGTAATTAAAACCCAGCTCTAGCTGCTGGTAGTACCAAGAGCCTGGTTCCGGATCAGATTCTTCCCAGCGCATTTGATGGGCATCACGGGTAACACCATGGCTGCGCAACAAGCGCATTTTTTCGGCCAGTGATGCTTTATTCGTTACTGCCATGCCACCTTCTGCGGTGGTAATAATTTTAACCGGGTGAAAGCTGAATACCGTGATGTCACTGAACTGACATGAGCCGGTTTTTTTTCCTTGGTATTCACTACCAATGGCGTGGGAAGCATCTTCAATAACAGCAAAATCATACTGTTTGGCAAGGGCATGAATAGAGACCATATCACAAGGCTGGCCTGCCATATGTACAACAATAACCACGTCCGGCAGTGAATTATCTTTCTCCGCCTGTTGTAATTTTTTTTTCAGCGCTTGCGGGCACAGATTAATGGTCGCAGGATCAATATCAACAAAATCCACCTCTGCACCGCAATAGCGGGCACAGTTGGCGCTGGCAACAAAAGAAATAGCCGATGTCCATACCCGACTAGTGGCATTCACCCCTAAAGCAAGACACGCCAAGTGTAACGCTGAGGTGGCACTATTCACTGCGACGGCATACTTCGCCTGACAATACCGGGCGACATGCTGTTCAAACTCCGGGACTTTAGGCCCTTGAGTCAGGAAATCGGATTTCAGTACATCAATAACTGCGTCAATATCTTCGTCATCAATGTTCTGACGACCATAAGGAATCATGCACCGGCTTCCTGTAATAACGCCTGGGTTTCTGCCACATCCAAAAACCAGTCATTTGTGCCTGAGTCGTAAGAGAAACCTTGCTCAACCGGCTTCCCCTGTTCACCGAGGTTATTGGATAAATAGTTAACCTCATCATCGTGAAAGTTAATCGCCGGAGAGATCACATAATGATCTTCAAACTCCACCGTGCGATAACTGTCATCACGTGGGCACATTTTTTCGTGCAATTTTTCTCCCGGACGAATACCAATCTCTTCAGTAGCAATCTCAGGCGCAATGGCTTTTGCCAGATCCAACATGGTCACCGACGGAATTTTCGGAACAAAAATTTCACCGCCTTTCATCCGGGAGAAGTTTTTAATCACAAAATCGACACCCTGTTGCAGAGTAATCCAGAAACGGGTCATGCGGTAATCGGTAATCGGCAGGCTGGTTTTACCTTCAGCCAGTAATTTACGAAAGAATGGCACTACCGAGCCACGCGAGCCCACCACATTGCCATAACGAACAACGGCAAAGCGTGGCACCTCGCCTCCCACCATATTATTGGCGGCAACAAACAGCTTATCGCTGCATAATTTGGTAGCGCCGTATAAATTCACCGGGTTGGCGGCTTTATCCGTTGATAGTGCAATCACTTTTTTGACATCGTTTGCGATAGCCGCCCGGATCACATTTTCAGCACCATTAATATTGGTTTTGATACATTCCATCGGATTGTATTCCGCTGCCGGAACCTGCTTCATCGCCGCGGCATGAATCACATAATCTACGCCTTTCATGGCCTGCATTAAGCGCTCACTATCGCGTACATCGCCAATAAAATAGCGCATACAGGAATCGGAATATTCCTGCTGCATTTCAAACTGCTTCAGTTCATCCCGAGAGAAGATGATGATTTTTTTCGGCTTATAGTTCGCCAGCAAGGTCTTGGTGTATTGCTTACCAAAAGAGCCGGTGCCACCGGTAATCAGAATGCTTTGTCCGTCAAACATAGCCAATTCTCTGTCGTTTTTAGTTGATTAGTACGACTAAAGCAAATGGCGCACCAACTTAAGACATTTTTTTGACTAAGGCCTGTTAACACCATTTCGGCCCTTGTAACCGGAACAGCTGACGCATTACTGCTGTAAAAAATGGATCGCTTTGCCTGAGAAGTCCGCCAATTGCTGATAGTGCTGTTCACGTAATACCGTTTCAAGAATCGCCAGATCAATATTCAGGTAGTCGTGAACCAAACCGTTTCTCATGCCCAGTATTTTACGCCACTGAGTCAGCTCACTGGCTGTTATATGACCACGCTCACATAATAATGAAAAGGTTTGATAGGCATCCGCGGCTGACTCACCTTCCAAACGCTTCAGCCAATGCTTAGCCAGACCAATACACTGCTCGATATACACCTGCAATACACGCTCCAGCGCCCGATAATCGCGGGAGCGAAAATTTCCAGCAATCAGGTCATCACGTAATTCGTCCAGCTCTGCTTGATTACGCCGGGCGTTTTTCTGTGCTTCCTGGAGATAAAGCGATAATCCATCAATGGTCATGATATTTGTTCTCGATCATTTGATATTCGTACTGACTGTAGATGCGATTGGCTTCTTTATAGGCTCTGGGAGAATCATCCTGATAAAGAATCTGGCCCTGCTCAATCACATTAAAAGCCAGATACGCAGGAATCGTATTAATATCGACAATGCTGATCAGGTCAGTAGTTATGCCTAATTCATCCGCCCATAGCATCGCCAACTCATGGGGGCGTGTCAGTTTATCCGCGGCTGATAAATCAAATCGCTGAAAAGCAATCGCCAGATCCAGATCACTGTGATCATGATAGCGACCCTTCGCTCTGGAGCCATACAACCACAAGACAGCGATATCATCGTGGCATTGTGCCAAACGAGTAATGTCTGCTAATAACGCAGGCTGATTATGAATCACTGCTTCCATCATTTTCATCAGAGTAAGGCCAGAGAAACAGGCAGTATCGCCAATGGCTTTCACACACGCAAGAAGCGCCAGATTCCTGGTCATCTCTGAATAATTCATCGCCCAATTTATAACCAAAAACAAATGGATAAAATTTCATCCATAAGCAATACATTATAAAAAGCATAAAAAACTCTACTGATGGATACCTGTCTCAGCTATTGCGAGCAAACTCCCATATCCGTATAAATCGCCTCATCACTGGCTCGGGAGACTGACGATGACCAAAAAACACGTTGATGCCTTATTAGTCGGCAGTGGTGTGATGAGCACAACACTGGCCACGTTACTGAAGAAGCTTGATCCATCACTGAATATTCTGATGGTTGAGCGCCTCGACGACGTTGCCGCCGAAAGTACTGATGGCTGGAACAACGCCGGTACTGGCCATGCGGGTTATTGTGAACTCAACTACACCCCGCAAACGGCTCAGGGGGAGATCGAGATTGAACGTGCGCTGACGATCAATGCCAACTTTGAAATCTCCCTACAGCTGTGGTCATCCCTGATCGCTTCTGGCGATCTGCCGTCACCGCATCAGTTTATTAACCCCACGCCACACATCAGTTTTGTCTGGGGCGAAAACAACGTAGATTTTCTGCGTCAGCGCTATCACAAACTATCGGCACATCCATTATTTGCCGATATGGAATACAGCGAAGACCCAGCCGTTTTACAACAGTGGATGCCGCTGGTGATGGCCCAGCGTGGTCAAGGTGAAGCCGTTGCGGCTACCCGTGTGGCCTATGGCGCGGATATCGACTTTGGCTCACTGACCCGCAATCTGGCGAATAATCTGGAGCAGCAGAACGGTTTTGACCTGCTGCTGAATCACGAAGTCAGCCAGCTCAACAAATCCGCAGGTCATTGGCAGGTTGTGGTTAAGAACCGCATCACCCGCCAGGCCGAAACCATTCAGGCGAAGTTTGTGTTTTTAGGCGCTGGCGGCGGTGCTTTGCCGTTGTTGCAAAAATCCAACATCCCTGAAAGCAAAGGTTACGGCGGTTTCCCGGTATCAGGCCAATGGTTGGTCTGTCAGAACCCGGACGTTGTGAAACAGCATCACGCCAAGGTGTACGGCAAAGCGGCTATTGGTGCGCCACCAATGTCGGTTCCTCATCTGGACACACGCATTATCAATGGCAAGCCCGCCTTGTTATTTGGCCCATACGCCGGATTTACCACGCAGTTTTTAAAACAAGGTTCGAAGCTGGATCTGATCAAATCGGTCAGTGCCAATAATCTGCTGCCAATGATGCAGGTGGGTCTGAACAATATGGATCTGACGCGTTATTTAATCAGTGAAGTGCTGCAGTCGCATGAAGACCGAGTCAGAACTCTGCAGCAATATTTACCAACGGCGAAGGCAAGCGACTGGAGCTTAGCGCACGCCGGGCAACGGGTGCAGATCATTAAAAAAGATGCAAACGGCAAAGGCAAACTGGAGTTCGGCACCGAGCTGGTTGCCGCAGCGGATGGCTCTCTGGCCGCCTTATTAGGCGCATCTCCGGGCGCTTCGGTTGCCGCCAAAGCCATGATTGAAGTACTGGAACGCTGCTTTGAGCAACAGATGAACTCAGGCTGGCAACAGCGCCTGAAACAACTGATTCCTTCTTATGGCGAGTCTCTGATTGATAACGCTCAACTGCTGGAGCAGGTGCGTTCACACACCTTACATACGCTGGGATTACGCCCGGCTGATGAGTCAGAACAGCCGATCGCTATGTAGTCCAAATTATTTTCCCAAAAGTCACTGATGCGGTCAGGAAACTGACTGTAGGTGGCTTTTGCTCGCTTAAAAATTTTTCATTCTAACTTATAGGAGTACGCACTATGTTAATTGGTGTACCTAAGGAAATTTATCCTGGGGAAGCCCGCGTTGCCCTGATACCGTCGGGTATTCAGGCGCTACTGGATAACGGCTTTGAAGTCGTGATTCAGCAAGGGGCCGGTGATGAGGCACATTTTGCTGACGACGAATACCGCAACTGTGGTGCCAGCATTGCACCCACTGCCGAATCGTTATACCAACAAGCGGATATTATTTTAAAAGTCCGTCAGCCGCTGGATCAGGAAATCCCACTGTTAAAAGAAAACAGTACCCTGATCTGTCTACTGGATGCCTGGTTCAACCTGCCACTGGTCAGCCAGTTAGCCGAGAAAAAAGTGCGTTCGTTTGCGTTGGAATTTATTCCACGGACAACCCGCGCTCAATCGATGGACGTCTTAAGCTCCATGGGTGCCATCAGTGGTTACCGTTCGGTATTGGCTGGTGCCATGGCATTACCACAATACTTCCCAATGTTAATGACCGCAGCGGGCACCATTCACCCGGCACGTGTATTCATCATTGGTGCTGGCGTTGCCGGCCTGATGGCGATCTCGACTGCCCGTCGTTTAGGTGCGGTGGTTGAAGCCTATGACACTCGTGCCGAAGTACGCGAACAGGTGGAATCTCTGGGTGCCAAATTCGTTGAATTTGACCTGGAAACCGAAAGCGGCAATGAATCGGGTTACGCCAGCGAGAAGTCAGAAGCCTTTTATCGCAAACAGCGCGAACAGATGACCACTAAGATATCGCAAGCTGACATGGTGATCACCACTGCCGCTATTCCGGGTAAAGCCAGCCCACGTCTGATCACCAAAGACATGCTGCATTACATGAAAAAAGGCTCCGTGATTGTCGATCTGGCAGCAGAGCGCGGCGGTAACGTCGAAGGCACGGTTGCAGGTGAAAAAGTCTATCTGGATGGTGTCACCATTATTGGTTACACCGACCACCCAGGTCGTGTTCCGGTACACGCATCGCAGCTGTTAACCAAAAACATCACCACCTTCTTATTAAATATGGCGGCTGACGGCGCGCTGAATATTGATATGGAAGACGACATCATCGCCGCCACGTTAGTGACCGAAGACGGCGCCATTAAACACGATGGCTTAAAAGCCCAAATCGAAAACGCTTAAGAGGAATTCCCAAGATGGAAATGTTCATCATGAGCCTGACCATTTTTGTGCTGGCTGTTTTTGTCGGTGTCGAAGTGATCAACAAAGTACCACCCACCCTACACACTCCACTGATGAGTGGCACCAATGCTATCTCCGGTATTGTGGTTGTGGGTGCCATCCTCAGCTCCGGTGGCAGTGAGCACACCACGGTTTTGTCGACCGTTTTAGGCGGTGCGGCAATTGCCTTAGCCACCATCAACATTGTGGCCGGTTTTCTGGTAACCGATCGCATGCTGAATATGTTTAAAAAGAAGTAAGGGCTGAATTGTGGATACATTAATTAATTTAGGTTACCTGGTTTCTGCCGTGCTGTTTATCCTCGGCATCAAAGGTATGACTACCCCAAAAACGGCGGTTCGTGGTAACCAGATGTCAGCTACCGGTATGCTGATTGCAGTCATCGTTGCTCTGCTCGATAACAACGTAGTGACTTACGAATACATCATTATTGGTGTGTTAATTGGTGGCACCATTGGTGCGATCTTAGCGAAGAAAATCGCCATGACCGATATGCCAGAGCTGGTTGCCGCTCTGAACGGTATTGGTGGTGGTGCATCTCTGCTGGTTGCTGCAGCGAACTATCTGGAGAGCCAGAAACTGGCTGAAATGGGCAAATTTGTTCCCAGCTACGACTGGTCGATTGCCGTTATTATGTCAATTCTGATTGGTGCCGTTACTTTAACCGGTTCTTTTATTGCCGTGGGCAAATTAAAAGGCAGCATTGGTGATTCCAACAAAGTTTTCCTGTTTAAGACCATCGTAAAACTGTGCTTAGTGGCTCTGCTGGCCGGTGCGGCTTACTTCGCGGCGGTTGATCCACTGAACTCCGATCTGCTGATTGCTGGATTGATTGTTCTGTGTCTGGTGCTGGGTATCTGCCTGGTAATGCCAATTGGCGGTGCCGATATGCCTGTTGTTGTTGCCCTGCTGAACTCATACTCCGGTTTAGCCGGTGCTGCAGCAGGTTTTGTACTGGAAAACAACGGCCTGATTATCACCGGTTCTCTGGTGGGTGCTTCCGGCATCATCTTAACCAGCATTATGTGTAAAGCGATGAACCGCTCACTGACCAACGTTTTGTTTGGTGGTTCAATGGCTGAAAGCGCTGGCGTAAGCCGTGATGAAAACGATGCTTTCTACGAAGGCAAAGTGAAGTTTTCTTCCGCAGATGAACTGGCCATGTTGCTGGATGGCGCACAAAACGTGGTATTTGTACCGGGCTATGGTTTAGCCGTTGCCCAGGCACAACACGCAACCCGTGAACTGGCTAATATGCTGGAAGCTCAGGGTGCCAGCGTTAAATACGCCATTCACCCGGTTGCCGGTCGTATGCCGGGCCATATGAACGTATTACTGGCAGAAGCCGAAGTGCCATACGATCAGCTGGTTGAAATGGACGCCATTAACCCGGAATTCTCACAAACCGACGTAGCTATCGTATTAGGTGCAAACGACGTGGTAAACCCGGCAGCGGCACAAGATCCAAACTCCCCGATCTTTGGTATGCCAATTCTGGATGTGCACAACGCCAAAACCGTAGTTGTGGTTAAACGTGGCTTGTCCCCAGGTTTCGCAGGCATTCCAAACGAGCTGTTTATCCGTGATAACTCACTGATGGTTGCTGGTGATGCGAAGAAGGTACTGCAGGATACAATTTCCGCGTTGAAAGACCTGTAAGCTCTGCACTGCAGGGGCAGTAAAGCTTCTGCAGGTACCTGAAAATAAAAAGCCCGTCATAGCATTTAATCTATGACGGGCTTTTTTGTAACGGAGCTACTTAGATTAAAAATCCAATCAAAGCTCAGATCAAAACACAATCAGAACTTAAATTTAGCGCCGACATTCACAGAACGATCTTTACCCGGACGGAAGCCATAAGGCTTAACCGCTACCACATATTCATTAGCAAATACGTTATCAACGGTGCTGTACAGTTGCAGCTGTTTGGTTACCTGATAGCTACCGGATAAATCGAATACAGTGTAAGCATCCACTTTATCTTCTTCGGCAATACTGCCTTTGCCCGGTACATTGCGCACTTCACTCTGATACAAAGCCGATAAATGAACGGCCCATACGCCATTGGTCAAGCCAGTTTGTACATTCAGACGATGTTCTGGCAGGTAAGCAATACGGTAGCCTTCTTCAATATCCAGCCCGGCCTCACCAAAAGCACCGGTAGTATCGGTAAAGTCTTCACCGAACTCACCACGGCTATAGGTATAGCTGGTTGATACTGGTAACGACAGATGGCTGAGCTGATATTCATGGCCCCAGCTGGCTTCAACACCATAAACCTGAGCATTACCGGCATTGGCCTGATCATCCACCAGATCATTATCACAACCATTCTGGAAAGAGCAGGTACCGCTGAACTGGTTATAGTCGTTTAAGAAGGCAATCACTTCCGCCTGTCCATAACCGCTATAGCGGCCACCCAGTTCATAGTTGATGCTTTCTTCTGGCTGAATATCGTCATCACTGCTAGGCGTTGCTGCAGTGAAACCTTTATGCACACCACCTAATACACCAAAGGTATCGGTCAGCTGAGAGTACACACCAATACCCGGCAGCGTAATCGATTGATCTAATTCCGTTTTGCTGACTCTGGAGCCATTCACTAAGTCATAAACCGTACGCGTAGTTTCAATTTCTTCATGACGAACACCAATGGTAATGGTGGTGTTATCAATCTGAATATCGTCTTTGATGTACACCGCAATGGCGGTTGCTTCATCTTTATTACGGGTCGTTGACTCAAATGTACCGTCAACCGCCTGTAAAATACCTCCCGGCAGCATACGATAGCTTTGCTCGGTATGGTGACGACGGATTTCATCCTGATGAATACGTAAGCCGACTTCTAATTCATGGCTGATTTCTGCGGTATTAATGCTGTAATTAGCGCGGGTCTGAATCCCCTGGGAAACAAACTTACGGCCGTTATTACCAATTCTCAGCTCTTCAGCCTCAGATAGACCACTGGCACGCTCTCCCGTCAGGATCTGATAAAAGGAACGGTTTTGTGGGTCATCCGGGTTAGCCAAAATCTCGCTTAACGTCACGTCGTTGGTGTTAAAGCTGTTTAACTTAAACCAGTCACGTTCAAAACCATTACGATACACATCGGTGGTTAACGTAAAATCGTTCATTTCAAACTGGTGCGTCAGCTGAACCTGAGTATGCTCCCAGTTCATATTATCCAGCTGAGAGGAGGCATAACGGCGATACGGGTCATCGTCAAAGTCATCTTTCGTCAGACCCAGATAGGTTTCATCTGACTCTTCATCAGCATAGCCCAGCTTCAGTTGGAATAACTGGCTGCTTTCTTCACCTAATAACTGATAACTGGTTTTAAAGTTAATATCATTACGTTCAAAACCGGTATCACCACCGCCATCAAGATCTTTAAAGCCGTCGGTGGCAACGTGCAAACCTTCGATTAGATAGCCAACATTACCTTGTTGACCACCGTAAAAAGCCGACAAACGACGGAAGTCATGGCTACCGTACTGAGCATCAACTTCTCCTTCGTTGTTATAAGGAATTGGGCGGCTCACCAGGTTAATCGCCCCACCAATAGTCGCTGGGCCATACTGAATAGTGGACGGGCCTTTAAACACCTCTACTGCACTCATACGAGATACATTCGGGAAGTAATAAGCCGCTGGCGCTGAATACGGAGCTGGGCCAGATAACACACCGTCTTCCATTACTGTTACTTTTTTACTCCGTTCAGGAGCGGTGCCACGCAGACCAATATTCGGACGCAGGCCATAACCATCTTCTTCCTGAAGGTTAACGCCAGGTACGGCATTTAGCACCCGGTGAATATCGGTATATTCAAACGTATCCAGCGCTACATCATCAATCAGAGTCGCCGATCCCGGCTGGCGACGAATCTCATCGGCGCCACCAGTGATATAGACATTGTCCAGCACCGCTTCGTCATCGCTGGCATCAACCGCCAGAGCAACGGGCGCAGCCGCTAAAGCCACAGCCAATGCTAACGGCTTGGCCGCATAACGACCCGGATTTGCGAACAAAGGCGAGGTAGTAAAAGGAAAGTTCAGGAACAGTTTAGACACGGCTTACTCCGCAGGAACTACTAATAAGAAAACTGGAACGCATTTAACCACAAATGAGATTCAATATTAAAGGTGTTGGAGATGAGTTATCATTCAGACTTTGATTTCATCGTACGACTGGTTATGCCCGCGTTCTCTGATCTGTTCCCGGATAGCTTGCAATTTACCCTGATTCAGTGGTGGCAAGCCCTGCTCGCCATTGTCCAAGCACCAGAAAGCCGGACTTTTTGGGGCTATTGGCTGAGTGCCGCGCTGATTGTTCTGTTATGGGCAACAGCGTCCTGGCCTTCCCGGAAACAACATCTGAAACCCTGGCTGACACTGTCTTATTGGTGGAACACATCGACCCGACAAGATTATCTGCTGATACTGCTCAATAGCCTGCTGTTTCTGGGTTCGGCCGGGTTCTGGTTGGTGGTCAGCATCAGTGTGGCTAACTGGACTTTTGTTACACTCCGCAGTATTTCACCGGCCGCCGAGCTGGCAAGCGGTACATCGCTGACGTTACTGATCAGCTACAGCATTGTGTTATTTCTGGCTGAAGACTTAAGCCGCTATGGGTTGCATAAGCTGCTGCACAGCCGCTGGTTATGGCGTATTCATGCCGTGCATCACAGTGCTTCGGTACTCACTCCGCTATCATTACTGCGCGTCCATCCGTTAGAGAAACTGCTGTATCAACTGCGCTCATCCAGTGTGCATGGCCTGATGATTGGTCTTTTCTTTTATGGCTTTGGGGTACAACAGCAAGCCTGGCAGCTGTTCGGAATTTCCGGCTTTGTTTTATTATTTAACACGCTGGGGGCTAATCTGCGTCACAGCATGGTGCCTATCAGTTTTGGCAGACTGGAACATATCCTGATCAGCCCTGTCCAACATCAGCTCCATCATTCACCCGGACACAGCCGCCAGAATCTGGGTTCTGTTCTGGCGATCTGGGATAAGGCATTCGGCACCTGGAAACAACCCGACGGCGAACAAACCGTTACGCTACCGAAAGTCAGCAAGCCCTTATTACACCAGCTATTACTGAAGAGATAACCATGGCCATCCGACGTCGCCAGTTTTTACAAGCCGGGCTTAGCCTGCCGTTATTAAGCGCCTGTGATTTTGCCGACCTGACCACACAGCGTGGCTGGCTGGTCAGCGGTTATCGCGTTCAGCCAGATCCAACCGTTAAGACGTATCAACATGGCGTACTGGCCTTTGATCAGCAAGGCCAGGTGCGCGCCGATTTTGCTGTTAACGACGAAGTGCATTTGGCGTGTTTTTCACCCGATTTAAAACATATTCTGGTGTGCTCCCGGATTCCCGGTGCCGCATTAACTCTGTACGACTTTAATGGCAAGCTGTTGGCGTCTGCATTGCCGCCAAATCATCAGCATTTTGAAGGCCATGCGGTATTTTCTGACGATGGCCAGTTTATCTATGCCACCGCCAGTGATTACCAACAAGCAAGCGGGAAATTACTGCAATTAAACGCTCAGGATTTATCCCTGATCAATGAATTTAATAGCGGTGGTATCGGCCCCCATGAACTGGTCTGGCAAACCTCCACTACATCAAACAGAACTGCATCAAACAGAACCGTGTTAGCCATTGCCAACACTGGGGTTAAAACCCATCCGGACAGTGGCCGTAAGCCATTAAATATTGACGACATCCATTCCAATGTCAGCTTGTTTGATACCCAACAGCAAAACATTACTCATCAATGGTTTGTTAATCAGGATGCGCTCACGGCCCGCCATCTGGATGCACTGCCCGATGGTGATTTAATGATTGGTTGTCAGTATAAAAAAGACGACAAGTATCCAGTCGTGATTGCCTTAGCGAAGCCAGAGCACAACCAGTTGTCATTCAGTGATAATCAACCAGGAGCCTTCCATTTTAAAATGCAGGGCTACAGTGCCAGCGTTACGGCGTTTGGCGACTCTCAGGCGTTAATTACCAATCCACGTGGACATCTGATCAGTCAGTGGAACACTCAAGAAACAATTCCCGAGTTGCAGCAGCATCTGTCGCTGAAATATGCCAAAGGTGTGGTGGCAGACCGTATGGGAAAAGTCGCTTATATCAGCCAGGGGCAAGGCAAATTATGGCGCTATGATCAGTCAGGATTAACGGAAGTGGTGTTGAAACAGCAGAAAAGTATCTGGTGGGGAAATCATATGCGCGGCGATATTGGCTGATAAGCCAATATCTCCGGCATTGTCTAACAGGGATGATTAATCATTATCGCCTTGTGCATCGTTAGGAACACTAAAGCCCAGCGTCAAAACAAACTCACCTTTTAAATCGTCGGTAAAGTCTTTGATTTTCTCATCCAGCGAGCAGACTTTCTCCAACTCAGAAGCATCACTTGCCGCATTAATACAAGTTGCTGCATCAGCACCGGTTACAATCGAACGAATATCACCACTAATTGCAGCCGTAGCATCAATAGCAGTTTGCAAGCTTGCTTTCATACGGGCAGCTACCTCAGGCTCTCCCGCTGCAGTCAGGTAATCATCCAAGCCGTTATCCATCAGCGCCAAAGCCCCTTCCAGGTTCGCCTGAATGGCTTCTTTACCGTATGGGTTACGAGCATCAAATTCCAGCGCAGACAAGGTAAAAATACCCGCATTAGAAGTTGGGAAAACTGCAGTTAACTTAGCGTCTTTTGTTTGCTTATCGATATAGAACAAACCATCCGAAATACCATCAGCAGCAGTCTGTAAGTTCGCTGAGGTGCCAATATCATAATTATCAACCGCTGTTTTTAAAGCAGCCACATTATTTACCATATGAGCCGTGGCTAATTGGGTGTAATTACAACGTTCAGCCAAGCGGGTCGCCTCATCCTGAGCATCCCAGGTTCTGAGCGCAGCTGTTTTGTTCACTTCCGGACAGCTGACATTAGAAGAACCGGTGAACAATAAATAGTCCAGCGCATCTAATGAGAAACGTACTGGCTCGACATTATTGGTCAGCTGATAGCCATTTGCAGTGGAATTCACTACTTCTTCATCCACTTTACAGCTGTCATTACGATTCCAGTTGTAAAAGTTAGAGCGCTGCTCAGCGATTGGGCCAAACTGCATTACTTCCAGCTTCTGCCATTCAGCCATTGCTGCTTTCCAGGCATTTTGTGCGGCTGTTTTATTAGCGTCATTGGTTATATCAGCACAATAGGCCTGAGTTGTTGTATTCAGTGTACCGACCAAACCCTGAAGGTTGTTAACCGCTGGTTTAACCGCATTATCAACCACCGAACGCAAGCTGGTTGCACAATTAAAACTAGCGGAATTAAGGCCGCTACAGGCATCATTGGCAGTACCACCAGAGGAAGAACCGCCACCACCGCCGCCTCCACAGGCAACTAATAATGTACTGGCAGCAATACTGGTCCATAATTTAACTGACATATTTACCCACCTTTTTTATATGGATTTAAACTAAAAAGGGCTGCAGATGCAGCCCTTATAATAACAAAGCTAGATGATGTTACTTACCAGTTAGCAACGTTGTCATCAGCAAAATCGTAAGCTTCTGCAATGATAGCACGTGCTTCTAACAGCTCTGCTGCATAAGCGTCAGCATTTGCTTTCGTATCAAAGACAGGCTTCTCACCCATTAGTTCATGCATTTTAACCTGATCAGCTTCAGCAAACTTAGTGATTGGGCTGAATTGCAGACCCAAAGCGAAACCTTTCATTTCACCCCAGTGTTTAGCCAAGCTTCTTACAGCAGCAGCATCAAAATCAACAGTACCAACTTTGGCCAGGTCACCACGAGTATCATTGATGTAGTGAACTACGGTTGCAGCAATGGCTTTTTCCCAGTTTTCCAGAGCAATACCCGCCTGTTCAACCAGATCTACGTGATAGCCTTCGCCTGCAACTGGATCGGTACCAAAGTTATCCTGAATAATCTGACGACCTTTCAGGAAAGCATCCATCGCATTTTTAGAGAAGTCAGTGGCAGTAAACTCAGCAGAACCCACATCACGTTTTACAGCATTAACAGAGTTACCAAAGCTGTATTCGGCGTTGAGATCAATTTCACCATCGCTGTTAGTGTCATTGTCTTGCTGCGCTTTGTTTTCAGCATCGGTGTAGTTGTTGTAGTCACGTGCAGCACCGAAGTAACCAAAACCTTCATCCCACTGGTGTTCCAGGCTGGTATATGGCTTGCCTTCTTTATCAGCTTCGCTGTTTTGCTTTAACAGACCTTTATCCGCTTTCAGGTAGTCTTCAGCAGCCTGAGAGTAAGTTACAGAACCCAGCAGGAACTTCTGAATTAACTGCGAATAGTCCAGAGCATTCGTAGTATCAACATAATCCGTGGAGCTATTACCGTCACCAGCTAATGCCGCTGCGGATTCAAACCATTCCTGAATCAGAGCATATGGCTTAGAACGCTCGCCTGTTGCGTCGGCTTTGCCTGGTACGGCAATCGCGTCAATATCCCAACCGATAAATTCATCTAAAGTCAGTGCATTATCAACACCGGCTGTTTTGCCTAACAGATTTTTATCGCCAGACAGCTCAGCATAGGTATCCTGAACCAGAGTAGCGCCGTCTGTTTTCAGCGATACACCAACCGGAGTCGCTTCATCACCACCGGTATAAATATTAACTGCTGTCAGATTACCAACCACATCAGTTGTACCTGCCGCATAAATACGATTTAACTCACCCAGAGCCGCCGCCTGACTCAGGCCACCATTCTGGAAAGCATCATCCGCGATGTACTTTTTCAGCTCATTGATCAGAGCCTGACGAGCAACCTGACCTGAGTAAGAAACCGCTGATTCCTGAGAGTCCACAACACTTTCAAAAGTATAAGTCGATGGCGCATTGCTGCCCGGAGCTGGTCCATTGTCATCGTCATCATCGCTGCCACACGCTGCCAGTAAAACAGCAGCAGACAGAACAGAAATTCCTTTAATCAGTTTCATCTGAATTCTCTTCTCAGTTAGGTTAATTAATAAGGATTAAAATATGAGCGAGAATGCTAGCAAATCTTATTATCAGCACAAAGAAAAAAATGAATTAAAATCAGAATTAATCTTATTTGATATATAAATAATTCTTATTCTTAATTTAAGTTTCAATAACAGCAACAAAGCTCTAACAAACCAGCCAAATGAGTTATTTCTGAAACAAAAAAAGCCAGCACTTATGTGCTGGCTTTTGCGTTTAACCTTGTTTTTACAGAGGTTTTTTTATTCAGCAGGAGCCGCTTCTTCTAATACCGACTTCAGCTCACCTTTCTGGTGCATATCGGTAATGATATCGCAGCCACCGACCAGTTCACCTTTCACCCATAATTGTGGGAAGGTTGGCCAGTTAGCGTATTTTGGCAGGTTTTCACGGATTTCCGGGTTGGATAATACGTCAACGTAAGCGAACTTCTGACCACACTCCATCACCGCCTGTACGGTTTGTGCAGAAAAACCACACATTGGCTGGTTCGGAGAACCTTTCATGTACAACAGGATGTCGTTGTTTTCGACCTGGTCTTTGATGACTTCCATAATATCCATGGCTGATCTCTCTTGATTCGTTAGTGAATGTTAAAAATTTGCAGGCGATTCTAACACAACCGGTTGAGTTGTTGACCGCCCCGCTTGGTTTTTACTGTTTCAGCCAGCTACTGCTGGTAACAACAGACTACAGCTCAATCTCTTGCTGTTGCTGCTTCTCAGTGTCGATTGACTGCTCAGGAGCTTGCTCCAGAGATTGATGCAGCTCATCCTCGGCATTGGCTTCTTCGACCAGATTGCGGGCCAGCTCTTTTTTCACCCGAACGCCCAGTTTCTGGAAGGTATCGGCACGATTCAGCAGGTTGCCCCGCCCTTGTTTTAATGATTTCCAGGCGTCTTCGTAGGTGCCCTGAGCGGTGTTAAGTTGCTTGCCCAGCTTCTCCATATAATCCACCAGGCTAACCACTTTTTCGTACACCAACCGTGCCTGATCGGCGATTTTTTCGGTATTGCGGTTACGTCGTTCAATCGCCCATAAACTGGCAACGGTGCGTAATGTGGCCAACAAGGTTGTTGGCGTTACCACCACAATTCGACGCTCAAAAGCATCGTTAAAGAGTTGCTCATCCTGCTGGAAAGCCGCCATAAACGCCGGCTCTACAGGCATAAATAAGAATACAAAGTCTGGTGAGTTCAGCCCTTCCAGCTGCTGATAAGCTTTTTCGCTCAAGCCTTTGATGTGAGCACGTACTGACTCCACATGGCGCTTTAATGCGGCTTGTTGCTGCTCATCGCTGTCGGCATTGATGGAATCGGTATAGGCATTCAGAGACACTTTAGCGTCGATGATGATGTGTTTGCCTTCCGGCAGATTAATGATCACATCCGGGCGATAACGCTGGCCGCTGTCATCCTGATGACTCTGCTCGCGAACGTATTCTTCACCGGCACGTAAGCCAGAGCGTTCCAGCACGGTTTCCAGCACCATTTCGCCCCAGTTACCCTGCACTTTCTGCTCGCCCCTTAAGGCGGTGGTCAGCGCCTGAGCTTCACTGCTCATCTGTTGATTCAGTTTATGCAGTTCGCCGATTTGTGCCCGCAGGGAAGCCCGGTCTTTAGCATCGTGCAGATGCACATCTTCCACTTTTTTGTGTAAGCCTTCGAGCTGCTGCTTAAACGGCGACAGTAAGGCATCCAGCCCTTGTTTATGCTGTTCGCTTTGTTGCTTGCTCTGTTCGCTGATTTGCTGTGCCTTCTGTTCCAGCACCTTTTGCGACAGCAGCTCAAACTCTTTTAACAACTGGGTTTTATTGTCAGCCAACAACTGCAGCTTTTCGTCGGCGTTCTGTTGTTGCAGCTGACGGGTTTCGCTTTCAGTGGCGAGTTGCGTGTGCAGCTGCTGATTGTTGTCACGTAACTGGTCAACCTGCTGCAATAACTGCTGCTTCTCTTGTTGCAGTACTGCCAGCTGTTGTTGTTGGCTTTTATTATCTTGTTGCTGTCGTGTCAGCTCTAGCTGCTGCTGGTGATAGTCCTGCTGCCATTCGGCTTCTGCCTGACGCTGCTGTTCCAGATGTTGCTTTTGTTGATTAGCATGCTGTTGCTGTAAATCGTCCAGCTCTTGTTGCGTCCGTGCCAGCTCGTCCTGCGTCTGTTCGAAGGCCTGCTGTTGCAGTAACTGTTGTTCTGCTAACTGCTGTTCATGCTGCTGCGCCAGCTGTTGATGCTTGCGGCTCATAACCCATGCCGTCATCGCCACACTGGCGCTTACCAGTAGTCCACAAATCACCATTAAATAGTTCAGGCTCAGTTCTAACATCTAAGCAATATCCTTGTTGTATCCGTGTTGATTTGTATCCATGTAGCTAAGCGCTGGCAACCAGCTGCAACAGATTATCCACCAACAAATCCGGCTGACTCAAAGCAATGCTCTCACCATGGTTATAGCCATAACTCACGGCCACGGTT